>NZ_JAWOWP010000002.1:0-664229 GCF_033340555.1 Vibrio sp. 1069
GGCTACGATGATTAACTGATGTAACCGATCAGATCGTAACTTCCTGATTTAGTTCCATCGAATTACGCAACAAAGCCTTGTTTGGGCGTCGACAACTTGGGTTAAGTTTGGTGAGCAAACGCAAAGGTGAGGCAAACTTTTACGATATTCAAAAGCATAGCATCCAAACACGCTCAGGATTTGCGATAGATAACATCTTAGAAGCGTTGAGCTCACTGGCTCGTGAGAATACTAAAAAACCAATGGATGAGCTTTTACTGCAAGCATTACTGCAATACGCGAAGACGATGTTGGATGCACCAGTCGAGCAGCAGTCACATAGCCGTGTGCAAGATCTCTATCAAGGGATTTGTATCTACATTCAAGAGAACTTCCATCGCCCAATCACGCGTGACAGCATTGCGTCGAGATTCAGTATTTCCTCGAACCATTTGTCGCGCTTGTTCCGTCAGCAGGGGCACATGACCTTGGCAGACTACATTACTTGGGTACGCGTGGATCGTGCGAAGTTTATGCTCAAGAAATACAACTTCAAACTCAATGACGTGTCAGTGCGCTGTGGATTTAAAGACGTGAACTATTTCTGCCGAGTATTTAAGAACCGCACAGGCAGAACGCCGACGGAATATCGTGGTTCGATTTAAGCCTTCAGTCAGAGTGCGTAAATCATAGAAAAGTTTAGGCGAGCAGCCTCGACATGGCGTACATCAGCAGCGCTTGTAAGTCGACGCTGCTTTTTGTTAGTAGTAGGCGTTCCGCCATTTGATCGGTAAGCAGATTTCGTGTGAGATTAGTGGCCGCAATGATCTGTTCTCGGGTCGGCTTTTCTGGCATCACCAGTGCTATAGCCAGATGAACATCACCCATCTTTGAAGCCCAATCCATCGACTTGTCATTTGCAATAACGGCAATGGAAATATGGTCAACACCTGAAAACATCACATGCGGTAGAGCGATCCCCGGAGTCACGCAAGTTGATGAACGTTCTTCACGTTTAATAAAAGCAAGGATCAGTTCGTCAGGATGAATAGGGTGGATCAGTTGAGCTAATCCTTTAAGACATTCAAACTTGGTGAGCTCGGTATGTGCTTTGGCGTAGTGCCATTTGATTTCACAAGGTGGGCAAATTTGCGGTAAACGCTCGGCCAGTTGGCTAGAAAACTCATAGTTGATATGAGATCCCACCACCGTAAAGTGTTCAGCAATCATGTCTTTGATGACGAAGCAGGCCAGCTCTGCGTCAATGCCAATCGCTGTGATTTGACACAAATCACCTTGTTGTAGACCTGCTTGCAAAATCGCCACGGACTTGGTGAGTTCCGCAACACGATTTTGCGTTACATTAATGATATGTAAGGTACTTTTGAACTTCTTTGCCACTCGATTGAGTGGCTGAGCAAGGTGCGCACTGGCATTTGCATTATCGACGAAAAAGGTGATTTGGTATTCGTTCATCTGCAAATTTAGTCGCGGCAGTGGACGAGGAATACTTTGTCGACGTTTAGCAAAACCTCTTCAATGGGGATTTGAATTTTGCGCGTCCCTTCGAATCGGCCAGGTTGTTCTATCTCAATATCCGACACAATCAAAACCCGATCCGCTTGAGCGATATCGTGAGGAGTGAGCTGATTTTCTATCCCCATCGCACCTTGCGTTTCTACTTTAATTTGCACGTTATGTTTTAGCGCAGCTTTCATTAGTGCATCTGCCGCCATATAAGTATGAGCGATGCCTGTAGGGCATGCTGTCACCGCTACGATTTTCATGTTCTATCCATTTTATTTTTTGTGGATATTAGCACAGCCACCGCAGATTTAATTGATTTGAGCTGGATTAACGCAAGAGCTCTATCACAGTTTGAATCTCATGTTACATTAATCCAGTTAATGCACTTTTAGTCCTATATATCAAAGGGTAGGCACTGGTTAATCTATGCCCAAATAAAATGAGTAGGAACGCATACGAGCCAGGGGATCCTGTATCTCAAACTCACTTGGGTATATATTCGAGCGTGAATATTGGAAGGTAAAACAATGGACATCACAAACCTAATTGAGCTGGAAACGATATGTTTAGATCTAAAAGCTCAAACCAAAGATGAAGCGCTCAAAGAGCTGGTCGAGATGCTAGAGGCCGCCGGCAAACTCAATAGTCAAAGCCAGTTCTTGGCAGATATCTGGAAACGAGAAGAGATCGGTAACACAGGATTTGATGATGGTATTGCGATCCCTCATGCCAAAAGTGATGCTGTAGCGAAACCGGCTGTCGCGGTCGGGATCAGCCGTAATGGGATTGATTATGGCGCCGAAGATGGCGAGCTGTCCGATGTGTTTTTCATGCTGGCGTCTCCAGATGGTGATGATCATCATCACATTGAAGTATTGGCACAAATTTCCACCAAAATTATCGAAGACGGCTTTGTTGAAAAGCTCAAACAGGCTCAATCGCGAGAAGAAGCGCTTGAGATGCTGACTGATATTCAAACCCAATCCAATGAATTTCTCCCAACTTCTTTAGAATTTGCATCAGAACCCCTGAGCCCTTGGGCGCAAAAACTTGGTCGCATTAAAGAGCACTTGCTGTTTGGCACATCCCACATGATCCCGTTTATCGTTGCGGGCGGTGTGTTGTTGTCGTTGTCGGTGATGATCTCTGGTCACGGTGGTGTACCACAAGAGGGCATTTTGGCCGATATTGCTCAAATGGGGATTGCTGGCCTGACATTGTTTACTGCCGTTCTTGGCGGTTACATTGCTTATTCCATTGCCGACAAGCCGGGCCTTGCGCCGGGTATGATTGGATCTTGGATTGCGGTCAGTCATTACAATACGGGTTTTTTAGGTGCAATTGTGGTCGGCTTTTTTGCTGGCTTTGTCGTTTGGCTATTAAAGAAAATTCAGCTACCAGACAGCATGAGTTCGCTTGGCTCGATTTTTATTTATCCGCTAGTGGGGACGTTTGTTACTTGCGGCGCGGTGATGTGGGTGATAGGCGCTCCGATTGCCAGCGCAATGACCACCATGAACGAGGTGCTGACGGGCATGGCGGGCTCAGGCAAAGTGATGCTCGGAACTGTGCTTGGGGCCATGACCGCGTTTGATATGGGCGGCCCAATTAACAAAGTGGCGACGTTGTTTGCTCAAACCCAAGTGAACACGCAACCATGGTTGATGGGCGGGGTCGGTATTGCGATTTGTACGCCGCCATTGGGTATGGCACTAGCCACGTTTTTGGCGCCGAGTAAATTTAAGCGAGATGAACGCGAAGCGGGGAAAGCCGCAGGTATTATGGGGATGATCGGCATCAGCGAAGGTGCGATTCCTTTTGCCGCTGGCGACCCTGCACGAGTGTTACCCGCTATTGTGGCGGGTGGCATTGTCGGTAACGTGATTGGCTTTATGTTCCACGTAATGAACCATGCACCGTGGGGCGGTTGGATTGTTCTCCCTGTTGTGGATGGAAAAATTGGTTACATCATCGGCACGATTGCTGGTTCTGTTACCACCGCGTTGATCGTGATTGCACTAAAGAAAACCGTCACAGAAGATGAGAGCTACAAAGGTCATTCTCAAGTATATGGTTCTGTTCAAGGCGAAGGTGAGGCGGATGTTTTGGCGGTTACATCTTGTCCATCAGGTGTGGCACATACGTTCTTAGCGGCGAAGTCATTGGAAAAAGCAGCTTGTGCACTCGGCATTAAGATTAAAGTCGAAACCCAAGGGGCGAATGGCGTCATCAACCGAATTACCGAGAAAGACATCAAGAAAGCGAAGTTTGTGATCTTTGCTCATGATGTCGCGATCAAAGAACCGGAACGTTTTCGAAAAGTAAAAGTGTTGGATGTCAGTACTAAGGATGCCTTGCTTCATCCCATTGCTTTATTGCAAAACAAGAATGAATAGCTATCTTTTAGTTAGCACTTTCTTCGTTAAATTTACTATATATTTGGTCGACTAAGTCGGTAAACTGGCTCCAATTTGGACTATCGAGCACTACCTCAGAGTAGTACGATCTTGAAACCAGTTTGGCCATGGATGACATCTCTAATCAACCGTGGTTCTCTCACTTTCTGGATTGATGAAGAAGCCATTCGCAAGTGGAAGTAGAATAAGCAAGGTAAACGTGGTAAACCTTGTCAGTTCAGAGGTTTAGCCATTATCACTGTGCTTATAGTGAAACGAGTTTTCTCAATACCGTTGAGAACATTGCAAGGGTTTATCGATTCTGTTTTTTTCATTGGCTAACGTCCCTATAGCCTGTCCACATTACAGTTGTATCAGTCGAAGAGCTAAGCAAGTCGAGGTTTTATTTAAACCAAAGACTAGATGTGTAATATATCATCTAGCCCTCGATGCGGCAGGTCTCAAGGTCTATGGTGAAGGTAAACGGAAGGTCAAGAAGCATGGACTGGCGGGAAGTGTAGAGTCTGGAGAAAATGGCATTGAGCTATCGATACCAGCACTTACGAAATCGTTGCGGCAGAACTGATTTTATCTAATGTTACCTATGCAGAAGTCCTCCCTTACTTGCTCAAGCAAACAAGTCGTAAAATCATAGCGATATTAGGTGATGGCGCTTATGACACAGGGGATTGTCACGATGTCATACGTATCCAAGTGTAAGTGGAAAAAAACGATACGGCTACCATAAACGCTCACTATCAGAGACAGCAATGTATCGAGTGAAGAAGTTGTTAGTTGAGCGGTTAAGCCAGAGAAACTACAATGCTCAGGTTGATGAAACTTACGCCATGATTAAAGAGTTGAACAAACTTACAGGGTTTGGTATGCCTGAAACTCAGTGTGCTGTATAAGAATTGCTCAACTTCAGGCAGTTTGGTGCTCTGACCGAATTACGCAACAAAGACCCGCTTGGTTCTAAAAGCACTCGTCTGGACTACCGATGTGAAGAATATGAAGAGTTAGCTAAAACAGAATCAAATAAATTTAACCGAGGAGAGAAAATGAATCGAGATATAGGCTTATAGGTTTCGCCTAGCTATTTAACAAAGTATTTAATATTGATTCGAAACACGTGGCATTACCAGTTAAAATTGAGTTTAGTGTTTACGGTGCAATGGATTTGTTCTGATCCATTGATACTGAATACTCTCGTAAGGGACTTTTTCCATACTTTTAGTCATTACGCTTGGCGTTGGTGCAATGCTATGGAATCACCATATCAGCACGTTAGAAGCCTGGACTTTGATTGGTGGATTCATGCTTTTGATTGGTTGGTCAATCTGGAGCGCACTACGCTCAAAGGGAGACTACTTAGAGCAATAGATGGGCTACGAACTGTCTAGCCAACGTATGTCACAGAAGTCTTCCATTTTCTGGCTGTTTACAGGGTTAGTGTTACTGATTATCAGCTCGCGCATTTTGGTGTGGGGAGCTGTGGAAATCCCACAACAACTCGGTGTCAGCGATTTATTGATTGGCCTAACTATTGTGACCTTAGGAACGTCGTTACCCTAATTAGCGGCATCTATAGTGGCGGCTCGTAAAGGCGAGCATGATATAGCTGTGGGTAATGTGGTAGGCTCAAATATGTTTAACTCCTTAGCAGTCATCGGTATTGCGGGCACCATTACACCTATTGCCAATATTGGTGCTGAAGTCTTCTGGCGTGACTGGACATCGATGCTTTTTGTCACGGGATTACTGTTGTTGACCGCTGCTCGTTTTGGCAAATCACAGACAATTTCTCTCAGTGAGGGCGTTGTTCTGTTGGTGTGTTATTTGGGATACAACAGTTATCTAATCTATGGAGCGCTTTAATACATAAATATTGAACAGTGAACTTATTGAGTCACGCAGTAACTATGGAACACATTACGGTTTTTTATGATACGCATTAGGCACTCGTTGTGCTGATCTTGCAAAATACGCTCTTGACAATTTTATCTTGGCTTATGTGGTATCCAAGCTCGTCAACCTCGGGATATTTAAAAAGACAGACAAAGTCAGTGGTGGAGATGAAATTATCGCTCGCTGTCTCAAGTGGCTTCTTATGCGGTTTGTTTAGTCGCACTTGTAGATGTTGCCAGTTTGGTAGCTTTAGTGGGGGCAGCGGGTTTAGCGATTGGTTTGGCTCTGAAAGGCACCCTGAGCAACACTGCCGCAGGTACCATGATTTTATTTCTGAAGCCGAACAAAAAAGGTGGGTTTGTTGAATTCGGAAGCTGCTCAGGTAGCTTGGTTGATATTGGTTTATTCACTCCCGTGTTTTAGACGGCAGATGGCCTTTACATTTCTAGTTAGTACAGTGTTATTTGGAGCTCAACTGTTTGTAATTTTAGTCATAGCAACAAACGTCGTATGTATATCATGGTTGGTATCTCTTACCAATATTTAGTCGAGGTCGGGTTGAATGTACTTAAAGAACTGGCGTTATCCCAAGCGCATATTATTAAAGATCCTGAGTCTCAAGTAATTGTTCGCATGCTGGCTGATAGTTAGATTGGCCTCCAGCTTTGCGTCTGACGTCCAACGGATAAATACTGAGAAACCTATTGGTCGGTGCAGAAGCAAGTGAAGCTAAATATCAATACGGCTGGGTTAGCTATATTCCTTTTCCCTCAGAGAAATCTTTACATGAAGTGGTTGTACAGTAATACTGAAGGTAACTTTCTTACCTATGGTTTTTTAGTAAACTGTCGGGTTCACAAAAATATCAACTTATGGTTCCTTTAAGTGATATCAACAAATGGTTGCTTTTTGAGTAAGCTATTGAAGTGAAAGAAATCGTAGATATCACTTTATGGTTGTTTCGATAGGAGGTTTGAATCATTATGAGCCGTAAGTAGCGCTCTTTTTGTCTCAGTTTTCTTAGCGGCGATGTATTCGTGTATACATGCAACGGTTTTTAGAGATAGGTTGGAATATTAGTCGAAATTTGAAACTGTAAACGCGTTTTTGGGACTAGAATTAAGTGTCATGAAGATAATATTTGTCATTATCTTCAAATTCTTGTGAAGAAAGAACCAGTTTGGAAACCAGCTTAATGAGTATATACCAGGTAAGAAACCTCAATCGTTACTTTAAAGTTCTTGAGCATGATCCGTATCAGAGGGCCATAGATGCGGGCGATGATGACCTGTTGAATAGGCTTTTCAATGAGCCAGTAAGAGCAGAGGGCTTGTCTGATGTTTGGGTAGAAGAGAGTGTTCAATTTACGGCTCACTACAAGACATCGGTAAAAAAACCTGACATATCTGTTTGGGGAACGTGTTTAGTGCTGACGCTGCGAGCGGCTGAAGTGCTTAAACCATACATTGAAACAGATGGTGAGTTTTTACCTATAGTGATTGATGGTGAGAAGTTTCAGGTTTTCAATGTCATGAGTTTTGGAGAAGAAGACCAGGAAAATACGAAACACGAGTATATTGATGAGCATCCGGTTGGCTTGAAGTCGCTTAAGTTCATCGAGTTGAGCGTTGCAGATAAGTACGTTTTCAAGTCGTTGATGGAAGGATGTGCGTTGCTTTATTGCGATGACAAGCTAAAGAACTTGTGTAATGAGCATGACCTGCGTGGTGTCGAATTCGATCTCGATCTACTAGATGTGTTCGACTACTAGTATACTAGTAAGCCGTTTCATTTTTATTGTCTCGTAGTTACCAATTGATTTTTTCTATGACTACTTAGTAATACTAGTTATGAGTTTCTTTTATGTAATAACGTTTATGGTTGAATTTCTGAGTTTGAAACGTGATGTCACAAAGTATCAATTCATGGGTATGTAAATAAAGATTAGAATCATTAAGAGCCGCATGTAGCGGCTCTTTTTGATCCTGAAATTGGTTAGTGGCGACAGACTACGAAGCGTTCAGAGGGTTGCGAGGACTCGCTTCAGATAAATGAAGAAAGAGCGAATCGAAGTGGCTGTTGTTACCTATTTGACTGCTCATACCGTTGCCATTCCGCTGTTAACTCTGCTTTTTCTTTTCTCGCTGCAATCAGCATTTCTATATTTACGTCAGTGTTTGGGTGCCTTTGAATGTATCGCTCGTAATCAACCGGAACACCATTGATGTGCAGTTCAAGATGTAAATGCGGCCCTGTTGTTCTTCCTGTGTTACCCGTTTTCCCTATCACTTGTCCTCGGCTGATCTTCTCTCCAACATGGACGTTGCGCTGAGATAAGTGTAGGTAGCGTGATACAGAGCCATTTGTGTGGCGGATATTAATGTAGTTGCCTGCAAAACGGTTGTAGCGGGACTTTAAAACGATGCCATCAGCAATACTACGAATCGGTGTACCTACAGGTGTGGCATAATCAGTGCCTAAGTGCGGAGTCGTTATATTGGTCACTGGATGTGTTCGCTTTAAGTCATAGTCAGAGCTCACTCTGTAGTTTTTATCAAAGGGTGAAGAAAACATGAACTGATTATTTATCGACACACCATGCTCATCAAATACGTTACCGTGACCATCATTGATAATAAATAAATCAGTTTTACTGCCTAAATAGTAAAAAGAACTAATGTAAGTTTCATTTTTACTATTTAATTTAGTTCTTAAGATAAAGTTATCACCTCTTTTAATAGAGTCAATAATATTAAACTTGCTTTTGATAAGTGCTAATAGCAAGTTGATCTCTTTTTGACTCACTCCTGATTTTAATAATGAAGCGACAAAAGAGTATTCAACAACACCGGTAGTGATTTTTTGCCTACGAGTCTTCTTTTTAATTGATGGCTGCACATTCTCACTTTCGAATTCTAAAGGCTTGATGGTAGGTAGCCTATCCACAGGAGTGAGGAAGTAGTGAGAAAGCGATACGCTAATCAATATGATTAACGCAGTAGTGATAAGGGCTACGGTAGGAGCTTGCACACTTCTTTTTATTATTAAAATAGTCATTAGTTTTGTTGGTTTATCAATACTGACAGTTGTGCGTAGAGTATAATATTTTAAATAAAAACTAGCATTAAAGCATGAGTAATTCCTCTGTTTTAACTAAGTTAATAATTATAGGATGTAAAAATAATTTTAATAATTCAGTCAAAGTGACGGTTGGCTTGGTGTTTATGCCTATTTTGTTGGTGTTAATGTCACGTTGAGAAAATATTTTTCAATAATATAATCTCGGGAAAATATATTTTGCCAAATTACTATGTTCGCTAAAAATACGCTGAAATTAACATTAGGTCTTACGCTTACATCTCTTTTATTGAGTGCATGTGGTGGTGGTGATGGAGGAGACAACACACCTCCAGCTAGAAGCAAAGGAAGCATTTCCGGTATGGTGTTTGACGCCCCAGTCAATGGCGCCAAGATTGAGGTTTTCGAGTTCAAAAATGGAAACTTAGGTCGGAAGTTGGCTAACACGACGTCTGATGCCTTCGGAAACTATCTGCTAGAGTTTGAATCGTCGTCAATGCCTCTTTTTGTTGTTGCAAAAGAGGGGAGTTATACCGATCCGTTTACAAATGAAACGGTATCTGTGAGCAATGCGAAGACACTTAAATTTGAAGGTGTTGTGAACTTTAAAGAGGGGAGTGAGCAAAAGTTAATGCTTACTCCGCTGTCGAACTTGGCAGCAGGCTTGGCAAAGTACAAAATTTCTCAGGGGGCCACAGATGAAAGTGCCTTTTCAACCGCTTTGGGTAGTATCAATAGCATGTATGGTTTTGACGTAAATGAGACCAAACCTATTGATATTACCAAAGGTGGGCAAAGCAGTTTTGCTAGTGCTGGGCATCAATACGGTGCTTTATTAACAGCATACTCGTCTTACTCTTACGATCTTATAAAAAAATACGGCAACAGCGATAACGTCTACACTTCGATGCACTTCGCTGACATCCAATATCGGGATGTTATTGCAGATGGTGTTCTTGATGGTCTTGAAGTGAGCAAGACTTCAGGAGCAGTGACTCCCCTCAGCTTTGGACAGAAAAAGATAAACAGCGACGTTTACACACGTGACTTATCTCAGCACGTTTTGATCGTGGTAAACGACCCAAGTATCAATATTTCTGGTACTGATGCTGCCGACTATGTCGACTTTAGTAAGAAGCTTAATGACTTAGGTACATATGGCAGTACAGATGGCATCATTCCACCGCGAGATGGGACGGAGATTGATACCACAGCGCCTATCGTGACACGCATTGACCGTGATGTACTTGCAGGCACCGATAAAGTTGACCTAAAAATTGTTGATGATATCGGTGTAGAAGACGTATCCGCCTTTATTCAGTATCAGATTAATGGCTCTTGGTCTGGTGAATTTCAATGTAACGACATACAAGATTTTGGAAGCACATTCTGTTCGGTTGAATTTGATGATTTTGAAGTTGGCCTTCGAGAGACCAACGTTAAAGTTAACATTAATACTAAAGAGATCGATAGTGTAGATATGAACCCTGCCACAGGGCTCTCAAACGTAACAGCAGCACGGTTAGTCTTATATACAGCGGATGTACTGGGTAATGAGTTAATTCCAGGCAGCCATTCGGGTCTTCATATCAACTTTGAATGGGATAACGATGCGCCTGTTATCGATATTACATCGGCGAGTGCAATTAATAACCAACTTAAAGAATACGTTCTGAAAGGGGTTGTAAAAGAAAGCTCGCAAGAGATTAGTTCTGTCAGTATTTCATTTAAAGATGGCTTACATGAGGGCGTCACATGTTCTCCTGCCACTGTAGAGTCTGGAAATGCTTGTGAGTTTAGTAAGGCTTACCCAACTGATGAATTCCTATCTACGACGGTCTTTGAGGTTCGAGCGAAGGATAGCAAAGGCAATACGGGCTCTGCGCAGCATGCAGTAAGTCGTGACGATCAAGCGCCAGCACAGACGATAACCTATCCTGAAGGTACGTCAATGACGTACGTAAATGTGGGTTTAGATGGTGAACGAACCACTTACGATGGTATCTACTCTCAAGATACGTACACCCCAGACAATGTTCAAGCAAGCCGCGATTTCCTGAAGATTGACTATGCGTACGCAAGTTTAGGGATTCAGAGCTCATTAAAAGGGATAGATTTTAGTAACTTCAACGCTAATTTATTGAAAGAGAATAAAATCCCTTATGTTCGTGTGAAAGTATCAGACGTAAATACCGATACGGTTTTAGGCTCCAACGCTAATAAGCTAAAGCTCGTCGTCAAGTACTACGTAAGCCAAAACAACGATAACAACTACTCACTTCAGCAAGTTATTGACACAACCGCATCAGATGACGATTACATCGCAAAAATTCCGCACGAAACGCTGTTAGATAGCAATGGGCGAGTAGAGGATGTCATCTATTACATTCCTTTTGTAAGAGATATTTTGGGTGACAGCTTTAAATCGGTATCAGAAAACAGTAGTCAAAAGTTAGTCATTCAAACCGTCGATGAGTCTGATAACGAAAGCACTCCAAGAGAAGTATATTTTAGAAGTAGCTTTGACCTACCAACCATAAAAGTGGTGACACCATTTATTGGTGCGCGAGCTCAACTTGAAGGGTTGAGCCCAAGTGGTGAATTCACTTCACTTGCAAGTTGTACCACTATCCAGCAACTGGAAAGTGACCAGTCTATGGCTCTTGACGTAGCGAGCTGTGAAACCACAACTGACGTAGTGAATTATGATTTCATGCGTGTTCGTTTAATTGGTATCGAAGGTAGTGAGCCATACTATTACCAATGGAAAAGAGATCCAGGGACCAAGAAAGTAACGGTTGACTTAAACAAGGCCAATATTGGTGTGTATTTTAAGCTCAACGGTTCTCAAACTTACTATATTACTGAACTATCGACATATCAGACTGGTTTGTTTGATTTCCAGTGGGATCAAGTGACAGCGGGAGAGAAAACTTCAGAACGTGCGATTCAAATTCTTGATGAGGTGCGCTACGCGTTATCAGGTACGAATAACAACTCATTCTTTGGGTTTGATCCAACGGTTGTGTCTTATGCAACCAATGAAATGCTTACGACTAAAGCGATTCCAGACAAGCCATCAAATGACTATCTACACCGATTCCTTGTTGAAGCAATTGATAGTATTGCCGAGAGAATGCCAAGAAATAACTCATTAGATTTTGCATCTGCTATTTACGATGATTTTAGCTACGATGGAAAAGCAAATGGTATAGGGGCCGGAGGAAGTCAAGTTACGCTCGATTCTTACACGTTTGGCGCTGAAACTTACCGAAAAGATCTGGCGCAATCCTATTATGAAATCATGGCGAGCAAATACGGTATTGAGACCAATATCGCGCAGCTCTATGCTGATGATATTTCGATGGCTAATCCTGACTTAAATGGTAAGAACATTTTTGATACAGAGGGTAGCAGTATCGATACCTTGCCGCCGCAGCCAAAATTAACCATTGAAAGCGGTAGAGAGACGATGGTTGGTAATAGGCTTTATATCGCTGGCGAGGTTGTTTCTAAAATTGTCCTAGACGATCCTTCTGGTATTGTAGGAACCGACGCTTACGGTCCGAAGTTTAGCACGATGTGGTATCAAGCTAATGAGCCAAATATCGAAATACCACTGGACATCAACATCGTAGAAAACTCAGACAGCAGCAATGCTTATCGAAAAGAGTACTTCTTCACCCTTAACTCCCAGTCTAGTGAACTAAAAGATATTATAGAGTTTGCCGTGGAGACCAGTGCTATGGACCCACATGGCAATGCGTATGGTTACAATGGTAAATCTCCGTTTATAGAATCGGTGTTTATTGATAACGACTTCCCTAAGGCCAGTTACCTTCCACCGAATGATGTCGATGGTAAACCTGTAGAAAACGGTATTTATTTAAATGCGAACAATACTCATGAATTAACCTTCAAGGTTGAGGATATTGTTGGTGATAAGCTTGCCTCGAGGGGCCTTGTTTTCTACCAGCAAACCGGTGAAAAAGTAACATATACACCAGAAAACTTTGCAAGTAACTCGAAAGACGCGTTTAAAGTCAAACTATGTACGGGCGAGATTTGTTCAAATCAAGGCTCTACGATTTATCCTGGTGATGGAGATTGGTTAGTTGTTGCAGCAGCAGAGGACAACTTAGGTAACTCCGTTTCAGAGTTAACTAGCACCGCTCCGAGATTCAATATTCGTATCGACTCTGAAGCCCCTATTGTAAAAAGTGAGCAGGTTCAAAGCCGTTTAGGTGGTAATAACCAATGGACACCTGTCATTGATTGGGGGACGTTAAGCTCTGGCAATAACGTAAAAATAGATTTGCGCCGCGGATCTGGTCAGGCTCTGACATTAGAAAGCTGTGACCCTCTAACAGAGGCGTGTGACGTACCATACCTAGTTGGTGAACAGCCTGACGTCAAAGTCCAACTGGTTTCAAAAGCATTTGATTACGATGAATGGAATGAATTTTACGTCACTGCGACGGACAACGCTTACCCTGCCAATGTTAGTACAACAGGGAAATTTACCTTCCAAGTCGATAACAAAGGCCCTGAAATCATCCTAAATACGCCTTGGGTTGAAGACACATTGTCTAAAGAGAACTATGTCATAGGGCGTGAGTTCAATGTGCGATTTAAATCCGTAATAGACGATTCAGACCTTGAGCAAGTCTCGCTGTATCAAAGTGGTAAAGATTCGCCAATTAAGACAATTGTGCCAACGGATTCATCTAAAGAGTTTGTCATGTCTCTTATCAAGAGTGACACAGATAAAATAGACATTTCTGAAGATGAAAAAACAACGTCATTGTATGTAAAAGCAACCGATATATATGGTTTTGAGTCTAGTTCTAACACGCACAAGGTTATTCTTGATCGTGATGGGCCAACATTAGGATTAAGTGGTTTCAATGCGAATGACTACTACTTAGGTAACTATGTCTTTGACCTAACGGCGCTAGACCTAAATGCTAACGGTGATGTTTCAATTAATGGCGTAAATAGAGAAAGCCTAGAGTATTGGACGTTTAGCGATCTGGAACCATTACCTGGCTCTCCTGGTACAAAAATCAATGAGGATCTCAAAGTGAGCCTTGGTGATTTAGGTACGGGTACACACAAGATTCGTTTAAAAGGGTCTGATGTTCGTGGCAACACAACCTTAACCAGTGATGAGCAAGATTTTACCGTCAAAGTGTACAACTCAATCCCGCAGGTGACGCTGGCGATGAGTTACACGGATGGAACGCCAATTACAAACAACACCATCTATCAAGATGGGAATATCGTACTTACGCTTGATATTGTTGATGATAGTGGCGTTGATCGAATTGACTCAACGTATAGATTTTCTGGTGAGCAAAACGGGACTAACTTTACGTTCTCAGAAACCGCAGATGGCACTTGGACCGCAACGTTGCTTTCTACACAAATTGCCAAAGATGGTAATTATGAACTTGATATCAAGGTTTATAACAAAGTTCGTTACCTTGATGAAAAAGACCGAAAGGTTGGAAAAGTAAACCAAACCTTTAGCGTACAGCGTGAAGGCGTGGTTCTAACAGTTGAAAGCCCGCTGGACTTCCAAAATTACTTATCTGATGGTGTTCTTGATGTCACCTTTACTACATTGAGTGCGGTCAAAGCCAAAACGTTAGAGTGTTGGGTTCGTGAAGAATACAACTCTCTAGATGCGCCACCAACTAATGAGCAACCAACTTCTGGCGTTATCAACGTATCGCAAGAACCTTACAGTTGTAGTGTCAATGTTGGGCAAAACATGACCAAAGCACCTGTTACTTTGATCACTAAAACCTTGGGTACAAATGGGCGTGAAACGATCAACAAGTTCAATTTCTCGATGGTGGATATTGATGCACCGACAGTCGTGGATGGTAACTCATACAGTTTTAAAGGAAGTGATGTTTGGTTTGATGAAGCTTTGAAGAAGAAGATGCTCACATTTGAGCTCTCTTTTAATGATGCTTTATCAGGCGTGAATACCGAAAGTTCAGATGAATATCCAAAGTTGGTTCGTAATCTTGGCAACAAAGCTTATACACCAACGACTTGTGCCAAAGGTGTTGGAAATATCAAGTGTACGTATTCTGAACCCTATGCCGATATTATTGATGGCCTGAGTACAACTCAAGAATACAAAATCAAGAACTTATCTGATTTAGCAGGAAACTTGACGCCAGAGCACGATCTACTGCTTGAATTACCTAAAGGTTCGGTAGTCGTCGAAATTACTGATCCGGTTGGAAACACAACCATTAATGGTCAGCAGCTTGTCGCCAAATTCAGAATTAAGCTGTATGAAAACTCTAGACTAGACAATGTGATGGCCAGATTTGGAACGGAATCCTACAACTATAAAGATAACCCGGAGAAGTTTGCACAATTAGAGGTGTGTGCAGATGACCCAACCTACAAGTGTTCAACATTTACGAGTGAACTTCCTAGCGATGCGGATGGAAAAACGATCAGGACAACGATTATCGCAACGGATGTGTGGTCGAGAGTCGGTGAAGCGACCGTTGATATTAAAGTTGACAACACACCTCCAAGTGTTGGCGATGAGATTATCGTAACTGAATCGCCAACAAATCCAGATAACGTTCGTTTTCGTTTCGACATAACGGACACTGGTAGCAGCCTGGCAAAAGTAAACTATTCGGTTTTAAACCCAAGCTATCAAGAAGAAAGAGTAGAGGATGGGAACGGTTCATCTACGTACTTTGAACTATCAAAATCTCAGCTAGAGGGGCGTGGTTCAATCACGGTTGATATCAAAGCGACAGATAGCGTCGGACTGTATTCTGATATCAGAAAAGTCATTGATATTAGTGTTCCTAAAGTCACAGTTGATTTCGATGGAATTACGAGTTTGCAGGGTGGGAAACTGTTTTTAACCAAGGCGAGCCAGCCGTTTACGGTATCTACGGTGGAAGGAGAAAGAGTGAAAGCTTCACAATATTCTGTGGAGCTTATTCCAAGCCTCGGTGATTCCTTGCGTTACTCAGGTGATGTTATCTCATCTAGTGGTAATGGAATGATGAACTTTGCCGTCGATAACCAAGGGGCATATACCCTTAAGGTGACGGTGACGGACTCAGTTGGAAGAGAGAATACAAGCTTTGAATTACTAGGCAAAAGTTATGATGGACAAGTGATCGAGTCTATTGTTGATTATGACGCTCCAAGTATTTCGGGCTTAAGTGCTAATCAAACCTCTAAGGTGCCGACAAACGATAAGTATCAACTAGAAATTAGTGCATACATTACAGATAAAAATTTAAATCTCGTCACGTCAAAAGCGGTGAGTGGTGGTAGCACAGTGGCTCCTCAAGCGATTACTGAGCCGACAACCGAAGCGGGGCCTTATGTCATAAGCTATTTGTTACCGAAAGGCGATCATACGATCACGGTGGCAGCAACAGACAAGGTGGATAACAAGAGTGAAAGTTCTATTGACGCGCATGTGGAAGCGGCAACCGTTCCCGGGCTAAGTATCTCTACCGCCTCAAGCGCCCCTCTTTTTGGAGGCGAAGAGATTACGCTTGCGTTTAACTTTACAGAAGAAGTTACGAACTTTGATATCTCAGATGTCCATCTTGTCGCTAGTGATAACGGCGCAACAGGAACGTTAAAGCAAGATACGTGGTCCACTTCAGACAACGTTACGTGGACGGTTAATTACATCAGTCCAGAAAAGCAAGATAAAAACATAACAATACAGGTAGAGGACGATAGCTACCAAAGTACCAACACCATTCCTGGAAAAGGAAGCAGCTTAAGTATCGCGGTTGAAGGAACCTTACCAAAACTAACCAATGTGACATTTAACCCCGAGCATCAGAGTGCGGGTCAAAGCGTGAATGTATCGCTTGAGTTTGACAAAGAGATCCAAGAGGCGACCGCTACGCTTGGCGGCAATCGCATTAGTTCTCTGTCAGCAACGGCAGATAAAAAGGTCTGGGTTGGTGATGTACAAGTTCCGAGCACCGCGCTGTTAAGTGTCGACTTGGTTGTTAGTCAGTTTAAAGATTTGACTGGCAACATAGGTGAGGATAACACCGCTCACGAATTGCCAATCACGCCAACCTTAGCTATTACGCCAGTGGGCAGTGTGGATGAAACGCATGCCGCCACGCTACAATTCGAAGGTACGTCGACACGTTTTGACGGCCAGTCCCTGCGTCTTGAAGTGAAAGCCCAAGGCGGCGCGACGGTATTGAAAAGCAGCAGCGCAACGGTACAAGCCGGTGGCACTTGGACCAGTGACGCGATTGATATGAGTCATCAAACCAATGGCACTTACATCGTGATGGTGACGGGGACGAACTCAGCGGGCATTGAAGTGAGTGAAAGTCAGAGCTTTACACTGGCGCAGTCTTTGCCAACGCTGACTAACGTGACGTTTACGCCTGAGCACCAAGCCATCGGCCAAAGCGTGACGGTAACGCTGGAATTCGATAAAGATCTGCAGTCCGCCGCGGCGGAGTTAGGTGGCACGACGATCACCTCATTAGTGGCAACCGCGGACCCAAGTGTTTGGACTGGTGATGTGGTGGTACCAAGCACGTCGGAGATCAATGTGGCGTTGCTTGTTCGTGACTACCAAGACTTCTCAGGGAATACCGGTAGCCAGAACACGGCTTACTCCATGCCGATCACACCAACCTTAGCTATTACGCCAGTGGGCAGTGTGGATGAAACGCATGCCACCACGCTACAATTCGAAGGTACGTCGACACGTTTTGACGGTCAGTCCCTGCGTCTTGAAGTGAAAGCCCAAGGCAGCGAGACGGTACTAAAAAGCAGCAGTGCAACGGTACAAGCCGGTGGCACTTGGATCAGTGACGCAATGGATATGAGTCACCAAACCAATGGCACTTATACCGTGATTGTGACAGGGACGAACTCAGCTGGCATTGAAGTGAGTGAAAGCCAGAGCTTTACACTGGCGCAGTCTCTGCCAACGCTGACTAACGTGACGTTTACGCCTGAGCACCAAGCCATCGGCCAAAGCGTGACGGTGACGCTGGAATTCGATAAAGATCTGCAATCCGCCGCAGCGGAGTTAGGTGGTACCACGATCACTTCATTAGTGGCAACCGCGGACCCAAGCGTTTGGACTGGTGATGTGATGGTACCAAGCACGTCGGAGCTCAAATTGGGGTTGCTTGTTCGTGACTACCAAGACTTCTCAGGGAATACCGGAAGTCAGAGCACGGCTTACTCCATGCCGATCACGCCGACCTTAGCTATTACGCCAGTGGGCAATGTGGATGAAACGCATGCCGCCACACTACAATTCGAAGGCACGTCGACACGTTTTGACGGTCAGTCCCTGCGTCTTGAAGTGAAAGCCCAAGGCAGCGCGACGGTACTAAAAAGCAGCAGTGCAACGGTACAAGCTGGTGGCACTTGGGTCAGTGACGCAATGGATATGAGTCACCAAACCAATGGCACTTATACTGTGATGGTGACGGGGACGAACTCAGCGGGCATTGAAGTGAGTGAAAGCCAGAGCTTTACACTGGCGCAGTCTCTGCCAACGCTGACTAACGTGACGTTTACGCCTGAGCACCAAGCCATCGGCCAAAGCGTGACGGTAACGCTGGAATTCGATAAAGCATTGCAAGGTGCTGTGGCGGAGTTAGGTGGCACGACGATCACTTCATTAGTGGCAACCGCGGACCCAAGTGTTTGGACTGGTGATGTGGTGGTACCAAGCACGTCGGAGCTCAATGTGGGGTTGCTTGTTCGTGACTACCAAGACTTATCAGGGAATACCGGTAGTCAGAACACGGCTTACTCCATGCCGATCACACCAACCTTAGCTATTACGCCAGTGGGTAATGTGGATGAAGCGCATGCCGCCACGCTACAATTTGAAGGTACGTCGACACGCTTTGACGGTCAGTCCCTGCGTCTTGAAGTGAAAGCCCAAGGCAGCGCGACGGTACTAAAAAGCAGCAGCGCAACGGTACAAGCCGGTGGCACTTGGACCAGTGACGCGATTGATATGAGTCACCAAACCAACGGCACTTATACCGTGATTGTGACAGGGACGAACTCAGCCGGCATTGAAGTGAGTGAAAGCCAGAGCTTTACACTGGCGCAGTCTCTGCCAACGCTGACTAACGTGACGTTTACGCCTGAGCACCAAGCCATCGGCCAAAGCGTGACGGTAACGCTGGAATTCGATAAAGCATTGCAAGGTGCTGTGGCGGAGTTAGGTGGCACGACGATCACTTCATTAGTGGCAACCGCGGACCCAAGTGTTTGGACTGGTGATGTGGTGGTACCAAGCACGTCAGAGCTCAATGTGGCGTTGCTTGTTCGTGACTACCAAGACTTATCAGGAAATACCGGTAGTCAGAACACGGCTTACTCCATGCCAATTACACCGACAATACACCTAGACGTTATCAACGATGTTACTGGAGTGGAAAGCGTGACAGTAAGTGGTAGCAGTGAACGATTTGAAGATGGTGAGTTCATAGATATCAAAGCAGTCGACGCTGATGGTACAGAAGCCACAGGCATGGCAACCGTGCTTTCAGACTCATGGACAACTGATTTAGATCTTTCAGGACTGAAGGAGGGGGTAGTGACGATTTATGTAAATGGTACCAACAAGCTTTCCGCCTCTGCCGAAGAGGCTCAAGCAACATTTAACTATGATCGTTTCGCAAGTACAGCCTCCTTAGGTGCTGTTTACAACCGATATTTTAGTGATGACAAAACTTTAAAAAATGCGGCATAAATAAAGCGAGCGTTTAGCTCGCTTTATTTCTTTGGGACTTTTTGTGATATTTATCAAAATAATTGCCTTTATTGATAAGTTACTCGAATTAATGAATCGTCTTAATACAAGGCTGAATAACTATAATAACTAGGCCAATGTTGCTTTTAGGTGTGTATGACGTGATTGTGATGGTCGCTCGGCAGGAGCTGTGGTGAATGTGTCGCGTTGAAAATCTTTTTAAATATTATATATTTACGCTCGTTTCTATACTCTGAGTATAGTGTTCTGCATGAGGTCGATGGGTAATACCTCACCTCTTTAACTCGCGATGAAGCAAATTTAATCCTAGCAAGCTTCAGAGCAGTTACTTTTGTGAGTGCGTAATGCGCTCACCTTTTTATTTAAACTTCCTCAGTAACAGTCAATTTGTTGTTTGTTGCTGAGGAGGGCACCTCATAAACTTCTGAATTTCCTCGTGCTTACCTGAAGCACACGTTACTACGATTTTTGTTAACTTCAGTCCATAAATTAAATTTTTTTAGATAGTAAGATTTTACCATTTTGACAGAGTGGGTGATGTTACTGGCTTTTATTGTGGTCGAATCGCATGTTTTAATAGTAAAAATCACCATTTTTTTGGTGTTTTTGATTTCGGGCGATTTTTCTATCTCGTTGAAAATAAATGGCTAAGTAAGTAGGATACGCAGACCAAATCGTACTTGTAAGCCTTATCAGCTTAATTGTCACCGCAGCCATATTTACGATGTTGGTTGTGGAGAATTCAAATGCATTTAGTTTGCAAATTTATACCTAGCTCGAAGCTATCCTCCAACGAGCTATCTTATGTTCTTACACCGGACGAGTGTATAGGACAGCTTTCGCGTTTGCGAAATTCAGATGACATCCTCAGAAACCTCCCTAAAGAATTGGCGCAAAAGATTTCCATCTCTGCCAAAAAAACGACCAGCGCATTGCTAGCTGCTATAAGAATCGAATTGGGAAAAGGCAATTGGGTGTCATTATCTACCGTTGCTCGTCGGTCGCCATTGACGGACTCTCAGCTGCAAAGCTTCCCTAGACTTAAATCACTCGTTGACTTTGTATCAGCTTCGAATGAAAGCAAAGCTTTTAAAGCAGGATACAAGCAGGTTACCGACGATGTTGCTTTAGTTCGTAGTTACACGCATGTCCCCTCTGAGCCAAGCCCAGATCAAAAAATCGTTGTCGAGTTTGCAGGGCAGTGGTATAGCAACGCGGCATGTTTGATGTTGGGAAAAACCGAAGCTCAAAAAGAAAAAGTGACTGTAGGCAAGGCTGATACAGAAAACAAACACCGCAGCCTCGCGACGTTTAAAGATCTCGATGCTGAAGGTAAAACGCTTTATATCAAAATTCCTTGCTCCGACCAGCCTCAGCCAATCTTGCTTAAACTCGCCGAAGACCTGCAACCCGTTGATAAAGAAACTCAGATGGATGAGTGGGACAACGTGTTGGTGCCTGTACTACCTATGCTAGAGGGCCCAAATGGACATGAGTTGGTTGCAGAAGGTTATTTCTATGTAATCTGGAATAACAAAGTTTGGCGAGAGGTTGAAGTTACACCAAAAGGCTACTTTGCTGATGTCGATTTAGAGTACTACAGAAATAATGATCCTGAATCCTCGATGAAAACACGACATGTCAACATTGATGGGGCCAACCTTGTACCAGACTACTATATTGGCGAAGAAGCATTTGAGATTTATCAATCCGGTCAGAAAGTGTATTCGGGACATCTAAGCCTTGATCAAGGTGCTAGGGTATTCCGCTTTGTAGATGAGGAAGTAGATGTTGTTTTTCCAGAATTAGATATTGATCCTATCACTGTTAAAACGGTGCTAAGCCCTTATAAAGCTGGCAAAGATGGTTTGCGTATTGCGCAAGGCGTTCCTCTACCGCATATTTGGGTGCCATATAAAGTCGCGGGAAAAGCACAAGAATGTTATATCCATTACTCCGAGTTGGCTTTGACAAACACGGAACTGTCTGAGCTAGAGAGTGATCCTGCTTCAATTGCTAAGTCTCTTTCAGAGTTGCAAATATACTCCTCATCCCAAAGCTTTAATAATGCGGGCGAGAATATTATTCCAGTTTCCGGTACCGCATCGACAGGCATCGGCAGTGGAGTCATCAACGAACACAAAGAGAGCAATGTTGCGGGGCTTAAATTGGCTCCAAGAGGCGCTTTGCCTTCTATACGTTACCTTCACGAGCCTTTGACAGATCAGCCGGACGATTTCTTTGGGCTTCGTAACATAGAACACGATTGGATTCACAAATCGTACTTTCGTTCAGCGATGAAAGACGACGATGGTTATATGACGCTGCGTTTTGCATTCCCGCCGGCAGAGGTCAAGAACGTCGATATTGTTCGAGGTGTTCATTCGAGCCTCTCCACCGGTAGCCAACGTCTTGTCGTTGTAGAAGAAAATGTACCCATTTCAGAATTGGTAGGTTAAACCATGAAAAAAATAATATTACTGTTACTTACTGCTTTATCGATAGCGGGTTGTAAAGATGACGGCCGCACTTACGTGGGTGAACATAACTACTACACCATGGAGCAGAGCAAGGTCCGTAAATCTGACTCTGCGACTTATCAACAACGTGACTTTCCTCGTTACTTTATTCACCGCGCTAAGGAATGGCCAAGGGAAGATTTAAATGACGCGAGCTCTTACGATTTGCCACGCGTTCAATTTACCTGGGCAAACTTATCAAGTGTTCCAGGCTATGAGCCGGATCCAATGTACAACGAGTACGAAGGACGAACCAAAATCTGGAGTATGAAGACCGATGGCACGGATCTACGCTTGGTGACCGATTTGGCTTGGTTAGGTATGAATGGATCTGGTGTTGATAAAACCAGTCGCTCGCCAAATAATCGCTATGTGGCAGTCGGTTTTGGTTTGACTAACTACCTTTTTGATATCAAAACCCAGAAGATGATTGAGCTGCCACATGACATTGAAGGGCCGAAAGGCTTTTTGTGGGCGGAAGACAGTAGCTACGTTTATTACCGCACTGGTATGGTTGGTCGTGTGGTTTATAAGTGGGATATTGCTAAAGGTGAAGCGGAAAAGACGGATCTGCATATATCCGGGACAGGCTTTATTCGCGATGGATTAATTTACAGTGTGACTAATGGTGCTGCGCTTATAGAAGATGAAAAAACTTATGAAACGACAAAGGTCGTTCAATGGGGGAAAAAGTTACCTGTTAAGAAAGCAAAAGCGCATTTTACGGCGATCAGTCCAGAAGGGGACATTGTTTGGGCGGCTAATCGCAACTATCACAATGTATTTGTCGTCGACCTAGCAAAAGGTAAACAAATTGACCGTGATGGCGCAATGCAATATGCCATCGGTCTAAATAATCGTTTTTCTTTGACGAATTATAATGCGATGCTGATGTCAGTACAGAACAACCAGACAAAACAAGCGTGGAGTTGGTCTCCGTTGGGTTACAGCCGAACGTTAGACCCCGCCATTGTGTATAACCTCTCCGCAAATCAAGGTAACTGGTTTAAGGAGGTGAACTAATGGCCTTCACATTTGATAATGAAGTCTATCTGTTCGGTGCTTTGTTTGAGGGCAAGTTCTTAGGCCGTGAATATATATTCCCTGACTGGCATACCCAGCCAGATCTCACCCAAGTAAATGAGCTAGCGGGTAAGATTCGTCCCATTCCTTTGACTCCCGTGATGGTCAATGCCTTGTCAGGAGGCGAACCCGCACTGTGGGGAACCACCAAAGAGGGAAAATTGGTCGAGTTAGGTTTAGGCGAGCCATCACAAGCAACGGGTAAACAACCTTTATCGGGAGAAAAAGTCGATTCTGAAACTTCTGCACCAAGCGATGTCGACAATTATGAATTACTCAAGTTGGGCAACCGACCGGAAGGGATCAGCAAAGGGAAAAGCTATGAATTAAGCTTTCCACCATTGCGTTTGTTAGCGCAGATGATTGCGCCGCAGAATGAACCAGAAAGTACTGGAGGCGCAAAAGATCTGGCAAGTCTTGCAGAAAACATTAAGCATTTCGCCCAGTATATTGATGATGGGACTAACAAAACAAAGCAAACTGGGGTGAAGTTCCAACTTACAGAAATTGCCCTTGGTCAACTTGCCCCTGAGTATGTTGGGGGCGATCTTACGCCAGAGCAACAAAGTTACAATGATTGGTTGGAGCGTCAGAAAAAAAGAAACAAGCCCCTGAAAGGTTTCGTTGTGCCAAGAATGCACAGTTGCGCGGTACTTTTTACAGACATGCTTTATAGCGGCGCTGAGGTCTCGCTTGTTAGACCAGTGAAACACCTCAAAGCGGGTGATTTAGAGAGCGCCGCAGAAGAAGTGATTGATGTAAAGGTTGTCGATACGCATGTTGCAGAATGGGCGAATGAAATTGGTGATCGAAACGTTTTACCAAGTGCATTGTTTAACCTCGATCCAAGCCAAGTTGAAGATGGTTTTTATTTGTTGCGCATCCAATTTTGGGAAGATGAATGGTTAGCATTCGATGAAACACGTAAGGTGTTACCCGAAAGTGTACTGAAGGCCAATGTCACAAAGCAGTTCATGAAACACCCTCAAACTGATGTGGAGCAGAATGTATATACTTATGAACTGCATGAAAAACTGACGTTTATCGATACAGCGGGCATTGGCAAAATGGCGTGCGTGTGTGGTGACATGATCACCTTAGAGGAAGCGCTCATCCAACAATTCCCTAATCAGTTGCCATCTTATTCAGACTACGCGACGAAGGGGTTAACCTATCAAACTAAGCAAAAACCGGGCGTTGCACCGTTATCTTTGCATGCAGCGATCAACAAAACCTACGAATCGTTGAGCAGTGACTTTCTCTCTATTGAGGGCGCAAAGCTATATGGCCCACCTGCAGAAATGGCGAAAACCATCGGGCAGGCGCTATGGGAAAACAGTGAGTCGGGGGCCTTACCTCCATTTCTGATGAGTGGTATCGCGTTACATTCGGCACTTGCCGCCACTAGTGGTATTAAAAAGAGTGTCAGCCTTGCAAAAGTTTTTGCGCGTAAAGAGCTAACGCTGAAACAAGCACAAGCGTTAGTGTTTAGAAAGCATGTCATTGATATTCCTTATATCAAGCGTGCTTTTAAAACGGCAGGCCCAGAGTCAAAAATCATGCGTGGCGTTGGACGATTAAGCAGTGATTTTTTGAGCGGAACAAATCGCGCACTACCAGCAATTGGAGTTATCGCAAGTGGCAAGGAAGCGTTCGATCAATATTCGGCGTTCTCTGAACAAATTAAAAATGCGAAAGAAGCGCAAGAAACTTTAAGTAAATACGCTGAAAACTATCTTTCTTCTTTAACGTTTGTTCGTCGCTTTGATAATCCAGAACATTGGCAAAAAAAAGCAGAAACGGTGCAGGAAGCACTTGGTAAAGAAGGGAATGCTCAGATCTTTGCTGATGGTCAAGGGGTCGTTGTTCGAATGAACTTCAAGTTTAACTCTGCTGAGTTTGAGAACGAAGTTCAAGTACTGCATATCGACTATATAGAAGTATGTGAAAAATTATGCCAGCTTTTATCCCAAAACCCTGATTACCAAGTTGCCATTATTGGCCATGCAGGGCCAATAGGAACGCATGAAAATAACTTAAAGATATCAAAAATGCGTGCGGATGTAGTTAAAGAGGCCATCCTCGCCAAAACAAGCGGAGAAGAACGAGCGAACCTAGAATCAAGGTTGTGGATTGAATTTAAGGGTAAGTCACAACTGATCGATGATATCGACGGTTATGCCGACGTTAACGACCGATCAGATAATGCGGATATCGCTGTGAACCGACGTGTAGAGGTAAGGTTGATCATCCCTGACTTCGCGGTTTCTCTACCACCGAGCCGATCTGGAACGATGGCATTAAATCGCGCGCATCAAATTTGGGAAGGGCATCAGCTTGCGGCAAAGGAAGCTGAAGATAAGATGATTCTTGCCGCCGTTGACGCAATGGCAAGCGTCGCAATCTGGACGCCTGCCGCACCAGTGGCTGCCTATTATTTTGCCGGTAAAGTGGGGGCAGATCTTTTGGGCGCTGCAACTGATTTCTATGGTGATCTTTTTGGTGATGCGACGTTTAAGGAGATCAAAGCTCAGTACAATAACAAAAGCATGCTAAAAACGCTCAGCAGTATCAATAAAGAACTTGTCTCATTGTATAAGGGGATCAGTCAAGATCTTCAACCTCAGATCATTGATGCCGTTGGCTTAGCCGACTTTCTTAAAAAACAGGCGAATCATGATGAGTTGTTGAAGCGCTTTTTGTTGCGCTCCTATGCTTTGAATTCTTTGATTGAGTTACTAACGCTTCTCCGCGCTAAGTGGAGCCTTACGGGTGACTTTGATGATTTCATTGAGGATTATCGAGTTGACGAGTTTATTCAGCTGTATGTCATGAGTGATAACTGGGAAATTCCAGTCAATGATGGCAATACGCTTGCCCTGAACTGGGTAAACCGTTTTAACAAATCTGGTTTGTTCTCTAACTCTGGCATCAATAGCTCGCTACAATGGAATTACGGTGAAAAGATAGGTGGTGCATTTAATACGGGATTCCCTGTACAAACACGTCTATTTTTGGACAGAAAATCAGATGAGTCCTTGCAAGAAAGTGCTTCTATCCGAGAAGGTCTAAAGGCATTTTGTCACGACTTCAATTTAGCCAAAGAAGAACTTGGGCGTGATGATATAGAGTTCAGTCGCTTGCTGGTCCAAGAGGATGGGATATGGGAACCATACATCAAATGGATATTTGAGAAGAATGGACGAAAGCTACGCCCACAAACGCGTGTGAAACTACAGGTGGTTTTAAAAGATGGTTTCTCGTCTAAGACACTGTTTTTACAGGAGGTCGCTTATCGCGCCGCTGTTGTTGGTTTGGACTCTCATGGGCCAACCTTTGATGTGTTGTTTACAAAAATGGATGCTTCTCAATTCGAAGACCCTGATGAAGCGATTAAAGAACACTTTAAGAGTAAGCGTGTTGAGGAATTGCATGGTCTTGAATTTGAACCAACATATGAATTTGGTGAGTTTTTAATCCATGGCATCAAGCCGTTATGTCCAAATGTTAAAGTCATAGATGAGGTGAAAGCCTTCTTTACAGGTCAAAGCGTATTTGAATATGTTCGAGACTCTGGTGCTTTTGAACAGATGAAATATGTCTTCTCACTAGGAGGACATGATTTGCTAGCGGGTAAGTTAGAGGGCTTGGGTACATATAAAAATTACACTCTAGATATTACTGAAGTTAACTTTGGTATCGATGGTCAAAGCCCTGCACAAGAAGCGAAAAACTTTAACGGTCGAACATTGGAAAAGACGAAACTCACAGACACTGACTTTTTAATCGAAGAGTTTGTCATGAGTGAGTCTGCATCATCCCGAGACACTACACCGAAGGTGATCGATGGCAACCTTATTATTTTGCCTGGTGTTGAAATTGACGGTGACCTTGCTTGGGGTGAAGGCAATGCGAATAAACTGATAAGCAACAAGTTTGATTGGTCGAAAGAGCAACGGTTCTCACTTTGTTTTGCGGTGTTAGGGGATGATCGTGCGAGTGACGATTACGATACAATGTTACTCAATGCCATTGAATGTGGGGTGAAACTGCAGATCAAAGATGGTCCAGTTAAACATGACGTGATGCATTATGCTGGAGTGGTCAACATTCATTCTCGTCTTGTTACCGAGAAGTCAAATACTGGGTATAATGGAATAGAAACAAGAACCGTTTTTGATCTAGAGCTTGACGATAGCGGCGCGACTAAGCGTACAGGTCTGGAGCAAAGCGCCGTTCAATTTATTGATCAGAATGACGCGAATTTCTCCCGTTTATTAACTTCAAGCGAGAAAAAGTACCTTTATATCATTCGCTTTGAGTACTCTTATGTGTCGCCTACAGGCAAACTAGTTAATGGTTTAAGACCTTTTGGTGATGTTTTAGATGGTAATGATCTAAAACCTATCAAACTTGAGCTGGCTTCATTTGAACAAATGGATGTAAGTGAAGGTTATGAACTACCGAAGTTTGAGCTTCAAGTTCCTGCGGTGAAAGACTTCATGACGGGTAAGCCATGGATAGAAACGGTTGAAAAGGAAAATGCGACAAGTGAGGCGAATCACTTACACTGGAAAAACCTAGGGGTACAGAACGAGCAGAAAGGATATGTTGAGAATTGGATAACGAAACAAGCGTCTTCGCTCAATGCTCCGGAAATCGCTCTTTTACAGGCAAAGTAACATACAAAAAAACCGCCTTCGGGCGGTTTTTCTTTTCTTATGACTTCATACTGAATTTAGAATTTTCTTTTTAAGCCCCATCAACCCGCTGCAGAAATGTCGTATTTCTTCATCTTATGGTTGAGAGTGCTCATTGGAAGTGCCAATTGCTCGGCGGCCTTCTTGGTGTGCCAATTGCAGGCATTTAAGCAATCGATGATTACTGTACGCTCGTATTGGCTGACAACGTCCTTAAGGCTCTTTGAAACGTCTTCTAAATCCGCTTGTGCTTGCTGCTCGTAAGCAGGTTGCTCTGGGGTAGGTGAAGCTGCTTTCATGTCAATACTTGGTACATCTTCTGGGATTTGTTCGCCAAACTCAATGTGAGTAATGGTTTCAAAATCGGACAGTAGCACCGAGCGCTCGATGATGTTCTTAAGCTCACGCACGTTCCCTGGGTATTGGTAGGCAAGGAGCTGTTTACGTACGTTGGCACTTAACCCTGGCGCTTGCGGCAAACCTAGCGTGTTGGTGGTGTGTTGCACGAAATGTTCGGCAAGGGGAATAATGTCTGACTTGCGAGCTCTCAATGGTGGTAATGTAATAGGGAACACATTCAAACGATAGAACAAATCGGCACGGAATCCGCCATCTTTGATTTGCTGCATAAGATTACAGTGGGTTGCGGCGATAACGCGAACGTCCACTTCAATCTCTTTGCTAGTGCCGATTGGGCGAACTTTACGTTCCTGTAGCACACGCAGCAATTTTGCTTGCAGTAGCATTGGCATATCGCCAATTTCATCTAGGAAAAGCGTGCCGCCGTTGGCTGCTTCAAACAAACCGACTTTGTCTTTGTCTGCGCCCGTAAATGAACCTTTCTTATGCCCAAAAAGCTCAGATTCCAATAACTGCTCTGGAATAGCCGCACAGTTCTGAACGATCAAAGGTTGTTCTGAACGATTAGAGTTTTCGTGAATGTATTTCGCGATCACTTCTTTACCAGCGCCCGTTTCACCACGCAACAGAACGTCGACAGGAAGAGATAGCACCTTATCAAGACGATTCAAGACATTGAGCATTTCTTCGCTCTCTGCAATAGGACCTTGATAGGCTTTCTGAGTACGTTTTTTGAGCTGAGTGTTCTCGCGCACTAGGGCTTGATTGTCGGCATTGAGATTTTTAATCACTTGCCCATATTGCTCTAACCAAACGGCTTGACGAATGTTACTCGCTGCCATTCGACAAAACTCAGTCAAGGCTGCCTCGTTGTCAATGACATTCAAATCGAGTAAGACTAACAGCCCAATGGTTTTGCTTTCGCTATCAATCAAAGGCCAAGCCAGTAAGTTCTCGCTTTTTAGTCCCAATGTCTGCTCTGTTTGATAAATGCTTTCACAGTCGTAGCCGTTGTATTTGTATAACTCGTTAATCAACACCACTTCACCATTACGAATCGCAAAGTTAAATGGGTCGTTCTCACTGGCTGAGTCTAACTGTAATGCTTCCCAAGGGTGGGAAACGACGGTTTTATCGTTGTGGTGAGCGGTACTTGGAATCAACGCCTGTCCTGTCTGGTCCAAAACATAAATGATGCCGTGCTTTGCTAAGGTCATTTGTCTCGCAGCGGTCAACACGGCATCCAATGTTTGGGTAAGCTGGCTGCGATCAGCCAAAGATTGGCTGATCGCAAGTAGGGCGTTGCTAAGTTCGCTATGGTTAGCTGAACGCATAGGTCAGTGTTCCTTGCTCATCGACAGAAACTGTGATTTGCGTGTGTGAATCATCCTTATCATGCACCAATAGCTGTGTCGATAGCTGAGGCAGTAACTGACGGTTGATGACCGCGTCGATGTTACGCGCGCCCGTTTCAGCAAGGCGACAGTTACCTAGTACGAACTCAACCAAACTTTCTTCGTAGCTCAGAGACAACTTGTGATGGCTCTGTAGACGCTGAGAAACTTTGTTCAGCTTATGGTGAATAATTTCTGTCATTGCTTCATCAGACAGCGGAACAAATGGTAGTACTGACATACGTGCCAACAGCGCCGGCTTGAAGTGTTGGTTCAAAGTAGGGCGAATAGCTTCTGCGATGATGTTCGCATCGATGTCTTTGGATTGATGAACCAAAGATTCAATCTCGTGCGTCGCAAGGTTACTGGTCATGATGATCAGCGTGTTCTTGAAGTCGATTGTGCGGCCTTCGCCGTCGTTCAGCGTGCCTTTGTCGAACACTTGGTAGAACAGGTTCAACACTTCAGGGTCGGCTTTTTCCACTTCATCAAGAAGAACAACAGAATATGGACGTTGACGAACCGCTTCTGTCAGCATGCCGCCTTCACCGTAACCTACGTAACCCGGAGGTGAACCAATTAGGCGTGATACCGTGTGCTTCTCTTGGAACTCAGACATGTTAATGGTCGTCATAAAGCGCTCACCACCAAACATTTGATCAGCGATCGCACGAGCCGTTTCGGTTTTACCCACACCACTTGGGCCAACTAGCAGGAATACGCCTGTTGGTGCGTCTGGGTTACCTAGACCAGCTTTCGCAGTTTGAATGCCTTCAGACAGTGCATCGATAGCGTATTCTTGGCCTTTGATGCTTTGTGTTAGGCTTTCTTTCAGTTTTAGCGTGGTTTCTGCTTCGTCTTGAAGCATCTTACCCATTGGAATACCAGTCCAGTCCGAGATCACATGGCTGACTTCATCTGGGCCCACTTCAAAGTGAACCAGTGGGTTGCCATTGCGGATTACATCTAGCTGTTCTTGGCAGGCCGAAATGGCAATGCGAACGGCTTCTTCATCCATTTCTGCATATGGAGAAACGTCTTGCTCTTGTTCTGAATCTTCGTCTGCAACAAGCTCTTCTTCATTTGTTTCGCCAAAGACCAGTTCATGTAAGCGAGAGCGTAGAGCAATCATCTCTTGGATCTGCTCTTTTTCTTTGTGCCATTGCGCTTCTTGTTCTGCTAGCTCTTCTTTCGTTGTTTCCATTGCCAGTTTTAGGTCTGGAATGTTAGCAAGGCTGTGCTTGTCGCCAGTTTGCTGCAGAGCGTCACGCTCAAGAGCTTCTAGCTCGCGCTGTTGAGCTGCAAGTTCTTGCTGCAGAGTCTCAACAGAAGCAGGAATGGCATTAAGGCTGATGTTCACTCGTGCACACGCCGTATCTAGTACATCGATCGCTTTGTCTGGCAGTTGACGGCCAGAGATGTAACGAGCAGAAAGCGCTGCCGCAGCAGTGATAGCATCGTCACGCACGTAAACGTTATGTGACTTCTCGTATGCTGGGCGCAGACCACGAATGATCAATGCTGCTTGCTCAGGAGACGGTTCGTCGAGTTTCACCAATTGGAAACGACGTGCAAGGGCAGGATCTTTCTCGAAGTACTTCTTGTATTCCGACCATGTTGTCGCAGCGATGGTTTTCACTTCACCACGCGCTAGGGCTGGTTTTAGCAAGTTTGCCGCGTCGCTGCCGCCCGCTTGGTTACCACCGCCAACAAGGGTGTGTGCTTCATCGATGAATAGAATGATTGGAGTTGGTGAGTTTTTCACTTCATCCAATACTGCGTTTAGGCGTTTTTCGAATTCGCCTTTTACGCTTGCACCAGCTTGCAGAAGACCCATGTCCAGGCCGTAAAGCTCAACACCTTTGAGGTTGTCTGGTACGTCACCTTGTACAATCTTAAGTGCCAAACCTTCTACTACTGCGGTTTTACCAACGCCCGGTTCACCAACAGCAATAGGGTTGTTTTTACGGCGACGAGCAAGAATGTCCACGATTTGGCGGATTTCTTGGTCGCGGCAGAAAACAGGGTCGATTTCGCCTTTGCGTGCTTTACCAGTGAAGTCGGTTGTGAACTTGCTCAGTGCTGAACCATCTTCACGAGCTTGTGTTTTCTCTGAAGTAGCAACTTGCGCCTCAATAGAGTGGCTTGTTAGCTCTGCAAAGTTACGCTTAAGGCTGTCAGGGTTTACCGCTTCAAGGATAGAGGCGTAACCATGTTGGCCGTAACGGAGAGGGTTACTAACAAGAGTAAGGAGTAGGGCACCAGAGCGGATTTGTGTTTCGGATAGATCTAAAGAAGAAACCAGCCAGCTTTCTTGTAACCATTCGATTAATAAAGCAGAAAAAACAGGTTTGCTGCCATTTCCTTTGGCGTTGGTGTCGAGTGTGGATCGAACCGATTGTCTTAATAAGTTCTCAGAACAATCAAAATGACTTAATAAGACGTCAAAATCACTATTTGGCCTTTCTAATAGACTCAGTAAATAATGCTCAATTTGAACTTCGTTTGCTTTTTCAGAGACTGCAAGTGCAGCGGCGTCTTCTAATGCTACTTTTGCAATCGGGTGTAGACGCTGAATTAATGAAGAAAGGTTTATATTTATCATAGCCATTTTATTCTTTAGAGGAAAAGAGGTAGCGGCTATTATACTAAAAGTGATTGCGTTCTTTTTTTATCAAGATATTTTGACTATCGTTTGTTGGTTATTTTTAATGATTATTGTGACATTAATGTTTGTGGTTATTTTAATGGCGTTGTTATTCTAAATTAATTGATAGTAAAAGTGTCGGATTTATTAGTTTTAATGACTTTATTTACACAGTTTTATATGGTTATTTTCACTTTTTAAAGTTAGAACAATTTATTATTATCTTAATCCAACTTTTTGGTTTTTTATCCAATAAATTGTACTCAAGATATTAGTGAACAATGTCTTAATTTGTTTAAGTTGTTGTTTTTATTGTATTTTTAAAGTTGGCACGGACTTTGATTATACCAAGTAGTCGCGGTGATAAGCGATTTGGTGATTTAAACAAAACAGATTTTAGAAAAGGAAATAGCGATGCCAACTCCAGCATATATGTCTATCCAAGGTGAGACTCAAGGCCATATTACTAAAGATACTTACTCTGCAGATTCAGTAGGTAACACATGGCAAGAAGCTCACGTTGATGAGTTCCTAGTACAAGAACTTGATCACGTGCTAACTGTTCCACGTGATCCACAAAGTGGTCAGCCAACTGGTCAACGTGTACACCGTCCACTTGTTGTAACTAAAGTTCAAGATCGCTCATCTCCACTACTATTCAACGCACTAGTATCTGGCGAAAAACTTCCTGAGTGTGTGATCCGCTTCTACCGTACTTCAGTTCAAGGTAAACAAGAGCATTACTACTCAATCAAATTGATTGATGCGCTACTTGTCGATATCCAAACTCGTATGAACCACTGTCAAGACGCAGCAACAGCTGACCGCGTGACAGAAGAAGTGCTTAAGTTCACTTACCGTGCGATCGAAGTAACTCACGAAAACTGTGGTACTGCGGGTAACGACGACTGGCGTGCTCCACGCGAAGCTTAATTGCTCGTCGCGTAAAGATTCAGGGCCAACGATTGTTGGCCCTAATTCGATTATTTGTATCAGGTAAAAGATATGGTGAATGACGTAGAATTTAAATTTGAAGTGCCTGGATGTGGGCATGAATTTCGGGTTGAGAGCTTTCATGTTCATGAAGAGTTATCTAAGCCTTTCCACATCAATCTCTCATTACTTTCACTTGATCCAGATATCTCGTTCGATGAGTTAATACGTAAAGCAGGAACATTGACACTTTACGGACAAGGTGTTGGGGCTGCGCGTGTGTTCAACGGCGTGGTGAATGAAGTTCGTTACTTAGGGACTGGACGTCGTTTTTCTCGTTATCAATTAGTCTTGGTTCCTCAAGCTTGGTTCTTATCTCAGCGCCAAGATTGTCGTATTTTCCAGCAAAAGTCAGCGCAAGACATCATCACAGAAGTACTCGATGATGGGGCAGTCACCGATTACCGATTTGAAGTGTCGGGTACTTATCCTCCAAAAGAATACGTTCTGCAATACCGTGAGTCTGACTTGCATTTCGTGCAGCGTATGATGGCTGAACACGGTATGTGGTATTACTTTGACCATAGCGATTCAAATCATACGATGGTCATTGTCGACAGTAATGACGCGATTGCACCTTTGATAAGCTCGCCACTAAATGCTTCTTACATTGGGCCGATTGTTTATCATGCCGATGGTGGCGGTGTTGCCGATCGCGAACATATCTCTGATCTCGAGTTAGTTAACCGCGTTAGAACAGGACAGGTTACGTACACAGATTACAACTACGAACACCCTAAAATTCCACAAGAGATGACACAGGCTGGCGAGCTAGACCAAGATCTCAAGCAGTTTGATTATCCTGGACGATACGTCGACCCGCTGATGGGTCAGGTGAGAACCACGGAGTGGATGTCGGAACACATAGTCGATAATCAACAAGTGGAAGCAACGAGTGACGTAATGCGCTTAGCATCTGGTTACAGCTTTAACGTCAGTGACCACCCGCGTTCTGAGATTAACCGCGATTACCTCATGTTGTCTGTAATGCACACAGGTCAAGATCCGCAAGTGCATGAAGATGAAGCGAGTGGTATGCCAACCACTTACTACAACCAGTTCTCGTGTATTCCACGTGATGTGGTGTTTAAAGCGCCTAAACTAGCGGCACCAGTAGTGGATGGCCCGCAAACGGCGGTCGTTGTAGGACCAGAAGGTGAAGAGATTTACACCGACAAGCTTGGTCGAGTGAAAGTACAGTTCCATTGGGATCGCTACGGTGATAACAACGAGCATTCAAGCTGTTGGATTCGTGTAAGCCAATCCATGGCGGCGCCAACATGGGGCGCAGTTTATTTGCCGCGTATTGGCCACGAAGTCGTAGTGACTTTCCTTGAGGGGGATCCAGATCGTCCGTTAGTTACGGGCGCAGTTTACAACGGTTTGCATTTCCCACCGTACTCTTTGCCAGAAAACAAAACTCGTACCACGTTCCGCACGCAAACGCACAAAGGAACAGGTTACAACGAGTTGAGTTTTGAAGACGAAGCGAACCAAGAAGAAGTCTATATTCACGCTCAAAAAGACATGTCGACCAAGGTGCTCAACAACCGTTACCGTGATATCGGTCAAGATGAATTCTTGAAGGTTGCACGTCACCAAACGAATGAAGTTCATGGTGACCATAAAGAAACCATTCATGGACATAAAACGACACAAGTAAACAGTACGTTTACCGAGACAGTCGAGCAAGACGTTACCGTCACATACAACGCGAACGAAGCCCAGTATGTGAAAAACAATTCTGACTTAGAAATTGGTGATAACCGTACGACTAAGATCGGTAAAAATGATGACTTAGATATTGGCGAAAACAGTAACCTTACTATCGGTGCGTCTAAGAGTTCAGATATTGGTGCGGATGATAACCAGACGGTTGGTGGCAACTTAACGGTATCAGTGAAAGGGAACACCGCTTATAAAGCTGATGGTGCAACGCAAATTATCAGTGGCGACAAGATTGTATTGAAAACGGGTGGTTCCTCTTTAGTGATGAACAGTGATGGTTCAATAAAGTTATCAGGCTCGGCTATTACGATCGAAGGCAGTGACAAAGTCGTCGTGAAAGGTGGCAACGTAGTGGTTAACTAACAATGGAAAAACAACCTCTTACAACAGAAGTAATATCAAAGCAGCAAGCCGAATCAACGGCTTGCTTTTCGCGTTTTGGAAGAATAGTGGCTATCAATGAGTCTACGGGCAGTGTGCGAGTTGATTTTGATGGTAACCCATTTAAGCAGCCACTCACTGCGAGACTAGGACGTGGCTTTCGTCGTTCTGAGCTGCAAATGGCTATCGATAATCGATTAAGTTGTCGAGTTGAATTTTTGAACGACGACTTAAGCTTGCCTCTTGTGACGGACATTTTCTTCTCCATTCTGGATGACTCTGACGAGTTTGTATTGCGAGCGAAGAAGATGGTTATCGAGACAGAACAAGAGTTGGTAGTCAAAAGTGGTGAGACAGAAACTCGCTATAGCGGGCGCGATGGACGAATTACCACTAAAGCGAAGTACGTCACTTCTCAAGCAGAAAAAGCACAAAAAATTCAAGGCGGAACGATCGCAATTAACTAATTACTTTGTATTAACTAATTGCAATCGCGTTATGGCACGCTAATAACGGATAACTAGATGCGACAAAGAATCGGTGTCGAGCACCTAAAGGCACCCATAACCAATCAAGAAGTCGAAGGCGCGTTAGCAAAAGCTGATCGCGCTGTGAATGACCTTTCCCAGTTGCCAGTAACATGGCTGGATTTCTGTAATGAAAAGCTGTCCATTGCTTCTGAAAGTATCGGGTTTTTAATCAGGCAGCGAGTTCAAATTCACAAAAGGGGTTATCCAAGTCGTGAGTTGGCGTATCTCAAGCTGATCGAACGCCAAATTGAAGAACTGAAGCAGGTGTACTTGTCGTTTTATCGGCTAGCACCGGGGTTGATTCATCAGTTAAGAGGCCAGGAGCCAGAAATCTACAGCTGGCTGATGCTACAGGGCGAGTTGGGCTCAGAGTTGGATAACCTTTTGTGCGGATTGAGTTTACTCGAAGATATTGACGCTAAAACCGCAATGGTCATTGCCGTACAATCTCCGGTTGAATCTATGGATAGCACGCTTTCGGAGCTTATTGAGGGCAATGCGACATCCAGTGCGTTTTACTTTGAATGCTTACGTGTACGTCAAACATTAAGTGTTTCTCTCATCAAGCGCTGGCACAAAGCCAGCATCATTAGCTCTCAAGTTGCTTTGCCACTGCTCGTTTTACAAGACGTAAAAGAGGGGATTGATTGGCTTAATGACAATGCAGGCAGCGAACAATATCTATTTGAACGTTTGATTACCAAACGTGACAGAGGCACTTGGTTCCGTCAGTGCTTTGGCATCGAACCAAATAGATTACCATCAGCGCAAGTGCTCACTTACGCCAAGTTGCTTGAGTTAAAAGAGTTTGAGGCGTTTGATATCTCTTCTTCATTAGCACCTGTTGATTTTGCGCTGAGTGGTGATTGGAAACTGGTGCCCCAAATCATCGAGCACTTGGAAAGTCTGGAGGAAGCTGAAGGTGAAATTTGGCTTCAAGCCTTGTATGTCGTCTACGGAAAGCTTCTTCCTCTGACTCCGCAAGATGTTGGTGTCGAGTATGAATGGGAAGAGATCGTCGATCTGCTCAATGAGTGGGTGGAAGATGAAAAATATATCCAAAATCTACCAAGCCGCTTGGGTTACGCATTGAGCTTCGAGTCTACGTTAGCTGCGATGCAAGATTCTAACGTTGATGTGCTGTTCCGCGACTGGCTATGGCGCCAAATCTGTATTCAATCCAGAGCCTACGTGCCTTGGGATATGGCAATGTCGATTCATCAACAAGACTGGAACTTTAACAATTTAAAGGCCGCACCTTCTGCGAGCGAACGATTCAACTTAAGGAATAGCAATGCAGTTATGGGATATTGAGGCGCACCCTGAGCTATCACTTAAAGGTCGTTTTCAACGTGACGAAAACGGCGATGAAGTGTGGGTTGTGGTCGCCAAACGCACATGGCAATTCGATGGTGTGGTTTGGCACGAATTAGGTGAAAGTGAAATCTTCGATGATCCCCAATATTTGGGCGAAGAAGGCTTCTCTGCGATGAAAGTTGACCACGAATTCGCGTATACCAAAGACAATACAGATGTACTTGTTTACGGTAAAGCGCGCAGTTACGCGAAAAAGCCAGTGACATACCAAGAGTGTCGCGTGTTGATTGATGGTCATATCGATAAGACTCTCGCTATTCACGGGGAACGCGTATGGGTTGAGCATGCTGGCAGTATCACGCTGAGCAATCCAGTCCCATTTATTGAAAAAGACATTGATTACACTTGCGCGGTAGGCGGTGATTTACGTAACCGAATAGGTGGTGGGGTTGCCGACTCCAACAAAGAATTGCTTGAACAGAAAGTACCCTCGATTTTTTATCCCCGAGAGGACTGGAGTGCCGCCGCGAAAAAACTACGCGTTGCGGGGTTCGGGCCAGTGCCTCCGTTCTTTGAGTCGCGCCAGAAGCTGGCCGGCACGTTCGATGACGATTGGATTGAGAATCGCAAGCCAATGTTGCCACTCGATTTTGATAAGCGGTTCTTCCAAAGCGCGCCTATTGATCAACAGTGCAAAGGCTTCCTTCGTGGGGGGGAGCGTTTGATGATGAGTGGCTTTTGTCATGATGACACGCTTTCATTTCGAATTCCTAAAGAAAAATACAGTGCGATCGCGACGTTCAAAGATCAAAGTTATCAAGCTGATATGGCGATGTACACCTTATTCGTTGATGCGGAAAAGAAAACTATATCAATCAGTTACACCGCTGCGTTTCCTTGTCAGGGCAAGGAGCATTTGTTGGTGTCGACATCCATCACTAAGTTGGAAGAGGTAAGCGAGCATGCATAATTCAACAGGCCGTTACGTGCTAGGGATGGAAGTGATGACGCCAACCGGTATGAATTTAGATATTGCTAGTGCAGTTTCGTATGCTGACTTAGGAAGATTCGACCAATGTGTAGGGGATGATGGTATCGAGCGTTTTACTTACGCCAAAATCGAATACACCAAAGAAAGTGAGCAGTTTGAGAAAACGTGTGAGTTAATCACCCACTTGCTTGATTCATTGTTAGCACAGTTACCACGTTCATTGAGACCAATACCTTTGCTTATAGCGGTGCCTGTGTCTGTTTCACTAGTAAAGGTGCAAGAATGGCTTGGTGAAAGTAACTATGCTGAATTTCTCTCTGTGGTGAATGCTGTTCATGCCAGTGGGCCCAGTTTCGTTCTCCAGGCCATGAAATCATTGGATAAATATGATGCTATGATGTGTATCAGTGTCGATTCCTTGGTGAGTTCGATGCAAACACTCATCGACGATGCGATGGTAATGAGTACCAATAATCCATGGGGCGTTATTCCGAGCGAGGGTGGGGCGGGTTTAATTCTTTGTCGAAAAAACACCGTAGAAACATTGAAACTTAAGCCTCAAGCGCAGCTTGGCTACATTGATACGGAATTAAACACTTCAGACCGAAGAGGCATGTTTCGACTTGTTCAACGTGCGAGTAAAAAGCTCGATTCATTTGGTGAAGTGTATTCCGATATGACGAACCTGCGCATGCATTCGGAAGATTACGGTTTTGCTCTGGGGGCTAAAGCAGAACGATTCACGAACCCAGAACAACCGCAGCTTATCAATGAGTTGTGGGGCACAATGGGCAGTTGTTCTTCTCTCGCTTTAATTGCCTTTGCGGTCAGAGAGCACCACTTTAAGCAACCAACTACGTTGTTAATGTTCGACTTTCATGGTGACAAAGGAGTTCTCCAATTACTGCAATGTTAGTGGGCACTCATCGATCAAATGGCAATGAAAGTATACTCATATTATTAGGTTGAAGTTTGTAACACGAAAAAGCGTATAACTCATGCAGTGAAAGCGTAAGTAAAAAGGTCTAATAAGTTAGTAATAATAACTAAAATAATAGGCTTACTGTTTGTTTTAAATACCAACCTTGATACAAGTACGTTCAAGAAAATATTATTCAACTCTAATAATATTTATTCTATGAAAGAGTACTAAGTGTCTAATAATCAGAGTACAGCCAAAGGATATATCGATCAGTTGGTTGTTAAAGCTATTGAGAAAAAGAAACTGAATGAGCAAAGGCTAGCAGAAAAAAATAAGCCGAAGCTTGAGTACGTGCTTTTTTCACAGTTTGATGTATTAGACAAGCTTCCTTCTAGAAATGGTAAGACAACGGTTTACCATCTTGCAAAAAAAGGGCAGCCAGAGAAGCAAATCTGTTGCAAAGTTATCAATGATGACTCGCCAGAATTTGCGAGCAAAATGTTGATTAACGAAGCGAGCAGGCTGGAGCTTTCTCAACACCCTAGCGTTGCTAACTTTGTAAAAATCGGCAACGAATTCGAACGCCCATATTTGATGTACGAGTGGATCCAAGGTGAATCACTGGCAGAAAAAATGGAGCGTCATTCTTCTAAAGGCTTCCGCCACGACCACATCGCTTGGTTGGTGTATCAACTCGCTGGCGCTCTAGAGTTTATGCATACAAGAGGTATCTGCCATCTTGATATTAAACCATCTAACGTATTAGTGAGTGAAGGCGATTATGTTAAGCTCATTGATTTCGGCGCTGCTCGTTACATTGGAGAGACAGAACCTTACGCAGAAGCAAGCTTGAGCTACGCTTCCCCTCTTTATATAGAAACTGGCATCGCGGAACCGCAAGATGATGTTTACTCTCTCGCTTTGCTCGCTGGACATCTATTTTTAGGCTCAATATTTGGTGATGCTTGGAATAAGCAGTTAAAAGACCGAAAGCGTCCGGCTTTGATCCCGGCTCATATTTGGAAATTGCTGAAAGAAGTCATTAACAAACCAAGAGGGCATGGCTATACCGCTATTTCTTTTGCTCAACAGTTAGCGCGAATCGATACGCAATCAATTAGCTCAAATTCTAACGCACCAATTTTCAGTAGCTTGCGTAACGCGGATTTGCTGCTTACACACTGTAAGCCAAATGATAAAACGGCGTACGGTCGCTTTAAAATATTAGAGGCGAGCTTAGTGCTGAGTGTGCTGGCAACAGCAGGAAGTTATTTATATCAACAGAATAAAGATCAATTGGATGCCATTTTTTCCCGAGGTGTCACTACTGTAACTCACGTTATTACGCCCTCTGAAACGGCTTCTTTTTTGGCTCAGCCTCCATGGAAAATCAAAGAAGAATTGTCTCAAGCTACTCAGAGTATTGATATGACAGTAGCTTATCGAACAGCATATCAAGCTCAGCAGTTAAGCCTCTCGAATTTATATGAAGAAAAACAGGCTCAGTTAACGTCGTATCAATCGTTAGCGGATGGCTTACCAATGGCATTAGTCGAATTACGTAAGGAGCTTGTCACCTTGCGAGAAACCCTTGTTCGTGACGGTGCTCTGTTTCCATATGCGGATGAGGCGTTGACTAAAGTGATGTCTGGGTTAAATGTCGCGTCTATCGATTCCATGAAAGTATCTGCCATAGCTGGCAGTCGAGATAAGCAGATTGCTCGCTTAATTTTAGATGGTGAAGCTAAGCTCGCAGAAAATGAAATGAAAGAGGCATGGTTGTTAAACCAGTCACAAGCCTATTTCTACAACCAAATCTTACCAAAGGCTGTGATGGAAAATATTAATGACTCCATCGATAAATATGCAGAGGCGCACTTTTACACCAAAGCAATTGAAGAAGCCGAATTAGCCAAAGCCTACTTCGGTAATACGCCAGAACTAGACAAAAAAATAAAGGATTTAATCGTCGCAAGAAGCGAATTTATTTTGTTTAGCACCGTGATGGAGCAATCCGTTTACGACAAACAAAAGCTACATGAATCCCTTGCCGATTTAGAACGGAATGCACCAAGTAAATTTACAGAAATCACGAAAATTCTAGATAGCATGGCGTCGGATGCGATTGAGCAGAGCCATCGATTATCTAAGCCAGCAAATGGCGCAATTGCGGTAGCGCGTGCGTTGAGAGATTACTTGACTGAAGGAGACGTGAATTTTGTCCAACATTGATATCGATCGTCTGCTTAATCCTATTTCTGATGAATCTCCAGTGGGAAACGATGCCCGTTACGAGTTTTGCTACGAAATGATGGAGTCCGAAGTGAAGAAATTCGGTTCCTTGTTTGGCGAAACAGTAGATTGGAGCGTGGTAAAAACGCACGCGACTGAAGTTCTAGAGCACCACAGTAAAGACTTAAAAGCCATTTGTTACCTCGTTCGCGCGCTAACAGAAGAGTTTGGTCTGCAAGGCTTTGAACAAGGTCTAAAGCTGCTTAGTGAGGCGTTAAGTCGCTTTGGCGTTGAATTGTATCCTTCGCGAAAGCGGGGTCGAGATGGCGCGGTCGAATGGTTGAACCATCAGTTTAAACTGGTCAGCAGCAAGTTAGCGGAAAGCGCTCAGTCATGGGATTTGGTATCAAACTGCATTTCGACTATTGAAGAAGTGCAGCGTCAATACGACGAGGTTTATCAAGACTCAGAAGCGGATTTCTTTGAGATTCGCACTCAACTCAATGTTTTATCTCAACAAGCGGCGGCTGATGAGCAGAGCGATGAAGCAGTCGTTAACGTCGAACAAGCGGCGCCTGCACCAGCTACGCAGCCTGCCGCCGCAGAAACGCCAGCGCAGAGTGAAGTGCAAACCGCACCGGTGAAGGCGGTTCCGCCGGCCCCTAAACCTGCGCCAGTTAAGAAAGCGGTAGCAAAAGAAGTCGATGTCGATACGGACTTCTCTTCGCCGACGGCTTCTAAGCGCACCTTGAAGAAGGTTGCGGAAGTCATGCTTCATGCGAACCCAAGTGATCCGCTGGCTTACCGGATTTATCGTCATCTGACTTGGGATGACATTGATGGTCTACCCGGCCACCAAAATAATCAAACGCCTTTGAGCTTGGCAGTGTCGTCCGATCAACAAGCGGAATACCGAGATAAAGCTGACCAAGAAAGCGACATCGACACCATTAAGCGTTTGGAGCGCACATTAACGGATGCGCCGTTTTGGCTGACGGGCCATTACTTCGTGTATTCGATGCTTAATAACTTGGGCTTTGATGATGCAGCGCTTGCTGTGAAACAAGAAGTGACGCGTTTTGTTGAATCGCTAGAGGGCATCGAGCACCTCTCATTTAAGAATTCTATACCATTTGCAGATGAAGCGACCTTGAGCTGGTTATCGACTCAAGATACTACTTCTTCGACTTCTCAACCTGTTGTTCAAACGGTTGTGATTTCGCAGGAAGACTCGCTGCCAATGGAGGATATCACTCTAGAAAATCTAGGGGAATGTGCCGCAGAGCTTGCCCACAAACTTGAGCTGGATAGCTCGGGACGTGGGCAGTTCATGCTGTATTTACAATTGATAGCAGCTTACCAGTCTGTTGGATTATACCCGTTGTGTTTGCCGTATCTTGAGAAGGGGTGGGAAGTACAAAAAGCGTTTAATCTCGCGAGCTGGGAACCCCACTTATCGTCACAGTTAGAAGACCTAATTCGAAAAACACTCCATCGGTTATTTGGAAGCAAGGATCTTCTACCTGAGAAGTATGAAGAGTGGAAAGCAATTTACGACTAATTAAAGAGTTAGATAAGGAACGAATTATGTCACGTGACGGCTCGGTGGCTCCTAAAGAGCGAATTAATATCCGTTATGTTCCAGCAACTGGCGATACGCAAGAAGACGTAGAGCTGCCGCTAAGCATGATGGTAGTTGGCGACTTTACTGCGCGTGCAGATGAGACACCAATTGAAGAACGTACTCCAATTAACATCGACAAAGACAACTTTAACGAAGTGCTAGAGGGCATGTCTCCAAACGTTAAAGTCAACGTTGAAAACCGTCTTTCTGATGAAGAAGGCGGCCAGATTGGTGTTGATCTGACCTTCCAAAACATGAAGGACTTCTCTCCTGAAGCGATCGCGAAAAGTGTACCTGAACTAAACAGCCTACTTGAGCTTCGCGAAGCCTTGGTTGCACTTAAAGGTCCTCTAGGAAACGTTCCTGCGTTCCGTAAGAAGATCGCATCGGTTCTTCAAGATGAAGAAGCGAGAAAGAAACTGTTGGATGAACTAAGCATTGGCAACGACCAAGACGCGAAAGAAGAGTAAGGGATATCATGTCTGCAGAAGCACAAGCGCCAGAACAAGAAGCAGCCTTAGTTGAATCAGGCTCACTTCTGGATAGCATTCTTAACGAAACACGTTTAAAGCCAAGTGATGAAGGTTTTGACGTTGCAAAACGCGGCGTAGAAGCATTCATCAGTGAGCTACTAAGCAGTTCGAACACAGAGAAAGTCGACCAATCTCTGGTTGATCTGATGATCTCTGAAATCGACCAAAAATTGTCTAAGCAAGTTGATGCAATTCTTCATAACGAAGAAGTTCAAGCGATTGAATCAACGTGGCGTGGCCTTAAGTACCTGGTTGATCACACTGACTTCCGCGAGAACATTCAAATCGAACTGATCTCTGCGAAGAAAGACGAAGTTCTTGATGACTTCGAAGACGCTCCAGAGGTGGTGAAGTCTGGCCTGTACAAGCAAATCTACACACGTGAATACGGCCAGTTCGGTGGTAAACCTGTTGGCGCCGTCATTTGTGATTACGCTATGTCAGCTTCGTCGCCTGACATCAAATTGATGGAATACATGGCTAACGTAGGTGCAATGTCTCACGCACCATTCATAACGTCGGCATCGGCTAAATTCTTTGGCCTAGACAGCTACGAAGAGCTGCCAAACCTAAAAGATCTGAAGTCTGTATTCGAAGGTCCACAGTACGCGAAATGGCGTGGTCTGCGTGAGCACGAAGATGCACGCTACCTAGGTCTATGTACGTCTCGCTTTATGCTACGTACACCTTACTCTGTTGAAGATAACCCAATCAAGGCGTTTGACTACGATGAGCAAGTAACAGACAGCCATGATAACTACCTATGGGGCAACTCAGCGTACGCGATGGCGTCTAAGATCAGTGAATCATTTGCTAAGTACCGTTGGTGTCCGAATATTATTGGTCCTCAAAGCGGTGGTACTGTACAAGATCTACCGGTTTACAACTTTGAAGCTATGGGTCAAATCGAGACTAAGATCCCAACCGAGATCCTGGTTTCTGACCGTCGTGAGTATGAGCTAGCAGAAGAAGGTTTCATTGCGCTAACCATGCGTAAAGGTTCTGACAATGCGGCGTTCTTCTCTGCAAACTCTGTTCAAAAACCAAAAGTGTTTGCGAACACGCCGGAAGGCAAACAAGCCGAGATGAACTACAAGCTAGGTACTCAGCTTCCTTACATGTTCATTATCAACCGTTTAGCGCACTACATAAAAGTGCTACAGCGTGAGCAAATTGGTTCTTGGAAAGAGCGTTCTGACCTAGAAATCGAACTGAACAAGTGGATTCGTCAATACGTTTCTGACCAAGAGAACCCGCCAGCGGAAGTTCGTGGTCGCCGCCCACTTCGCGCTGCGAAGGTTGAAGTATCAGACGTAGAAGGCGATCCAGGCTGGTACAAAGTATCGATGTCTGTACGTCCTCACTTCAAGTACATGGGCGCAAGCTTCGACTTGTCTCTAGTTGGTAAGCTAGACCAATAACCCATTACTGAAACCATCAAGCAGCCAGTGAAGACTGGCTGCTTTTTTCGTAGGATCGCATATGGAAAAAGGTTACCGTCTTTTAGAGCGGATCGAGCTAGGAGAACCAAAAAACTGCTACGAGAAAGTGGTGTCTCATAAGCATTTGATTGAATCCATTCACTCGCATCTCGCTGACTTGTTGAATACGCATTCCGGCAACGCAATGATCGACAATGAGTATGGTCTGCCAGATTTTAACGACGTACTTTCTAACAACACGAACCTCGTTCGCCATATTCAAAAAAACATCACGTCAACCATAGAACGCTTTGAGCCCCGACTGCTGAATGTCGAGGTTCACTACCGTGAAGACCACCATAACCCATTACAACTCGGCTTTGGTATTCGCGGCGAAGTTTCCCATAACGGCGGTAAAGTCCCAATGTCGATCGATGTCTACATGGGAACCGACGGCCAATTTAACGTTTAGTAGGTGCCACTTGAGTAACAGTAAATACTTTCAAGATGAACTCACGTATTTACGCGAGTCGGGTAGTGAGTTTGCCAAATATCATCCGAAGTTAACTCACTTTCTCTCTGAAGGAACTTTTGATCCAGATGTCGAACGACTGCTGGAAGGTTTTGCTTTTTTGACCGGACGCATCCGCGAAAAGATTGACGATGAACTTCCTGAGCTAACGCAATCTCTGATGACTTTGCTGTGGCCACATTACATGCGTTCGATTCCGTCTTTGTGTATTAGCGAACTAAAACCGCATACCGGAAGTGTTACTGAGAAAACCGTGGTGAAACGTGGTGCGGAAATGGCCAGCGAGCAGGTAGAAGGCACGCAGTGTTTGTTCCGTACTTGTTATGACGTCAATCTATACCCAATTACGATTACTAACATCGAACAAACTAATAGCCGCACCAGCTCGATGATTGATGTGACGTTATCGACGGAGCATGGCCTTGAGCTGTCTCGGATAGGTTTAGACACGCTGCGATTGCACCTGCATGGTGAGATTCATATTACTCGCACTGTCTTCTTATGGCTGTTCCGCTATCTAGATCACGTCGAGTTGGATGTTGGTGGCGGCTACAAACATCGTTTAGGGCCAGAATACGTTAAGCCAGTCGGGCATGAAGAGGACGAGGCGCTGTTGCCTTACAGCAAAAATTCCTTTGCAGGCTACCGTTTGCTGCAAGAATTCTTCTCTTTGCCAGATAAGTTCATGTTCTTCGACATTAAAGGCTTAGAGTGGCTAAAAGGCATTCCACAGCGCAGTACGGTCAAAATCAAATTCCACTTTAAGCGTGCTTTGCCTTCAGAGGTGGTGCTTAAAGATAAACACTTAAGGTTGCACTGCACACCTGCCGTTAACTTGTTTGAAAAAGACGGCGATCCAATCCGTTTAGAGCATCGACGAAACGAGTACAAGGTGCGTCCACAAAGTAACACTCAAGAGCATTACGAGGTTTATTCCATTGAGCAAGTGGAGAGCTGGAGTAAAGACGAGCGTCGCCGAAAACCACTGATTGAATTTGAATCGTTTGAGCACCAAATCAACCAGCGTGATAAGCGAGAGTTCTACAAATCCAAAGTGGGCGAGCGAGTAAGCGGAAGAGGGTTAGAGCGCTATATCTCATTCCATACTCACAATGGCGACATCGCGGATTTAGGGACTGAAACAGTATTGATGAAACTGCAATGCAGTAACGCGGACTTAGCGGAGCGCCTGTCAGTAGGAGATATCACGTACGCGACGCACAAGTCGCCAACGTATGCGACGTTTAAAAACATTACTAAGCCAACACAGTCAGTAAGTCCTCAGGTTAATGGTGAACTTCAATGGCAGCTGATTGCCAATATGTCGCTTAACTACTTGTCTTTAGCGAATATCGATGTGTTGAAAGTGTTGCTCTCGACTTACGACTTCCATTCTCGTGTTGATAGACAAGCCCACCGCGCGTCGATTCATCGACTTGATGGCATTATTTCTTCAGAGATGAAACCAATCGATCGCGTATTTCGTGGTGTATCTGTGCGTGGTAACCAATTCAAGCTCGTGACGGACTCTAAGTTCTTCGTAAATGAAGGCGATATGTTCCTTATGGCCACGGTATTGAATGAATTTATCCGTTTGTATTCGAGTGTGAACTCCTTTACCGAACTAGAGGTGTTCGATGAAGCGACGGGCGAGGTTTACAACTGGGCAAGCCTAATCGGGCAGCAGACGATACTATGATTAACACACTTTCTGATAAGTCGAATGAGTTTAGTTTCTACCAAGCGGTGTTGCTGTTAGAGAAACACTACCAGCTGGAGCCAAACTCAAATTTTGTTGCCGTGGGCGAGAACAAATACTTCCATCAAGAGCGAATTGAGTTCAGCGTGTCGCCAAACCTGTGCTTTCCAAAGAGTGATATGGACTTTATTACTCATATGGAAAGAAACGGAAAGCAATATTCACGTATTGAGACGAACTTTCTTGGCTTGCATGGTTCAAGCTCGCCCCTGCCAGCGTCTTACACTGAGAAACTCGTCGGTCGTGATCCCGATGATAACCCAGTGAAGGATTTCTTCGACTTTTTCCACAACCGCTATACAAGCTTACTGTATCGTGTTTGGAAGAAATACCGATATCACGTGCAGTACAAAAGCGGGGCAAGCGATGCGTTTTCTGGGCGCATACTGCATTTGGCTGGTCTCTCTAGCGTTATGCAAGATTGTGAAGTCGCGGAGTTAGATCGAGCGAAAGTTCTGTCTTACGTGAACCAGTTATCTACGCGTACACGTTCACCTAAGCTTATTTCCGGTATTGTTTCGCACTACTTTTCACTGCCGAATGTGCGAATCGAAGAATGGGTTTATAGACGCGTAGAAATCGCTGAAAGCCAGCGTAACAAACTCAATCGTTCCAATTGTGTATTGGGGCAAAGCTTACACTTGGGACAAAGCATTGCGGATTTGAACGGCAAGTTTAACTTGTGTATCGACAACATTGATTTTGAAACGTTTAAGCAGTTTTCCTACGATGGTGAGTTACATAAGACGCTGGTGGGCTTGATGCGCTTTATTCTGCGTGACCCAATGTCGTGGGACCTAAAGTTGACAGTTAACCTAGACAGTATTCCAGAAAACAAACTGGGTAATGGAGAAGGGAACCAACTAGGTCAAACGTTCTGGCTTGGTAACCCAGGTGATAAAGACGCCAAAATTCGACTTATCGGAAGCATATAAGAAAGCCGCTCAACGAGCGGCCCTTTATGTTTTCCTCGAAGAGGTCAGAAACGCTTAACGACTGATCGGCTGGTGCAGTACAACGGTAGTATCAAGCCTTTGAATGCCGTTAAATGATTCAATTTCATTACAAAGATGATGAATAGACTGCAGGTCGGGCGCTTCAATTAGGGCAATAATATCAAAGTTGCCACCAACAACGCTCGTTAAGCGAACCTCAGGGATTTCTTTAAGTGCATTCGTTACATCATTCTTCTTACCCTTTTCACAAGAGATCAGTAGATAACTAGCGGCTTTTCGCCCTTCATTTTCTACACGAATCTGTGCGGTATAGCCTTTGATAATACCGGTCTTTTCTAAACGATTAATTCTTTCTGCTACTGCTGTTCGAGACAAACCAATGTTTCGGGATAGATTCGCAATCGACTCTCGCCCATTCGACAATAGACTTGAAAGTATTTTTCGATCTAATTTATCTAAACCTTGTAAAGTCATGTTTGAAATCATGTGTTCTGCCTATTTTGTTTTTATATTGTTATTAAATCGACTCAGGGAGCGTAAAGTTATACAGCTCAGCAAGAGTGAATGGGTTTTTCTGTGTCAACGGAGTGATGCGTAAGCTCAAGTCCCTCCCTGACACTTTTATGTCACTGACAAAGCTGCCGTTATGAGTGTTTGTCAAGGTCGAGTCACCTAGCAATCTGTATATCGCCCATTGACCACTCTTATTTAAAACGTGCTGTCTGCCTTCATCGGTTACATCCTGGAGTGTGATACTAATATTGAAGTCACCATTTTGCGGTGGCCATGCCATTTCACGAATGCGGCTTGGACCGTGGTAGTAACTTATATTGGTATCTGCAATTTTTAAGCTCGCTCTAATCGCACTAGAATCAAGATCGAGTACTCTTGCACTAAACGGAATATGAACGCGGTTAGTGCTTTTATTAATTAATGTGTCTCGAATAACGTTATAGTTACGCAGTTGCACTAACAGAGCCGGAGAGATTGGCATCGTCTCGCCATCCACCTGTTTTGGCGTCCACAAATTGGTATCGTAGAACGGTGCAAAATTTTTCTGAATAAATGTGTCTAACAAGCCACCTGAAGCAAACAGTAATTCAAAATCTTCAATTGAGATTTCCTCGGTCGCTGTTAGATCAAATGGGTATCGTCCTAGCCCTATCTCTTTAAACTTGGTGTAAATCTCGCTGTACCATTGGGTTTGAATGCCTTTAGCGGACTCTTTAATCATGACTGACCAGCTTTGTTGAACCACATCTAACAACCAGCTACGAACGGGTTCCGGTGATTTTTGGGCAATCTGTTTAAGTTTTATTAATGGGTCAGCTTCACTGCTGTTCATTCGATGCTGAGCTGCCGCTAGCGCCGCCATTTGCGGGTCAGGTGCATCAGCAATGTCTTTCATATACGTGCGAACACGGCTTAGCGCTGTTACGGTCTCATCCCAAGGAGTAGGGGAGTTTGGTGTTTCACTGACCTGAAGTTGGTTTAATAAGTGAAAAGCTTGTTCAACACGTTTCATTAACAAGTAATCAGGCTTAACTACTTCCTCTACTGCGTCTGATGCGGAGTCTGCCGCTGCCACGAGTTTCGGGTCTAGCTTTGAAATCAGAGCATTTTTTTCACCAACGGGTGAAAATTGTGTGTTGGCATAGACCTGCTTCAGTACGGTTGTCATTGGTGAAGAAGGGCCCGAGATTAAGTCTATCGCGTTCGTTAGATCGCCGACATTGTCATAGTTCTGGACTTTTAGTTCACTCAGCGCATTGCGCCAATTACTGATGTAGTCGTCAGTATATTTTTTACGTACTTCCTCTTTGAAGGCTTCTTGTTCTTCACTAGTAGGAATAACGTGTTGTGACAGACCTAAAACCCAGTTGTCACTGATGACTTGTTGTGACATTAGGTCCACGCGTGGTCGATAAAAAGTGCTAAAACCAGTGGAGGTATAGATCTTATCTACGATCAAGCGTTCGCTATCGATTGGTGTGTTGAACACATTGCTAAACTCAAAACCCACAGCTCGTTGCAGATCTAGGGTTCCTAAATCAATCGAATTTGCTTCGTTTAAAATGCCTGCATAAACGAGATCAACATTCGAATTTGCTAGCAATGAGCGACGTGTTGCGCGAACAAGATCCATATTGATATCAATTGGATCAAACTGTGTGCGAAAGTAAGCGTCCAAATAGCGCATCGCCTGATTGACGACGTCATTTTGGTTGCTCAAGTCGTTCATCATTTGGAGAGTTTGATGACGCAAAAAACGGATATCACGCTTTGTTGGATCGTTTAGCATTAGATACCCCTTCAATAGAGGTAAAGCGCGTGTAAAAGTGTTTTGATTTTGTGTCAGTTGTAGACGGTAACCTTTCTCAATGAGAGGTATCAACTGTTGAGCAACGTCCTTAAGTAATGCTTCGTAAGCGATGCGAGTGCTTTGATCCAAACGGCTAATGTTGAGTGGTAATATCTCTTCATCCAAAGCCTTAGAACCTTTAAGCCACGCCCCATAAGAAGGCTCTATTGCTTTCGTCGCCTTCGCTAAAAGCTCATCGAATCTTGCATCTTGCTCCACTTGTGATTTGTCATCGATACTCAAGAGTTGATTCATCACATGTAAGTTACTGTCTAATGTCGTGAAAAAGAAGTAACTGCCCCCAGTAAGCAGGATAATAGAGCCGAGTATTGCCAAACGGCTTTGTCTCTGAATTAGACGAAGATACGTCTTGTTTTCGCCCGCAAAGTCGCTTTCCGGCAATATTTGTGAATCAATCAGAAAGCGAGAGAAATAAGGCGTTTCTGTTAACTGAGTATGCTCTGACGCGATAATAGGTAAGTTGAAGTAATTACTACAACTTTTTGCAAGTAAATTGTACTTGCGACCGCCTTGCAGACTCGAACTAAAGAAAATCTCACGGATGTCTAGTGAATAGACACCGTTGTTAACATCACATAGACGCTCAAGCACATAGCTGACTTCAGACTGACATAGCTCAAACTGCTTAGGGAAAGCGAGTATTGCTTGTTTCTCATCAATGTCCGTTGAATTAGCGGATGCATCTAGCGCATTACTTTCAAGCACTCTCACTAGATTTCGATAGCTATCGCGGTAGTACTCTGCAAATACACCTTTGGCTTCTTTTAGTGGGATAGAGAGGAACTCAACACGTGTCTTGAGAGAGCTAAAGTGCATGTATTCTTTAAAGCCGTCTAACTTGTCTAGCTTTGACATAATCAAATAGATTGGCAATGCTGAAGACGTTTTAGAGTTGATGGTACTCAAGCGCGCCAATAACGACGAAATGGTGTACTCTTTTTGCTCTGGCTCAGAGACGATCATGAACTCGAAATCGGTGAAGAATAGACACCCAGAAAATGGCTTTCGAGGTCGATGATGAATAACTTCTTCAATGAACGTATTCCATAAAGAAGCATCACTGCTTGATACTTCCTGGAACACTAAGCGTTGGTCTGGTTTGATGTACACAGCGCTGTCAGATTCGTACCATTCAAAAAAGTCATTCTTAGCGGTTCTAGTGCGATCCATCGGTTTAATTGCACTAGAATTAAATAAAAATTGACGTCGCCCTGACCCTTTATTACCAAGCATCAGGTAAATTGGTTTCTTGCCTGAGTTAGCAAGAAGAGGCTGGATAACCATAGAAAGTGCTTCTTCCTCGGTTTCCAAATGTTGAGCTTTAGCGTTGTTCTTTTTCTTCAACCATAATGTGAATTGAAAAGTGACGTAAACAATGGCGATAGCACCAAGGGTCAGCCAAAGATAAAGTTGATCGATTTCGTCAAGAAAAAGCAGATAAATAGTGGTGATAATTGCAACCACTAAAAACATCAATATAGTAGAAATCACCACTGGATTTTTAAACAGTTTTTGTTTGAACATAAGCCTAAAACTTCTTTAATTGTATTGTTATTTATTGTCAGTTTTTTCAGCTTGTAGCTGACTCAATTTATATAGGTAGATGTTCAGTAAAAGGGTTGCGCGGTCAATTTCCTTTTGCTGTGAATACTTTTCAGCGTATTCAATACGACCTAAAAGCGGGAATAACGAGTTACTGTATTCGTACGCCTTTTCAGAGTTCTTATCTACATTCTGTCTAGCTACGTTGGCAAACACCGTTCTTGCGTCTGAGAATCGCTTATAAACATCCATAAACTGGTCTTCTAAATGGGCGCTCTGTGTCAAAAAGTTTTGACGTAGCTGCTGTGCAGAAGACGAATCCGGATAGATTGCGATTAATTCATTGGTCAAGCTATCGAGCTCGCTGACGTTACTTACTTTTGCCGAGTCTAAAAACCAGTTATTCATCATAATATCGACACGATTAATGGCCTGCGTTTTCAATGACTGAGCATATTTTTTATTTTCGTAATCTAACGAGGCGACCAAATTTACAAGTTCATTAAGTGAAGCTTGATTAATTTTTTGCTCCAATGTTCGATAACGTTGTTGCTCGTACATGAAATGTGAACATATCGCAGTAACAATCAAACCAATAACGAAGTAGATCATAAATCGACCAGACTTTGCCGGTGATGCTTTCTCTTGGCTATTTAGGTTGGGTGATGACACCGGTGCGGGAGAGGGAGACACATTCACTTTAATTTCAGGTGCCTTCTGCGTTGCTGCAGGAGCGCTAGTGTTGGCTTGTTTTTTCTCGCGTAACTCAGCCGCAATTTGTTGTTCTTTTATCTGCTCAATCCATTGATTCAAAATACGGCGAATGCGACCTAATGACGGCGCTTCAATACCGTAATGAAGACGAAGCTCTTCCTCAATCCTCAAGCATAATTGATGTGCTGCCTCTATCAATGGAAGCTCTTCTGGTAACGCCCGATGCTTATTAATTCGTTTTTCAGTATGCTCTACCATCCATTCAATAGCGCTCATTCGTGCCTTTGACTTTGAATGCTCTGGATACGCGTTGAACCAATATACGACACACACATCAAGTATTGAGTTTAACCCTTCAACAAGTCCTCTTAAGCCGTCGTTATAGGTTGACGCAACGGTAAAGTAACAGCAACAACGTAGGTCTTTCGCTTGGGTACTCAAGATCTTTTTTGAGAGTGTTTGAACCGTTTTCCACGAGACTCTCCCTGTGACTTTATTCAGGTTGTTTATTTGACGTTTAATTTCGTCAAAATCCTCAGAACCATTAGGATTAGAGCCGCTTGGGTTATTTTCATCGATTGGTCTTCGAGCGAAGTCGGTAAAAAACATAAGGAAAGTTCCAACTGATCATATAGAAGTATTAAGTTATATAGGATTTCACTACTGTTATATTAAATTATAAGCAGTGCACATCTGCCGCAATTCTATAGACAAAATAAGCGGATTAGATAATAAAAATTCATTAAAAGAAATTAAATTACTTTTAGTGTGATCTTTGTTCATAATATTAATATCAATAGTTAAGTCTATTTATAAGAAGAAACTTATATATGAAGATAAGAACGTTGATTAAAAAGTAACTAAATTGTTATCGGAGATTACGTTTTGTTCAATTAGCAATCAAATTCTGTTACTTCTATTTAAATAGAAAGATTTACTGTCTCGTCACTTAATCTGTAGTCGGTTCTTTAGTTTTTGTTTGTAGGTAAAACAACCAACCTGATAGTTGAAATGTATTAAATTATAGGTGTTTTTTTAGGCTTATTGAAAAAGAGAATATAATTGATATCTTTCGCCTCTAAGTAGAATATCGGTTTTCCTAGAGGGACGAAATGCTAAAACCAAGTCAAATTGGGCTGATTTCAGCCATGTGTCTATTTTCTTCTGTTGCAATGGCAAAAGGGGAGCGATATGGACTCTCTACCAGTATGTTGACTATCGATAGCATTAAATACGATGAAGGTAAAAGTGGTGAGCAGGATACGCTTAGGTTCGGCTTGGTTCATACTCGTCCTATTGATGAAAACAATAACCGTTGGCGTTGGTGGTTAGGGCTAAACTATCTAGCAGAAGATATTGAAGCGCCAGCAAACGGCTTATATCAAGAAGCGACGAACTATGAACTTCGTGTTGTTCCTCAATATGCGTTGACTTCTTGGAGTGTTTTCACGCCATACGTTGGTGCGGGCTTGTCTGTCGGTTACTCGCAATATTCTAATCGCTGGCAAGTAGACCAAGAGGGCTATCGTTATGAGAGTGTTGAAGACATCGACCAGTTTGAGTTAGGTGCGGTTATGACCCTTGGTACTGCTATAAAGTTAGGCAGTAATCCTGACGCCCATATACAAATTATCCCGCAGGCCTCTTATATCCTTCCGGTTGTAAATGATGGAATTGGTGGGCTTGAACTATCAGTTTCTTTGCTCTTTTGAGGTTCGTAAATGTACTCAAATCAGCTAGTTTTATTTATCTCAAAGTGTCCAGAGGAATACACCGGTGCAAAGCATATTGAAATGCCTGAAAGTGGTGGTTCGATAGGTCGTTCCCCAAGCTGTAGCGTGTCTTTAGCCGATCACAACCGCTTTATATCGGGCACTCATTGTTTGCTCAGCGTGTATGGAGATACCTACTATATAAGTGACGTATCAACTAATGGCACAATGGTAAATGGGAATAAAATACTAAAAAATCAACCCGTTGCGATAGTTGATGGCGACATCATTTCTTTAGGGCAATATGAGATTGGTGTTTCTCTTGAGCACGTTACCTCAACACTAGACATCGCCGCTGATATTGCTCCTGAGCGAGTATCTAGCGATCCTCTGGTTAGTCTAGGAGATGCGGTTGTCGAAGAGGAAGAAAAAGTCGGTGCCTTAGAAGATTTGTTTATGGAGACTAAACAGGATGACATTGATTGTCATGATCCTGTTGCTCACCTTAACTTTTCGATGCAGCGAGATGACGATTACTTAATTCGTGATAATGAGCGTACAGAATCTGAACAACCTAGAACCGTGGAAAGCACGCGTCAGGTGGTCGATGACAGTTTCAGCATATATTCCGAATTCGATCAGCCAAGCCTAATCCCTGAAGACTGGATGGCTGCGGAAACCAAGAGTAACGCATCAGTCAATGATGCATTAGCGCCAGAAAGCGGTAAGGCACATAGAGCCGATATTGCCTCAGCTGAGGTGATGCAACCTGGCACGGTAGCCCCAGATAGCACGATTCAAAGACAACATCGTACGCATAATGTTACTGAGATGGTCGTAGAACAGGCTAACACAGGGTCAAAATGGGAAGAGATGACCCAATCTTTTACGCCTTCTCCTAACACTAATCAGCAACTTCAAATACCTACGGCAGAGCACGCGATAAACAGTACGACGAAAGCACAAGTCGATACTGATGCGGCCGTTTGCTCTCAAGATATAGCGCAAGCGTTTTTTGATGGTTTGGGTATTCGAAACCCAGAGTTGATGACAAACGAGGCGCAGTTATTCAAGCAAATGGGTACTTGCTTGCGTTTATGTATTGATAACCTACAGAAAGAGTTGCACGAAGTGGAATCGTTAAAAGATGAGCAGAGTGCGAGTGAGGCTAACTCGAACATTGCAGAGCTAATGCTTACTTTGAATAGTCAGCAATTACTGGCTCCAAATGAACTGGTTGAACAAATGCTCGATGAGCTGAACGACCACCAAGTTATGTTTAACAAAGCACTGAATGAGCTCATTTTAGAACAGTCAGAAACGAACGATCCCGTAGCATTTGCTAACAGGGTCGCTAGCCAGTCTTTGTTCTCAACTAAGTCAAAGCTGTGGGCCGAATACCTAGATTTCTACACTAATAATCGTCGCCTGCTTAATGAAACATCCTTAAAAGGGCTGATTAAGAAAAACTATAACAAAGTGATTAAGGGAAACCATGCGTAGTATCGCCGTATTACTCGGATTTGCCATGTTGTCCGGTTGTTCCATGTGGGATCAATTTAAAGAGTCCACGGGTATCACACCAGAAACTTCGTCGATTGAATTGGTTATTGAGGCATCACCTGTACTCAATGTGAGAAATGGGGGCCAGTCATCTCCAGTTATTCTCCGTCTTCACGAATTAAGTTCGCCAGTATTGTTCCGAAGCTTAGATTTCTTTGCCTTGTTTGAGAGCGATAAAGCGTCGTTGGGTGATGAGTACATCAAACGTTACGAATATCAAATACAGCCAGGTGGAAAAGTTCATGAAATGCTAACGCTAGACCCTGACACTCGTGCCGTCGGTTTTTCAGTGGCTTTTCGTGATATTGATGGTTCGTCATGGCGAAAAGTGGAAGTTATTGAAGAGAAGAGCGAGTACTACATCAAGCTCAAGTTAGAGGGCAGTGAGTTAATTTCTGATAACACTCGCGGCATTGAACAGGTTTACTTTTAAGGGATAGAAACATGTCTTTATACAATCCAGTTGTTTGGCAAGATGGAATGTTCATGAAGCCGCAGCATTTTCAACAACTCGATCGTTCGCAAAGTAAACTATCGAGCCTACTGAGTGCCAATGCATCGCCTTTGCATTGGGGAATTAAACGTTTAGAAATCAACTCTCAGTTACTAGCACTGGGTAAAATCGGTATTACTCGTGCTGAAGGTATTTTACAAGACCGGACACCATTTGAGCTTCCGTTGCTTGCTGAGCTGCCTGAAGTGAAAGATGTAGATCCTTCGATTGCCGATAAAGTCGTTTATTTGTGCTGTCCGTTACCATCGGAACGTTCTGAGTTATTTGGTACCAAAAAAGACGGTGCGCGCTATACGATGGAATCTCAAGAAGCGGTTGACGCTTGTTATGATTCGGAAGACATGGCAAATATCGTCGTCGGTAAGCTTAACTTTTGCTTAATGTACGATCATGAAGATAAGAGTGCTTACACGTCTATTCCGATCTTAAAGATCTCAGAAGTGAAGCCTGATGGCAGCGTGATCTTAGATGATAGTTTCATTCCTACCTGTATCGATATTCATGCGTCGACAGTACTGAGTAAATTTGCGACCGAGTTTGCTTCTATGTTGAAGCATCGCGCGGAATCGATAGTCCAGCGATTAGGGGTGGTGGATCAACAAGGTGTATCATCGGTTTCTGACTTTATGCTATTGCAAGCGCTCAACCGATACGAACCCTTGTTTTGGCATTTCGCCAGCACAGAAGCTGTGCATCCTGAGTCTTTGTATCGAATTCTTCTTCAGGCAGAGGGTGAGCTTTCGACGCTGTGCTCAACGACACGCCGACCTATTGAGTTTACGAAGTACAATCATGGTGATCTTACTAGCTGTCTTTCTCGCGTCCTAGACAGTGCGAAAATGACATTGAGCGTGATGTCTGAGCAAAGAGCAATTCCACTGACCTTAAAAGATCAGAACTATGGCATCAGAACGGCAGCAATCCCTGACAATAAGATCATTGATACGACAACCTTTATCCTCGCAGTTAAAGCCGACGTGACCTTGGATGTTCTGCATACCCAGTTTGTCAGCCAAACGAAGATCGGTTCTATCGATAACATACGTGACTTGATTAACCTTCAACTGCCTGGGATTGAGATCAAACCAATGCCAGTTGTGCCACGCGCGCTGCCGTATCACGCTGGCTACACCTATTTCGAGCTCGATAAAACGGGCGAAGAGTGGATGGCATTGAAGAACACTGCTGCGATTGCGATTCACGTTGCGGGCGATTTCGCTAACTTATCATTGCAACTTTGGGCCGTTCGTCTATGAGTTACGCAGAAACCGACGTCACCGTAGTCTTATTCCAACCAGAGCCTGGCAAACCAATGGAGGTAATGCCAGCGCCTGACTTGTCGAGAAACATCGCAGTACAAGATCTATCTATCGACAACATGGGTATTAACCCGCTAGTGGACCAGTTCTCATGGTTGATCGCCAGTCTGTCTTGTATGTCTTCGATCCCTTGGCTTGATGACCCGATGCCATTTCGTGAACAAGTGGCACGTGAGATTCGAAAAGGTGAACGAAAACTTAATGAAATGGAGCTCGATCGTGCTTCGGTTCTTGTTATTCGTTACTGCTTGTGTGCGGCGATTGATGAATCTGTTTGTCGACAAGAGTGGGGGGCAAATAGTCACTGGAGCCAGAACAGCTTACTGTCTGAATTCCACAACGAAACATCTGGTGGTGACAAGTTTTTCGTTATTCTCGACCGCTTAAAAGCCGACCCTCGCAAATACCGTCACGTTATAGAGTTTCTCTATTTATTGCTTCAACTTGGTTTCCAAGGCAAGTACGGCCGTGAAGAGCGTGGCAACGAAAAGTTAGCGGAAATTGGCAGCACCATTTATCGATTAGTGCGAGATGACCGCCTAGCAGAACAAGAAAAAGTTTCTTTAATCAACCTTAAAGCTAAATATCTAAAGAAGCCGTTAAAAAGGGTAATTTCACCCAAGCTGATCTTAAGTCTTAGTGCGATGACGTTTGCGCTTATGTATGCGGCAACCTACATCGTCATAGACTTAAAATTTCAGCAACTGCTTGAAATGTATAGATAACCAGAGATCTAAAATGAGATCTTCTGCCAGTGTTAGGGCTTATTGTGAATATCACTGGTCTTTTAGTGAAATTCACTAGTCATTTAGAGAGGTTGCAGTTTGCGATCTCTTTTATCATTCAATCAATAAAATTCAAATGGATTGGTTATGGGCGTAACAGTTGGTGCGAATGGACTTTCGATAGTTCATAAAGGCTCAGGTGGTGAAGCGAATGCAACGCTCCCAGATGTTTGTTTAACTAAGGTCGGCAAGCCAGTCGTCCCTATCCCTTATGGCAACAATGCTAAATCAGCAGACCTTGCTGGTGGGACTACGACAGTCTCTATGGATGGCGGTAACAGTGTCGCTATCAAGGGCAGTACGTTCTCAAAAAGTACCGGCGATGCGGGCGGTGACAGAAAAGGCGTTTCCTCTGGCACGATAGAAGCTGAAGCAAAATTCATTTCAGCCTCACCAACGGTTAAATTTGAAGGTAAGGGCGTATGTCGCCTGTCCGATCAAATGACCATGAACAAAGCCAACACTGTGTGTCTTGGCGGCGCACAAAACCCATCGGTTTCTGTGAGTGAAGAGCAGGAAGGGACGTATACGCTGGATATAGAATGCAAATATCCAAATGGGCTCCCTTACTCTAATGCACAATTTTCTTTAGTCGAACCTTCAGGTGCTGTCATTGGGAGTGGAGTGCTGGATTCTAGCGGAAAAGCATCTGTTAATGGTCTCGCTCTAAAAGAATGCAGGTTAGTGCTCAGCGAAACTCAAGACTCTTACACCCCGAACCAATCTTTAGCTGAAAATATTGTTACGGAAACTTACCCTGATCCGAATGATTTTTGTACGTTTGTAGCAGGTCGCCGCTCGCCATTTTGGGAAGATCGTGTTGGGGTTGCTAATGACTGGGGCATATTGATGTCCCCATCCTTCAGTGATGATGACTTTAAAGATATTGTGTTAGAGCAAAGCCGTATATCGTCTCCTTATGCGATTAGTCAAAATCACTCTAAAGATTTTTCTGATGCTTATGTTTCGGCACTTTATCACATCCAAACTGATACTACTGCGCTAGAGAAATATGAACCTTTAGTTGAACTGCTCTTGGAGCAAGTGCACGAAAATGGCGATATATTGAGAGTCTTATATCAAGCTGATGTGTTTGATCCTCCCTATGAATTATTAGCGAAGCTTCGCTTTTTAGGGACTGGGAATACTGTGAAGTATTTGCAGTTTGTTTTATGGACGTTGATAAACAATCAAATCTGTTCATACATCGATGAGCTAAACAGTGAAATCATCGGTCGTTTAGATTTCATACAAAGCCAAGCTTCTGCAAGATCGTTGAGTTCTGTTGAAGAGGGTATAAACGGTTATAAAAAAGCACTTAACCACTTCAAACAAGCACTTCCTGACGTCATTAGCCAAATTTTCGAAACCAAAAATGACACCCTAATTTCTATATCGGCAATGGCCCTTGGGAGTACCGTTAACATAGCGAGCCAATCTAGCTTTGCTACTAATTTAGGTAGGGTTAATGCGGTGGTGTACACGAAGTCAAACAACTTGAACCGCCCATCATTTGTCACTTTTGACGATAACTTTTCTGACTAGGACATTTAAATCATGGATGCAGTTTTTCCGATAGCGCAACGAGAAGGTGACGCTTACTACACGCTCAGTGATTTTACGAAATTGTTTGATCAAGCTAAGAGCGGTCGTTATTTAATAGGACAAGGGTACGGTTGGCATAGTGGCATTCACTTAACATCAAAAATGTTACCGTGGGGGAAAGGGCTCAGACCTATTCAAGCGATGCTTGATGGAAAAATAGTGGCATTTCGCATAAATCCTGATTACCTAACATCAACGTACCAAGAGCAAGAGTTTAAGTATAGTAATAACTTTGTGCTTATCGAGCATGAGGCTGTAAACCCCGAAGATAATGAAGATGTATTTAAGTTCTATACACTTTATATGCACCTTGCGCCACCTTCAGATATTGGCGCCAATTCATCTATAACCACGCGTTACCGTTTACAAGAAGCGAGAAATGTACGCACTTTCAAACATAGTGATGTGCCTACTAATTCTGGTGAAAAAAAACAGTCGATGTCTAAAGGAACATTACTTGAATACCTGTATGCAGAAGAGAAGGAGACCCATCCATACCAGATCGACAAAAATACCTACAAAATGATAAAGTGCCGTGTGGTAGAGAATGGTAAATCGGCAAGTGGTAGCGAAAAAGCACTGTTAAACAAGATTGTTTGGTTTGCTTCGGGTCTCAATAGTGACTTTGACATTTTAGAAGATTCCTCTGCTGTCCTATCAGAACCAGTTTCAGAACCTAAATGGATGTCGGACAAGGCGGCAATGATTAGGGACGGTAGTGTGGTTTCTTTACTCCCACTCCTATTTAGAGAGGGGATAAAGGTTTCAGCTGGGGAAGATATCGGTTACATGGGACTGCATGAGTACAGTAACGATGCAATTGGAACTAAGAAAGAAGATAATCGTGTGCATATCGAGATGTTCTCTTTTGAGGAGCCGCCCGAATTTTTCAAAAAACAGATTTCTCCCAAAAATGCGGAAGAAAATCCACTTGTTGTTCTCGATGGGGCCGATAGTAGCGGTGCCGTTGATATGAGTAATTCGTTTATTCAGCAATTACTTGAATCTGTGACAGAAGATCAAGTAACGGACTTCTCCTCGTTCACTGCTCGCGATGCCAAAGTATACTTAGACGGTAAGCGTAAACACTTTGAGCGATTTATTGTGAAACATCCTACAGATTGGCATACAGAGTCGTCACAAAGTCTTTATGAATCAATCCATCAGACCGCAAAGGAAGCTCTAGATATTAAGTGCTCCGCTGGTTTTGTGACTATAGAGGACTACCGTAACTCCCCATGGCGCGATCAAGTGATGGATAGCTTTGATCTTTTCTCGCAATTCGAACTGGAAAGAGCAGATAAGTTTTCATGGATGCAAGATTTACATGGTGATTTGCAACTAAGCGATGATAAGAGCCTTTGGCATTATTGGCCTTTTGTAGGAAATCACACCCAAAGTAAATGTTTCTGTAATCGTGATATTTCCAAGAGTTTTTTACTTGAAGTCTTAGGTGGAAAAGAAACTATTTTTGAGAACTCTCATTATGACAGTATGAGAAATGTTTCTTTAGATGAGTTATTAAATAGCTTGAATGACATGTTTAGGACGTATGAAATCGATGATTGTTTGAATAAAATCCACTTTCTGTCTCAAGCATTTCAAGAAAGTGATTTTTTCAAAACGACGGAAGAGTACTATTATAACGGGAAATATCCAGAGAAATGGAATAAGTACAGAGGTGGTGCATTCTATCATGGACGTGGTTTATTACAGATAACACATATAGAAAACTATGCTAAATACTTTGGTGTGAATACTAAAGATCTTACAAAAGAAATGATAGAAAGCGTTGCTAAAGATTTACACACGGCAGTAGATTCTTCAGGGTGGTTTTGGGTAAAAGGTAGTGCTTGGGGAGATATTCGTCCATTCGCTACCAAGAATGATCTATTTCGTGTAACGATCTCAGTAAATGGTGGTTACAATCATTTGTTAGAGAGAAAAAATAACTTATTAAAACTTTCAAAGTTGATTAATTGTAATTCAATATCCGATAACTATGACTTTAGTAAGTTTTATCTTAAGGATAGTTCAATGATCAATAAAAATTACTATAAAAGAAGTAAGAGTGTACATCACAAGCTGGAGTTAATGATAAATGAATAAAATGATTACATTTAGTTTAATCTTTTTATCAACATATTCTTTTGCGGAAAGCAGTATTACGCAAGAGCAAAAATTCACAGAGGCTGAGGGGCCTTTTTGTCAATATTCTCTAAAAGCAAATGGAACTTCATATGATTTTAGCTTTTTTGACTCATGTGGCACAAGCGATTTAATTAAATTGAATGAAGAGCTTTATTTGGTTGACTTGACTAATGGTAATATAAATAGCGAAGCATACTTTATTTTTGACACAGAAAAAAAAGAAGTTCCAAAAGAGATTGGTAGTTTGAACCTTAGTTATGACATTTACGATTATGGTTTTGATATTATCGATCATACATTATTGGACAGAGATAATGGTAAAATAATAAAAAACGCTAATAATAATTATACTGGCGTGTTGTCTTACATTTTCCAGAGAGATAATTTTAATATGAATATACCTAAAGATAGGATTTTGTATTGGAATAGAAATGGAGAAGAGAATTATTGTTCTTCTACAATAGTTTTTTCTGCTAATTATGACGAACATAGGCGAGATGTTTGCTGGAATAGTTTTTCATCAAGATATGAATATGTTGAGATTATTGAAGGTAGAGTAAGTTTAAGGATAAAGGGAGAGTTTGATGGAAGGCAGTTTAAGTTTGATAATAATGGTGAAGAACTGACGATTAATCCATATAATGGAAAGTATAGTACTAACAAAACCAACGAAAAATTCCCTGATGAAGACTATTTTAATATAAAGTGAATATATTGTTTTTATTTTTAATGTAGTTGAAATGCTTAAATTTAATGAAATTTATAAATCAATTGTGATGGTCGGATTTTCATTTATTGTGTCGTTTTCAAATTTTGTAAGTGCAAGCTGCAACCAAAATTCTGTCATATTTACGTGTGATTTAGAAAATAAAGGTGGCAGTTTGAAAGCTTGCTTTAATCAAGCTGAGAATTCGATGTACTTCGTTGTTGACGAAAATGGGTTGAAAACAGTTTATGCCCCACGAAAGGGGAAGAGTTTAGATAACTATAAATGGATAGATATTTCTCTTGAAGAACCTGAATTCATTCCTTTGAAATTTGAAGTAAATGAAAACAAGAATGCGTACTTTTCATTGACTAGAGGTGGTGGACGGTTGAGTGTCGTTGCTAGCTTCGTTGACATGATTGAAGATGAAAATGCTGTTGAGTACTACTGTGAATTGGGAACTGAAACAGCTCTGGATCCCAACGTTAGATTAAAAATAAAACACGTAAAGCCTAATGAGTTTGAAGCTTGGGGTTAAATAGCAATAGATTCCGGTGAGAGCCTAAATAAAATTCATTGTAATAAAAAGTTAGCTTTTCTAGAAAATCTACTCGAGACGTTTGGATAAGAAATGTTCAGATAAAAAGCGCCGAAAGGCGCTTTTTATTTTCTTTAAAATAAAGTATGGTCTCCCTCCTTTTAAAATGGTAAGTGTTGAATAATTCAACAGTGGTTAGGTAAATGAATAAAATAACTAAACTCGCTTTGGCTTTGTCCGTATTGACATCTGTTGTTGGGTGTCAACTGGTCTCAAATACGCCGATGCAATCGACAGCAACGAAGGAAATAATTGAAAAAGCAAAGACAGAGTTTGATGGACAACGTTTTTATAAGTTGAATGAATATGATGAAGAAATCAACGTTTCAGATGACGGGGTCATTACCTTCAAGTCTTACTTACCACGCAGCGGCGGCTATGAATGGGTACCAATTGTTATACGCGATACTAGTTTTCGTGTTTCTTGCGATTATTTCAGTGAATATGTTGAAGCTGGAATGGTTGTTCAGGTTCAGTTTGTAGGTAAACGCGGGCGCATTGAAAATTACGACAAGCAACGTTGTGAAGAGTTTGGCGAGCCAACATGGCAATAAGATCTATGGATAATTAAAGCGCCGACAGGCGCTTTTTATTTACGTTTTAGTTAACCGTTAGAAAAGATGTAGACCAATCTTCGGAAGATTAGGCAAGCAATGCGTAGTATCTGGTCACAAGTTGGTATGAACTTGCCTTTTAGAAAACGCTAATAAAATCGCTAAACAGCTACATGCTAATAGAACGACACCTAAGTTTTGTGCTGTTCCAGCCATCGCTAATCCCGTCCCGATCATGATGTAGTACATGAGCCCAAATAAAGCGCCTGCGCTACCTACCTGTTGTTTATAATCAACGAGTGCGTCACTGAGTATATTGGGTATCGCAATCCCATAAGACATGACGACTAACACCATTGGAGCAACAAACCAGATTGATTGGCTCAGAATCAACACACCGACTGATCCCAAACTAAGCAATACTGCTGAGAGCCAAAGTAGTTGGCTTTTTCGAACATTTTTAGACACTAGGGATTTGTTTAAACAACTCCCAAGCAGAGTGCCTAACCCCAGTACCATGCCACTGTATCCAAATTGTTCGGAGTTATACCCAAGTACCGAGAAAGTAAATGCGCCAAGCTGGTAATAAGAAAATAGAGCAATGTTATACAAAGCAACCAGTAATCCTGAGCGCCAAATTCGCGCGTCTCTTACCATTTTCCAGCTAAGTTGATGCAACCGTACTGGTGTCTGTTCCTTCTGTGTTTCAGGAAGCTTAATAACGTTATAAGCGAGCAATACTAACGCGATTAAAAACAAGGCAAAAAACACATAACGGTATCCACCAAGCGCTGTAAGCTGCCCGCCTAATAGCATGCCAACTACCGGGCTGATTGATATACCCATCCCCATTAAGCTAAAGACTTTACTCAGTTCTTGACCGTCAAACGCGTCACGAAGCATGGTCTGTGTGACAACGGATCCTACCGCGATACCAAATGCGCTTAGGGCTCGCGCGGTCATGACAACAGCAAAGCTTTCGGTTTGAGTTGCGAGTAAAGATGCGCAACCATAGATAAAGAGCCCAATAAGCATGGTGGGCCTTCTTCCCAGTTTATCTGCGAGAACTCCCCAAACTACAACGCCAATGGCAAAAGCTAGGAAGTAAATCGACAATGTTTGGGCTGCTTGTGCGTGGTTTACATCAAATGAAAGAGCGATTGAGCTCAGCGCTGGGCTATAAATAGTTTCTACAATTTGCGGAAACATCAACATAACCAGCATGAGCCATAAAGAGGGCTTAGTATTCATATTGTTACCCATCGTTAATGAAGTTGGCGGGCAGTATAAATGAGGCTATGATTGATCTAATAACAACATAAAAACCAAATACATCAACATTCGGACAAAATGGCGCTTATTAACGAAAAAACACAATTTGATGCAGACAAAATTTCTACTTGTGTAGTGGGAATTGCTGCGGATATTGGCAAGCACGACTCAGGTATGCATATGCACAAGAAAGGGCAGTTATTGTACGCACCTCAAGGTTGTATGAGTTTTGCTCTGGAAGACTCGATTTGTATTTTGCCACCGACAAAGGCGGTTTGGATCCCACCTAATACGCCGCATCGCGCACTAATGACGAATGTGGTGGCGTACCGATCTTTGTATTTTGATTGTGAGGAGTTTGCCTGTCCGAGTAAGATCACGATGATAGAAGTGAATAATTTACTCCAAGCTCTTATTGATAAAATGTCATTTTGGGAGTGGGATAAGCCTAGCAGCGAGATGGTAAATACGACGGCGCTTTTTTGGGAGGAGTTTTATGCTGCGAAACGTTATTCGTTTCAGTTGCCTTTGCCATCGCATCGGCGCTTAACAACGTTTCGTCGAGAGTTGGTTGAACCTTCATTTCTAGCTCCTTCGCTTACTGCTCTTGCAAGCAAAGTTGGGGCAAGCACCAAGACGGTAACACGATTATTTAAGTCGGAAACGGGAATGAATTATCAAGATTGGCGGCAACAGTGGAGGCTTTTAAAGGCAGTTGAATTGTTATCAACGGGCATGCCAGTCAGCGCAGCTGCCGATTGGCTGGAGTTTTCGTCAGACAGTGCTTTTATTGCATTTTTCAAAAAGCAAACTGGACAAACACCTCTGACGTTTATGAAAACCAAGCCTTAAGCGTCAAAATGCTCACACTCTTTCTAGAACAAACCCCAGGTTCGCAGGCTCAGCCTATAAAACATACATAGACAGGTACCAACATGCAGGTTACTTGTCTTTACTCTGCAGTTTGCGAAAGTATTGCGTGGTAAAATCAACAAAGGCTCGGATGCGTTTTGGTTGATGTCGGTCGTGATGATAAAGGAGTGAAAATTCCACACTCGGAATGCTCCAGTCGGTAAACACTTCTTTTAGCTTGCCTGTCTGGAGTTCTTGTTGGCAATAAAGTGTTGGCACACGGATGATGCCATTTCCCGCCAAGGCTGCTTTTATCATTACTCTGCCACTCTTACATCGTAACTGTCCACGTATCTGGTGTTCCGTTGACTGCTTTGTATTCGTGTTCTCAAATGCCCACCGTGTCACACTACCTGTCAAACAAACGTGTTTTTCTAAGTCCTTTGGATGTGAAGGATAGCCATATGTTTCTAAATAGTTTGGGCTTGCGTATGTCCCCATTTCCACATCGATCAGTTTGCGAGCGATAAAGTTGGAGTCGTCTAACTTTCCCATTCGAAAAGCGATATCGAATTCATCCGCGATTAAATCGACACGATGGCTACTAAAATCTAAGTTAATGCTCACTTGTGGGTGTTGGATTAGAAACTGAGCAACGATATCTGCGACAACGTCTTCTCCTAAATAGCCCCCCACACAGTTGATACGAATGTCACCTCTTAAGTCTTCTACATCATCAACCACTGCCATAACAGCTTGATCAATATTGTGAAGGGCAGTTTCACACTGTTTATACAGAGCCTTGCCTGCTTCGGTGAGGTTCAGTGTTCGAGTGGTCCTTTGTAGCAAAGTGACACCAATCTGTTGCTCCAGATTTGTTATTTGACGTGAAACGTGTGAGCGAGAAACGCCAAGTTGCTCTGCTGCTTTCGTGAAGTTTCCTAGTTGAGCGATTAGGACGAAGGAGCGAATATCCGCAAGGTTGATGTGTGTTTGCATGATGACTTCTTCATAATTCAAAAAAGTATTGTTGCAGTATAACAACAGTGTTTCAACTAGGTCGGTATATATCAACAAACAAAGTTTTCTTAAACTTATCGCCATTGAGGTAAACCGTTCTATTAAGGATTCAAAATGAAAAAGTTAATTGTTATTACAGGCGCTAGTTCAGGCATTGGTGAAGCGATTGCACGTCATTTCAGCGAACAGGGCCATGCTCTTCTTTTGTTAGCAAGACGTGTAGAACGTTTAGAAGCATTAAACTTACCAAATACGCTTTGTGAAAAGGTAGATGTGACCGATAAAGCTTCTTTTGAAGCGGCAATTGAGAAAGCAGAAGCGTTGTATGGTCCGGTAGATGCACTTGTAAATAACGCAGGCGTTATGCTTCTAGGTCAGATAGATACTCAGGAAGCATCGGAGTGGAAGCGCATGTTTGATGTGAACGTAATTGGTTTGCTCAATGGCATGCAGTCCGTCCTAGCACCTATGAAAGCACGTAACAGTGGTACGATCATTAACATCAGCTCTATCGCGGGCAAGAAAACATTCCCTGATCATGCTGCTTATTGCGGTACCAAATTTGCGGTTCATGCTATTTCTGAAAACGTACGTGAAGAAGTTGCGTCATCGAATGTTCGCGTTACGACGATTGCACCTGGTGCAGTGGAAACGGAATTACTTTCACATACAACGTCTCAAGATATTAAAGATGGTTATGACGCCTGGAAGGTGGATATGGGCGGTGTGTTGGCCGCAGATGACATCGCACGCGCAGTGCTGTTTGCTTATCAGCAACCGCAAGGTGTATGTGTTCGTGAAATTGCTTTGGCACCGACAAAACAACAACCTTAACATTGAGTTACGGCGATTTTAGGTCACTAAAGCCGTAAAACTTTGCATATCGATTCGTGATTGAGATGGCATCTTTAAACTAAGTTGCGTGAAAATTTAGGTCATCCATTTAAATCCGGACACTAAGTGTGTTATTGCTTATACCCAAGTTACTCAAGGTGAGAAAAAACTTTGAGTAATTTGGGTTTTTATTTGGTCTCAACTTTAGGTAGCGGAATTTATTTAGGTCGAAGGCGATAGTTGTGAAGAAAGGAGAGTGTGACGTAAAACAAAATGAAGCAATATCCGTCTCTTAATGAGAATTGATTTCATCAACGTCACAAGCCGTTACAATTATCCGTTAGGTATTATACTTTGTGGGTGGTTAACATTTAACCAAACAAGGAGGTGTGTATGAAACGATTCGCAAACATACTTTTTGCAACACAAGGATTGCCAGGCCATAGTGACGCCCTCGAACAAGCGATGAGGATTGCATCTAGCAACAAAGTGCCTGTCTCAGGGCTAATAGCGTGTCCTGATTTCCCAACAGACATGATCCAGTATCAGCAAAGTTATGAGCAATCGCTGCAAGACTCCCTCAAACAAAGTATTCACGAATACAGACAGAAGCTGGGACTCTCTGAAGAGGATCTCGCATTTCCTCTTACTGTGAAAAGCAGTGAAAAGCCCGCTGTCTGTATTATTCAAGAAGCATTAGCTGATAACAAAGATCTCATCATCAAAGAAGCTGAACCGCTCGGTGAAGGTGCTGAGGGTTTCAAAGCTATTGATATGACTCTGTTACGAAAATGCCCTTGTCCGCTTTGGTTGCACCGACCAATTGATAAGCCAAGAGATAAACGCCGTGTTGCTGTGGCTATCGACCCATTAACGGCAAGCGATGAACAGCACTCATTAGCCGTGCGTTTACTCGAATTATCGCGTTCGATAGCCGACACCTGCGATAGTCGTTTACACGTGATTTCTTGCTGGGAGTATTACTTAGAAAACTACCTTAATGGTAACGCTTGGATTCAAGTCGATGATGCTGAGTTGAAACATGAACTCGATAAGGCAAAAGCCGATCATAAACAAGCTCTGCAACAGCTGTTGGAGGAGTCTGGGATTACAGGTGAAATTGTGATTCACCACCTGCATGGAAAACCCGACGAAAAGATTCCAGATTACGTAGAAAGTATTGAGGTAGACGTGTTGGTCATGGGTACCTTAGCGAGGACTGGTATATCTGGTTATGTCATTGGTAATACGGCTGAAAATATTTTGCAATCGATTAACTGTAGTTTGGTCGCTCTTAAGCCCGATGGTTTTGTCTCACCGATTCAGTAATTGGGGTGTAACAAAGTTGGGTTTAAGTGATGTTTTAGGTAAAGGAGGGAGATGGATCTCTAGAACATGGAATTATCAATGTATCAATAAGTTATCAGAGGAGAGTGACATGAAAAACCTATGCCCGAAATGCCACACAGAAATGATAGAACGTTCGAATGTTTATGTTTGTCCGAGAAATGATATCGGTGACTGCACCTACGATGCATTCGAGTTAGCTGATGACGATAATCCATATACATTCAGCCAAGAATATGTAAGTAGTGACCTACGTTCTTATGCCGTAGCAGACAGCAAATAGCGGTTTGTATCGGCGTTCCTCTAAGTAGCACTCAGTGATTACTGTTTGCTACTTTTCCCTTGGTTTCATGATCGTTTTTGAAGCGCTTGGGCTAAAACAATACAGTGGAGTTTGTCATTTGCGCCGATTAGCGCATACCTTCTTATAATAACGAATGGGCTGCGATGTTGAATAACATAACGGGTAAAGAAAACCTGCCGAAAAACCTAGATAATCAGTTGGTCTTACTGATTTTCCCTGCGCTGCCAGTTTTAATCTTCTCTTTTCTCTTCTATATCTATACTCCTGCAGGCGTGAGCTGGAATGCGGAATGGATACCAAGCCTCGATATCAACCTTAGCTTTAGATTAGATGGTCTTTCATTTCTTTTTGCGGGACTGATCAGTGGGATTGGCGCACTGATTCAAATCTACGCTTTGGCTTATTTACGAGAAAGTGATAGCCGGTTTTCCTTTCATTTGTATCTAACCCTATTCATGCTTGCCATGCTAGGGATTGTGATGAGCGATAACATTCTGTTGTTATTTGTTTTCTGGGAACTCACCACCATCACTTCTTACTTACTGATCGGGTTTAATCACGAAAATAAAACGTCTCGGAAAAACGCCTTGCAGTCGCTGATTGTTACCGGTGCTGGTGGACTAGCGTTGCTAGCGGGTCTTATCTTGCTGGGAGCAATGGCAGGGAGTTATGAGCTAAATACCATTATCGAGCAGGCAGGAACTATTGCGCAGCATGAATGGTTTATCCCATCTCTAGTGCTCATACTACTCGGTGCATTTACTAAATCTGCGCAATTCCCGTTTCATTTTTGGCTACCTAACGCGATGGCAGCTCCCACTCCGGTCAGTGCGTATTTACACTCGGCAACAATGGTAAAGGCAGGCATTTACCTATTAGCACGTTTATCGCCAGTTTATGCCCACAGCGAGATCTGGTTTTATGCTTTAGTCATCACTGGGAGTATCACGGCCATTTGGTGCACATTTGTCGCATTAAAACAAGCTGACTTGAAGCTGATGCTAGCCTACAGCACGAATGTTGCTTTGGGTAAATTAACATTATTACTAGGTATGGGCACAGATTTGGCCGTTAGTGCGGTATTGATGTTTATTCTCGCTCACTCTTTCTATAAAGCTGCGCTGTTTATGGTGGTGGGTAATATCGACAAAGCGACAGGAACACGAGATATTGATCAATTGTACGGTCTGAAGTCAGCTCTCGTCATCAGCATGGTTGCGGGGAGTTTGGCTGCATTGTCTAAAGCGGGGTTCCCGCCGTTGTTAGGCTTTTTGAGCAAAGAATACATGTATAAGTCCGCAGTAGAGCTCAATAATTGGATCGCCTTTGTACTATTAATCGTGAATATACTGATGGTCGCGCTAACCATTATGCTTATTGCGAGACCATTCTTTGCTCGCCGTGATCTCGTGCCGATTGAAACTAAGCCAGTTGAGACAAAAAAAGCCATGTGGATCTCGCCTTTGCTCCTGGCACTTGGCAGTCTCCTGGTCCCGTTATTCGGTTTAAATTGGTTAGATCGCAATATTATTTTTCCGGGCTCTGCTGACATTCTGCCCACAGCAGCTCTTAAAGAGACATCACTATGGCATGGCGTGAATGTACCGTTAGTGTTAAGCGTTATTACGTTAGCGTTGGGGTATGTGGTGTACCGTGTTTATCCAGCTGTGTCTGCATTTTTTCAGCGGTTCCATCTATTCGTCCCCAAAGCGGAGAATATTTTTGAACGACTATTAGATGGCATGATGACAGTGGCGAAGTGGCAAACGGCGCGGTTACAGCAAAAGAAATTGAGTCGCTATGTCCTATTATTTTTCACGGTACTTGCCGTTGCGTTACTGAGTCAGGTAGCGCTTATTCCTCTGCCTTTGGTTGGCGAACTTTCAAGTGTCACTTTCTATGAGATTGGTATTGCCTTATTGTTGATTGGTGCTGCGCTCGTATGTACGTTGTCCCACGCAAGACTTCTTGCGATTTCTGCGCTTGGTATGATTGGCTTCATGACCACGCTTGTTTTTATGATTTATAGCGCCCCGGACGTTGCGAAGACTTTACTGTTAGTGGAAACATTAATGGTGGTCTTTCTTGCATTGTTAATGCGTCATATGCCACGTCTAACCACCGTGCCCAAGCATTCAATAAGACGTAAAGTAGCGAATATTTGCATAGCAGGTGTGATAGGTGTTTCGGTTACTTTACTTTTGTTAGGAATCACGTCTCAGCCGATGGACTCTTCGGTGTCAGATTTCTTTGCAGAAAACAGTGTCCCGGGTGGACATGGGCGAAACATTGTTAACGTTATTCTGGTCGACTTTCGCGCATTTGATACATTGGGAGAAGTTGTCGTCGTTGTTATTGCTGGGATTGCGGCAGTGAGTTTGCTTAAGACAAGAGCGAAAAAACAAAATCGTATCCAATCATTAATTTTTGCAACCACGGCACACATCGTTTCGGCACTCATGCTCGTATTTTCAGTGTATCTGTTGTTACGTGGTCATAACGAACCGGGTGGTGGCTTTATTGGTGCGTTGATTGCCGTTATTGGTTTATCACTTCTCATGTTCGCGGAATCACCGAAATACGTTCGTTCTAGGTTGTATTTCAAACCGTTTCTCATTGCGTTATCTGGCATCGCATTGAGCTTAGTTTCTGGTGCTTTGAGCTTTGCGTTTGATAAACCGTTTTTGACCGGACTGTGGTGGAAAGACGTGATACCACTAGGGACGCCATTGGTTTTTGATGTTGGTGTTTACCTTGCCGTTATAGGTGGCGTGATGGGTATGCTGCTTCGTATTAATGAGGAGCTAGAGTGATGGAAGTAGTTTGGAGTGTTGTCGTTGGAGTATTTGTCGCAGCAGGTGTTTATTTAATGCTTGAAAAGCATATCTTGCGCCTTTTGTTCGGCATCATGTTACTCAGTAGTGCGGTTAACCTTGCTATTTTTACCGCTGGAAGGCTGACGCCCGGAGAGCCGCCATTGATTGGCGATAATGCTCTTTTACCACTAGATAGCGCGGCAAATCCTTTACCTCAAGCGCTTATCTTAACTGCGATAGTCATCGGTTTTGGACTACTTATTTTTGCTTTAATGCTGTTCTATCGAGCTTATAAAGACACTGGAACTGCAAACGTCGATGAAATGCAACGTTCTGAGGAGGGTCAATGAGTTCGATTTTGCTTACGTTACCGGTTGTTCTCTCGCTGAGTACGGCGTTGACTATCTTCTTCGTCCGTCGCTCAACAAAAAGTGTTGAGTGGTTGAGCGGTGTAAGTGCGATTTCGAACCTTTTCGTTGCGGGCTTTCTCACAGAAAACATCATAAGTAATGGTATTCAAGCCGTTGCTTTTGGTCAGTGGAGTGCGCCATTTGGTATCGTGTTTGTCGCAGATTACCTCAGCGTTGCTATGGTGATGATAACGGCGGTGATTGGTGCGATATGTGTTTTCTACGCGATGGCGGACCTTCACCGAAAGCCCTCCTATAGCAATTACCATGCGTTAATGCACATGTTGCTTGCTGGCGTTTATGGCGCTTTCCTGACTGGAGATATTTTTAATCTGTACGTTTGGTTTGAGGTCATGCTCATTTCATCATTTGGTTTAATGGTGTTAGATGCAACGAAAACTCAAGTTGATGGTGCAGTAAAGTACGTGATGTTGAACCTGATTTCGACGCTGGTATTTTTGCTTGCTATCGGCTTGTTGTATGGCGCAACGGGCACCTTGAACCTGGCCGATCTCTACACCAAAGTAGGGGAAAATGAATTGAGCATCAACATGATGCTGTCCGCGCTGTTTTTGTTTGCCTTCTCTATTAAAGCGGCACTCTTTCCTTTATTTGCTTGGTTGCCCGCTTCTTATCACACGTTGCCAAGTGGTGTGGTGGCACTGTTTGCCGCGTTGCTTACTAAAGTCGGTGTATACGCGTTGATAAGAGTCTTCACCTTAGTATTTCCGCTCGCCGAGAGTGGCTGGCAACCGACGTTAATTTGGGTCGCAGGGCTAACCATGTTAACGGGCGTTTTAGGAGCGGCTAGCCAATTCGACATTAAGAAAATTCTTTCTTTTCATATTATTAGCCAAATAGGCTATATGATCATGGGGTTGGCTATTTACACTCCCTTAGCTTTAGCCGGTGCCATTTTCTACATTGTTCATCACATCATTGTAAAAGCGAATTTGTTCTTAATAGGTGGATTCATCGAGCGCAAATATGGCTCTAGTCAACTTGAACATTTGGGTGGGGTATACAAAGCTATGCCTTGGTTGGCGTTCTTGTTTCTTGTCCCTGCGTTTTCTCTGGCCGGTTTTCCACCGCTATCGGGTTTCTGGGGAAAGCTATTGGTCATCAAGTCGAGCATACAGGCTGAGTATTACTGGTTAGCAGGTACCGCGTTATTGGTGGGGTTGCTTACTGTCTACTCGATGACGAAAATTTGGAGTGAGGCATTTTGGAAAAAGCCATTTAGAGAGAAGCCAGAACAGACTCTGCAGGCCAAAGTACATTGGTTGTACTGCGTTCCAATTATTGTATTGACAACGTTGACGCTAATCATTGGCTTAGTGGCGGAGCCTTTTTATCAATTTTCCGTTCAAGCTGCAGAACAACTGTTAAATCCGACTGAATACATCAGAGTGGTGTTAGGAGGAAATACATGATCTATCTATTCCTCAATTTTTTCTTAGCGTTAGCGTGGATGATGCTTAATGGCAGCTATTCGAGTCTGAATTTTGTTGTCGGATTTACGGTCGGTTTTTTTGCTTTAAGGTTGAGTCAACCATTTGGATTGAAAACGAGCTATTTTCAACGTTTTGCATCTGCATTGAAGTTATTGATGTACTTCGCTTATGAAATGGTTATATCGGTTGCGAAAGTGGTGTGGGACGTCGTGACACCTACTCATTTGAGTCAGCCTGATATCGTTTATGTCCCTCTGGAGGTCGATTCTGATCTAGAAATCACATTACTGGCGAACATGGTTTCTTTAACACCGGGCACGCTTAGTTTGGATGTTACGGCTGATAAAAAGTATCTTATCGTTCATGCCATGTTTGCACCTGAACATGAAGAGGTTATTCGCGGAATTAAAGATGGGTTAGAGCATCGAATTTTGGAGGTGACGCGTGGATAGTTGGCTGCAAATAACGGTCACTTTTGCCTATTCTGGGCTACTACTCAGCTTTGTTATGGCTTTTGCTCGTTTAATTCTAGGACCAACGCTAGCTGATCGAGTTGTGGCGTTAGATCTGATTTCATTTATCACTATCGGATTTATTACGGTTTATACCTTAGACAGCGGTGAGGACGCTCTGTTAGACATCGCCATTACATTAGGTTTGGTCGCATTTCTCGGCACGATCGCATTTGCACGTTTGATCGTTAAAAGAAAGGAGAAAGAATAATGGACGTGTTGATTGGACTATTTTTATGCTTAGGAACATTGTTGACCTTGGTTGCAAGTCTAGGTGTCCTGAGGCTTCCTGATTTGTATACCCGAATGCATGCAGCGACCAAAGCTGGAACTGTCGGAGTGAGCTGCTTGTTATTAGCGGTCGCTTTCTCACTCCCTGAAGTTACCGTGATCTCTCGGGTTATCGGTACGATGTTGTTTATCGTTCTCACTGCGCCAGTCGCCTCCCACCTGCTCGGCAGAGCAATGCGAGAGGTCGGATATAAGATTTGGCGCAATGATTAACCATTAGCGTCGAATAGTACTACGTCCTAGTTGAAATAAACTCGAAGCTGTATTGATGAAGTCGGAAGTAATTGACGGTATATTCAAATGCACGACCATCTTCTAGGTAACCAGTGGACTCAACTTTTAGAATAGGGGAAGCTTCTGATTCATTCAGGTATGAGGCCGTCTCTGCATCTAACAAATACGGTTTGACAGACTGACTGCTTTTTGCAATTTTCAATCCTTTGCTATTTTCAATGTACTCATATTTAGAACCATTCATTATGGCTATGCTCAAGTCTGGAAATAACACTGCTGGCATATGAGTGACTTCGTAAATTTCAGGCTCATCATTAATACATCTGAGTCTATGTATTTCATATGTATCATCATTGGGCGAGAGATTTAACTGCTTAGCAACCTGTTCATTCGGTTTTTTAAGTTCGAACTTTATGACTTGAGAGCTAGGCGTTTTCCCCTGTTTACTGACTTCCTCGATAAAACCCAGCAAATGTAAGGCATCATGTTGGGCTTTTAGATCGTTTACATAAGTTCCACTACCTCTTGTCCGACTAATTAAATTATTGTCGACCAGAATTTGTAAGCTTTTTCTGATGGTTACGCGGCTTACGGAAAACTCTTCTTGCAAATCACTCTCTTTTGGAAGCATCGATTTAGGTTGTAGTTCCCCATCTTTGATCTTTTTTTCTAATCGTTCCGCAATGTCTATGTATTTGGGTTTCATAATACCTCGCTAAGTCTTGGATCATGATAGCAAGAATGTGATCTGAGATGTAGTTAATACTTTTCCTTAGGATCTTTGTGTGATTTTTATCTCGTATCTTTGTGCTTACACTTTAAATGTATCATAAAAGTATTGATACTTATTTTATACATTTCAGGGTGAACATTTGAGGTAGCGAAATGAAACGTCAAAAATTAACGATTGTTGGTGCTGGCAGTACATACACACTTGGTATGATGAACAGCCTTATTGCCGAAAAAGATAACTTTCCACTCGCAAAAGTCGTGTTTTACGACATAGATGAGAAACGCCAAGAGTCGAATGCATTAGCTACTGAAATTCTATTGCGAGAACACTATCCAGAAGTTGAAGAGTTTGTTTATACAACGGATAAATCTGTCGCATTCGCAGATTCGGACTTTTTCTTTATACAGATCCGCACTGGTGGGTTGGCCATGCGCGAGCGCGATGAACAAATCCCGCTATCCAACTCTTGTGTTGGGCAAGAGACATGTGGCGCGGGAGGAATGGCATATGGACTTCGCTCTATCGGCGATATGATCCAGCTAGTGAACGAGATCCGACAAACGTGTCCAGATGCGTGGATTCTTAATTACACCAACCCAGCGGCAATTGTCGCTGAAGCTTTAAATCGTGAATTTCCGCATGATAAGCGAATTCTAAATATTTGTGATATGCCAGCAGCGATTATGGTCAGCTATGCGCAATTGTTAGGGTGTGAAATTTGGGACTTTGTTCCTGAATATTTTGGGCTTAATCACTATGGCTGGTTTACCAAAATTCGTAACAAACAGGGTGAAGACTTAACGGATAAAATTAAAAATATCATCCTAAAAGAAGGGATCAGTGCGGTTGATGCGGAAATAGCGGATGACCCATCGTGGCAAGCCACATTCAAAAACATGAGAACAATGCTTGCTGATAATCCAGAGTTTTTGCCGAATACGTATCTTCAATACTATTTGTACCCTGAAAAAATGGTGGCGAAAGAGGATATCAATAATACTCGCGCAAGGCAGGTAATTAACGGCCGTGAGAAACGAGTGTTCGAATTGAACGCAAGAATAATTGAAGCGGGCACCACGAAGCACGAAACACTGCATGCCGATATCCATGGTCGATACATGGTGAGAGTCGCGGCTTCGCTTGCCTACAACTTGAGCGATGTGTATCTCGTCATCGTACCGAATAATGGTGCTATTACAAATTTACAAAATGACGCCATGGTAGAAGTTCCAGCTGCGCTAACTAGTGATGGACCGAAAGCTTTTACTGTAGGAAAAATCCCAACCTTCCAAAAAGCCATGATTGAGAGCCAACTTGGTTACGAGAAATTAGTCGTGGATGCTTGGTACGAAGGAAGTCAGCAAAAGCTGATTAATGCACTCACACTTAACCGTACCGTGGTTAATGTGCCAAAAGCTAAAGAAATAACAAAACAATTACTAGAAGAAAATAAAGCCTACCTTCCTCAATTTTTTCAATAACAACTGGACGTTCGGGGCCTACTTGTAGGCTCCGTGAATGAAACAAGAGGTTTATATGAAAGACATTATTCAAAGGTTCGGGGCCGCGATGTTTGTTCCCGTTCTATTATTTCCAGCAGCGGGCATGTTATTGGGTTTCTCTGTTGTGCTGTTAAATCAAGAAGTGTTTCCTTGGGCACTAGAGGGGAGTGCTTGGGTTAAAGTCTCGACGATCATTTTACAGGCATCTCTCGCTGTATTTAAAAATATGGCACTTATTTTTGCCGTTGGGTTACCTATCGCTTTAGCTAAAAAAGCATCTGGTCGCGCTGTACTTGCAACACTCGTTTCCTACATTACGTTTAACTACGTTATTGGTGGAATCCTTCAATTTTGGGGACCAGAACTGGGCGTTAACTATACGGAAGGTGAGCGAGGTTTGACTGAAGTTGGTGGCATTCTAACGCTTGATACCAACTTGCTAGGTGCCATTTTAATTGCAAGTCTCTCTGTTTGGGTTCACAACCGATTCTTTGATAAAAAGCTACCGGATTGGGCGGCTGTATTTGGCGGAACGCCATTGGTTGTGATCATTAGCTTCCCAATTATGGTCGTGATGGCAATTCTAACTTGTTTGACTTGGCCAAGTATTCAGCATGGTATTAATAATCTGCAATCATTTTTGGTTTCTGCTGGATCGTTAGGGGTATGGCTATTTACGTTTTTAGAGCGAATCATGATACCAACGGGGTTACATCATTTCGTATATGGTCCCGTTTTTTATGGGCCAGTTGCAGTCGATGGCGGAACGGTTGCCTATTGGATTCAAAATATACAGACATTCGCCCAGAGCTCGGAAAGTTTAACGACACAATTTCCTCAGGGAGGTTTGATGTTGACGGGAATGGGTAAAGTGTTTGGTTGTACGGGTATCGCACTAGCACTCTATTCAGTTGCGAAAAAAGAAAATAAAAAGATGGTGATGGGGTTAGTGCTCGGAGCCGCAATCACAGCAATTCTTACAGGGATCACCGAACCAATAGAGTTTACATTCTTATTTATCGCACCTGCGCTGTTTGCTTTGCATGCGTTGTTATCTGCGACAATGGCAACGATCGCCTTTATGTTTGGTGTTTCCGGTAACTTTCAGACTGGCTTGATAGACTTCATTTTCCAAAACTGGTTGCCTTTGGCTGGTAACCATGCAGGAACATACGTGATTCAGATTATTATTGGTCTCATGTTTACTGGTGTTTACTTTGTTACGTTTCGCGCGCTTATTTTAAAATACAACATACTTACTCCGGGACGTGAAGGTGCAGATAGTAAGTTGTATTCCAAAGCTGACTACAAAGAAGCGAAAGCGGTCCATAACAGTAGCGCAAGTCCGTCACAAGCTAGTGCCTTTATTGAAGGTTTGGGTGGAAAAGAAAACATTGACTTGTTAACTAATTGCGCGACGCGTCTGCGTGTTAAAGTTAAAGATGTCTCTCTTGTAAAGGAGAACGCATTTTTCACACAGCACGGAGCGGTGAATATTGTTAGAAATAAAGAGAGCCTTCAAATCATCGTTGGTTTAACGGTGCCACAAGTTCGCGAAGATATGAGCCAACTGATAAAAGCTTAACCCCCAACTAATGCTCCAGCTCATATGGCTCAAAGGTGAGATATAATTATCTCACCTTTTTTGTGTACATGAAGCATATTTCGCGCAGTTTCCACGAAAGTGGGGAGGAGTTATCGAGCGAGCTAAAAATACAGTTAGGTTATACCCGTCTGTATTGTTGGAAGACTTGTTGAGTCTCTAATTGACAGTGGCGCCACTTTCTATGTTGAAAAGCGTTTTAATTTCTTCCAGCACTTCTGGGTTAGCAATAGCACCAATGTTTTTTACAGCTTGTCCGTTTACCAATTGTTTCACTGCTAGCTCAACCAATTTGCCTGAGCGCGTTTTAGGAATATCACTGATGGCAAAAATTTGTCGTGGGACATGGCGCGGTGAACATTTTGTTTTCAATGTTTGGCGAATTGAATCGGTGAGTTGTTGGGTTAACTCGACGTTGTGAGCGAGTTTTACTAGTAACCAGATTTCTTCAGACTGCTGGTTTAACTTGCCGACAGCGATGGAGTCTTCAACCTCGGGTAACGCGTTCACTTGCTGATAGATTTCAGCGGTACCGATGCGTACGCCGCCTGGATTTAAGGTTGCGTCACTACGGCCATAAAAAATGAAGCCGCCATGTTCGGTTTGCATCACATCGTCGCCATGGTGCCAGATATCGGTAAACTTGCTCCAATAAGCGTTGTGATAGCGTTCGCCGTTGTCGTGCCAGAAGCCAATAGGGAAGTTAGGTAGTGAGTTATTGCAAGTTAGTTCGCCGCGTTGCTGTGTAATGGTTTTTCCCTCGTCGTCCAAAACACGCACGTCGATTCCCAGCCCTGCGCCTTGGCATTCACCTTTGTAAACTGGTGAGATAGGGTTTCCCAGTACAAAGCATCCGCAAATATCCGTGCCGCCAGCGATAGAAGCGAGATGCAAGTCCTGCTTGATGTGCTGATAGACATAACTAAATTGTTCTGGGTAAAGCACCGAACCAGTTGAGCAAAGAGTTTTGAGTGACTTCAGGTTATGTTCTAGTTTTGGAGAGCAGTTTGCCTGTTCCAGTGCTTCTAAGTATTTCGCTGAAGTACCAAACAGCGACACGCTATGTTCTTCTGCTAATTGCCATAAGACGGAGTGATCAGGGTAAACCGGACTACCGTCGTAAATCACTAAGGCTGCACCACTCGCAAGAGCGGAAACATGCCAGTTCCACATCATCCAACCACATGTTGTGTAGTAGAAAACCTTGTCTTGCGATTTGATGTCGCAATGCAGTTGATGTTCTTTGAGGTGATTGAGCAAGGTACCGCCTGCGGAATGGACAATACACTTAGGTTGACCTGTTGTACCAGAAGAATACAAAATGAATAACGGGTCATTAAACAGCGTTGGTTGATATTGAATTGATTGTGGAGAAAAGTGGTGAGTAATATCGGACCAAGAAACAAACTCAGAAGTGCTAGCACTCTCAGCGTTTTGTAAATATTCGATTTGGCATACGCTAATAGTAGTCTCTTCGGAGGCACTGCTTAACTTACTACTAAGAGTGGTGTTCTTGTTCGTCATATCGAAAGCTTTGCCTCCGAACTGGTAGCCATCACAGCAAAAAAGAACTTTCGGTTTGACCTGACCAAAACGCTCTACGACGCTATCGATACCAAAATCAGGAGAGGTTGAAGTCCAAATGGCACCAAGACTGGTGGTGGCCAGCATGGCAATAACGGTTTCAGGAAGGTAGGGCAAATAACCCGCAACGACATCGCCTTTACCGACACCACAATTGAGTAGCCATTGTTGAATGGCAGAAACTTGTTCAAGCAACTGTTTACCGGTGAGTTGTCGGTGTTCACCGCTTTCATTGCTAAAAACAATAAACTCACGCTCTGGTGATTGTTCAGCCTGAGATAGGAGGTTCTCTGCGTAGTTCAGCGTGGCGTCAGCAAACCATACTGTGTCTCTATTTACATGATGATGATTAGAACCTGTTGGTGTCCATTTGGGACTGCCAAGGCTCTTGACTTGCGAACCTATATCTCCGATTACGTTGCAAAACTGCCAAGTATGTCGCCAAAATTCATCATTGTGCTCAATGGACCACTGGTGTAGAGACGTGTAATTGTTGATTACGGTACCTTCGGCTTTGTCTTTATTAACCTTTTCGATGAACCGTAATAAGTTGCTATTGCTGACGCGCTCAGCAGATGGTGACCAAATAGGTGCAGAATTTGGCATAGGTCCCTCTAATTTCAATTCTTTTGAATATGACCAAAAACAAAATAAAGGGGCGAACATAGCAGTGTTCGCCCCTTATCTGATCGTTTAAAGTTGTTCGGCAAGCTGAGGTAGTACCTCAAATAAATCACCAACCAATCCATAGTCGGCAACTTCAAAGATAGGAGATTCTGGATCTTTGTTGATCGCGACAATCACTTTGGATTCCTTCATTCCTGCAAGATGCTGGATGGCACCGGAAATCCCAACCGCTATATAAAGCTTAGGTGCAACGATTTTACCGGTTTGACCCACTTGTAAGTCGTTGGCAACAAACCCGGCATCAACCGCCGCGCGAGAAGCGCCAATGGCAGCACCTAGTTTATCGGCTACTTGTTCGATCAACGCGAAGTTCTCTTTGCTACCGACCCCGCGTCCACCTGACACAACCACCTCTGCCGCGCTTAATTCAGGACGTTCTGACACGGTTTTATCGACAGAAACCAATTCAACCATTGGAGCTGAGATAGTGACCTGCTGATGCTTAATATCAGCTTGGTTGTGACAAGTAACCGGCTCAAACGCAGACGCGCGCACGGTGATGACGCGAACCTTGTCGCTGGTGGTCACTTTGGCAAATGCGTTTCCTGCGTAAATAGGGCGGATAAAAGTGTTTTCATCGATAACTTGGACAATATCGGAAATTTGCCCAACGCCGAACTTCGCTGCTACTCGAGGTGCAAGGTCTTTCCCTTTTGATGATGAGCTAGCCCAGATTGCGTCAAAACCTTCAGCAATACTCACTACAATAGGTGCGATACTCTCGGCAAATTGATGCTTAAGTTGCTCATCATCGACACAAATTACGTTTGATATACCATCAACGCGACAAGCTTGCTGAGCGACTTCTTCACACTGGTGGCCCACTACGATCAAAACATTGTCTTGGCTGACTTGTTTTGCTGCATTAACCACTTTGAGTGTGTCCGCATGCAATTGGTTATTGTCATGCTCTGCTATGATTAAGTTCTTCATGAAATCACCTTCGCTTCGTTACGCAGCTTATCGAGAAGCTCTGAGACAGATTCAACCTTGATGCCACCTTTTCTTTGCGCTGGCGGTGTGATTTCTTGAATGGTTTGGCTAAATACCACTTCAACACCCAGACTGTCAGGTGTGATGGTATCTAACGGCTTGCGCTTAGCTTTCATGATATTAGGCAAAGAGGCAAAACGCGGTTCATTCAGGCGTAAGTCAGTACTGATCACCGCAGGTAAGTTCATCGCGACCGTCATCAAGCCGCCGTCCACTTCTCTCACGACCTGAACTTTTTGATCTTCAATCTTCACGTCGGAAGCGAAAGTTGCTTGAGGCCAGTCAAGTAGGGCGGCCAGCATCTGAGCCACTTGGTTGTTGTCCGTATCAATGGATTGTTTACCCGTAATCACAAGCTGTGCTTGTTCTTGCTCAACTAGAGCTTTGAGCAGCTTAGCAACAACTAATGGCTCTATTTTGTCTTCAGTATCGACATGAATAGCGCGATCGGCGCCTAATGCAAGCGCGGTACGTAGTTGCTCCTGACACTGGCTACCGCCAGCACTGACAACGATGACTTCATCTGCAATACCTTGCTCCTTTAGTCGTACGGCTTCTTCAACGGCTATTTCGCAAAATGGATTAATCGTCATCTTGACGTTATTGGTTTCAACATCGCTATGGTCCGCTTTCACGCGAACTTTAACGTAGGGATCAATGACCCTTTTGATTGGCACTAGTATTTTCACGTTAGATTCCTTTTACAGTGAAGACTATGTGTTTACAGTGAAGACGATGTGATGACGTCTTTAAAATGATGTTAATTTACCTTTACGTTTGCGTCAACTTTAAATATATTGTTGATTAACAAGTTGGCAACATGCAAAGAAAAAGGAATGCAATCATGGAAAGAGACTGCATGGAATTTGATGTTCTGATTGTAGGCGCTGGTCCCGCAGGTTTGTCTGCGGCATGCCGAATCAAACAATTAGCAGCAGAAAAAAAACAAGACCTCTCTGTTTGCGTGGTAGAAAAAGGTTCTGAAGTTGGAGCGCATATTTTATCGGGTGCGGTGTTTGAAACGCGGAGTTTGGATGAGCTTTTTCCCGACTGGGAAGAGAAAGGCGCTCCGCTCAATACCAAAGTAAACCAAGATAAAACCTACTATCTAGGCAATGACATCAATGGTCATGAACTGCCTTCTTGGGCGGTGCCTAATACGTTACATAACAAAGGTAATTACATCATAAGTCTGGGCAGTCTATGCCGATGGATGGCGTTGCAGGCTGAGAACTTGGGGGTGGAGGTCTACCCAGGTTTTACCGCCAGTCAAGCGATCATCGATGAAGATAGTCGTGTTTGTGGCGTGATCACGGGCGATATGGGATTAGATAAAAATGGTGAACAAAAAGGAAATTTCGAACCTGGTATTGAACTGCGAGCGAAGTTTACTTTATTTGCTGAAGGCGCACGGGGGCATATTGGTAAGCAGTTGATTAACCGATTTAATCTTGCTGAAGAGAAAACTCCTCAACATTACGCTATCGGTTTTAAAGAGCTGTGGGAAATCCCATCAGAGCAGCATCAGCAAGGTTTAGTAGTGCACGGATTAGGCTGGCCGTTATCAAACGAAGCCACAGGTGGCAGCTACCTCTACCATTTAGAGGGAAACCAAGTTGCCGTCGGGTTGATTGTTGACTTGAACTATAAGAATCCGTACTTGAGTCCATTCGATGAATTTCAGCGTTTTAAACATCACCCGATGATTGAGCAATACCTCAAAAATGGTAAACGAATTAGTTATGGTGCAAGGGCGATCACTAAGGGTGGCTTTCATTCGCTTCCCACTCAGCAATTTGCTGGTGGTTTATTAATTGGATGCGATGCTGGAACACTAAATGGAGCCAAAATCAAAGGCACGCACACCGCAATGAAATCTGGCATGCTTGCCGCCGAAGCTGTCGTTGAAGCCCTTGATAATCAGGTGATTACCGCTGACTATCAAAAACACTTCAAACAGTCTTGGCTGTATGAAGAGCTTTATCAAGCACGTAACTTCTCAAGTGGCATTCACCGCTTTGGATCGTGGCTGGGCGGTGGCATAGCGCTGCTAGAACATAACGTGTTAAAAGGTAAAGCTAAGTGGCATATCCGCTGTGATAAGCCTGATCATCAGTCTCTGTTATTGGCGGAAAATAGCAATGAAATTGTCTATCCGAAGCCTGATGGCGTGTTAAGTTTCGATCGCCTCTCTTCTGTTTATCTATCCAATATCTTCCATGAGGAAGATCAACCATGCCACTTACGTTTGGCGAACCAGCGGATCCCTATTGAGCAGAACCTTGAATTATATGCAGAGCCAGCACAGCGCTATTGTCCGGCTGGCGTGTATGAAATCGTACAGGGGGAGCAGCAGCCAGAGCTGCAAATAAATGCGGCCAACTGTATCCACTGTAAGACCTGCGACATCAAAGATCCAAGTCAAAATATTACCTGGACTCCGCCAGAAGGTGGTGGTGGTCCGAACTATCCAAATATGTAAGCGTTTGAGAATAATTTTTATTAACAATTTATTTACTTAAAGTTTGCGTTAGTTCAAATCTTTCTCGATGAACTCGATTGCAACTTAATCTTTCAGGCACTATTCTGATTTTAAATTGACGTTTACGTAAACTGAATACAAAGTTGATGCATAGGTGTAAAAGCGGTTACCAGTATCAAAGTTAGGTTTGATCAAATAGTGCTCAATGGAACGCACTTAAAATAACGAAAGGGAGATCAACTATGGTATCGGAATCGCCTCTGTTGCAGGTAAACGATATTTCATTGGCTTTTGGTGGGGTGAAAGCTTTAACTGACGTGAGCTTCCATGTGAATGAAAAGGAAATTTTTTCAATCATTGGTCCAAACGGTGCAGGTAAAACCTCAATGCTCAATTGCATCTCTGGTCGATACACACCAAACAAAGGCTCTGTAATCTTCGCTGGAGATGATGTAACTAAACGGACACCTAGCCAACGAGCTGAGTTAGGGTTGGGAAGAACCTTCCAAAACTTAGCGCTCTTTTCTCACATGTCGGTACTGGACAACATCATGGTTGGCCGACACCACCTACTAAAAAACAACTTCGTCACGGGGCCACTCTATTGGTTCTCCAATGCGCAGAAAGAAGAGATGGCGCACCGCAAATATGTGGAAGACGTGATCGATTTTCTAGAAATCCAGCACATCCGAAAAGCGACTGCAGGCACCCTATCTTACGGCTTACGTAAGCGTGTAGAGCTTGCTCGTGCCATTGCCTTAAAACCTAAGTTACTGCTGCTTGATGAACCAATGGCAGGTATGAACTTGGAAGAAAAGGAAGACATGGCACGTTACATCATGGATCTGAATGAAGAATTAGATATCACGATCATCATGATTGAGCACGACATGGGCGTGGTCATGGACATCTCTAATCGCGTTTTGGTTTTGGATTTCGGTAAACACATTGCTACGGGTGAGCCTGAAGAAGTGATGGCCAACCCACATGTGAAACAAGCGTACTTAGGCGAAGAGTTACCGACATTAGAGGAGAGTGCATAATGGCACAGCAACATAATGATTGGGCAGATATAACCCGCTTAGATACCTTTCCAAAAGTGTTGCAACACAATGCCAAGAACTGGCCCGAACAAGTCGCAATGCGTGAAAAGGAGTTTGGTATATGGCGAGAGTTCACTTGGAAGGATTATGAAAACCGCGTCAAGTGGATGGCACTGGCACTACGAGATTTGGGTATTGGTGAGCAAGATGTCGTTGGTTTGTTAGGTGATAACCGCCCGGAATGGGTATGGGGCGAGTTAGCGGCACATGCGATCAAAGGTTTCTCGCTGGGCATCTATCAAGATTCTATGCACGAAGAGGTGGCGTACCTTATCAACTATGCCAAAGCAAAAGTCGTGATTGCCGAAGATGAAGAGCAATGCGACAAGCTGCTTGAGCTTGGTGATGAAATTCCTAGCGTTGAATACATTATTTACTGCGATCCTCGTGGAATGCGTAAATACGATGATCCAAGATTGATTGATGTTGAACAGGTCTACAAAAAAGGTCAGCTGATTGATAAAGCGGACCCAGACAAATATCTCAATATGGTTGTTGAAACCAAAGGCAGCGATCTTTCAATTCTTTGTACTACGTCGGGTACGACTTCTAAACCAAAATTGGCTCAGCTACACAGTGGCACGTTCTTGGATCACTGTGCGGCTTACTTGCGTGCAGACCCTCGTTCCCCAGGCGACAACTATGTTTCTGTTCTGCCTTTGCCTTGGATTATGGAGCAGGTTTACGTGGTTGGTCAGGCGTTGATTTCTCGTCAAATCGTTAACTTTGTGGAAGAACAAGAAACCATGATGTCCGACTTGCGTGAAATCGGTCCAAACTTTGTGCTGTTAGCGCCACGTGTGTGGGAAAACATTGTGGCAGACGTGTCTGCACGAATGATGGATTCGACACCGTTTAAGCAAAAGATGTACAAACTGGGCATGAGCTTAGCCAACAAAGCGCTGGAGCAGGGCAAACGCTCTAAGTTGGCTGAATGGATTCTTCTGCGTGCTCTGCGTGACCGTTTAGGGTTTTCGAACCTGACATCTGCGGCAACCGGCGGTGCGGCGATGGGACCGGATACTTTCCGTTACCTACAAGCTATTGGTGTGCCACTTAAGCAGCTTTATGGTCAGACCGAAATGTGTGGCGCATACACCGTGCACCAAGCGGATGATGTGGATTACGATTCCGTTGGTGTTGCGTTTGATAATGCAGAAGTGAAAGTCATCAACCCGGACAGCAATGGCGTTGGTGAAATCATCGCGAAAAGTACAGGCATGTTTACTGGCTACTTAAACAACCAAGCAGCATATGATGAAGATGTTCAAGATGGTTGGATGCACACAGGCGATGCGGGCTATTTTAAAGATTCCGGTCACTTGGTGGTGATTGATCGTCTGAAAGATATGTCGGAAACCAGCCATGGCGACCGTTATTCGCCACAGTTTATCGAAAACAAACTCAAGTTCTCGCCGTTTATTGCAGAAGCCGTGGTGGTAGGTAAAGGTCGACCTTGGCTGTCTGCCATCATCTGTATTCGCTATGCGATCGTCGCGAAGTGGGCAGAGCAACGCGGCTTGGCATTTACCAACTACACCAACTTATCTGCTCAACCAGAAGTGTACCAAGCGATTCGTGAAGAAGTTCAAAAAGTGAACGAATCCCTACCGGATGCACAGAAGATCAGCAAATTCATTCTACTTTACAAAGAGCTGGATGCCGACGATGGAGAGCTAACTCGCACACGTAAAGTACGCCGTGGTGTGGTTGCAGAGAAATACGGAGACATCATCGAAACCATCTACAGCGACGATCCAAAAGTCGATGTCGATACGGTGATCACTTATCAAGATGGCACCAAAACACGCATTCAAACGTCGCTAGTTATTGAAACGCTTATTGAGCATGAGCCAACACTAGTGGATAGCGAACAACGGAGGATCGCATAGTGAATACGGATTTATTACTGCAACTCGTCATTAATGGCGTGATCGTTGGCATGTTGTATGGCGTTGTCGCCATGTGCTTTGTATTGATTTACAAATCGACCCAGGTGGTCAACTTTGCTCAGGGTGAGTTCTTGTTGATTGGCGCATGGGTATGTTGGGCGGCATTGGTACACCTACAGTTACCGTTTTTTATAGGCTTTTTACTCACGCTCGCGTTCATGATGATTTTTGGTATCGCCGTGCAAACCATTGTGCTCAGACCGTTGATTGGTGAACCGATTATCTCTGTGATCATGGTGACCATTGGTCTATCGATGTTTTTCCAAGCGCTGATGAAGTGGATATTCGGTGTCTCTGCTGTGTCGTACCCGCAAGTGTTCGAAACTAACGTGGTGAATATCGGAGGTTTGAATGTTGAGTTTGCTTACATTCTGAGCTTGATCTTCTCAATGCTCATCATGGGCGCGTTCTACTGGTTCTTCAAATTCAGCAAAATGGGTCTGGCAATGCGCGCAACGGCATTCAACCAGCAAGTAGCCCAGAGTCTTGGCATTTCCATCAAGAAAGTGTTCGCCATCAGTTGGGCCATTTCGGCAATGGTATCTGCAACAGCAGGGATTGTTATCGGTATCGTTAACGGCGTATCTGACGCGCTATCCATTATTGGTATCAAAGTTTTCCCAGCCGTTATTTTAGGTGGCTTAGACTCGGTAGTCGGCGCAATTGTCGGTGGTATTACCATCGGGGTGCTAGAAAACTTGGCTGAGTTTTTTGATAGCCAATACCTGCAAGTGGGTAACCTGTACAACATCGCACCATTCTATGTGCTGTTAATCATTCTTGCCTTCAAGCCATATGGCCTGTTTGGTACCAAAGATATTGAGCGTATTTAAGGAGAAATAACATGGCTCAACTTAGCATGCGCCCATGTGGGGATTTTCGAACCACATACAAAAGCGATACGCCAATTTTTGAAACCAAAACCATCAGAAGCCTTGCGATTGCAGGTGTCATCGCCATGCTGGCAGCACCGCTGGTCTTGGATATTTACTTCCTAAACCTGTTTATTCAGATTGCATACCTCGGTATCGCGGCATTGGGCTTAAACATTTTGGTTGGTTTTACCGGACAAATCTCGCTAGGTCACGGTGCGTTCTTTGGCTTTGGCGCCTTTGCATCGGCTTGGCTAAATAACCAGTTTAACATTCCAGTCGTGTTTGCGATTCCGCTCGCGGGTTACTTAACCATGATTGTGGGGATGCTGTTTGGTCTGCCAGCAGCTCGAATTAAAGGTTTATACCTAGCTATCGCAACGTTGGCGGCGCAGTTTATTCTAGAGGACTTCTTTGCTCGCGCAGATTGGTTCAGTGGCGGCTCATACGGTGCTAGCGCGAACCCAATTAATTTGTTTGGCTTTGAGTTTACGACTGACGAAAGCTTCTTCTACATCGCTCTGTTTGCGCTGATCTTCATGTATATGTGGGCATCAAACTTAATCCGTTCTCGTGACGGTCGCGCGTTTGTCTCAGTACGAGATCACTATCTATCAGCAGAGATCATGGGCATCAACCTAACCAAGTATCGTCTGCTCTCATTTGGAGTGTGTGCATTCTATGCAGGCATCGGGGGGGCACTCTACGGACATTATCTAGGGTTTGTATCAGCAGAAGGCTTCACCATCATGATGTCTATCCAGTTCTTGGCAATGATCATCATTGGTGGCTTGGGTTCAGTCAAAGGCACATTGATGGGGACGATATTTATCGTATTGCTGCCTGAAGTTTTGGAGTTTGGCGTAACGGGGCTTTCAGCGTTTGGTGATACCACCGCTTTCACTGATGGTCTGGCTTACTTCAAAGAGATGGCGATTGGTTTAGTCATCATGTTGTTCCTTATTTTCGAACCTCAAGGATTATCGCATCGCTGGCAACAGATTCGAGCATATTGGAAACACTATCCGTTCTCATATTAACGTGGAATTAAGTGGAATATACCTCAATAACAAGGACAACGAGTTATGAACAAAGGACATTTAGCGACAACGTTGGTGCTGTCATCTGCACTGTTTACTACCGCAACTTGGGCAAAAGATTCTGTGTTTGTCGGGCAATTAGTCGACTTTTCTGGACCAACTGCCTATGTGAGCAAGCCTTATGGTTCTGGCGTGCGAGACGCATTGCGTTGGATTAACCAAAACGGTGGCATTAACGGTACCGAGCTCGAATTTGAAACAGTAGACATGGCGTACAAAGTACCAGTGGCGATTTCTAACTATAAACGTTGGGTTGCGCGTAAAGACATGGTTGCGCTGCAAGGTTGGGGTACGGCGGATACCGAAGCGCTTATTTCGTTTGTTACCAAAGACAAAGTGCCGGTGTTCTCTGCTTCTTACTCTGGTCACTTAACTGACCCAACTGGCAAAAACCCAAAAACCGCGAAACCAGCGCCTTATAATTTCTTTTATGGTGCGTCGTACTCAGATGCGTGCCGTGCGCTAGTTAAGTGGGCGAAAGAAGATTGGGAATCTAAGGGCAATCAAGGTGCGCCGAAATTTACGCACATTGGCGATAACCATCCATTCCCGAATGCGCCAAAAGAAGCGTGTGCAGAGTACGCCAAAGAGCTTGGTTTTGATGTGCAAAACCCAGTCGTTGTGTCACTAAAACCAGGGGACTTTAAAGCGCAATGTTTGTCGCTGAAAGAGTCAGGCACCAACTACGGTTACATTGCCAATATCGGTAGCTCGGTTATCTCACTAGTGAAGTCTTGTAACACGGTTGGGACAGAGTTCCAGTACATGGCAAACATTTGGGGCGGCGACAAGCCAGTGCTTGAAGCAGCAGGCGATGGCCTTAAAGATTACGTTTTCCCAGGTATGACGGCGTTTTGGGGAGACGATAACGAAGGCATGAAGCTGGTTCGTGAGATTTCTAAGCAGTCTGAATCAGAGCCGGGCGAATTCAGAACTCACCATTACATTCGCGGTATTTGTTCTGCGTTCTATATGAAAGAAGCGATGGAGTGGGCGAAAGACAACGGTGGTATCACAGGTGAAAACATCAAGAAGGGCATGTATGTCCATGACAACTGGGTACCACAAGGCTTAGAAGGTGTTTGTGTCCCTGCGAACTGGAAACCGGAAGATCACCGAGGCACAACAACCGTGAACGTCTTTATGGGCAACAACGATGGCGGCGCAGTTGATATTAAGAAAGTATCTCAGGTGACATTGTCACGTCGTGACGATTGGCTAGGTTACTAATTTACGACTTATTAATAACAAAGCCTACTGAAAATAAAGATGGGTGAGAGAACACTCTCACCCTAGCAAGGAGTAGTTTGATGGCTGAATTAGCAACGAATATCGAACCGGCAGAAATACTGCTTTCAGTGAACAACATTGAAGTCGTTTACGACGAAGTAATACTAGTGCTTCGCGGTGTGAGTTTAGAAGTTCCAAAAGGGCAGATTGTGACCTTACTGGGGGCCAACGGTGCGGGTAAATCCACAACGTTGAAAGCCATTTCTGGTCTATTGAAAACCGAAGATGGTGAAGTAACGCGCGGCGAAATCAACTTCATGGGCGAGCGCATAGACAACAAAAGCCCGGAAGAGATCGTCCGTTCGGGCATCTTCCAAGTTATGGAAGGTCGCCGAATTGTTGAAGATATGACGGTAATAGAAAATCTTCGCTTAGGCGCTTATACACGCACTGACAACGAAGTTGAACAAGACATCGAAATGGTGTTTGACTATTTCCCGCGACTCAAAGAGCGCACTGGCCTGGCGGGCTATTTGTCTGGCGGTGAGCAACAAATGTTAGCGATTGGCCGAGCTTTAATGGCTCGACCGAAGATGATTTTGTTGGACGAACCGTCTATGGGGCTTTCTCCACTGCTAGTTAAAGAAGTATTCAGCATTATTAACAAGATCAACAAAGAGCAAGGTATTACCATGCTTTTGGTTGAACAGAATGCCAACTTCGCTCTTCAAGCGGCCGATTACGGTTACATCATGGAATCAGGCAAAATCGTACTAGATGGCAGCAAGCACGAACTGTTAAACAATGAAGACGTAAAAGAATTCTACCTTGGCGGAGGCGATGAAGATCGCAAGAGCTTTAAGAATCTGAAATCTTACAAACGTCGTAAGCGTTGGTTGTAAGGAGCAAGGATGAACGAACTATTTGATGCGAAAGAATCGTTGTCTCTACAGGCGCGAGAAGAGTCGCTGTTTCAACGTTTGCCAGCACTGATTGAAAATTCGAAAGCCAATAGCGAACATTACGCGGCGCATTTTTCTGAGTTAGAGCCTACATTGGCAAACAATCGTGAAGGGCTTGCTCAGTTCCCGATTACACGTAAGTTCAATGTACCTAATCAGCAGCAACTTAAACCGCCGTTTGGTGGCTTAAATAGCGTTGCCATTGGTCAAATGGCACGTGTTTTTCAGTCTCCTGGGCCTTTATATGAGGCTCAAACGAATGAGGCCGATTTCTGGCGTATGGGGCGCGCGTTTCACGCTGCTGGGTTCTGTGCGGGTGATTTAGTGCATAACACGCTCTCTTACCATTTCTCTCCTGGCGGATTTATTATGGATGGTGGCGCAAGGGCTTGTGGCTGTTCGGTATTTCCGGCTGGGGTAGGCAATACCGAAGCGCAAATAGAGGCAATTAAACAGCTTCAACCTAATGGTTACACTGGTACACCTTCCTATTTGCTGACGTTGCTACAAAAGTACCAAGAGAAATACGATGAGCTGCCTAGCTTTGAGAAAGCTCTGGTCTCTGGTGAAGCGGTTACAGCAGACATGCAACAGATGTTTGAGGAAAAAGGCATTGCAGTCTTTCAAGCCTACGCAAGTGCAGAGCTTGGCTTGATTGCTTATCAAGTGTCTGGTGAACAAGGATTAGTGATTGCCGAGGATATTATTGTTGAAATCGTTGATCCTGATGGTGTTCCTGTACAACCGGGAGAAGTCGGTGAAGTCGTTGTAACGTCGCTCGATGAGAAGTTCCCGCTGATTCGCTACGCAACGGGAGATTTATCGGCATACCTAGAGACAAGTTCTGATTCTTCACGCACGAATGCACGAATTAAGGGCTGGATGGGACGAGCAGACTCCGCGGTGAAAGTAAAAGGGCTATTTGTTTATCCGCATCAGATCCAAGAAGTCTGTCGTCGCCACGATATTAAAGGCTCATTGAAAATTGAGCGCGATGGCTTCAACGATGCCATTACTTTCTGTTGTCATGATGTGCATGTATCAGCAGAGGACATTCAAGCAACACTCCAGTCTGTCACTAAACTGAAAGGCAATGTCCAGTTTGTACCGAACCAAGCGGAGCAGCCGTTAATCAATGATCTTCGCAGTTAACTCATTGGTGGCATAAGTGCAGTAGAAAGTGGTTGTCATAAAAAACTAACAACGTCAGACAAAAGGCTAGAAAAGGGATACCACATTGCGCTGCGTATCCCTTTATTTTTTACTACCGCAATCAGGGAGCGGGTAAATGAAACAGGCACCAATGATTAACACACAATTCTGGGATGATTTGTTTATCCGAGGCACTATGCCTTGGGATGCCCAATCGACACCTCAAGAACTCAAGGACTATCTCGACAATTCACTTCATGTAGGCCATTCAGTGTTTATTCCTGGGTGTGGTGCCGCTTATGAACTGAGCACTTTTATTCAATATGGGCATGACGTGATCGCGATGGATTACAGCCAAGAAGCGGTAAAAATGGCGCAATCAGCGTTAGGTAACTACAAAGATAAAGTCGTATTGGGTGATGTATTTAATGCCGATTTTTCTCAATCGTTTGATGTCATTTACGAGCGGGCCTTTCTCGCAGCACTACCGAGAGACATGTGGTCAGAATATTTCTCTATGGTGGATAAATTATTGCCAAGCGGAGGTTTTCTAATTGGTTTTTTCGTCATTGATGATAATTACCTATCACGCTTCCCTCCATTTTGTTTGCGAAGTGGGGAGTTGGAGGGTTATCTAGAACCGGCGTTTAAGCTTGTGGAATCCTCAGTGGTGGCAAACAGTGTTGAGGTTTTTAAAGGCAGAGAACAATGGATGGTGTGGCAGAAACGTTAGTCGTCACTGAGACTTCTTTAGAAAGTATTCACGGAAACTGTCTGGTTCTTTTTTAATCGCTGAAAAGTAAGTCACAAATGTATGATATTTGGTCGATGCCATGAGCCAGAGAGCGATAATAGGAAAAAGTACAAAACTAACAAAAAAAAGTTTATGTTCATCTTCAAGAAGGAATAGGCCAAGAGCGTAAACAAGGAACTGAAAGTAAATATTGATTAAGTTGATTTCTGCCGCTTTAGGTTTGCCTCTAACAATCATCATGCTTGGGATAACAAGCAGTAGAGTCATGACCCCAGCAAAAGAAAAGTTTAGAGCCAAGAAAGTATCAGTAGTTAAGTGCTCAGACGACTGGTCAATCAATATTGCCAGCAACGTTACTGCCATGCCGCCTCCCATCATAATCAAGGTAATGACTGCCACGCCAACAAGAAAAACCCAAATAGAAAGGTAATGGTTGTCAAAAAACTCTTCTGCCTTCAATCTTTTAAACCTCATCGATACATACTGTGAAATAACAGAGGTTACTTCACTCTATTCCTGTTGAGGGGATACTCACACAGAAAGAATACGTATGTAAAATATCAATAAGCGTTAGTTTTAAAGGCGGGAGTTACCCCCATAATAGGTCGAAAGGTATTTCAGAATGGCTTCGCGATTATCACCCGGCAGTTCATCCATCCCTTGCTCTTCAATCATCCAGTCTAAGGTTTCATCTCATCGTTGGCGGCTTAGTCATTGTTGTGTGACCATGTGTAACGAATGACAGGCTGAGCAGACTGCCGCGACGAGTTCCATATTCTCTCCTGGCGCTAATATCCCATCACCAGCTGATTTGACCTCCATTTCAGATGAAGCAGTATTCCAATCTGGTGGCGTGTAGGGTTTTGGGTTGCTAGCCATGCAATGATTGCGGCTCGCGCACCCGGGTCTTTTACGCCGGGAAAGACCATGTTTGTGCCCGGAGCAAACTCTGGTGGTGACGCCAAAAAAGCATCCAGTTTTTCTGCGTCCCATTGACCTTGATGCTGTTTGATGGCTTCGCTGTAATTGAAGCCTGTAAAGCCGGCAATATCACGCTCTGCTAAGCCCCAAAGAGGCAGCCCCACAAGCACTTCCTCCATTTTTCAAACTGGTGACAAGCTTTACACACCATCGCTTGCTGTTCGCCTGCGGCTATCAACTCGTCATTGTTTGCTAAGGCTGAGTAACTTAACAGCGCGAGAAAAGTAAACGAGAGCGGGAAAACCCGCTTATTTAAGGATGTTGCTTTCACTGTTATTCCCCCTTCATGTTTAACCCTTAACAATCAGCGCGATTCGGTGGAAGGTGTTGTTGAGGTAACCTTTCGGGTTCCATGTGATAGCAAAAGGTTGGCCCACCTCTTGGTCATCAGTCGCCTTTGCCCCAACTTCGTAGTAGCCCGCTTGGGGGAATGTCACTTTGGCGTTGAACGTCTGCCAAGCGCTGTCATTGGCTGGGGCTGCGAGTTCGGCATCCATACATGTTGCGCCAAAATCAATCCTTTCTCGCTGCACTACCGAGAGACCAGTGGCCAGATTACTTTGCTATGGTGGATAAATTGCTGACAAGAGACGGTTTGTTAATTGGTTGTTTCGTTATAGATGATGATTACCACTCTCGCTTCCCTCCATTTTGTTTGCGAAGTGGGGAGTTGGAGGGTTATCTAGAACCGACGTTTAAGCTTGTGGAATCCTCAGTGGTGGCAAACAGTGTTGAGGTTTTTAAAGGTAGGAGCGCTGGATGGTGTGGCAGAAAAGTTGCCGTATTTAAACGCTATGGCATCAAATAATGAATACAAAATCAGCGTCACATAATGCATCTTTTAAAGACAATTATTCTTGTGGTAACGATAAGTGTTGTGAATTGGCGAAGTTGCGAGAAATGTGGATTATGTCCTTTGAAAATATAAGGATATATAATATGGACAAATCATTTGCTCTCATCGATAAGCCTACCTTCTTAGGCTCACTCTTTCTTTTACTCAGCGTCGTTATACCCTTAATTTTATTTCCCACACAAGGTGCGGATTGGATAGCTTCGGCCAAATTTTTCATGACCGATAAGCTTGGTGTGTTATACCTCGCACTGGGTATCGCAGCAATGTGTTTTATGATTTACACCGTGTTCAGCGATCTTGGCCAAATCAAACTTGGTGAAGCCGACGAGCAACCAGAATTTGGTAACGCCTCATGGGCTGCAATGCTATTTTGTGGAGGTATTGGCGCAAGTATTCTGTATTGGGGGTGTATCGAGTGGGCATACTACTATCAATCACCACCATTTCAGTTGGAAGCAGGCAGTGAAGAAGCCATTCGCTGGGCCGCGACTTATGGTCTGTTTCACTGGGGACCGATTGCTTGGTCAATTTACCTTATTCCTGCTCTGCCTATCGCTTACTTCTTTTATGTACGCAAACAACCTGTTTTGAAAATCTCTAGTGCGTTAATGCCTGTATTAGGAGAAAAGCGTGCAAACGGTGGTATTGGCAAGTTTATTGATGTGTTGTTTATTTTTGGTATGTTGGGTGGCGCGGCGACTACGCTTGGCTTAGCAGCGCCTCTTATCAATGGTGGTCTACATCATATCTTCGGTCTTCCAAACAATACCTTCAGCCAAGTGGCTGTATTACTTCTCTGTACTGCTATTTTTGGTTACTCCGCGTATGCAGGGCTTGAGAAGGGGATCAAATTCCTTAGTAACATTAACTTCTGGGGTGCGATGGGCTTGTTACTCTTTATACTTGCCGTTGGGCCAACCGTGTTCATGTTAGAAACGGGCTTAGATTCAATTGGTCGTATGTTGTCTAACTTCTTTGTTATGGCTACCTGGGCGGAGCCGTTTGGTGGTTATGGTGAGTTTACAGATACACACTTCCCGCAAGACTGGACTATTTTCTACTGGGCATGGTGGTTGGTCTTTGCTCCTTGTATGGGATTGTTTGTTGCGCGTATCTCGCGTGGAAGAACGATCAAACAGATGGTCGTAGGTTCTATATTTTACGGTTCTTTAGGTTGTTTCTTATTCTTCATTGTTTTAGGTAACTATGGTTTATCGTTGCAATTGACGGGTGAGCTTGATGTCATTGCAATCCTCAACGAATCAGGCGCGCCAGCGGCTATTTTTGCAACGTTAGACACATTACCGTTAGGGCCAATCGTTATTGGTGTTTTTACACTATTGTGTATCATTTTTACGGCGACTTCGTTTGACTCTATCTCGTACATTCTTGCGTCTGTGGTTCAAAATGATGTGACGGAAGAACCGATGCGCTGGAACCGTTTGTTCTGGGCGTTTACTTTGTCTTTTCTGCCAACCGTCCTAATGTTCATGGGAGGTTTATCGACATTACAAACCGCTGCGATCGTGGGAGGTTTACCGTTGTTAGTTATCTCGGTGATGTTGATGGTGTCCTTTGTCCGCGCGGCGAGCCTAGATATTAAACATCAAGCAGAATACGAAGAGCCAACCATTAACATTGAAGAACTGCCGGAAATTGACCCTTGGTCAACAGAGGGAATGGCTTTGGCGAAATTTGAGCGCTTTAAAGACTTAGCTCAACAGGCGGCTGAAGAAGAGCGCGAAGCAATGGCGGCCCTGATGAGCATGCGTAAGAGAATTCGCGCATTTGCCTTAGAACACAGCTGTGAATCTGGGTTTTCGGACCATCATTTACCAGAAGAGATGCAAACAGAGCTACAGCAACTAACCGAAGCGCTTGAGTTGGCTCAAAAGAAGAAACAAGAACTGTCTGAGCAAGCCCAAGAATCTCGAATGGAATTTAATCATGTGTTATTAGGCGGCGCGTCGGCAGGTTTAGCAACATCGCAGGCTTAAGAACAGGCACACAAGAGCCGAGTACAAACTCGGCTCTTTTTTTGCGTGGATACCTTACAGTTAAAAATTCTGCTCAATCAGTGTTAATGCTTACACTATTTTAGGTTGACCATCTGATGCGGTGGCACCGCCGTCTACAGGTAGGTTTACGCCATTAATGAAAGATGCGTCATCACTTGCCAAGAAAGTCACGACAGACGCAATTTCTTCAGGTTCGGCTGCTCGGCCAAGCGCAATGCGCTCATTGAATTTATCGCGGATGTCCTGCGGCCAGCCGTTTGTCATGTTGGTTTTTACTAAACTTGGGCATACGGCGTTAATTCTTACCCCATCCGCACCATGGTCCAATGCCATCGCTCGGGTAAGGTTCACCACTGCGCCTTTACTCGCGCAATAGAATGCGGCACCCCAGTCACCACCCAAACCGGAAACGGACGCGGTATTTACCATACAACCTTTCGTTTTTAAGAGTTCAGGCAAAGCAAACTTCGCGCAATAAACAACACCATCAATGTTTACACCAGAGATCTTCTTCCAGTCTTCCAAACTACCTTCAATCACGGAACCTGGGACATGTACGCCAGCATTGTTTACTAAAATATCCAGTTTACCGAAACGGGTAACAACATCAGAAATCAGTGCTGCGACTTTGTCTGGATCAGAAACATCAATGGAATGTGCCGACACACGCTGTTTATCAAAGCCCTCAACGGCGTTTGCCAACTGCTCTTCATTCCAATCGGCAAGAGCGACGTTTGCGCCTTCTTCATACAAACGTTTTGCGATGGCCAAACCAATACCATTGGCAGAACCAGTGACGAGTGCGACTTTATTTTTTAATCCTCTCATGCGATTTCTCCTTCGAAACTTACAAAAACGGGATCTTGATTTTTCTCTGTGCGCGGCAACATCAGTTTGTCGTTGTCGCTGTAATCTACGGGGATAGCCACCACTGCTGGTCCTTCAACGTCCATGGCTTTATTCAATGTCGGTAGCAATTCGTGTTGACTAGTCACTGCGAAGCCTTTCGCGCCAAATGATTCGGCGTACGCCTTGAAATCAATTGGTCCAAATTTCACACCAGAGCAGCGCTGATATTTGTTGATCTCTTGCATTTCTACCATGTTGTAGGCGTTATCAACCCACACAATATGGACGATATTGCAGTTCAGTCTAACCGCGGTTTCTAACTCCATGCTCGATTGCATAAAACCGCCGTCTCCTGATATCGATACCACTTTGCTACCAGGTTTTAGTAGGCTGGCACCAATGGCCCATGGTAGTGCAACGCCCATCGTTTGTTGGCCGTTAGACACCAGCATTTGGCGAGCTCGAAAACAGCTTAAGTAACGAGCGATCCAGATGTGGAAGCTCCCCATATCAAGGCATAGCGTGGTATCTGGTGTGATGATAGATTGCATGGCTTTAATCAGTGCCAGTGGATGAAATCCTTGCTTGTGATAGACATTGGGATAGGTTTTGATCACTTGCCGTTGCAGTGCTACCTCTTCCAGTACTGAAAGTGCTGTTGGGGAAAGACGAGCATATTCAGAGATATAGCTGCCCATCTTGTCTAATGACTGCGCAATGTTTCCGACGATTTCAACACAAGGCTGATAATTAAGTTGGTATTCTGCCGGTTCAATATCGAGGTGAATCACTGGGTTGCGGTGGCTGTTCCAAAGCTCAGGGTCATACTCTATTGGGCTAAAGCCGATGGTGAGAATTAAATCGGCGTCCCGCAGTAAAACATCGCCAGGTTGGTTATTAAACAAACCGACACGCCCAGCAAAGTGATGATAGTAATTGATGTCTACCGTGCCGGCGGCCTGGTAAGTGCCGACAACGGGTAGCTGCGTATTTTGAAGAAACCGAGCGATAGCAGTAGCGTTTTGACTGCGGCTCGCGTGAAGGCCAAGTAAAACCACACAGCGCTTTGCTTTACTGATTCGACTGACCGCTTCTTCGATTGCTGCGATGTCTGCGCAACCAGGCTGTGTGTAAGGCGAGGGGACAATAATGTCCGTTTGGGTTTGCTCGGATAAAACATCTTGGGGGAGACTCAAAAAGCAAGCCCCAGGACGACCTGACTCTGCGATACGAAATGCGTTCGCCATGATCTCGCTTGCGGCGTCCACATGCTGCACTTCAGCACTGAACTTAGTTATAGAGCGAAAAATACTGACGGTATCCATGCTCTGGTGTGTTTGTTTTTGCTGGTCAGTTCGTTTCACCGCACCACCGATAGCAATCAGCGGATCGCCTTCGGAGTTTGCTGTTGCAACCCCCGTAACTAGATTTCCACAGCCAGGGCCTGACGTAACCATTGTGACGCCTGCTTTGCCGGTTAGTCTTCCCATAACGCCCGCCATAAACGCGCCGTTAGCTTCGTGACGTACCGGAATCATTTGGATGTTAGTGTCTTCAATCGCATCGAACAGTCGATCTATTTTTGCACCAGGAATACCGAAAATGTACTTAATGCCGAGAGACTCTAGCTGTTGAGCGATCAACTGAGCTCCATTTTTATTTGAAGGTTTGGATTGCATTTGTTGTCCTTATTATTTGCCTGACTTTGTTACTTTTCCGCCTTTTCTATGGCGGTATTTATATCTTCCGGAGCCAAATTGGCGTTGAGGAAGTCTGTCGATACTGGGGTATCAATCACTAGCCGTGAGACTTTGCCAATCTGGAGGAACCCTGACGAAATGCTGTAATCCTGGATATGACCACCTCCTTGGCGGTCATCGGTAATAAAGTGTTCGTGATAGCCGGGCACATTAATGCCAGTCGTGTATTTAGGACTGCGAAAGCCGGCGACCACGCCTTGCTTATGCGTGAAGCGGAATGTTGGTTGTTCTTTGACCACTTCAAGCATTGGCCGATAAGGGCGTGTTTGTTTAGGTACGGTACGAGTGCGAACTGAATCGAAAACGCCATCAATGCGCACTGCGCAAAATAGGTTATCGCTTGGAACCATGTCGTCTATGAGGTTATGGACTTCATGACGTGACATGCGCGATGTCAGTGGCAGCTCGATATCAGGTTTAAAAAAAGTCATGACAGCAAAGGGCGTTTTTTGCGCCAGGTCTGCCGGGTTTGCGGAGCCATCCGACTTGAGTTGAAAAACTTCCTTATCAAAAGCAATCAACTCACCATCCAATTCATTGAACGTACCTAAACCAAAATCCCCATGTTTCAGCAGTTCTTCTATGGTTGTTGAACCTTCGTAAACTCCAGCGATCAAAGCACTCATTAACGAAGTCTGATAAATCTCACCATCTCCGGTAACGTGATGGTATTCAGAAAATTCTTTCGCTACTTCAAGCGAACAAGCACATAGAGGGTTATAAAATCCACGCATGAGTAAGACCAGTTATGCAATGAAGAGTATATTTAGATTGACTTCTACACGGTGCTAAATCCAATATAAAAAAGATTTATTTTGATATGGAAAATATATGGAATTTCGCTACCTGAAGTATTTTGTCTCGGTCGCCGAGACTCGTCACTTTACCCGAGCAGCTGAACAGTTAGGGATTGCGCAACCTCCTTTGAGTCAACAAATCAAAAAGCTAGAGCACGAGCTTGGCGTGGACTTATTTAAGCGCTTGTCTAGAGGAGTAGAGCTGACCCGTGCAGGGCAAGTCTTTTATACGGATGCGGTAAATATTCTTGCTGATGTGGAACGCGCTAAAGCAAAAGCTCGTCAGATTGCTCGTGGTGAAAATACGCAGGTTAAAATTGGGTTCGCGACGTCAACATCAACCTGCATTAAGGTATTGGAGAAGATTGGGCGTATTCAAGAGAATGGGGTTCATTTACAGACGGCGGAACTATCAATGCCAGAGCTTGCCACTCAGTTAAAAAGCAAACAACTTGATCTCGCAATCATGCGGCTACCCTGTTACGCCAGTGAGCCTTTTGAGCACAAGGTGTTGTTTAACGACCCGTTTGTCGCAGTGATTCCGGCGGGCCACGAACTGGCAAAATATCCCTGTATCCAGATGAAACAGTTGAGAGGCCATAAAATTTTACTGTTTCCACGAGAGACTGGACCCGCATTGTTTGATGGCATGAGCACACTTTTTGCCGACGCAGGAGTAAGGCTCGAACCACAGTTCGCAGCACCGCAACTTCGTACGACGATTGCCATGGCGCAGGCCGGGTTAGGTATTGCTCTCGTTCCGCGCTCACTGGCTGAACATCTCGATGATTCCGCGACAGTCGCTGAGATTGATAATATCCCTCTCATTAGTCGTGTTGTTGTTGCTTGGGAGGCATCTAATCTCAATAAACAAGCGCTAAAAGTAGCCATGCACATCGGTCATGTTGAGGCTTAAAGATGAGTCATCGAATTGGCTCTGATAGCCACAGGCAAATGTGATACTCTCACTCGTTATATGCAAAGCTATGCTTTGGTTGAATAGACAAATCTTACTCAACGAATAGAACTTACTGAGGATGTACCAATGATATACGCTGCGGTCTTTGATATGGACGGGTTGCTGATTGATTCAGAACCTTTGTGGAAGGAAGCGGAAAAGCAGGTGTTTTCATCAGTTGGTGTCCAAGTGACCGAAGTGCTGTCAAAGCAGACTGCAACTATGACGACAGGTGAAGTAACAAGGTTTTGGTATGAACGTAATCCTTGGCAAGAAAAGAGCCTAGAGGAAGTAGAGAATGCTGTTGTGGATAAAGTGGAGGCATTAATAATTGAAAAAGGATGCGAATTAGAGGGTGTTACAGAAACACTCAAATTGCTTAAGGAAAAAGGGTTTAAGATAGGGTTGTCTACTAATTCACCTTATCAACTCATTCCCATCATTTTGAACAAACTCGGTATTGCCAGTTACTTTGACGCGATATCATCGTCAGACGATGTAGAGCAGGGTAAGCCAGAGCCAGATGTCTACCTTTCAACAATCAATAAACTAGGTGTAGATTCAAGTAACTGTATTGCCTTTGAAGACTCTTATTCGGGTATGCTTGCGGCAACACGAGCAAACATAAAAACAGTCGTGATACCTCAACCTGATAAGTTCTACCAAGAGTTTAATGAAGCCAGTCTAAAGCTGCAAAAGCTATCAGAGTTTAATGAAAGCCATTTGGCGAGTTTAATGGACTTGAATTTGAAAGCAACACTTGCACCAACACCGCATGAAAGTTTTTTAGAAGAAGGACTTGATTGTGAATAGCCGATCGCTGAAAAAATACCTACTGCCAATGTTCTTATTGGTTTTACCTATAGAATCATTCGCAAAAGATACGACTATGTTGGACGAGCTCAATAATCGATTTGTTACATTTGAAAGGCGATTTGATGATTGTATCAACTCTGCTTCTCAAAGTGATATGAGTGAAAACATTGTCAGTCAGATTCAAGCGCTTAATATTGATTTTGAAATTTCGGTTGGCTATTTATACAAACAATCACTTTATTTATGCTCTGATGATGAATTCAGTGATTTAGCAAGAATTATCATGATAATTGAAACCTCCGATAATGATGGATTGCAATTATCAAAGGCAAAAGCTAGTCAAATTAGAAAGCTACTTTTTAGCAAAGTGGATTTACGTTTAGAGTCGAAGTTTCAAAGTTTACCGCAAGATAAAAAGGAAGCATTACTGAGCATTGCGAAAAAGCTTGAACCTTTTGATCTCGTAAGCATGCATGAACGACTTCAGGCAATGTAGACTTATGAAAGAATGTTTTGAGTAGATTCTTAACGCTTGGCTTTTTCATTAAGATTGAGTATTAGGTTCAACGCCTCTAGCTCTTACACAAGATCTAGAGGCATCCATTTTTTATTGACTTAAAAATGCCGCGCTAAGATTTTAACCCTGCAGCGGTCATCATGACGCGAAATAACATAGACACTAACCCTAATGCAGCGACGCTAACGACCCAAATTCCAACCATCCACGCCCATTGGCGGCACCAATTTTTGACTTTCATACTCACTCCTTATCAACTCGTTAATGGTACGCTTCGTCTTCTTTCACTTTTCCAGAGAAGACGTAATAACTCCAAAAGGTGTAAGCCAGAATGATCGGGATGATGATCACCGCTCCAACGAGCATAAAGCGCTGACTGCTTGCAGGAGCCGCTGCTTCCCATATTGATATGCTAGGAGGAATGATATTTGGCCAGATACTGATACCAAGCCCTGCGAACCCGAGAATCACGATCACTAGCGCCATCACGAAAGGGCTGCGCTCTTTACGCTTTTTAACGGAGTCAGCAATCTTCAAACATACCAGTCCAGTAATGACTGGTACGGGCAGTAAGTAGAACAAATTCGGCAGAGAAAACCATCTTTCCGCAATGGTAGGGTAAGCAAGTGGAGTCCAAGCGCTCACAATGACTAATGCGGAGATCATCGCCAGTAGTGTTTTATTAGTGAAGCGGTACATCGTGTTTTGCAGTGCACCTTCCGTCTTCATGATGAGCCATGTGCTACCGAGCAGCGCGTACGTTGCGACTAAACCCAAACCGCAAAAGATGGGAAAAGGGGTAAGCCAGTCTAGTTGGCTACCTACGAAGACGCGGTTTTCCACCGCAAAGCCTTGAATTACCGCGCCAACAACGATGCCTTGGAAAAACGTGGTTAAAATCGAGCCGACCATAAAAGAACGGTCCCAGAACTTTAAGTGGTTTTCCAATGCTTTAAAGCGAAACTCAAACGCGACGCCACGAAAGATCAAAGCAATCAACATCAACGTCAAAGGGATGGTTAGCGCTTCAATAATTACCGCGTAAGCCATGGGAAAAGCGCCAAATAGAGATGCACCTCCAAGCACAATCCAAGTTTCGTTTCCGTCCCAAACCGGCGCGACACTGTTGACCATGACGTCTTTTTGTTTTTCATCCTTGATGAAGGGCATCAGTATTCCAATACCCAAATCGAAGCCGTCCATGATGATGTACATCAAAGTGGCAAAAACGATGATCGCGAACCAAATCACGGATAAATCAAAATGCATATTCTCTACCTTAACTTTGTGACAAATTCTAGATGCGGCCTGAAACGGTCGTCATGTCGTGCTCATCGTGCTCGATTGCATCGGGGCCTTTCTTGATTTGGTGGATCATGTAGTAATACCCAAAACCAAACACCAAGCTGTACACAACAAGGAAACACAGCAGGCTGATGCTCATTTGTAGGTCTCCGTGTGCAGAAACCGCATCACGCGTTTTTTGTACGCCATACACGACCCAAGGTTGTCGACCAACCTCTGTCGTAAACCAGCCAGCGAGTATTGCGATAAGACCAGATGGCCCCATAAACAATGAAAATTTGAGGAACCAACGCGAGGTATAAAGCGTGTTCTTTTTTCGTAACCACATGCTGTAGAAGCTTTGAAAAATCATCAGAAGTCCTAGCCCGACCATGATTCGAAATGACCAAAAGACGATAGGTGAGTTCGGTCGTTCCTCTTTCGGAAAGTCTTTCAGCGCCGGGATTGGCTCAGTTAAACTGTGGCGTAGGATCAAACTTCCTAGAACAGGAATTTCTAAGGCATAGTCTGTGCGTTCTTGTTCCATGTTTGGCATGCCGAACAAAATCAATGGGGTTGGTTTGCCATCACTGTTATCCCAATGTCCTTCGATGGCAGCGATTTTGGCGGGCTGGTGTTCCAGAGTGTTTAGCCCATGCACATCGCCAATCACGGCTTGGAGTGGCGCAAGGAACACTAAGATCCCTAGCGACATCGAAAACATGGTTTTTACCGCAGTCGATTGATTGCCTCTCAATAAATGCCAAGCGGCTGACGCGCCTACAAAGAGTGCTGAACTGACGAAAGCCGCGACGCTCATGTGCGCCAAACGATAAGGAAATGAAGGATTGAAAACGATAGCAAACCAGTCGGTTGGCACCACACGTCCGTCGACAATTTCATAGCCTTGTGGCGTTTGCATCCAACTGTTGGAGGCGAGAATCCAGAACGTCGAAATGATCGTTCCTAACGCCACCATCGAGGTTGCAAAAAAGTGCAGCTTTTCGCCGACGCGACGCCACCCAAACAGCATTACGCCAAGAAATCCGGCTTCGAGAAAGAAAGCCGTTAACACTTCATAAGTCAGTAATGGGCCTGTGATAGAACCAGCGAAGTCGGAGAAACCACTCCAATTGGTGCCGAATTGATAGGCCATGACAAGACCAGATACAACACCCATTCCAAAGTTAACCGCAAAAATTTTCGACCAGAAGTAATAGAGCTTTTGGTAATCGGGATTACGTGTTTTTAGCCATAAACCTTCCAACACGGCGAGATAGGTGGCCAAACCTATGGTGATAGCGGGGAAAATAATATGAAAGGATACGGTAAAGGCGAACTGTATCCGTGCAAGCATAAATGCGTCGAGGCCAAACATTAAACTTCCTTTGATCTTTTAAGTTTTATGAGAGAGCTATTTTAAAAGGAGTGAAATGAGGGAAGTAGGTACAGACAGTGACTATAAACCTATAACAGATTAAATATTGAAGTGTTATTATTTTGCATTCGGCTTTATGAAAGGGGATTTGCGTTTGGCGAAGTATCAAGAGTTAGTGGAACAGCTTAAAAGGCAGATAAAATCGGGGATATGGCATCCGGGTGACAAGCTGCCTTCTCTGCGTCGCCAATCTGAACACTCGGGTTTGAGCTTGATGACGGTGTTGCACGCGTATCAAATTCTGGAATCTCAAGGCTGGGTAACATCACAGCCGCGATCTGGTTATCGAGTCGCGCCCAATATTAAGAGTTCAAATGAACCCCAAGCGCCAGCCGCGGTTTCGTGGACAGAGCAGGTAGACATCAATGAGTTTATCTTTGATGTTCTGCAGGCGAGCAAAAATCCATCCATGATCAATTTTGGCTTTGCCTATCCAGACCCAAGTTTGTACCCACGATATCACGTGAATCGGGCGATGAGCGCAGCCGCTCGCAATATGCCGATTTCCACCACCTTTGATAACTTACCGCCGGGAAACGAACAATTACGCACCATCATCGCGAAGCGTTATGCTGCGAAAGGCATTGAAATTTCACCCGATGAAATTGTCATTACGGCAGGCGCGCTGGAGGCGTTAACGCTCAGTTTGCAAGCTTGTACAAGACCGGGAGATTGGGTGGTTGTGGAGTCGCCTGCATTCTATGGCGCTTTGCAATCCTTAGAGCGGTTAGGTTTGAAAGCGCTCTCAGTAAGAACAGACCCAGTCACGGGCATTGACCTAGACTCATTGGAACGAGCGCTGCAAACGCATGATGTGAAAGCGTGCTGGCTGATGTCGAACTTCCAGAATCCTCTGGGTTTTACGCTCTCCAACGAGAAAAAACAAAAGCTGATTGAACTGACACAGCGATATAACGTGCCAGTAATTGAAGATGATGTGTACAGCGAACTGCATGCTGAGAATGACTCGGTTTACCCACTAAGAATGTTTGATGACACGGGCAATACCATGTTGTGCTCCTCATTTTCAAAATCATTAATCGCAGGGCTACGTATTGGTTGGGTTGCGGCGGGAAAGCGGGCGCTAGAGGTACAAAAGTTACAGCTAATGAGTACATTAGCGACGAGTGCACCAGTGCAAATGACATTGGTGCATTATTTAACAAGCCGCAATTATGAATTGCATTTGAAGCAGTTACGGAAAAAGCTGTTTGAACGCAAAAGTAAGATGACGGGTCTGCTCAGTGAGCTGTTACCTGAAGCAGTCAACGTGTTAAGCCAAAGCGGCGGGTACTTTATTTGGTTAGAGCTCCCCAAGCATATTGATGCCTTGCCAATATATCGAGAAGCACTAAAAGGTAATATCAGCATCGCACCGGGAAAGATGTTCAGCCTGACAGAACAATACGATCACTGTATTCGTCTTAACGCTTCTTTTGAGCTCAATGACAAATACGTTCATGCTCTCATTCTGCTTGCCAATATTATTCGCGACCATTTGGCGAAATAGCGACTTTCTTCAGTTTTTTGGTTTAATGGAGCGCGCCGGATTTCCGACAACTCGATCGCCCGGCACAACGTCTTTGGTTACGACAGAGCCAGCGCCAACGATGGCCTGGTCGCCAATGGTCACGCCTGGCAGTATGATAGCGCCCCCACCAATCCAAACGTTATTGCCGATGTTGACCGGTTTGGCGATCTCATCTCCAGCTAAGCGCCTTTGCGTATCGAGTGAATGAGCGGCTGTGTAAATTTGCACTCTAGGCCCAATCATGACGTTCGCGCCAATCTCAACCTGCCCATTGTCCAGAATAATGGCATCCCAGTTGATGTAGGAGTTTTCCCCGATGGACAAGTGACAACCGTAGGTAAGTTGAAGCGGTGGCTCTATACAGGCGCTGTTTTCTAATTGGACGCCCATTTCTGCCAATAGTTGTCTACGTATATCTGGGTTTGGCTCGTGGTTAAATTGGAAGACAAGCTGCGCGGTTTTGGCGCGCATTAGCTTTAGCTCTTCATCCAGACAATTATAGGTTTCTCCAGAGCGCATCCGAGTCAGTTCTGACATAACAATCATTCCATCAATGTTATTTGCAACAAGGTGCACAATAATAAGTGAGAGTGACTCGAAGTGAAAATTTGATGCTTAAAAATCAGAAAGTTATCACTGATTTGCCTTGCGTATTCAGTCGGTTGATTGGCTCGTTTAGTACACAAAGACGTGCTCCCTAAATAGCTTAATCGTGTTGAAGCTAAAGCGGGAAACCACTCGAAGCGTTTTGCGTAGATTACAATATAGTTAATAAGAAGAACTTAATTGAGCCGTTTGCGCTATCGATTGGGCTAAAAATATAAGACTTATGCGCTCTGGCTTGCTGGCAACGATGAATCAAGAGTGAGCACTTTATGTTCGAACGGGTCATTTCATTTTTAGAAACAACACTGTTTACCTTTAACGAACAACCTATCACGTTATGGGCGATATTGATGGTGCCGACATGGGTGATTGTCGCTTTATGGTTATCAAAAATTTTGATCAAAACCGTTACGTCAAGAATGTCTTCATCGGGGAAAGACCCAAACGTGATTCATTTGGTTAAACGGATATTATTTGTCATCGCTCTCGCCATTATTTTTATGGCCACACTTTCGATGATCAATGTGCCAATTACCGCGTTTGCCTTTCTGTCTGGTGCCATCGCTATCGGCTTCGGTTTTGGTGCGCAAAACATCATTAACAACTTCATAAGTGGCTGGATTTTGATTGGTGAAAAGCCAATTCGAATTGGGGACTTTTTAGAGGTTGAGGGCGCCAAAGGCACTGTCGAGCAAATAAATACACGTTCAACGAGAATCAGACGAACCGATGGTGTTCATATGCTCATACCCAACAGTCAGTTGATTGAGAACGTGGTGATCAACTGGACGTTATGCGACAGATTAGTTCGTGGCTCGGTCGTCGTCGGCGCCGCGTATGGGAGCGATGTCAAACAGGTTGCTGCCTTAATGGCGGAAGTGACTTCGCAGCAAGCGCAAGTTCTGAGTTCGCCAGCGCCAGATGTGTTTTTTCAAGACTTTGGTGACAATGCTTTGATCTTCGAATCTTATTTTTGGATTAACTCAACGGTTGAGGGCGGTATTCGCTCGGTCGCAAGTGCCATGCGTTTTGAAATCTACGAAGCTTTTGAAAAGCACGGCATTGAAATCGCGTTTCCACAACGAGATGTGCACATTGATGGGCAAATCAAGTTGTCTAGGGAGAGAAACGGATAGGGCGATAAGCGGTATTGGTGTTCTTATCTTGGTGTCGAGTAACCATAGCGAGGCGGTCACAACACGGATTCACCTCGCTAGAAACCAGTTTGAAGGCGTTATTGGTTGTTCCACATGACTTCGCATTCTTCTTTGATTGCTGATTTTAGCAACTCAATCAGTGGAAACGCTCTGCGTCCTAGGCTTACCGCGGGCTCTGCTTGTTCTTCCTCTTCGTCTACATCAGTAGGGAGGTTTTCTTCAGCTGCATTTTTCGCAGATAGAGCAGAAGTTAATCTTGATAGCGCGTCAGGAACATCTTGAGCGGAAATTGATCCCGGCACCGTGCCGCTGTGACCCATCATTTTGAGCATATCTAATGCAATATCACCAAACATTGTGACGTTTGAGTGGCTTCGACAACGAAATGTTATGAGCATTTACCTGATCCTGTTTTATATGTTCGGTTTGAAACTAAATTGTAGCTGAAATCAGACACTAATTAATGTGATGAAGACCGTTGAGCGTTAAGGTTTTTATGAGTAACAACAAAAAACGGGCACGTACGTCTGCATGCCCGTTGAAATACATTACCTGATTGGTTGTTGATGATTTACAAGCTATACGGATCGCCCAGAGCTAATGCGACCCTAGAAGCAGGAGACTTTCCTAACGCACGGCAAATTTGCCAACCCGCTTCATTGATGACGCTAAGGTCAACGCCCGTTTCAATCCCAAGTTGCTCACACAGATAAAGTACATCTTCCGTTGCAACATTGCCACTGGCACCTTTCGCGTAAGGGCAGCCGCCCAAACCAGCAACCGCACTATCAATGGTGTTGATGCCCATTAACAAGGCTTGGTAAATATTGGCTAAAGCTTGTCCATAGGTGTCATGAAAATGTACCGCGAGCGCGTCTTTTGGCAGTAGCGTTAACAACGAATCCAGCATGGTGATAACGCGATTAGGCGTTGCTTTACCGACAGTATCACCGAGCGAAATCTCATAACATCCCATATCAAACAACGTATTGGCGACCTTGGTAGTTTGCTCTGGCTTGATTACTCCCTCATATGGACACACCATGGTACAAGACAAGTACCCGCGTACAGGAATGTTGTGCTGGTTCGCCAATTCGATAACGGGTTCAAATCGAGCGAGACTTTCGGTAATGCTGCAGTTGATGTTCTTCTGGCTGAACGTTTCTGAAGCGGAGCCAAACACCGCAATTCGCTTTACACCGCTTTCCAGCGCACGTTCTAACCCTGCGAGATTTGGTGTGAGCGCGCTATAAACCACGTCAGGCTTTTTTGAGATACCAGCAAACACCTGATCGGAATCGGCCATTTGAGGCACCCACCTTGGAGAGACGAAAGATCCCGCCTCAATATGCTTTAAGCCACTGCTGCTTAGTTGGTTAATCAAACGGATTTTATCAACCAGCGTCACTGCCGTTTCATTTTGCAGACCATCACGAGCGCCGACTTCGACGATATTAACCTTCGCTGGTAGCATATTCGCGCTCCTTATCTTCACTGACGTTATCCGATATCAAAGACAAATTCAGCAGTATGGAACCGTGCTGTACTTGGTCCCCGTGCTGATAAAACAATTCGTCGACTGTTGCTGCGACCGGAGCCGTGATGGTGTATTCCATTTTCATTGCTTCGAGTACCAAAAGCGGATCGCCCGCCGCCACTTCGTCACCTTTAGCCACCATAACTGCTGAAATTATGCCGTTGAGTGGTGCGGTTGGACTTAGTTCATCATCTACATCTTTTGCAGAGTCAAAGTTAGGTTGATGAGCGAACGTGCGCTGCTGACCAAGATAAAATAGTGTTGTTCTTTGTTCATCGCTAAGTGCATTAAAGGTGTAACGCACATTATCAATATCGACGATAAATTGGTTGTCACTTTCAAGCAGGATGACCTGATGCAGCTCCTCACCGCATCGGACAGTGAAGTGAGATCCTGTATCTTGCAATGATTGTTGCAAACGTACTTGATGGTTGGCATTGGCATCCGTGAAGTTAAATCGGTAAACGTTGTCAACCGACAGTCTAAAACCTCGTTTGGTTGGCGCGGGTAACGTTGAGCTGTCTGATTTTGAAATCAGATCATTCCAGCGAGCAACCGCCGCCAATGTAAGCCAGATTGAATCCGACACGTCTTGCTGCTCATTTATGCCTTGTTGATGTGTGACGAGGAAACCTGTATCAAGCTCAATCTCTGCAAAGGCTGGCTGCGAAATAATGCTGTGCAGATAACCAATGTTTGTCGTTACGCCACGTACGTGATATTGAGTTAACGCCTGCTTAAGCTGCTTTAGAGCGATATCACGAGTTTGCCCCCAGACGATCAGCTTGCTGATCATTGGATCGTAATATTCGCTGATGCTATCGCCTTGGGTAACACCGCTATCAACTCGTACGTACGCTAGGCGCACATTACTGTCTGATACGGGTTCTTTTAAGTAGTCAATGCGGCCAGTCGACGGCATAAAGTCATTGTCTGTATCTTCTGCGTAAATTCGCAGCTCAATTGAATGACCGTTGTGGGTGATTTCAGATTGCGAAATAGGTAAATGCTCGCCAGCTGCGACTTTGAATTGCCACTCCACCAAATCAACGCCGGTGATCAATTCAGTGACAGGGTGTTCAACTTGCAGACGGGTATTCATCTCCATGAAGTAGAATTGACCTCGGCTATCGAGTAAGAACTCCACCGTGCCAGCGCCAACATAGTCGATCGCTTGAGCGGCCTGAACCGCAGCTTCACCCATTTGTTTACGCAGTTCATCACTAAGACCGGGAGCTGGTGCTTCTTCGACTACTTTTTGGTGACGGCGTTGAATGGAGCAATCGCGATCAGAAAGATAGACACAGTTGCCATGTTGGTCAGCAAATACCTGAACTTCAACGTGGCGAGGCTGCAATATACATTTTTCGATTAGAAGCTGCTTATCGCCAAAGCTTGAAAGTGCTTCACGCTGCGCACCGTCGATGGCCAGAGGCATTTCGGCTGCGCTATTGACTACTCGCATGCCTTTACCGCCACCCCCTTGGGTTGCTTTAAGCATCACTGGGTAACCGATTTTTTCAGCTTCCGCTAATAAGTGCTCTACGCTGTTGTCTGTGCCGTGATAGCCGGGAACCAAGGGCACGTTCGCCTCAGACATGATGGCTTTGGCGTGCGACTTCGAACCCATTGCTTCAATTGCGCTGGTGGAAGGGCCAATAAAGGCGATGCCATTTTCGCTGCACGCTTTCGCCAGTTTCGGGTTCTCGGAAAGAAAACCATACCCAGGGTGGATAGCATCGGCTTGCCATTTTTTCGCAGCGCCGATAATCGCATCGATATCGAGATACGATTCACTCGCCGGAGCGGGGCCAATGAATTCAGCGAAATCCGCTTGTTTAACATGTAAGCTGCTGCGATCCGCTTCGGAATAGACGGCAACCGTCTCTATAGCCATGCTTTTTGCGGTTTTAATGATTCGGCAGGCAATTTCACCGCGGTTTGCGATCAGTATTCTTTTAAACATGATTCCTCCAATTGGCGGCGCGCTTTTCAAAAAATGCAGCTAGTCCTTCTTGTCCTTCGCTGGACACGCGAGCGGTTGCAATAGCTTGGCTGGTGTATTCAATTAATGAGTGATCGATAGGTTGATTGTCACAACGTAAGCAGAGTGCTTTTGCTGCCTGCATGGCTTGTGGACTGTTGTTAAGCAGGTGATCAATGGTGCGATTGACGGCTTCACGTGGTTGAGCGTCTATCTGATGAAGAATACTCATCGATAGTGCGGTTTCGGCATCAATCAGTTCCGCGGTTAAAAAGTAGCGTCGGCTCTGTCTTTGTCCAATCGCTCGGATTACGTAAGGTCCGATGGTGGCGGGTAACAAACCGAGCTTCACTTCACTCAAACAGAAGCGGCTTTCAGGTGTACCAATAGCGATATCGCAGCAGCAGATAAGCCCAAGCGCGCCGCCAAATGCAGCGCCGTGCACCATAGCAATGGTTGGTTTGCTAAAGGTATCCAGCGTATGCAAAAGTTTTGCTAGTTGCTGTGCATCTTGCAGGTTTTCACCCTCGGTTTTGGTTGTCATTGACTGCATCCAGCCCAGATCTGCTCCCGCAGAAAAGTGTTTTCCCTGTGCAGTAAACACCAGTGCACGGAGAGAATCGTCCTTTTCGAGCTGTTCTAGTGTCTCAATTAGTGAGGCAATCAATGCGTCATTAAACGCGTTGTGTTTTTCTGGTCGATTGAGGCTCAACCAAGCAACGCCATTGCTGTCTTTTTCAAGCAGTAGTCCGGTCATGTGACTTCCTTTGTCTGACATTTCAGTCTCTATTCCAATGCTCGCTAACCGTTACTTGTATAAACATCGGTGTTTGCGAGGAGTTAAGGTTTGCCTTGCATCCGACTACATACGGAAGATGCCAAATTTGCTGTCTGGTATCGGCGCATTAAGCGCAGCAGACAGAGCAATGCCGACAACATCACGGGTTTTTGCAGGATCAATAATGCCATCGTCCCACAGGCGAGCACTGGCGTAATACGCATGGCTTTGAGTCTGATATTGCTCCGCAATTGGACGTTTGAACGCTTCTTCTTCCTCCGCGCTCCAGCTTTCACCTTTGCGAGTTTTGATATCGCGGGTCACTTGCGCCATCACGCCAGCCGCTTGCTCTCCACCCATGACGGAGATGCGCGCGTTTGGCCACATCCACATCATGGTTGGATCATAAGCGCGGCCACACATGCCGTAGTTTCCTGCGCCATACGATCCACCAATAACCACGGTAAACTTCGGCACGTCTGCACACGCAACAGCAGTTACCATTTTCGCACCATGTTTGGCGATGCCTTCGGCTTCGTACTTCTGACCGACCATAAAGCCCGTGATGTTCTGCAAGAAGAGCAGAGGAATTTTGCGTTGTGCGCACAGCTCAATAAAATGCGCGCCTTTTTGTGCTGATTCCGAAAATAGAATGCCGTTGTTAGCGACAATGCCAATCGGCATACCGTGAATATGGGCAAAGCCACAGACCAAGGTTTCGCCGAACAAGGCTTTAAATTCATCGAACTGGGAATCATCAACAATTCGGGCAATGACCTCTTTAACATCAAACGGCTTTTTAAGATCGGTTCCGACGATGCCGTACAGCTCTTGGGCAGGAAAACGTGGTTCCTGAGGTGCTTTTTGCTTGAGTTGAACGGGTTTCAAGTGGTTGATTTGTGAAACCGCTTGTCTTGCCAACTCTAACGCGTGGTGATCATTTTCTGCGTAATAGTCCGCCACACCAGAGGTGCGACAGTGAACGTCTGCGCCACCAAGATCTTCCGCGCTGACTTCTTCACCTGTCGCTGCTTTTACAAGAGGTGGACCTGCCAAGAAAATCGTACCTTGTTCTTTGACTATGATGGAAACATCACACATCGCAGGAACATAAGCGCCGCCAGCGGTACATAGCCCCATGACCACCGCAATTTGTGGAATGCCTTTGGCCGACATACGGGCTTGGTTGTAGAAAATACGGCCAAAATGGTCTTTATCTGGGAATACCTCATCTTGGCGGGGTAGGTTAGCGCCGCCAGAGTCGACTAAGTAAACACACGGCAGTTGGCATTTTTCTGCAATTTCTTGTGCTCTTAAGTGCTTTTTCACGGTGAGTGGGTAGTAACTGCCGCCTTTTACCGTCACGTCGTTCGCGACGATCATGCACTCATTGCCGTCAATTACACCCACACCGGCAACCACTCCAGCACATGGAACGTAATCTGGATACACATCCCAGCCAGCAAATTGACCAATTTCTAGAAAGGACGAACCAGGGTCGAGTAGGGCAAGAATGCGCTCACGTACCGGAAGTTTGCCTTTCTTCTGCTGATGCTCGCGGGCTTTCTCACCGCCACCATCTTCTATTTGGGCAGTCACGGTATAAAGTTGATCTACAAGTGACGCCATAGAGCGGTAGTTTTCCTGATACTGCTCTGAGTGGGTATTAATATTGGTCGTCAAACAAGCCATAAATAGCCGATCTCCATTCGGTAGACGGGTGACACCACCCGCCTTTATCTATGTTGAATAAGATTTAGGTTGAATAAGGAATTTATTTAGATTCAGAACGCCTAGGTATGTTGATTAGGCGCTTTCGTTAAACAATTCGCGACCAATAAGCATGCGGCGAATTTCTGAAGTGCCCGCACCGATTTCATACAGCTTGGCATCTCGCAACAAACGGCCCGTATCAAACTCGTTGATGTAGCCGTTACCGCCAAGTAGTTGAATCGCATCCAGTGCCATCTTGGTTGCCAGCTCTGCGCTGTAGAGGATCGCGCCAGCAGAATCTTTACGTGTGGTTTCACCGCGATCACAAGCGGCAGCGACGGCGTAAACATACGCTTTAGCGGCATTCATTTGTGTGTACATATCCGCGATTTTTGCTTGAACTAGCTGGAATTCACCGATGGATTTACCGAACTGTTTACGGTCGTGAATGTAAGGCACAACGATATCCATACACGCCTGCATGATGCCAAGTGGGCCGCCTGCAAGCACCACACGTTCGTAGTCGAGGCCGCTCATCAATACTTTCACGCCTTGGTTTTCTTCGCCGAGAATATTTTCCGCAGGGACTTCGCAGTTTTGGAAGACCAGCTCACACGTATTCGAGCCGCGCATACCCAACTTGTCGAGTTTTTGTGCTTGAGTAAATCCAGGGAATCCGCGTTCCACAATAAACGCCGTGATGCCTTTGGAGTGCTGGCTTGGGTCGGTTTTTGCGTAGACAACATAGGTGTGTGCATCAGGGCCGTTGGTGATCCACATTTTGTTGCCATTTAATAGGAAAATAGCGCCTTTACGTTCGGCTTTAAGCTGCATAGAGACCACATCAGAGCCGGCGCCGGGTTCACTCATAGCAAGGGCGCCGATATGTTCACCGGAGATGAGCTTAGGTAGGTATTTCTCTTTTTGCGCTTGTGTGCCGTTACGGTGGATTTGGTTGACGCAAAGGTTGGAGTGAGCGCCGTAACTTAACGCAACCGAAGCGGATGCTCGGCTGATTTCTTCCATAGCGATAACGTGGGCGAGATAGCCCATGCCTGCACCACCAAACTCTTCGCTGGTGGTCACACCTAAAAGACCCATGTCACCTAATTTGGACCAAAGATGGTTTGGAAAGTCGTTAGTTTGGTCGATAGATTGCGCTAGCGGCGCAATTTCTCTTGCAGCAAAACTATTGATTTGCTCGCGAAGCAAATCGGTATTTTCGTCATAAACAAAGTTCAGGGAAGAGTAGGTAGATTTCATTGCGTGTCCTTGCCTTTACGTCACCTACATCCCAGAGTTGAGGTGTTAGGTGACTTTTTCGCCTTTCATGGATCTCAGTGTGTTTTGGCATCGCAACTGCGCAGCATTTAACTCCATCATTACCGCTTGAATGTCGTTTGCTTGCTGTTGCAATGCTGCCTTCTTCTCTTCGATCAACCGAATCATATAGTTCAACTGCTCAGTACTTTGATCGGTATCGTAGAGTTCAAATAACTCTTTGATATCTGCAAGAGAAAAGCCCAATCGCTTACCTCGCAAAATCAGTTTTAGTCGAATTCGATCACGACCATTGTAGATTCGAGTGTTGCCTTTACGTTCTGGAGTTAGGAGACCTAAATCTTCGTAGAAGCGAATGCTTCGAGTAGTAATGTCGAACTCTTTCGCGAGCTCGCTGATCTTAAATGTGTTCATTCCTTAACCTTACGACTTTCGTATAACATTTACATGAATATACAATTCGTTAACGTTAAAGTAAACAAACAACATCCACTCTTGAGCCTTGATATCACTCGCATTTACTCGAAATCAAAGAATCACTCGAACAAACAATAACCTCAAACTTGACGTTAACGTAAATGTTAGTATAGTTATGACGTAAACGTCAACAAAAGGTTAATGGAATGAAAAATGAAACATGGATTGTTGCCGCTAAGCGAACGCCTATCGGCTCTTTTCAAGGTGCATTAGCTTCAACAGATGTCACGGAACTCGGTGCGAGAGCCATTCAAGGGGCGCTAGCCGAAAGCCAACTCGATGTGCACAAAATAGACGAAGTGTTGATGGGGTGCGTTTTACCCGCCGGTGTGGGGCAAGCGCCTGCAAGACAAGCAAGTCTTAAAGCTGAAATGCCACAATCGATTGGTTGTACGACACTGAACAAAGTTTGTGGATCGGGTATGAAAACCGTCATGCTGGCATATGACCTTATTCAATCTGGCAATGCGCATGCTGTCATCGCTGGTGGCATGGAAAACATGTCGTCTTCTCCTTATCTATTAAAGAAAGCGCGTGATGGTTTCCGTTTAGGTCACGAGCAAGTGCTTGATCACATGTTTTATGACGGTTTGCAGGATGCCTACCAAGGCGAGCTGATGGGTGTCTTTGCAGAACAGACGGCGCAAAAGTATCAGTTCAGCCGTGAAAGTATGGATGCCTGGGCGCAGCAGTCGGTGACTCGTGCGCAGCAAGCAATCGAGCAAGGTTTGTTCAAAGAAGAGATCGTGCCTGTTAACGTAAAAAGTCGGCGCGGCGAAACCTTGGTTGTAGATGATGAGCAACCGAGCAAACTCGACGTCACTAAAATTCCTACCTTACGCCCTGCGTTTGCCAAAGATGGCGGCGTAACCGCAGCAAACTCTAGTTCCATTTCGGATGGTGCGTCGGCAATGATCTTAGTCGATAGTGAGTTTGGTCGTCAGGAAAACCTTCAGCCTCTAGCCAAAATTGTCGCGTACAGCTCGCATGCAAGACAGCCTGATGAGTTCACCATCGCACCAGTCTTCGCGATTGAATCGCTGCTGGAAAAAACGGGCTGGGACAAATCGGACGTGGACCTTTGGGAAATCAATGAAGCTTTTGCTGTTGTGACTCAATACGCGGTGAAAGCACTCGAACTGGACGAGAGCAAAGTGAACCCTCGCGGAGGGGCTTGTGCGCTGGGGCATCCAATAGGCGCAAGTGGCAATCGAATCCTTGTCACTTTGATTCATGCGCTAAAACAAACTGGTGGTAAGCGTGGCGTTGCATCGCTTTGTATTGGTGGTGGTGAGGCTACCGCTATCGCGATTGAAATCTGCTAAATCACTCTCAACAAAGTTTCACTTACATAACAGTAGTCAGTAACAAGCTGAAAAATACAAGGATGTCATCATGACAGAACAAGTAAAGCAGTATATCGGTGGTGAATTTGCCATCTCCGATTCAAAACAATGGCTAGATGTAACCAACCCGGCAACCAACGAAGTGATTGCACAAGTACCTTGTGCCACGGAGTCGGAAATGAATGCGGCGATTGCCAGCGCAACAGAAACGTTCAAACGCTGGAAAGAAGTTGCAGCGCCGGAGCGTGCTAGATTGATGTTGCGTTACCAACATCTGCTAAAAGAGCAACACGATGAGTTGGCGATACTGCTTTCAAGTGAGACAGGCAAAACCCTCGCGGATGCAAAGGGTGACATTTGGCGTGGGATTGAAGTCGTAGAACAAGCGGCGAACATTTGTAGCTCAATGATGGGCGAAACGGTGGAAAATGTCGCGACCAATATTGATGGTTACTCTTACATTCAACCGCTCGGTGTTTGTGCTGGCATCACACCCTTTAACTTCCCTGCGATGATCCCATTGTGGATGTTCCCGATGGCGATCGCTTGTGGCAACACCTTTATTCTAAAACCTTCGGAACAAGTTCCGCTGACTGCAATGAAATTGGCAGAGCTATTTGAACAAGCTGGTGCACCAAAAGGCGTATTGCAAGTTGTTCACGGGACCAAAGAGCAAGTCGACCGCATTCTGACTGATCCAGTTGTTCGTGCGATCTCTTTTGTTGGCTCTGTGCCCGTTGGTGAGTACATCTACAAAACAGGTACAGACAACCTGAAACGCGTGCAGTCATTTGCAGGTGCTAAGAACCACATGGTCATCATGCCGGATGCAAACAAACAGCAAGTCATCAATAACCTAGTTGGCGCGTCAGTTGGTGCTGCAGGCCAACGCTGTATGGCTATTTCGGTTGCCGTATTTGTCGGCGAAACCAAAGAATGGATTCCAGAGCTTAAAGAGGCGTTAGCTCAGGTTCAGCCTGGCGCGTGGGATGATGAAACCGCTGGTTATGGTCCACTGATTAGCCCTCAAGCGAAGCAGCGAGTGGTGAATCTGATTAATGAAGGCAAAGCGTCAGGCGCGAATTGTGTTCTGGACGGGACAGATTGCCAAGTACCTGGCTTCCCGAACGGTAACTGGGTGGGGCCAACACTGTTTACTAACGTGACCACAGACATGTCGATTTATCAGGAAGAAATTTTCGGGCCTGTACTGTTAACTATGGAAGTGGATGACCTAGATGAAGCGATTGAACTGATCAATGCAAACCGCTTTGGTAATGGTACGTCTATTTTCACGGCGAACGGCGCTGCCGCGAGAAAGTATCAACACAATATCGAAGTAGGTAACGTAGGCATCAACGTGCCGATTCCAGTGCCATTGCCATTTTTCTCATTTACTGGGTGGAAAGGCAGCTTCTACGGCGACCTGCATGCTTACGGTAAACAAGCGGTTCGCTTCTACACCGAGACGAAAACTGTCACCGCGCGTTGGTTTGAAGATGACATTCCAAGCGGTCCAAACATGACCATTCAACTTAGCTAATTACTGGATTAGCGACACCTCTAGCCAAGCGCCACCGTTTAAGTGGGCTTGGCTCGGATACAAATGCAACGAATTAGACCTTAGGACTTCAAGATGGATTTTGAATTAAACGAAGATCAACTCGCGTTTGCCGAAGTAGCAAAGCAGTTTGCAGACCAAATGTTAGCGCCTCATGCGGCCGAGTGGGATGAAAACCATCATTTCCCTAAAGACGTACTGCGTCAAGCAGGTGAACTTGGTTTTCTGAGCATCTATACGCCGCCAGAGCATGGTGGCTTGGGGTTATCTCGTTTGGATGCGGCGATCATTTTCGAGCAGTTGGCTATGGGTTGTACCGCGACTACTGCGTTTATGACCATTCACAACATGGCGACGTGGATGATAACCAGCTTTGCCAAAGCCGAAGTGGCGCAGCAATTTAGCGCGGATCTAATTTCGGGTGAAAAGCTCGCTTCCTACTGTTTAACCGAACCTAATGCCGGCTCTGACGCCGCTTCTCTAACGACTAGCGCAGTGCGTGATGGCGATGAGTTTGTCCTCAATGGAGCAAAAGTGTTTATCTCGGGTGCGGGTGATACAGATGTTCTCGTCGTGATGGCGCGTTCGTGTGGTGAAGGAGCGGGTGGCGTTTCTGCATTCGTTGTTCCTGCTGATTGCGAAGGCATTAGCTACGGTAAAAAAGAAGCCAAAATGGGTTGGAACTGCCAGCCAACTCGCATGATTACCTTCGAAAATGTCCGCATTCCGGCTGACTATCTGTTGGGTGAAGAGGGAGAGGGCTTTAAGTTCGCCATGCTTGGCCTTGATGGTGGTCGAATCAATATCGCTACTTGTTCCGTCGGTACTGCGCAACAAGCACTGAACGAAGCCAAGCAATACATGAACGAACGCAAACAGTTCGGCCGTTCACTGGCGCAATTTCAAGCGTTGCAGTTCAAGCTTGCTGATATGGCGACTGAGCTGGTCGCTGCGCGTCAAATGGTGCGACTCGCTGCCGCTAAACTCGATGCCCAGCACGCAGAAAAAAGTGCGTACTGTGCCATGGCAAAACGCTTTGCTACTGATGTGGGCTTTAAAGTCTGCGATCAGGCGCTGCAAATTCACGGTGGCTATGGCTACATCAAAGAATATCCAGTCGAGCGCCATTTCCGAGACGTTCGTGTTCACCAAATCCTTGAAGGTACCAACGAAATCATGCGTCTGATCGTCGCAAGACGATTACTAACGGAAGGCGTTGAGCTGCTTTAGTCAGCGAGACACAGCCTTACCTAAAGAAATTAAAAAGGACTGAAAGATTATGACGGCACAAATCAAATTAGAGCGCGAAGCGCATATTGCCAAGCTCACGATTAGTAATCCGCCAGCGAACACTTGGACGCTTGAGTCTTTGAATCAGCTAAAAGAGTTGGCAATTGAACTTAGTAATGATCGCTCTATTTATGCGTTGGTTTTAACAGGCGAAGGCGAGAAATTCTTTTCTGCTGGAGCAGATCTTAATAACTTTGCATCGGGTGATAAATCACAAGCAGCAAACATGGCGTTCGCATTTGGTGAAGCGTTTGAAGCGCTTTCTGCATTCGATGGGGTTTCTATCTCAGCGATTAATGGCTATGCGATGGGCGGCGGTCTGGAAGTGGCGATGGCGTGTGACATTCGTATCGCAGAAGAACAAGTACAAATGGCACTTCCTGAAGCATCGGTAGGTTTGTTGCCGTGTGCGGGTGGGACGCAAAACCTGACCGCGTTGGTAGGTGAAGGTTGGGCGAAGCGTATGATTCTATGTGGCGAACGAGTGACGGCCGAGCGAGCGGAAAAAATTGGTTTAGTCGAAGAGGTGGTGGCGAAAGGTCAAGCACTCGAAGCGGCTATGGAACTAGCGCAGCGTGTTGCAGGTCAATCACCGAAATCTGTGTCAGCGTGCAAAACGCTCATTCAAGGTCGACGCAGCCAAACTCACGCGGCTGGATTGGTTTTGGAGCGTGAACTGTTTTTACAGCTGTTCAATACACAAGATCAGACTGAGGGTGTGAATGCGTTTTTGCAAAAGCGCAAGCCACAATGGACAAACAGCTAGCGGAGGCCAAATGACAGGTACAGTAAATGTTTCAAAACTTGAGTGCGCAGATGGCTCTGTTATTGGTGTGCTGGAGCTTGATAATCCAGCTGCTCTCAACGCGTTGAGTTACGTGATGATTGAGAAGTTGTACAAACAGCTTAATGAATGGCAAACGGACGACAGCGTCGTCGCGGTATTCTTGCATGCTCAAGGTGAAAAAGCGTTTTGTGCTGGCGGAGATATTCAAGCGATCTACCGTGCACTTGAAAACAAAGAGCAAGACTTTGATTCTGCGTTTTCAGCGATGGAAACCTTCTTTGACCTCGAATATCGCTGTGATCATCTTATTCATACTTATCCAAAACCGATCATCGCGTGGGGACATGGTTATTTGATGGGCGGGGGAGTTGGCCTGTTTATGGGCGCAAGTCATCGCGTAGCAGAAACCACCACCCGCTTTGCAATGCCAGAGATTAAAATTGGCCTTTACCCAGATGTAGGCGCGACGTACTTCCTAAACCAGTTGCCAAAACATTTGGCTCTGTTCTTAAGTTTGACGGCTTGCCAAATTAGCGCAACAGATATGAAAGCGTTGGGGTTAAGCCAATGGATTGCACAGCCAGAAAACAAGCAAGTGCTGCTGGATCTGCTTGCATCGGTAAGTTGGAAAGGTGAAGCGAACATCAACGAAAAAATCGCTACTACGCTGCGTTCGGTACACGTGGACGAGCCAAGCGAAGGGATGTTGATGCCCTATGCGGAATTGATTGAGCAGTTATGTTCGGGTGACTTAGCGTCAATTGTTGACGCAATCAGCAGTGCTAACGTTGATAACAAGTGGTTCGTCAATGCGCAGAAGTCACTGAACTATGGCAGTCCGTTGTCGCTCAGTATCACTTATCAGCAGTTAACGCAGTATCAAAATCTCTCTTTGAAAGCGTGTTTTGATATGGAGTTTAACCTAACACTACGTTGTGGCTTAGAAGGTGATTTTAGAGAAGGGGTTCGTGCGCTGATTATTGATAAAACCAATCAACCGACTTGGCAACATCGCACGGTTTCTGACGTAACGCCACAAGTTTTGGAGCGCTTCTTCTCGCCAATTGACTCAGCAGAATACCCACTGACCGCATCGTCGGTAGCTATAGCGGCACTTTAGTACAAGGAAGAAATACGATATGGACAAAATTGCATTTATTGGCCTTGGTAACATGGGTGCGCCTATGGCTAAGAATCTACTCAAAGCGGGCTTGAATGTCGAAGTATTTGATTTGAACCCAAGCGCAGTTGAGGAGTTGACCGCATTGGGCGCTTCAAGTGCCGATTCCGTTCAGCAGGCAGTACAAGGTGTTGACGTGGTTGTCACTATGCTGCCAGCGAGCCAACACGTTCAAAGCGTTTATCTTGGTCAAGATGGCATCTTAGATAGCGTCGAATCAGGTACCTTGCTGATTGATTCTTCCACCATCGATCCGGTGACTGCTCGTTTGGTTGGCGAAAAAGCATCGCAACTTGGTATCAGTTTTGTTGATGCACCAGTATCTGGTGGCGTTGCGGGCGCAGCAGCAGGTACGTTAACTTTCATTGTTGGCGGCTCGCAAGAGAACTTTGTTCAAGCCAAAGCGGTGCTTAGCCACATGGGTAAAAACATCTTCCATGCGGGCGATGTTGGAGCTGGTCAGGTCGCGAAGATCTGCAATAACATGATGTTGGGCATTTTGATGAGCGGCACCTGTGAAGCACTAAATTTAGGGATGGAAAACGGACTCGATCCCAAAGTGCTTTCCGACATCATGTTGCAAAGTTCAGGGCGTAACTGGGCGCTAGAGCTTTATAACCCTTGTCCAGGTGTGATGGAAAATACGCCTGCAAGCAATGGTTATCAAGGCGGCTTTATGAGCCAGTTAATGGCTAAAGATCTGGGTCTTGCGATGGAAGCGGCGGTTGCCAGTCAAACATCAACGCCAATGGGCAGCTTGGCTCGTAATCTGTTTAATTTTCACAACGGTCAGGGCAACGGGCAAAAAGATTTTTCAAGCTTGTTTGAGTTCTACCAAAAGCAAAATCAGGCCTAAGGAGCGCTTATGGAGTTAGCAAATAAGGTCATTGCGATCACGGGGGCAGGGCAGGGGCTGGGTAAACAAATGGCACTGTCACTGGCGGAAAATGGCGTTCATCTTGCGCTTATCGACCTCAATTCAGATCAACTGGCTGAAACGAAAGCGGAATGTGAATCTCTCGGCGTTACCGCTCGTTTTTATGTGACGAACGTGACTGACGAACAGCAGGTGTGCACTGCTTTTGAGCAAATTGAGGCAGATTTCAAGCAGCTCAATGGCGTTATCAATAACGCAGGTATTATGCGTGATGGTATGTTCATTAAAGTCAAAGATGGTCAGGTTAACACGATGTCGCTGGAACAATTTCAGTCTGTTCTAGATGTGAATGTAACAGGCACTTTCCTGTGTGGCCGTGAAGCGAGCAAGGTAATGCTGAACACCGATAGCAAAGGGGTTCTGATCAACATATCCAGCGTTGCGCGTGCCGGGAATATTGGTCAAACCAACTATTCAGCATCTAAAGCGGCGGTAGCCACCATGGCAACGGTGTGGGCGAAAGAGTTAGGGCGTTTCGGAATTCGCTCAGTGGCGATTGCTCCGGGTGTCATCAAAACTGCCATGACAGACCAAATAAAACCTGAAGCGATGGAACGTTTAATCGGAATGATTCCGGTTGGACGTTTAGGTTTGGCGGATGAAATTTCATCGACCATAAAATACGTGTTAACCAACGAATTCGTGACCGGACGAGTGTTCGAAGTCGATGGCGGAATGCGAATGTAACCCCCTCTGCAACATAAAAAAGGGGAGCGAGTTTGATTGTCCGCTTCCTTCCACTTTCTCCTTTCTTTTATTGCTTCTATCTGAAAAATGTATTGGATGCATGGTCGACTGCTATCTCATCGAACGGTATAAAAATTGATTCTATTTCTAATGTGAATGGTTAGTTCTATATTGCTTGTCATGTAAATGTATTAACTCACAACTAAGACGATCTTTTGTCTCACTAACGAGATCGTTATTCTTGGTGTGTAAAAAACATTCTTATTGGTCATATTGTAACCGAAAACTATTTCGGCATCTAAAGATGGTGATTTATTATTCAGCGCAAAATACATGGGAATATGAGGCTGACTGAATAACCTTCAGTTGTCTTAATAATAAATAATCAGAATTCTCAATTACACTGAAGTAACTACCCATTAGGGAAGAGCAATAATGTCACTATTTCATTCGCTTAGGACGATGCCGCTATTATTGGGGTGTCTGTGTTTTTCTGTTCAGGCCTCCACAGAAAAGGTGGAACAGGAAGGTAAGTTTTTACAGTCGTTAGAAGGCATCGAAAATCAAATTTACGCATTACCTCAGAGTTCTTTAGCTTTGATTGAAGCGTTAGAAGAAGAGTCTTTACTACAAAACCAACCAACAGCGCTGTTGGTGCGTTACTGGCTTGCCAAGGCCACGGTTTTAGAGCTGCTAGGGCGCGTAGAAGAGAGTCAGAGTGTCGTTCAAAAAGGATTGGAGCTTGTACGTCCACAGAGCCATGAGTATCTCCTGTTTAAGTTGATTCAGATGCGAACTATGGTTGGAAAGAGCGATATCGATACCGCGCTTTCTGCGTTGGATAGCTTGTTGGAAACATCGCGTGAGAATGGTGATAAGCAACTTGAATCAGAAATCCTGTTGCTAAAAGGACGCTATTACGATGAGCAAGGTGAGTTTAAAAAATCCTATGCTGCACTTATGTCGTCCATGGATGCGGCTGAATCTTCAGGTGTTCACGGGCTGGTCGAACGTGCAGCACTAGAGCTAGGTGACGTACTTGTCAAAATTCAGGGTTACGACCGATCTGAGGCGCTTTTGGAACAAGCATATCGCTATTTTAGGGATAGGCGTATGTCGTTCAATGAGTTGTTGAGCGTTTTGACGATAGCGAAACTTCATAAAGCACAGTTCCAATACGAAGAGGCGATAGCGTCATATCAGCGAGCGTTAAAGCTGGCTCAAATTATCGGTGATGGACGCTTTAGATTTCGAGTTAACCTTGAACTTGCAGCTTTATATCGCGAGACGAAACAAGAAAAGAAGATGGTTAATCACTTGAAGCTGGCGGAGAATTTACAGTACAGAGAAACGTCTAGCGCGTATTTGGCAACATTTAAGTTGTTACAAGCCGAATATATGTTAGAGCAGCAGCAATTTGAAATACTTTTAGCGATGATCGCGCCAATGCTGCCGGAGATTATAGAGAGTCGATACGTCAAGCAACAGCAAATGGAGCTACTAAAAGTCGCCGCTATGGCCTATGCGGGAAGCAATGACTTTAAACTAGCATTCGAAACTTACGGTAACTATCACGATAAATTTATCCAATTTAGCAATCAAAGAGAAGTTGAAAATCTTGAGCGCCAGCAGACGTTATTTGAGTTGGAACGACTTGAATATGAGAACGAAGATCTCAACTGGAACAATGTTTTGCAGCGTATGGAGCTAGAAAATAACCGTCGTACTTTTTACTTATTGGGTGAAGCGCTACTTGCGCTCATCGGTGTTCTATTTTTGATGGCGGTAGTATTTCTCGTCGTCAATCGCTCGCGTTTGAGAATGCGTCGCCTCGCAAAGACAGACACATTGACAGGGTTGTTCAATCGCCGTTTTTTAGAGGACTGGTTCACTAAGCCAGTAGAAGTGAGGCGTGAGCGAAAAGAGAAACCGGTACCTCAATCTAAGCAAGAAAAAATACAACACTTTGTTTTTGAGCAAGTCGAGCAAGTTAAGTACGGTTATCTAGCTTTAAATAAATGGGTAGATAGCAAACTCGATAAACAGAAAATGGTGCCAAATAAACCACAATCGGGGCCAGTAACTTTAGCGTTAATCGATGTGGATTATTTCAAGCAGGTAAATGATACCTATGGGCATGTGTTTGGAGATACCGTACTAACGGGCGTTGCCAAAGTGTTGGAGGAAACTGTACGTGAAAACGACATTGTTGCTCGCTTTGGTGGTGAAGAGTTTGTTGTTGTTATGCCCAATACAGACCATGAAAACGCCCTTATTACTGCCGAACGTTTACGTAGCGCTTTATCCCTACATGGCTTTGTTACGGAACAGAAAGAAGAAGTGAGAGTGACCTGTAGTTTTGGAGTCGTTACCACTGAAGATAATGAGATGAGCTTTAAATCACTTTGCGATCAGGCCGATAAATTGCTTTATCAAGCGAAAGCGAACGGACGCAACTGCGTGAAAGGTCGCTCGCTAGCGTAACAGAAATCAAGAGTTCAGGCTCATCGCACGATGAATCTGAACTTATCCCTCCCATTTACTTTGATAGCCAAGTGACTTTGAGATCCTTGCTTCGAATATAAAACGCTGAATCTAACATCTTAAAGTCACTTGGCGATATTACTTAAAAATGGCTTAAGGATATCGAATCGCATATTCATGGCGTTCAACATAACCTCTCTTTTTGCCTCCTTCACCTTCAAAGTGCGAATGCCAGTTGTGTCTACAAAACTATAACAAACTAGTGTGTCTATTCTTTGTACAAATAAACCGTGTACAGGTGAAATGATTAGTGGTCGATATAAATTTTTTGTGGCACAGATTTTTGTTGTTCAAAAATCAACTCGTTCATCATCGTTTTAAAAATAGAGAAAGAGTTAAGTGTTTGATTTTGTTTTTCTTGTTTGTTTGTTCTTAAACTGAAATCTAGTTATCCCGACAAGTTCTTACCGAGCGATTTTTCGTACACCCTCAACTTTTCATCCTTTTTTACTAACATTTTTCTTTAAAAATAATTTGAGTTCGAATTAATTTTCAGGCATTTTATATTTAACTAACCGTTCAATTAAAAATAACAGGGACGCAAAATGCCAAAGGTGGGGATGCCTGAAATCAGAAAACCGCAGCTTGTGAAAGCGACAATGTCAGTGATTGATAGAGTCGGTTTACACGCGGCGAGTATTTCGTTAATCAGCAAAGAAGCCGGTGTATCAACGGGGATTATCAACCACTATTTCGGTGGTAAGCACGGATTGCTGGAGGAAACGATGCGAGAAATCTTGCGTCAGCTTTCGTCCACTATCACACAGAAGTTACGTGAGCTGCCAAGTGATGCTCATCACCAAAGAATTAATGCAATCATTGACGGTAACTTTGTCGGCTATCAGGCAGAAAACCAAGTTGCTAAGACTTGGCTGGCGTTTTGGTCGTACTCAATGCATGACGAGCAGCTCAAGCGTTTACAGCGTGTCAACGAACGACGTCTATTGTCCCACCTAAGAAAAGAACTCAAAGCATTATTAAATGCAGAGCAGGCTGAATTGGTTGCTCATGGTATTGCATCACTTATTGATGGAATTTGGCTGCGCGGAACGCTCAACCCGCAAGGCATTGATGCAGAAAGAGCGAGAATCATCATCAACGATTATCTCGAAAAACAACTTACGTTTTATTCTGAAAAAATATAAAAGTTACAGGTCTTCAAAATGGAAATGAAAGCACACTATATCAATGGTGCGATGTACGACGGGTGTTCAGATGAACACTTCACCACTTACAATCCGGCGAATGGTGAGCCATTGGCCAACATTAAACAAGCGAACCAAGACGATCTTCAAGCAGCGATTGAATCGGCAAAGAAAGGTTTTGCTGCATGGTCGGCGATGACTGCGATTGAGCGCAGCCGTATTTTACACAAAGCCGTTGCCATTTTACGTGAGCGTAATGACGAGCTGGCTGCATTGGAAGTGGCAGATACTGGTAAGCCCATTCAAGAAGCTATCGCGGTTGATGTCACAACAGGTGCCGATGTTCTTGAGTACTACGCTGGCCTTGCTCCAAGTCTACAAGGTGAACAGCAGCCACTCAGCGACGATCAGTTTTTCTATACACGTCGTGAGCCATTGGGCATTTGCGCGGGTATTGGCGCTTGGAATTATCCAATTCAAATTGCGATGTGGAAATCGGCGCCAGCACTCGCTGCGGGCAACGCAATGATCTTCAAGCCATCAGAAGAAACACCATTAACGGCGCTTAAGCTCGCCGAAATTTATTCAGAAGCGGGCATGCCAGATGGCGTATTTAATGTCGTGCAAGGGGATTACCGAGTAGGACAGATGCTAACGGCGCATCCTGATATCGCAAAAGTGTCATTCACGGGTGAGTCAGGCACCGGTAAAGTCGTCATGAGTGACAGCGCTAAGACACTAAAACAAGTAACGATGGAGCTGGGTGGCAAGTCTCCGCTGATTATTTTTGATGATGCGAAGTTAAACGATGCCGTTTCTGCGGCCATGGTGGCGAACTTCTACACCCAAGGTGAGGTTTGTACGCATGGTACACGTGTATTTGTCCATGAAGGTATTTATGACGACTTTATCGCACAGCTTAAAGCCCGAACCGAGCTGTTAGTCGTCGGCGATCCGCTTGATGAGAACACGCAAATTGGCGCGCTAATCTCTAAAGATCATGAATCGAAAGTTCTAGGAGCGATTGAAGCCGCGAAAGCGAGTGGCGCGACGTTACTGACTGGCGGCTACAAAGTAACAGACAATGGTCTAGCTAATGGTAACTTTGTTGCTCCAACCGTATTTGTCGATTGCGATGATGACATGAGCCACGTTCAACAAGAAATCTTTGGCCCGGTAATGTCAGTTCTGAAATTCCGCGATGAGTCGGAAGTGATTGCGCGCGCAAATGGCACCGATTATGGCTTAGCGGCAGGTGTCTTTACTCAAAACCTATCTCGTGCGCACCGTGTGATACACCAAATTCAAGCGGGTATTTGTTGGGTGAACACATGGGGTGACTCACCTGCGGAAATGCCAGTTGGCGGCTACAAGCAATCAGGTGTTGGCCGTGAAAACGGAGTCGAAACCCTTAAACATTACACACAAACGAAGAGTGTTTTGGTTCAGCTAAGCGACTTCGAAAGCCCTTACAAATGATACTACTCATAGTAGATAACTGACCACTTTAGCTTGTTAAAATGCTCGATAACTACGTTGTCAATTTTGATTGTAGGTTAACTACTTATCAAAATTTCCGCCTTGTTCTCAAGCATTTTTCCTACGCTAATTTCGTTCACTTATCTACGGTGATGAGTATTAACTCCTAGGAGAATAAAAATGCAACAACACTACGATTACATCATCGTCGGTGCGGGTTCGGCCGGCTGTGTGTTAGCGGATCGCTTAAGTGAAAGTGGTCAAAATTCGGTCCTATTACTCGAAGCGGGTGGGTCGGATAAAAGTATTTTTATCCAAATGCCAACAGCGCTTTCTTACCCGATGAACACTGAAAAATACGCGTGGCAGTTTGAGACGGTTGAAGAGCAAGGGTTGGATGGTCGCCAACTTCATTGTCCTCGCGGAAAAGTTCTGGGCGGTAGCTCATCTATCAACGGCATGGTTTACGTTCGCGGACACGCTTGTGACTTTGACCAGTGGGAAGAGGAAGGCGCGAAAGGCTGGAATTATCAGTCGTGTTTGCCTTATTTCCGTAAAGCAGAGTCTTGGATTGGTGGTGCTGATGAATATCGGGGCGATCACGGTCCAGTCGGCACATGTAACGGCAACGATATGAAGCTCAATCCACTGTACCAAGCTTTTATTGATGCAGGCAAAGAAGCGGGCTACCCAGAAACAAAAGATTACAACGGTTATCAGCAAGAGGGCTTTGGCCCAATGCATATGACCGTCGACAAAGGCGTACGCGCTTCGACCTCTAATGCATACTTAAGCCGCGCTAAAAAACGCAAAAACTTCACCCTAATGAAGAGGGTGACGGTTCATCGAGTTTTATTAGAAGAAACTGGTGCAGAAGGTAAGAAAGCGGTAGGCGTTGAATTTGAAAAGTCAGGTTCAATTCAGCAATGTTTTGCGAATAATGAAGTGATTTCGAGTGCGGGTTCGGTTGGCTCCGTTCAGCTGTTGCAGCTTTCAGGCATTGGCCCTAAGGCAGTATTAGAAAAAGCGGGCATTGAGGTGAAACACTCGTTGGAGGGAGTAGGTAAAAACCTGCAAGATCACTTAGAAGTGTACTTCCAATATCACTGTAAACAACCTATCACGCTCAACAGCAAATTAGGGTTGGTGAGCAAGGGCTTGATTGGCACTGAGTGGATATTAACTCGCAAAGGCCTAGGGGCTACTAACCACTTTGAATCGTGTGCGTTTATCCGCTCTCGTGAAGGACTAAAGTGGCCAAATATTCAATATCACTTCTTGCCAGCGGCAATGCGCTATGACGGGCAAGCTGCTTTTGATGGTCATGGTTTCCAAGTGCACGTTGGACCTAACAAGCCAGAAAGTCGCGGGTCGGTCGAAGTTGTCTCTGCGAATCCGAATGATAAGCCGAAGATTGAGTTTAACTACATTTCCACTGAACAAGATAAGCAGGATTGGCGTGATTGTATTCGCCTTACTCGCGAGATCCTCAATCAGCCAGCCATGGATGAGTTTCGTGGGGATGAGATCCAACCCGGTCTGAACATCACAACGGATGAACAGATTGATGAATGGGTGAAGCAAAACGTCGAGAGTGCTTACCATCCATCTTGTACCTGCAAAATGGGCGCAGATAATGACCCATTAGCCGTCTTAAATGAGCGATGCCAAGTACGCGGTATTCAAGGCTTGCGTGTGGTGGACTCTTCTATTTTCCCAACCATTCCGAACGGTAATTTAAATGCGCCAACGATTATGGTGGCAGAACGCGCCGCGGATATGATTTTGGATAACGCCCTAGAAACGTCGAACAACGTACCAGTTTGGATTGCACCGGACTGGCAAGAGATGCAACGAATGCATCCGCCAAAAAGAGATCTCGATTCGATCTCATAAAATGAAAAAGTCAGTAATCATTACAAGGAATTCAACATGTCTAAGATGACAAAAATCTTCTCAACAATTGCACTAAGTACTTTAGCAACAGGCGCTTACGCCAACCAATGTGAAACGGTTCGTTTCGCAGATGTAGGTTGGACTGACATCACAGCGACCACTGCCGTTACATCAGAGTTACTTAAAGGGTTGGGGTACAAAACGAAGACCGATCTTCTGTCTGTGCCTGTAACTTACTCCTCTATGGCTAATGGCGATATCGACATTTTCCTAGGTAACTGGATGCCAACGATGGAAGGTGATATCGCGAAATACCGTGATGCAGGTACTGTTGAAACCGTACGCGCGAACCTCGTTGGCGCAAAGTACACGCTAGCGGTTCCAAAATACGTTTATGACGCAGGCGTAACCAATTTCGCTGACCTAGTAAAACATGCCGACAAATTTAAAGACCGCATTTACGGCATTGAACCAGGAAACGATGGCAACCGCTTAATTCAGTCAATGATTGATAGCAACGCATTCGGCCTAAAAGATTTCAGCCTAGTTGAGTCCAGTGAAGCTGGCATGGTGTCTCAAGTATCACGTGCCGCACGCCGCAATCAATGGATTGTGTACCTAGGTTGGGCGCCGCACCCAATGAATAGTAACGTTGAAATGGAATATCTAGCGGGTGGTGATGACTTCTTCGGTCCTAACTACGGCGGCGCGAACGTCTACACAAACGTACGTAAAAATTACCTCGCTGAGTGTCCAAATGTAGGTCAGCTAGTGAAAAATCTAGAGTTTAACCTAGAAATGGAAAATGAACTGATGGAAGCGATTCTTAACCAGAAACAGAAGCCATCAAAAGCAGCGCAAGCATGGTTGAATGCAAACCAAGAGCAAATTGAAGCGTGGCTAGAGGGCGTGAAAACGGTGGATGGCCAAGATGCGCTAACAGCTATTACAAACTACTTAAAAACAAACGCTTAATAAGCAGTATTTGAGCTCGTTTTTTTAAAAGAAAGTGGGCAGTTTTGCCCGCTTCATTAACACAAAGGTTTTATTTTGAATTTTATTACGGACAACAAACTACCGTTGGGCCAATGGATGGAAACTGGCGTCGATTGGTTAACCATCAATGCATCGGGTTTTTTCGATGCAATCTCTATTACACTTGAAACGATCATTCTTTTCGTGGTGGACATTTTTAAATGGATGCCACCTGCAGCGCCAATCATTATGACGGCGGCAATTGCTTGGTTCTTACATCGCAGCATTCCTCTTGTCGTATTTATCGTGTTGGCCTTACTCGCAATTCTCAACCTTGGTTACTGGCAAGAAATGCTGGAAACCTTTGTCCTTGTGTTTGCAGCGACAACGATTTCCGTATTAATTGGCGTGCCGTTGGGCATTATGGCGGCGCACCGTCCTTGGTTATACACCTTGTTGCGGCCAATACTCGATTTAATGCAGACCGTCCCGACATTCGTTTACCTAATTCCAACCTTGGTTCTGTTTGGATTGGGTATTGTCCCTGGTCTAATCTCGACCATCATTTTCGCTATCGCTGCGCCAATTCGATTGACGTACCTCGGCATTATTAAAGTGCCGGAGGAGCTACTTGAAGCGGGTAAAGCATTTGGTGCCAGCCGCATGAAGCTACTGTTTAAGGTGGAGTTACCTGCGGCATTGCCAAGTATTATGGCTGGCGTTACGCAGTGCATTATGTTGTCTCTTTCTATGGTGGTCATTGCGGCGCTTGTTGGTGCTGATGGGCTTGGTAAGCCAGTCGTACGTGCACTGAATACGGTAAACATTTCACAAGGTTTTGAAGCTGGTTTAGCGATTGTACTCGTTGCCATCATTCTTGACCGCTTGTGTAAAGCACCAAACCAGAAGGAGGCATAATCATGGACGCTATTACTATTAAAAATCTTGATGTCGTTTTTGGTCAGCAACAAGCACAGGCGCTAGCACTACTAGATCAAGGGAAATCTCGACAAGAAATCATTGATGAAACTGGCCAAGTGGTTGGGGTTGATAATGTTTCGCTGAACGTGAAACAGGGTGAGATCTGTGTCTTGATGGGGCTTTCAGGCTCGGGTAAATCAAGTTTGCTGCGAACGGTTAACGGATTGAACGATATTTCTCGTGGCTCTCTGAAAATTAAAGATGGCGACGACATGGTTGAGCTCTCTAACTGTGACGAACAGAAACTGCGCCACCTTCGTACGCACCGCGTGTCCATGGTGTTTCAGAAGTTTGCATTGATGCCTTGGTTAACGGTGTTAGACAATGTAGCGTTTGGTCTAGAGATGCAAGGCATTGGTAAAGCAGAGCGTCGTAAAAAGGCGCGTGAACAGCTCGAAATGGTCGGTTTATCTGAGTGGGAAACCAAATTCCCGCACGAGCTTTCTGGTGGTATGCAGCAGCGTGTTGGCCTAGCGCGAGCGTTCGCGATGGACACTGATATCTTGTTAATGGATGAACCGTTTTCAGCACTTGATCCATTGATTCGTGCTCAGCTTCAAGATGAATTGATTCTGCTTCAGGAAAAGCTAAACAAAACCATTCTTTTTGTGAGTCACGACTTGGATGAAGCACTTAAAATCGGTAACAACATCGCCATTATGGAATCAGGAAAGCTGATTCAACATGGCAAGCCAGAACAGATCATTCTTGCTCCAGAAAACGATTATGTGGCGGACTTTGTTGCTCACACTAATCCATTAAATGTGCTGAAGGGACGTTCCTTAATGCGTGACGATTTGGTTCGCGAAGATACGCGTGTTCTGATTTGCCCTGATAAAGATATTTGGGTGATACAAGAGAGCAAGGGGTTAAGTTTAGCGGATAAAGATAAATCGTTGATTCAATGGAAGAGCGATTCTTCGAACCTTGACGAAGTTAATGAAAACTCTCTGGTTCAGGTTAGTCCAGAAATCAGTATGCGAGAAGCGATTGAACTTAAACAGCGTAGCAATCAGCCTCTGCTTATGGTTGAAGATAATAAGCTGGTTGGTGTGTTAAGCGACAATGAGCTTTACGATGCATTGCTTGGTAATTTTAAGTCAGAGCAAGTTGCGTAAAGTTGACGCAGAACCAAGTAAAAAAGAGCCGCATTAATGTGCGGCTCTTTTTAGTTTAAACAATGAGTTAAGTCGCTAAGCTAAGACAATGGTCGATTATAGAGTCGTAATTACGTCATCCATTGCAAGGCGCGCTTTTGGAAGACCATGATTGTAATCTTCCCCATCTTTATGGTAGCCAATCGCCAGCGCAACTTCACAAATATGGCCCTCGAGCTCTTCTTTAAACTCTTCTCCAATCAGAGCCGGATCGACACCTTCCATCGGTGTTGAATCAATGCCTAGTCGTGCCAATGTGTGTAGTAGGTTGCCTAGTGCCAAATAGACTTGTGCTTTTGTCCAGTTTCCGTTGAAGCCATTTTCGTCCGTATTTGCATCGGCAAAAGCGTAAGCACCCATAAAGTTGTTGTACATCTCCGCTGGCAAGTGGCCAGATGTTACTTCTGCATCCACACGTTTCGCAAATTTCTCTTTAGTAAATTTAGGATCGTAAGCAAACAGAATCGTATGTGATGCGGCTTTCGCGTGTGGTTGGTTAAACTGGTGCATATTTGCAAACGTATTGTGGAAACGTTGCTTCGCTTCATCACTTTCAATAACGATGAATTTCCATGGTTGTGAGTTGATAGAAGACGCCGACAAACGCAGTGCTTCTTTGATTATCGCCATGTCTTCTTGAGAAACGCGCTTGGTTTCATCATATTTTTTTGCAGTGTAACGGTTATTTAGATCGGTAATGATTTGATGGGACACGTTTATATCCTCTTTATGTGATGACAGATGAGGATGCACTAGCATCGACAACCATGCGTACCTCGAATATGGGTTCATGATAATGGATATTTTTTCATTGATAAGAGGGTGTTTATTTAAATCACTTTTTACTTTTTGTTGAAAATCGATGTGAGTTGATCGATTTGAAACTTAAAAGTCCTTATTTGGAAGCTTTTATTTGATATTAAATTAAACTCATATTGAGGCGTAGGGGAAAGCAACATGAACGTGATTGAAGTTTTTAATGATAGCTATGAACGTTGTACTTCAGATCAGGAGTTTTTCGACTTGTTCTACAAAAATTTATGGTCGAAAAGCGCCAACTTTAGACAGAAGTTTGACGGTATAGACATGCACCAACAAGTGAGAATGCTTAGAGGGTCTATCGTATTTTTTATGATGGCAGATACCTCGACCGAAGCGCACAAAATGGTGGAAAAGTATGGGAAAAAGCATGCAAGTGCCGAAATTGGTATAGAGCCGCAGGATTTTGATGTTTGGCTTGAGAGTTTGTTAGAAACGGTTCGACAGTGTGATTCCGGGTACGATACCGATGTTGAAACCGCTTGGCGAACATGCTTTAAAACGGGCTTAGAAGTAATGAAACAAGAGTGTGATAAAGAAGATGGGCACATCCTTAAAGCGAGTTCCAAATAAGGAAGTAACGTGAGTGGTCGTTACTTCCTAGGGTCAGAACCTTACTTATCTTGTGTCTCTTTATTCTTTTTCACCGCTTCGGCGATATCACTGACAGCTTCGACAAGATTGATCGGCATTGGAAAAATAATAGTGGATGTTTTGTCTGTAGTGATTTCAGTGAGTGTCTGCATGTAACGTAATTGCAGTGCATTCGGTGCTTCGTTGAGCATTTGCGCTGCTTCTTTTAATTTATTTGAAGCCTCTAACTCACCAGTAGCGTGAATGATCTTCGCCCTACGGTTACGTTCTGCTTCTGCCTGACGGGCTAGGGCTCTGACCATGCTGTCATTTAAATCAACATGTTTGACTTCAACCGTAGCAATCTTGATTCCCCAGTCATCAGTTTGTTGATCGAGAATGGATTGTAAATCCTTATTGAGGCGTTCTCGCTCTGATAGCAATTCATCGAGTTCATGCTGACCCAATACCGAGCGCAGCGTGGTTTGTGCTAACTGACTGGTGGCATCGCTGTAGCTTTCAATATTGTTAATCACCATTTGAGGATCGACTACGCGAAAATAAACGACCGCGTTGACGCGCACAGAAACGTTATCTTTGGTAATTAAATCTTGTGTCGGCACATCCAAAACGACAGTACGTAAATCAACCCTCACCATTTGCTGAATAAATGGGATAAGGATGATCAAACCAGGTCCTTTGACTTCTTGAAATCGACCAAGAAAGAACACAACCCCACGTTCGTATTCTCTCAAAACCTTGAACATTTGGGTCGCTAGTGCGAACAGCAGCACCACGATCACCGCAACGGTATAGAGCATCATAAAGCGCCTCCTATTTATTTTGGCGGTCATCAGGCATCACAGTTAAGGTCAGCCCTTTAACATTAACAATGGTGACGTGATCACCTTGTTTGAATTGTTGATGGTCTTTGGCTTTAGCTCGCCATAACGCACCGTTGAGTTGAACGCGTCCTTCGCCATCGATAAAGTCATCGCTTACCACGGCGACCTTCCCAGGGTAAGTCTCTAAACCCGTCGTTACACGCCGGCGACGAATTTTGAGCAGCAGGCCGACGGTCAGCACGATTAGAGCCACGGAAAATATGGCAATACCAAAAATCAAAGGAAGGGCGATCTGGAATCCTGGTAACTCACTGTCCATGAGAAATATCGAACCGAGTACAAAGGCGACAACGCCGCCTAAGCCCAAAATACCAAAGCTCGGGCTGAATGCTTCCGCTATCATTAGTGCAATACCGAGTAACAGCAGACCAAGACCTGCGTAGTTGACGGGCATCATTTGTAGTGCGTACATGGCAAGAAGCAGACAAATCCCACCTAGCACACCGGGTAAGCCAATTCCTGGGTTGTAAAATTCAAGAAGTAAACCGTAGATGCCGATGAGCATTAGAATGTAGGCAACGTTTGGATTGGTTATAACGGCTAGCATTTCTGCTCGCCAATCGGGTGTTCTTTCAATCCATACGGGATTTTCCAGTGACAATGTCACATCACGATTGTTAACTTTAACAGTTTGTCCATCAATGGCTTTGACTAAATCCTCTGGTGAGTTGGCTATATAATCAATAACGTTTAATTCCAATGCCTCTGTGGCGTCCAAACTCGCTGCTTCGCTCACTGCTTTCTCTGCCCACTCTGCATTTCGGCCATGAAGCTTTGCTAAGCCTTTAATATAGGCTCTAGCATCATTAATCACCTTTTTCTCCATTGCGGTTTTCGCGGGAACTTTCTCTGAACCTTCGTTGGTTCCTTCTGACGTTTCTTCCGCGTTTTGATCTTTGCCATCATCCGATGAAGGGGGCTGAGGGGCACCACCTAACGCGACGGGCGTTGCCGCGCCAAGGTTGGTGGCTTCAGCCATGGCGGCAACGTGGCTGGCGAGTAAAATGTATGTCCCTGCGCTAGCCGCTCTAGATCCTGACGGGCCAACCCAAGTCGCAATTGGAGTGGAGGAGGTGGTAATCGCGTGAATAATATCTCGCATTGCGCTATCTAAGCCGCCTGGTGTGTCCATCTCTAAGATCACTAAACTGACACCGTTTAGTTGAGCTTCTTCTATTTCACGAGATAAATAGTCGCTAGTAGCAGGCCCTATAGCGCCTTTGACAGGAACAATCCAAACAGTATTCGCCAGTGCTTGACTGGCCATCAAGAGTAAAGGTAAGAACCATATCCATAGTCGTTTCATGCAGTCCTCCTTGTGTGGTCACAGGGACTTTTTGAAATCCTAATTCAAGTATATCCAAATAACTTAGAGATGCTTGAGTATAGGTTCTAATGAATAAGTTGCCGAGGCTAATTAGGAGACTACTTTTTTATATATAAACGCTGTGTGAGATAGTAAACTAAAGCAAATTATTGGTAATTGTGATGTTTATGTTTATTGTTCAGCGTTTGATTAAGTTGGCCGTTATCTGTGCCGTATTCTTTACTATTTTCGATCTGATCTCGTATGGAGAGGTGACTTGGTTTCAACGGTTTTTGGCTTTTCTACACTAAACTCAGATTTCAATACGTTAGCTACTCATAAGGCGATCGATTTCTTCCTATTCGCCTTATTACTCCCTCTTCAACCAAAGCCTTAAACAAAGCAATACTTAACTCGTTTTTTCAACTTCCTGTCGGTGGAAAAAACGCCAAAATGCAACTAAATTCATATCAATGACAAGTTTAAGGTATGTAGTTGATGAGGCAATTCAACGCAATCGCACTAGCTGTTGTAACACTCATTTTGAGCCAAACAACAACCGCAAGAAACGCGAAGATGTTAGGTGATATCTCCCTAGTTCAGCCCATACAGGGTGATCCTAATGTGGATATTAAGCTAGCGAGAATTGGCTGGCATCTCTTCCGCGATCCTCAATTATCGTCAAATGGTAATGTCAGCTGCGCGACATGCCACAATCTGCAAACCAATGGCGCTGAAAATACACCAGTCTCTACGGGGGTGAAAGGTGATGGAATTAGAAATTCTATAACAGTGTTTAATGCGGCGTTAAATTATCGTTTTTTATGGGATGGAACGGAAAACACCTTGATGGCTCAGATTGATGGTCCAATCCATAATCCAATGGAAATGGACTCAAACTGGCAAACAATAGAGCAATATGTAAAAGAGAGTGAACATTATCAAGCGCTATTTAGTCGTGACGATGAATTGCCGATTAACGTTCATAATATCAAGTCCGCTATTGTGGAGTTTGTTGAAGGGCTGCAGACGCCTGGCGCACCATTCGATGCTTACTTATTGGGTTACACGCATGTACTGAGTGAACAGCAAATCAGAGGTTGGAAAACATTTCAGACTTCAGGTTGTGTGCAGTGTCATCAGGGCAAAAATATCGGCGGAGCGATGATCCAAAGGTTCGCCTATTTCAAGGATAAGCCAGTAGTAGAGGACTCGGGCCGGCAACTCGTTACGATAGAAGATGAAGAGCGATTCTATTTTAGAGTAGCCAGTTTACGCAATGTCGCGCTAACGAGTCCTTATTTTCATAATGGGCAAGTCGATAAGTTATCCGACGCGATACAAATCATGGCTAAAACCCAGCTCGGTATAACGATGAACGATGAGAATGTCGCGGACATTGAAGCATTCTTGCAGTCGTTGACAGCACCTAGACCCATAATTTTAGAGGTGTTGGAAAATGAATAAATTCAAACTGATCAACTTTTGCTTTTTTATTGGGATACTGACGTGCTGCACACTGGCGTATATGTCGTATATGAATTCAAAAAACGCTCAAGAATTTCATGCAGGGCCAATGAATATCGGACATGAGTTGATTGAAGAGCGTGATGTTATCGTGAACCGATATGCCGTTGAAGATAGGAAAAACTATGAGTTAACAACATCTTTAGTAGAGATAGAAATCGCAGCACAGGCACTGTTGGAATCATCAAAGGCATCAGTTTGGTTTCCCGTGACACCCAATCGTATAAAAGTTAGGGATACGCTTGAACAGTTTAAGGAGCGAGTGCTTCAAACAACGTTGAAGCTTGATATGTTAATTGGTGTTCAGGTAGAAAATCGGTATGCATTACTCATGTTGTTCAATTTATATCAGCAAGAGGTTTCTACCGAGAGCGGTCAATCATTGGGTGGCAGTCGTTATTTTGAATTTCTCAACCAGTTGCTTCTAACACAAACTGAAGTTGAGAGTGAAAAAGAAGCGAACTTCCTTAAACGGCTTCAAACGAGTGATAAAAGAATTGAATTGCTGACGAATGAACTGCTTGATCACACTTATATTGAGTTTGTCGAAAGCTCAGAGCATCGGTTACTCAATATTGCTCAAAGTGAGGCGCGTTTTACGTGGTTGTTTGTATTTATCGCGGTGATGTTTCTAGTTAGCGCGTTTGTTTATCAGTCACATCACCGAATGCATAACTTAAAACAGTTGAATCTTGAAATTGAAGAGGCGAGAAACAAAGCCGAGCGAGCGGCAAAAGCGAAATCAAATTTTCTCGCTGCAATGAGTCACGAACTAAGGACGCCGATGAATGGTGTACTAGGGCTTTCTCAAATGATTGCAGAAGAGACCAAAGAGCCGACGACGAAAGAGCATATTAGGGTTATTCTTGATTCTGGCCAGCATCTGATGACTATCCTCAACGATATTTTGGATTTTTCTAAAGTTGAAGAAAACAAACTGGAATTTGAGCAAGCTAAGTTTAAGCTCGATCAAGTGCTTTCTCCGGTGTGTAGCGCAATAAAACCACTTGTTGATGAAAAAAATATCGAGTTAATCTTGGAAAACGAGGTTTCTGAATATACTGAATTTACTGGAGATTGTGCGCGTTTACGACAGATCTTGTTTAATCTCGCCGGTAACGCGGTGAAGTTTACCAATGAAGGGCATGTGCTGGTTAGAACTGAGTTAGATGAATCGAATCAGTTGTTGGTCATGCGCGTGAGCGACACCGGTATTGGTATTGCGCCAGACAAGCACGAGCATATTTTTAACTCGTTTGAGCAAGCAGACTCATCAACGACTCGAAGGTTCGGCGGAACAGGGCTTGGGTTAGCCATCGTCAAAAAACTAACCGATTTGATGGGTGGCCATATTACTCTGAAGAGTATAGAAGGCGTTGGAAGTCAATTTATCGTTGAGTTGCCGATTCCTTGGGTAGAATCTGCTCCGAAAAAGCAGCAAGAAGCACCGAAACCTCGCGCAAAATCACACCATTTCAAGATACTACTTGCTGATGATAACCGTGTGAATGCCATTGTGGCAAAAGGGTTTTGCGAAAAGCTTGGGCATGAAGTGGATGTTGCAGAAAATGGATTAATCGCGGTTAAAAAGGCGAAAGAGAACGAGTACGACCTGATCTTGATGGACAACCATATGCCCGAGATGAATGGCGTTGAGGCGACACGCGTTATCCGACAAGAGTTAGGTATCAAGACATTACTCTTTGCGTACACGGCAGACGTATTTCGTGAAGCTCACGATAGCTTTATCGAAGCAGGAGCAGACCATGTGCTTACGAAACCGCTACAGCATGAGAGCTTTTCAGACGCTCTCAAACAGTTTGCCGCCAGACTCGAACCGAAACAGAATCCGCCACTAACGAGTGACAGCAATGTGCTTCAATTGCAACGTAAGCCAATCGAGAACTTAAGGTTAACAGAGGAAGAACTCTCCCGTTCAGGCATGTTTACTTCTTTACGAGATGAGCCAGAAGCGCTCGACGAGTTGCTAAAAAGCATTATTGTCGATTTTGAGACTTCTGTTGATGAACTTATTGAATACTTTATGGCTGAAGACTTTGCTTCATTAGAGTTGACGTTGCACAAAACGAAAGGGATGGCACTGAACCTAAGTTTACCTATTTTGGCGAGCCAAACGGAGGCCCTGGAAACTCAACTTAAAGCCAACCAAAGTCCCGAGATTGAGCAGTTGCAGATGCTGATCAATCGGTTACAGGTCAACATCCATCAGTCTCATAGACTTTTGGATGATATCCAGAAGAACAATGCCGATCCTCAACAGATTTTATAGTCCCTGTGAGTGCGATGCTTTCCTTAACTCATTTTGTTGTGGTTTACTGTGGCAAGGACGGATAGTGTTGATTCGTCGTCGGAAAATCAGGGAGTTAGAATGAGTAAGCATTCCGCTTTAATCAAATGGCATCGTAAAGCTGGCGAAGAGTTTAGTGATAATAAGTATAGTAGGGCACACATTTGGCAATTTGATGGAGGGTTGCAAGTCCCAGCATCTCCATCTCCCCACGTAGTACCATTACCACTATCCGTAGAAGAAAATGTTGATCCAGAAGAAGCGTTTGTCGCGGCACTTTCTAGTTGTCATATGCTCGTTTTCTTGTCTATTGCAGCAAAGCGGCGTTACGTTGTGGACAGTTACTTAGATGAAGCGGTAGGGGAGCTTGAAAAAGGCGAAAACGGAAAAGAGTGGGTATCAAAGGTAACGTTAAACCCTAAGATAACATTTTCAGGTGAAAAACAACCGACACCATCTCAATTAGAAAAACTGCACCACATGGCCCATGAGAATTGCTTTATCGCCAACTCCGTTAAAACAGAAGTGACAACGCTTATTGCGAATTAAGTGGAGCTCTTTATCAAAAAGCGCGGCCTATTGCGGAGTTATATTAAGCCAGCAGTCATCCTGCTGGCTCGTTCATCTAGACGACACCTTGCTCAATCATTGCATCAGCGACTTTTCTAAAGCCTGCAATGTTGGCGCCTAAAACTAAATTTCCAGGTTGGCCAAACTCTTTACTGGTTTCGTTTGCATTGATGAAAATATTTTTCATGATGGTTTGCAACTGACTATCCACTTGTTCAAAAGTCCAGTTTTGCATGCTGGCGTTTTGCGCCATTTCAAGTTGACTGGTTGCAACGCCGCCTGCATTGGCTGCTTTGGCAGGCCCATAAGCTATGTCCGAGTCCACGATAATATTGGCAGCATCACGGGTGGTTGGCATGTTCGCCCCTTCACTAATCAAAATACATCCGTTTTCGATAAGAGCCAGTGCGTCGTCTGACGTTAATTCATTTTGAGTCGCACAAGGGAAGGCAGCATCAGCCTGATATCGCCAAACAGCATGTCCTTCATTAGGATAGTCGCCCTCTGGTGTGTATTCTGCTTCAGGGTAAGTTTCTAAATATTCTTCTAAGCTTGCTCTTTTCACTTCTTTCAGTTGTTTTAGGAGCTTAAGATCAATACCGTGCTCATGATAGATCGTACCTCGAGAGTCGCTGCATGTAACTGGCGTTGCTCCCATATGGTACAGTTTTTCAATGGCGTAGATAGCCACGTTGCCAGCACCAGAAACGAGACAAGTTTTCCCTTTCAATGAATCGTTGCGGTCGTTGAGCATGCACTCTGCAAAATAGACGGCGCCATATCCTGTCGCTTCTTTTCTGGCGAGTGAGCCACCCCAAAGCAGACTCTTGCCTGTAAGCACACCTTCGTAGCGGCCCGTCAATCGTTTGTATTGACCAAACATATAGCCAATTTCGCGCGCCCCGACACCGATATCGCCTGCGGGCACATCGGTGGTAGGACCGATGTGACGGTACAACTCGTTCATAAATGATTGGCAAAATCGCATGATCTCGCCGTCGGATTTTCCTTTAGGATCGAAGTTTGAACCGCCTTTGCCGCCACCGATAGGAAGGCCAGTCAGTGCGTTTTTAAAAATTTGCTCAAAGCCGAGAAATTTTATGATGCTCGCATTGACTGAGTGATGGAATCTCAATCCTCCTTTGTACGGCCCCAAAGCAGAGTTGAATTCAACTCGATAACCTTTGTTTACTTGTACATTTCCAGCATCATCAACCCAAGGAACTCGAAACATGATTTGACGTTCTGGCTCGACGATCCTCTGGATAATCGCTTGTTCCTTATATTTATTATTGCCTTCTATTACCGGCGCGAGAGAAGTTAATACTTCTTCTACCGCTTGGTAAAATTCTTTTTGCGCAGGGCTACTGTGTTGCAACGCAACAATAGTATCGTGTATGTATGACATAGATTTCTTCCTTGATGTGAATAAGCAATCAGTTTATATGAATGTATTTCCATTAAATAGTGATTTTGACCAAGATTCAATGGTTGTAGTGGTCTTTCCTGCGGATGAGAATGTGCAGCTTCTAACCCAGGCTGTGTTGGTTGAGATAGGTAGGGCTAGCTAAGTAAGCGGGTGGTTGAGTGATCAGTTTCACATATAACAAGCAGAAATCACTTTAGTCGATGTTGTTGTGCAGTTACGCAAATTGTTTATGTTAACGTCATGTTAAAGTTTGTGTGTGTGATAACTTGTGAAAAGACAACTATATGGATGAGCTTAAGGTTCTGAACTCGTTTATTCAGCAGAATGGCCTACCAGCGTTTGGCCACCTTGATGGAATTCCAACATCGTTACAGCTAGATAAATTTACCTACCTTGATGAGATGGATAAGCCGGTATCTAAGTGGCGCCGTTACCGCGATTATAAGCAGTTTCAGTTCGTCAATTTGGTCACACCTAATTACGTCATTGGAGTAGCGATTGCTGATATACGGTATTTAGCATCCGGCTTTTGCTACCTGTTTGATATTAAAAAGAATAAGTTGATTGAGCAACAATGGTTGAAACCTTTTAATATAGGTTATCAAACTCAGCCTTCCAGTTGGTGCAGTCTTGCCCATCTTGCTAACAAAAGAGTTCAGTTTTCTATTAAGGATGGTATTTGGCACGTCCACTTTGTGACAGAGTCAGTCAATGCGGATCTCTATTTACGTCCAGAAAATATGAGTTTGCCATTAATGTTGTGTACGCCAACAGGTTATGCGGGTTGGACATATACTCAGAAGCACAATGCGTTAGCAGTAGACGGTAACTTGTTCATATTAGGAAAAGAGCAAGATCTTTCAGAGGTGGCTGCTGGTTACGATTTTTCCGCTGGGTACATGCGGCGAGAAACAAGTTGGCGCTGGGCGAGTATCAATTGCTTTGAGGATGACAGGCGTCTGGGGTTGAACTTGGCAGCTGGCGTTAATGAAACTGGCTATTGCGAAAATGTATTGTGGATTAATGGTCAGCGTCACTTTTTGCAACCTGTGCAGTTTCAGTTTTCACGAAGTGATGAAGGGCAAAAGTGGCATATTACGTCTGAAGATAAACGAGTTAACTTACAGTTCACGCCTTTGAATCGACGCTCAGAGAAGAAAAATTTTTGGCTTCTCAAAAGTAACTTTCGTCAGTACATCGGTTATTTCTCTGGCTATATTATCGATGGAAATGGCATCAAACATCAGTTAGAAGAAGTTATGGGTCTTACTGAAGATCACTATGCAAAATGGTAGAAACACAATGGATTGGACGCAGTTGATGGACCGCCCAGAATTACTTCTGATGATTCTGGCTCCAGTTTTCTTTTTCTGCATGCTTGCCGAATATTGGTTCGGACAAAGAAGGGGACGCTTGCCTGAAAGCGCGACGTATTACTTCCCTGAAGTAGCGTGTAATTTTGTTCTTGCGGGCTTACACCAAGCGACAGACATACTCACGGGTTTACTGATTGCTCAGTTGTATTTGTGGTGGTTCGATTGGCGTTTGTTTGATATCGAAATGAGCGTCTCAGCTTTTCTTTTACTTGTTGTCCTGCAAGATTTTTTCTATTACTGGTTTCATCGGGCTAGCCATCGTATTCGTTGGATGTGGGCCGCGCACGTTGTTCATCACAGTTCGGAAAGAATGAACTTCAGTACCGCCTTTCGTCAAAGTTTAATGTATCCGCTAGCGGGGATGTGGATTTTTTGGTTGCCCTTGGTGATTATTGGTTTTGAGCCAAAATGGGTTGTCTTCGTTGTGTTGTTTAATCTGGGCTTACAGTTTTTTGTTCACACCCAATCAATTCGTTCGCTCGGGCCACTAGAGTGGGTATTTAACACGCCGTCTCATCATCGCGTTCATCATGGTGTGAACCGTCAGTACATCGACAAAAATTATGCGGGTGTATTAATTATTTGGGATCGAATGTTCGGAACGTTTGAACCAGAGGTGGAAACGGTTCGGTATGGGGTTTCTAAACCTGTAAACAGCTTTAATCCCATCCGCGTGACGTTTGCAGAATGGAAAGACATGTTTTATGACGTAACTCGACCAAACTTATCATGGAAACAACGCTGCCGCCGTTTGTTCGCTCCGCCATCGGATTTTTATGAGTAAATTGAGATAAAGAGATTGGAGCGGGCAGCGGGAATCGAACCCGCATCATCAGCTTGGAAGGCTGAGGTAATAGCCATTATACGATGCCCGCGCATCGATAGGACTCAGTTAATATGCCACACTGGACGAAAAAGAAAAGTCTTTTCTCATCAAATGTTTGTCAGTTGCCTAAAAAAGTAGCGGACTGATGTTAAAGTGTTCACTGTCTCTGGTTTTTTGTGGCACTCGCGATTCCGCTACTAAGCCTAGGGGCTTCCAATTAGGTCGTAAACACCGAATTCTTAGGTGTTTAGATGTTGATGATATTCAAGATTTTCTGTGTAAAGGTTAATCTCGTTTATTGAACAGTCACGTTTCATGGTCAAGACTAGATATTGAAATGATTACTTTTTACTGTTGATGCGTATGTATAACACAGGGTAATTCTGCTGAAACAGTCAGCTTAACCAAAGGAGATTTAACATGATGAGAGGTTTGATATTAGGGCTGGTGGTGATGCTGGTATCTGCTTGTACTACCGTTACAACCGATGTAGATAAACAAGCCGACTTTTCAGCTTACAGAACGTTTGACTTCGGTGCTCAGGCGGAAGCTCCTACCAGTATTGATGGTCGACGTATTGAGCAAGGGCTTGCTGAACAGCTTGAGGGTAAGGGTTTAATTAAGGTAAATAGTGGCGGTGACCTTTACGTACATCATGATATCGTAGAAGAATCCGAGCTTGTTTCTTCAGGATCGTCGGTGAGCTTTGGCTATGGCTGGAATAGCTTTGGTGTGATCACTTCAAGCCCAGAAAGATATAAAGAACGTAAGTATGGGAAGTTGGTGGTTGAACTGGTTGATGCAAAGGCTAATCAAGTCGTTTGGAAAGGCGTTTCAAGTCGTAAACTGTCTGAGTCAATGAGCTCTGAGAAAAGAGAATCTCTCATCCAAGAAGAAATCGCGAAGATGTTTGAAAGCTACCCTTACGGTGAAAAATAATTAGTATTCTTAACGATTAAGAATACTAATTGCCAATAGTTACGCACAGGGTTAAAAGAACTTATTATTTTGGTTTTGGTTACCTTTGTGCGTACGATTCTGATTGCTTTACTCGGACTACTTTTCTGCTTGTTGGCTCCGAGCATGAGCCTGGCGCACTCACACCCAAATTTTCTTTCCTTTCATAACCAGAATATTGCTGTTGACGCTAAGTCGAAGCACTTTTCAGAATATCCTATCTCTCCAATACAACAAGACTATCCGAGTTTAAACAGCCGGAATGTATTGAGGGTTAGCCATGCTAAGGAAATGAGCTCGAACGACGATGTAGAACCCGAATGGTTTGAAATGCTTGATGTAGCATGGTGGGCGCATCGTTCGGCAATTTACTCGATGAAGCGGCTAAAACGCATCGGCAATGAGGCTTTAGGTTGTTGTATTGAAAGTATTTTTACTCACTTTAAATACAGAATCGGAGTGAGAAAAGAATCGAATTTCATATACCGCTTTATACATGCTCGCTAACACACTCCATGTTTTTGCAACTTTTGGTTAATTATGCTTAGGAGCGGTTTATGTTTGATTCGATAATTCAGGTCTTGAGTGCCTTTTGGCATCAAGATTTCACGGCGTTAATGGCGCCAGGCAGTGCAGGTTTAGTTTATTTTGTTGTTGCTGTGATTATTTTTTTGGAAAGTGGTTTTATTCCTGCTGCACCTTTCCCATGCGACAGTGTCGTCGTATTATCCGGTACGCTGGCGGCGGTTGGCGTCCTTGACCCAATTATGATCATGTTGGTGATAGCTGTTAGTGCGGGATTGGGAAGTTGGGCGGCTTATTTACAAGGCAAGTGGCTAAATCGCTTACCTAAGGTCCAAGGTTGGGTGAGCGCGGTTCCTCAAAAGCGTTTGGAACAAGTCGACGTATTACTCAGTAAACATGGATTGATTGCGCTTTTTTGTGCGCGGTTTATTCCGGTTGTTCGCTCCCTATTGCCATTAATGATGGGGTTGCGAGTGAAACGTATTAGTAAATTCCATTACTTTGCGTGGCTGAGTGCGATTTTATGGACGCTGGTATTATGCGGTTTTGGTTCATTACTTCCTTTGCTACCAGAAAATATGAGCAAAGCAATCACAATGCTATTAATGGCGGCACCAATAATTACTCTTGTGATTGGAGTGCTTAGTTTCTTGTTTGTTAAAGCACGTCGAGCGTTCTGTAAACCCAAGGATGTGTCTGAGTTTTCCCAGTAAGTTTACTTTGATTTGCACTTTTAAGCTTGTATGCAGATTAGACATCTAATCGACAGGTTTTTGTCAGTAAAAAGAAAGGCGCATACATTGCGCCTTTCTTTTTGAGTGTCGTTAGGGTTTCGAATTTAATAGCCAATGCTATATAGGTATTCGCCAACTTCTTTGCACTGAGACTTGTAGATGTTCTCTACTTCAGACTCATTCTTATCTGCTGCTTTAAATTCAAGTTCGGCAGACGATAGCTGGTCAAAGCTGTAGTCTCTCTCAGACATTAAGTAGTGTCTGAACATCGCTCTGTGTTCCGGAACTGCAATACGTGCGTTAGAAACGTTGGCACACTCTAACAGAGTGTCGTTACTCATTTCTTCTGGCTTAGTTTCTGTGTTTGCTAAGGTTGAGCCCGCTGAAAATAGTAATGCTAGTGCGATGGTTGTAGCGATTCTTGTCATTATATGGACCTCAAATTGGTTCTAGTAACAATGAGCATATTGGCTCTTATCGTTACATTTTCGTGTTCTCTGTATGTCATAAAAAGTTAAACAACAGAGAAGGCGTTGCGACCATGAGTAAAGACGTACATTAAGTTCGCTTCCTTTCTTCCTGAGAGGCGATAAAGAGAGCGTTGACTCATGAGTCCGCCATAACTGTCTAGAGGTAAGCGAGATGCTTGTTTTGCCAACTCCAGTAGTGGTGGAGAAGAGAAAGCAATAAGTAAAAAATAATCAGGAGTAAAATCTGATGATAAAACGCCATCAGTAGCTGATGTTCGGCGACAGGAGACAAGCCCGAACAACTCGCGCTTTATATGTAGGTAGTAACTTTCTGAACCCCAAGAGCTCAGAGAAGCTGAGGCATGAAAATCAGTGTGTGCTAGCTCAAAATCGTCTTGTTGAGAGAGTTTAAGTAGGCGCTCGGAAGTGTAATGTTTGGTGTGGTGCCACTCATGCGCATATGAAGCTGTGATGAGCCCTGAGAGCAGGGACAAAGAAAGCATCAATAATATACGGTGTAGATAACGCAAGAAGTAACCCTAAACATATAAAGCCACAGTTACCCACCATGATTAAGGAATCTTAGTGGCACTATGATAACGATGAAAGCCAGTGTCTGATCAACTCAGCGTATACTAACGAGATGGAAGGGGGATGAACAGAGTTTTCTGATCGCACTTAGGTATATCAGCGAATAACACAATAATTTTTCGCTTTCGAGTAAGCGAAAATGGAAAGAGAGTCGTTGCACAGGACGATTAAGCTAACAGGATTATTACTAGGGAAGAAATAGAATCTTCTTTTTCTTCCCCATATGTGTCGCATCGATATTATGCGCTTGCGTAAATAACGCTGCCGCCTTTTATGGTGTCAATGATCTCGCGAGACAACTTCTCTGGCAAAGCAGGGCAACCCCAACTGCGTCCGAGGTATCCATTCTTCTTGATGAAGGAAGGGTTTGCGTAATCGGCGCCGTGCACGACAATGTAACGCTCGCGAGCTTTGTCGTTTAATCCAGAGCTTAGCCCATCTAATCGAAGTGAATAGCCATTTGAGCCGTAGTAAGTGGTATCAGTCAAAAAAGTGCCCAATGATGTTTTTCGCGAGTTCACGACATTTGAAAACTGTGTCGCTGTTTTCTTTCCGCTGTTCACGCCGTGAGAAACATACGTATTGTAGATTAGCTTCTTTTTATCTAAATCAACCACATAAAAACGCTTTTCAGTTGATGGTTTACTATAGTCGATGATCGTTAGTACCGACTTCTTTCTATCGGGTGTCTTCTGATAAGCGATGTAAGCGTCACTGAACAACTTAAAGTCTACTATGCCATCTAGCTTGGCTTGTTTAAACACATGTTCAGCTTGCTTTGGTCGTAAATGATCCCTGGGTTCGTTATCTGATTGTTTTGCAAAAGCAAAAGGTGAGACAGACAACAGCGCACATGTAAATAATATAATTAACTTTTTCATCTTGGCTAAATAAAACTCTATGGTGTTACAAATTTACCGATTGCTTCATGCACTCGTTAAAACAACATGCACATCAATATAATTCTATTCCCAATGTTTCTTATTGCACGCTTAGGTGCTTGATATTGGGTTGACGATAATTTCTCGAGTTAAAAACTAACTGTTTGAAATTTATATAAAATATGAAGTTTGACGATGGTTTCTATAAACTTCGGCGTAAATAATATCTGATATATGTAATTAATAAAACTGTGTTTAAGGATATTTGTGAAGTTGCCAATTTATAAAAACGGCGTTTTATTTTTCGTACTTTAGAAACTCTTTTTATTTCAATGTGTTTTCTTTTTCTACACTTTATCCAATACCTCAAAAGTTTGTGACTTAACTCGTAACAAATCGTAACGCCGAATCGTTATGTGTATAAGTGCATTTATAATGTATGAATAAACAACAGGGTGGTAAGAAAAGGCAGTAAAACAGCGGTGAATCGGTTGTTTTTAATTCACGATTGACAAAGCTAAGTCTAAGTCGTTCAAAAATTGAACTTGTGAATGTATCATTTAAGTGAGGGTGATGAGCTCAACAAAAGTGAAGTGACGCGTGCTACTGTTTATTTTCTAATTTATTCGATTACATAAGGAAGGGTACATAGTAAAAATTGAAAAAATAATTCTATCGTGTGGATTAAAATATATAAATAATAAAACTTCGAAATTAAAAGATAAGAACGCCAGATCTTAATTCATTAAATTTTTGAACATGAAATTAAACTCTATCTATTATGCTTGGTTTGGTTTGGTTTGGTGTGAAAGCGCTCATCTCATTAAGAAAAGCGCTAGAATTTATTTAAGGACGGTTATGACAGCATTTAATAAAGTGTTTATTGTCTCTCCCAATGTTAATGATTTTGCAATGTTGCAAGAGTCGCCATTGGAAATGTCTCTTCAAGTAACGGCAAGCAAACCTATCCAACTCTATGGAGAGTCTGTTAAAGCCAGTTGGAAAAGTATTGATATTGAATGGTTAGACGTTATGAGTGAAAAGCCATTGCCCAGGCCTGATATTGCAGCATGGGGATCTTTTACTCTTGCTGTATCCGCTTCTATTGCGGATAAGCTCGATGTGTTGAGCGAGAATGTCGAATTTTTACCATTAAATCTACAAGGAAAGCCTTGGCGAGCATTAAACATTGTCACTCAAATTGATGCCATTGATACCTCTGCTACCGAGTATAATCTTCGTCATGGTAAGCTAAGTCGTGCTAGACCGTTTAAGAAACTCGTTTTGAATAGAGAAGCCGTTAATGAATCTGACTTGTTCAGAGTAAAAGGTGCTGGGCTCAGAACGTTTTGCACGGACAAAAAAGGTGGCTTGTACGATAGCGTCAAAGCGCTGAATTTGACCGGTTTGGATTTCAAGGAAGTGCTGGTTTAAAAACGAATAAATAGTGATTTACTCAACTAAAGTCATAGATATAGGTATGGGGGAACAAAAGCTGAGCATCTATCAATGAAGCTCATATACAGCTAAATACAGCCGCCACAGTTGTGACTGCTGTACGTCTCCCCTTAACTTATGTTCTTGAAACCCTAATTGAGCTGACCATGGACGCATCAAATCGACTGTCGTCATTTGCCGATTGCCACCACAAGCTCAATTGTTCTTTAGTCATTGGTTTGCCAAATAAATAGCCTTGCATATAGTCGCAGCGGTATGCCGATAGCCATTCATGCATCATATTGTGTTCAATACCTTCTGCTGTAACCGTTTTATTTTGGGCATGGCATAGCTCAATAATAGGTTTGATCACATGGCCGTTGTTGGTGTTCATCAATGTAACGAGGAACTCTCGATCAAATTTGATTTTTTGAACCGGATACTGAACGAGCTGAGTTAACGATGTGTAACCAGAACCAAAGTCATCAATTGCAAGACGGTAGCCACGTTTTGATAGCTCATCAAGTAGAGCCGTGCCTTGTTGTTCTGCGGCAAAGGTTTCGGTTATTTCTATCTCAATACATTCTGGTTTAACACTGTGCAGTGTCGCTTGTTCATGGATGTAGTTTGCCATTTCTATCGAGTTTAGCTCTGCTGATGAAAGATTGACCGAAAGAACAATATCCTTACCGAAAATATTCCTTAATTGATGGTATTCCGCCGTTGCATTGGCGAAAACCCAGCGGTCAATTTTATCAAATAATCCGGCTTGCTCTGCAATTGGAATAAACTCCTTTGGAGGGATAGGGCCGATACCTTCGGCTTCCCAGCGCAACAAGACTTCTAACCCCTCAATTTCGTTGCTTCGATTGTTCATATAGGGTTGAAAAACAAGGTGAAACTCTTCCTCTACATTGCTTTTTCGGAGCGCACGTTCAAGTTGACTTCGTCTTTGAGACTCAATATTGAGAGCGGCTGAATAATAGGCGTATTGATTTTTCCCTGCCCGTTTTGCTTGATACATAGCCGCATCGGCACTGGAGAGTAACTTTGCGATGTCAGTACCGTCTTGAGGATATTGTGCAATACCTACGCTTGCCGTAACGGGAAATGAATTACTCCAAGATGAACTGAGATTACTAATCGGTTTTAGCAGCTCTGATGCAAGCAAATCAGGTAAGCGTTTTACCTCTTGATTTGAGCTCAGCAAAATTGCAAATTCGTCACCAGACAACCTGGCGGCAAAGCAGGGGCTGTTGTAATCGTGCGAGAACTTTTGACAGGCATTCTTGATGTGTGATGAGAACACTTTTAATAAGTTATCTCCCAATTCATGCCCGTATTTATCATTCACGTATTTAAAGTTATCAAGATCGACGTAAACAACCCACAGAAACTGCGAAGGGGAGATAAGTTCACGAGTGGCAAGCTCATGAAAACGATGGCGATTGGCGAGTTGCGTCAGGTGATCCGTTTCAGCTAGGCGTTTTGTCTTTTTATAGATGACATTAAGTTCCTCATACATATCAAAAAAGCGTGCAGAGAGGCGTCCTATTTCATCGTTTGTTTCTAGCTTTTCAATATTGTCACGTTGATTAGATTCAAGTTCGTTCAGCTGCTTATCAAGGCGAGAAACAGGGCGCAACACATAGCGGTACAACACCAAAATGATTAATGTGATGGTGAAAAACGCCGCTACGCCAAAGGAGAAAGCAAGTTCTAGCCACACTTTATCGACTTTATTCCACATTAAATATTCGGCAGGAGAAAGCACGGCATAAAAGTGCGGCAGCAGCTCAATGGTTTGAGCGAGAGGAATATCAAGATAAATGGGTTTGTCGGCGAAAGTAATCACGCTGTGTGTGTCAAACTCGATGTCATGCTTAATCTCGTTAAAGGCTTCAAGTGATACGGAAACTACCACAAAAAACACATTTTTCGAGTCAAAGCTCAAAGGGTGAGTCCCCGTTCTTTTGTCGACGACCTCATATTGAAGAAGAATGCTTTGTCCACTGGAGTTATAAATAAAGCCAGTGTGACTGAAAGCCTCTCTCTCATTGAAACTTCGTGATATGTACTCTAACACCTTTGGGTCGACCACGCCCGATGATTCGTAATATTTGTTTTCTGTGTAGTAGAGAAGGTTTTGTTTTCCGTCGAGGATCGCCATGCTCGCATCGCCTTTGTAACCATGGCTCAATACTTCAGCGGTCTCGTCTAATCGGTTAAACAAGACTCGTTCACGATAGGGGTTGTTATGATTTACCAAATAGTCTTGTAATACATCACTTTTACTGAGCGTATAGGCATAGCTATTAAGAAAAATATTCGCTTGTCGAAACTGCCCGGCGAGCTTTTCCATCTGCAACTGAATATAGCTGTCTTCCCGCTTGATGAGCGTCACTTTTTGAATGCTATAAATAATATAGCTAGATACTAACGCGCTTAATAAGATCACTGGCGCGACAAGCAAAATGACTCTATTGCTTAACTTCATTATGGTTCTTAGTTTCCGTTTGTGTCCCTACAAACGTCGCGTACCAGGTAAGGTACTGAACGGATGATGTGTTTTGGCAAATTGTAACCAGATTGTAAGGTGAGCGTTCTCCAAAATCAGGCAGCTATCTAAGAATTGTGATGACGTGAAAGGTTTCGAGCTTATTAACTAGAGGTTTTCTCAGTAGTTGGACGTCTCTTTTCCTTCCTCCCTGTATAAAACCTAACCGTAATGACAGGGAAATACCATCATCGAAACGTTTCGATGGTAAAGTGTGACTCAAGTGCACTTTTCCTATTCAATGACAATTGAATTACAGATCATTCTCACACCTTATCGATCTCACACTGGTCAAATTGCGATGACGAATTATTATTTCATCGAAACGTTTCGATGAGTTTTCTGTTAATAACGAAAACACTTTAAAACAGGCGCTCATGGTTGTATGAACGTGTAACCGAAAGGTCGATGAGATGAAAAAAAGTACCCTAATTAACTCAGATATTTCTTACTTGGTGGCGACGCTAGGCCACACCGACGAGATCACGATATGTGATGCTGGTCTACCAATCCCAGAGCATGTTCAGCGAATCGATTTGGCGCTAACGCATGGGGTACCAAGTTTTCTTGATACTGTTCGCGTAATTCTATCTGAGTCCCAAATCGAAGGGGTCATCATTGCGGAAGAGTTCTCTGATGCAAGCCCAGTTTTGCATGAAGCGTTGCTCAACGAACTGAGCAAAGAGAGTGAAGAGACGGGCAAATCTATTGAGGTGAGCTACGTGTCACATGAAGCGTTTAAAGCACGCACGGCCCAAAGTCGCGCTATCGTAAGAACCGGCGAATGCTCGCCATATGCGAACGTTATTTTCCAAGCGGGCGTGGTTTTTTAAGCCAGAGATATTGAGGACAGATTATGACTCAAGCCATTCTACAACTAAGCGAAATTGAGAAGGCGTTTCCGGGCGTAAAAGCACTCGACAAAGCAAGCCTGAATGTTTATCCAGGCCGTGTTATGGCGCTGATGGGTGAAAATGGAGCAGGCAAGTCAACGTTAATGAAGGTGTTGACAGGCATTTACCACATGGATGCGGGGAGCATTCAATATCAAGGTCAGCCGGCGGCCTTTAAAGGTCCACGCGATTCACAGGAAGCTGGTATTAGCATTATTCACCAAGAGCTGAACCTGATTCCTGAACTGACGATTGCCGAAAATATTTACTTGGGACGAGAGTTCACCGGCTCCTTAGGGCGTATCCAGTGGGGCAAAATGTATGACGAAGCTGACAAGCTTTTAAAACGTCTCAATGTAAAGCATTCATCAAAAACATTGCTTGGCGATTTAAGCCTTGGTGAACAACAAATGGTGGAAATTGCAAAGGCACTTTCGTTTGAGTCGAAAGTCATCATTATGGATGAGCCAACGGACGCACTGACCGATACCGAAACGGAATCACTGTTTAAAGTGATTAATGAGCTCCGCGAGCAAGGATGCGGCATCGTATACATTTCGCATCGTCTTAAAGAAATCTTTGAAATCTGTGATGATATTACCGTGCTTCGTGATGGTAAGTTTATCGGTGAGTGCAAGGTGTCCGACACTGATGAAGATGGCCTAATTGAAATGATGGTTGGCCGAAAATTAGAAGAGCAATATCCACGTATTGATGTCCAACATGGCGAAACCTGTCTTGAAGTCATTGGTTTGACTGGGTCTGGCGTTCAGGATGTGAGCTTTACTCTCAAGCGCGGTGAGATTCTCGGAATTTCTGGCTTGATGGGCGCAGGCCGCACTGAACTCATGAAAGTCATTTACGGCGCATTACCTAGTGAGCATGGTGTTATCAATCTTGACAACAAAACTATTAACCCGGTTAGCCCGCAAGATGGCTTGGCAAATGGTATCGCTTACATCTCTGAAGATCGCAAAGGCGATGGTTTGGTTTTAGGTCTTTCAGTTAAGGAGAACATGTCACTTTGTTCGCTAAACCAGCTGACCAAAGGCTTCCAGATTCAACACAGCGACGAAGTGATTGCAGTGGAAGATTTTATTAAGTTATTCAACATTAAAACCCCAACGCGAGATCAAATCATCGGCAACTTATCTGGTGGTAACCAGCAAAAAGTTGCGATTGCGAAAGGGTTAATGACGAAACCTAAAGTTCTGATTCTGGATGAGCCAACACGTGGTGTTGATGTCGGAGCAAAAAAAGAGATTTATCAGCTCATCAACAAGTTTAAGGCCGAAGGCATGAGCATCATCTTGGTTTCTTCCGAGATGCCTGAAGTGCTCGGCATGAGCGACCGTATTTTAGTGATGCATGAAGGTCGTATCACTGGCGAATTTGATGCGAAAGACGCCGATCAAGAAAAATTACTCGCCTGTGCCGTAGGCAAAGAGATCAATGAGGAAGCAGCATGAGTACGAATACCATGAGCAAACCAACCGAAACTGGCAACAAGAAGTTGTTCACAAAAGAGTGGCTGATTGAGCAAAAATCACTGATAGCTTTGATCTTTCTGATCGTTGTTGTGTCATTTTTGAACCCGAACTTTTTTACGGTCGACAACATTCTCAACATTCTTCGTCAAACCTCCGTGAATGCCATTATCGCAGTGGGTATGACATTAGTTATTTTAACAGCAGGCATCGACTTAAGTGTTGGTTCGGTATTGGCGTTGTGTGGTGCCTTTGCGGCAAGCATGATTGCGCTTGAGGTTCCGGTGCTGGTAGCGGTTCCCACTGCTTTAGTCGCAGGTGCAGCGTTAGGTGCGATCAGCGGTATCATTATTGCGAAGGGTAAGGTGCAGGCATTTATCGCTACGCTGGTTACCATGACGTTACTACGTGGCGTGACCATGGTGTACACCGAAGGTCGACCAATCTCGACAGGCTTTACTGACACCGCGGATGCGTTCGCATGGTTTGGTACTGGCTACGCGCTAGGCATTCCGGTTCCTGTTTGGTTAATGGTGGTTGTGTTTGCAGCGGCTTGGTATTTACTTAACCACACGCGCTTTGGTCGCTATGTTTACGCACTAGGCGGCAACGAGTCTGCGACGCGTCTATCAGGTATCAATGTAGACCGAGTGAAGATTGGTGTCTACGCCATCTGCGGTATGTTAGCAGCGCTTGCAGGCATTATTGTAACGTCTCGTCTTTCTTCGGCGCAGCCAACAGCAGGTATGGGCTACGAGCTAGACGCTATCGCAGCGGTTGTTCTTGGCGGTACCAGCTTGATGGGCGGTAAAGGCCGTATCATGGGTACCTTGATTGGTGCGCTGATCATCGGTTTCTTGAACAATGCACTTAACCTACTTGATGTTTCTTCCTACTACCAAATGATTGCAAAAGCAGTGGTTATCTTGCTTGCGGTATTGGTAGACAACAAAAACAAGTAATTCATAACAATCTGTATATATAAAACAGTGAATACAAACCGAGTCAGGGGACGTGTACTGGCTCACCCTACACAAAGGACTAGAACGATGAAAAAACTTGCAACTCTTATCTCTGCTGCACTTCTTTCTTCAACCGTATCGGTAGCGGCGCAAGCTCAAGATACCATGGCGATTGTGGTTTCGACGCTAAACAACCCGTTCTTCGTAACGATGAAAGATGGTGCGGAAGCAAAAGCGAAAGAATTGGGGTACGACTTAATTGTACTGGACTCGCAAAATGACCCGAGTAAAGAACTGTCGAACATCGAGGATTTAAGTATTCGCGGCGTAAAAGCAATTCTTATCAACCCAACGGATTCTGATGCAGTGTCTAATGCAATTCGTATGGCGAACCGTTCTAAGATCCCTGTGTTGACACTAGACCGTGGTGCAAGCCGTGGTGAAGTTGTGAGTCACATCGCGTCGGACAACGTAATTGGTGGTGAAATGGCAGGCCACTACATCATGGAAAAAGTCGGCGAAAAAGCAAAAGTCATTCAACTTGAAGGTATTGCGGGCACATCGGCAGCGCGTGAGCGCGGTGAAGGCTTTATGAATGCCGTGAAGGGCAGCGATATGGATCTTCTCGCTAGCCAACCAGCTGACTTTGACCGCACAAAAGGTCTAAACGTGATGGAAAACCTGCTAGCGGCTAACCCGGATGTACAAGCGGTATTTGCACAGAATGATGAAATGGCGCTAGGTGCACTTCGCGCAGTTCAAGCTTCTGGCAAAGATGTCGTTATCGTTGGTTTTGATGGAACGGAAGACGGCATTGCAGCAGTTAACCGTGGCAAACTAGCGGCAACTATTGCTCAGCAACCGGACCTTATCGGTGCTTTAGGTGTTGAAACGGCTGACAAAGTTTTGAAAGGTGAAGAAGTAGAAGAGTACATCCCAGTACCACTAAAAGTAGTCACTAAGTAAGTTTTAAGTTCAATAAATCATCCTAATTTTTGCTCTCTCCTCCGTTTATATCTGTCGTTTAGGAGGTGAGGGCAAATTTACCCAAAATACTGCAAAGTGTGGGGATAGATGCCTTTGGCTTTTTATCGAGACTCCTTCGTCAGGAAGAGAAGTTAAAGTCATCTAATGTATTTTCCTAAACAGTTTTTAAAAAGGGTTCATTCAGAACCGAGGATAACCGTATGAATAAGTTAGTGGTGTTAGGTAGTGTAAACGCTGACCATGTTCTTCAAGTGCCTTCTTTCCCTCGCCCAGGCGAGACGCTGCATGGTCGCAACTATCAAGTTATCCCAGGTGGCAAAGGTGCCAACCAAGCCGTCGCGGCGGCGCGATTAAATGCAGACATAGGTTTTATCGCTTGTGTGGGCGACGACTCATTCGGCATTAACATTCGCGAAAACTTCAAAATGGACGGCATCGATATCACTGGTGTGAAGATGCAGCCAAATTGCCCGACAGGTATCGCGATGATTCAAGTGTCGGACAGTGGTGAGAACAGCATTTGCATTTCAGCTGAAGCAAACGCCAAACTGACAGCAGAAGCGATTGAGCCAGATTTAGAGCGTATTCGCCAAGCAGATTACTTGCTAATGCAATTGGAAACGCCGATGTGCGGCATTGAGAAAGCTGCGCGTGTAGCGAAAGATGCCAAAACCAATGTCATTCTGAACCCAGCGCCAGCTCGCGAACTGTCAGATGAATTACTGTCTTGCATTGACGTGATTACACCAAATGAAACGGAAGCTGAAGTTCTGACAGGTATTACTGTAACAGACAACGAAAACGCGCAAGAAGCGGCGAATGTGCTACATGGTAAAGGTATAGAAATCGTCATGATCACACTCGGTGCAAAAGGCGTTTGGTTAAGCCAAAACGGTCGAGGCGAAATCATCTCGGGTTTCCGCGTTGAAGCGACGGATACTACCGCAGCGGGCGATACATTTAATGGGGCATTCGTCACTGGTCTCCTAGAAGGTTTACCTTTAGAATCAGCGATTAAGTTTGCACATGCGGCGGCTGCAATTTCTGTGACCCGCTTTGGCGCGCAAACGTCGATTCCAACCCGCGAAGAGGTGGACGCGTTTCTCGCTGAACAATAAGGCGCACAACGCCTCATTAAAATAGGAGTAGTAACATGGCGACGATGAAAGACATCGCAAAACTGGCAGGGGTTTCCACTTCAACAGTGAGCCATGTTATTAACAAGACGCGTTTTGTGAGCGAAGAGATCTCTGAACGCGTTAACAATGCCGCAAAAGAGCTTAACTACTACGCGCCCTCTGCGTTGGCGCGTAGCCTCAAAGTCAATCGTACCAAAACCATTGGTATGCTCGTGACAACCTCAACCAACCCATTCTTTGGCGAAGTCGTAAAAGGCGTCGAACGCAGCTGCTACCAAAAAGGCTACAGCCTCATTTTATGTAACACCGAGGGTGATAACGAACGTATGCGTCAATCCATTAATACGCTATTGCAAAAGCGTGTCGATGGTTTGATCTTGATGTGCTCGTCGCTAGAAGGAGAGCGTATCGATGTATTTGAGCGTTACCCAGATATCCCAGTTGTGGTAATGGACTGGGGGCCGATGCTATTTACAAGCGATAAAATCCAAGACAACTCACTTCGTGGCGGTTACTTAGCGGCGAAATACTTAATTGATTGCGGCCATACCGAAATTGGGTGCATCACTGGCCCTTTGATTAAACACCAAGCGCAAATGCGATACGAAGGTTATAAGCGAGCAATGAACGAAGCGGGCTTGGAATTTAATTCCAATTGGATCATTGAATCGGACTTCGAATGTGAGGGTGGGTATCAAGCGTTCAAAAAAATGGCTCAACGTGGCGCATTACCCAGCTCGATTTTCGTCTCTAACGATATGATGGCGATGGGTGTGATTAACGCCGCAAATGAGCTCGGTATTAAAGTGCCGGACGACCTATCCATTATTGGTTACGATGACATCCATATCGCGAAATTTATGTCGCCATCGCTAACTACCATTCATCAGCCTAAGTACCGTTTGGGGCAGGCTGCCGTTGAGACTCTTGTACGAAGACTGGACGACAAATCTAACGACGCTCAAGTCGTTCAACTGGAACCAACATTGGTTGTACGCAACAGTGTGACGAATTTCTCTTAATTAAAAACAAACGCATGGTTAACAAATTTAGTGCATATAATTTATAAAAAATGGGCTAAAAAATAAATAAGCATGCAAAACAGATGTTCGAATTTATTAACTCAACATTTGAAAAGTGTGATTTTTTGCGAGTAACTCGAAAGATTTCGTGTCGATAGTGCTTAAAAAGCTTATTATTAATAAAGCCTATAATTAGATTTATAAATTATTGAGATGAATGGAAAATCTTTATGTTAGTTAAGAGATATGCACAGTATTCAGTAAAGAGGCCGTGGTTTCACCGTTTCAATATTTCACTAGTATTAACGGTGTTTGTCGTGAGTGTTTATGAACTACTTGCGAATGAAGAGTATGTATACTTGGCTGGCGTGGTGTTTACATTTGCTTCGACTTTACTGTTCGCGTCAGCATCGACGTTCAAAAAGCGCTACCTAGGACACGAGTCCTAGTTCATTTGGAATGAATAATTGAGATAAATAGGTACTTTCAAGTAAGTAATGAATCTGATTTATGATCGAGTGCATCAAGAGGAGGACAAATGTCCTCCTTTTTGTTGGATATCACGTTCTAATATAGGCGTATTCCAAACAAAATAATAAAGGACATGTTATGGACCTCTTTGCCTTACTCGATATTAATAATACTCTCTTTAACATTCCGATCGGCGACGGCTACGCAATGAGTTGGATCGAAGCTTTCGGTACCGTTTTTGGACTGCTTTGCATTTGGTTTGCCAGCCAAGAAAAAACCATCAACTACTTATTCGGTTTGCTGAATGTCACGCTTTTTGCCGTTATCTTTTTTCAAATTCAGTTATACGGATTATTGCTTCTTCAATTGTTTTTCTTCTGTGCGAACATTTACGGCTGGTATGCGTGGACCCGTCCAAACGCACAAGGTGAAACGCTGGAAGTTCGCTGGTTAAATAAACAGAAACTTATTACTACTGCCTCTATTAGCGTTGCATGTATCGCATTATTAACGATCTATATCGACCCATTTTTCTTTGCGCTAGCAAACATTGCTGTTGATAGCTTGAATCTCTTTGGTGCTGGCTTGGCTGAACCGGTGCTTGAACCTGACGCGTTCCCGTTCTGGGATGCAACCATGACAGTACTGTCATGGTTGCACAAATTCTGATGACACGTAAATACGTCGAAAACTGGATTCTATGGGTTGTGATTAACATTATCAGTGTGGGTATCTACGCGACGCAAGGTGTTTACGCAATGTCTGTTCAGTACGCGATTCTTATGTTCATCGCTGCCAATGGCACGCGTGAGTGGGCTCGTAGCGCTAAGCGCAATGGCGATAAAACCTTAGCGCACGCTGCTGTGTAAGGAACGAAAAATGGCCAAACAACCTCATATCGGAGTGGATGAAACACAAATCTCTCCTCTCGTTATTGTATGCGGCGAGCCAGATCGAGCGAATCGTATCGCGGCATTATTTGATGATGCAGAAATGGTGTCGGAAAACCGCGAGTACCGTGTGTTTACCGGCAACTACAAAGGCAAGCCTGTTTCAGTGTGTAGTACAGGTATAGGTGCGCCATCGATGATCATCGCAGTGGAAGAGCTAAAACAGTGCGGTGTGACTCATGTGGTACGTGTTGGATCTGCGGGGGCAATGCAATCAGGCATTCACCTTGGCGAGTTGATCATTGCCGAAGGCGTGGTAAGAGATGAGGGCGGCTCTAAAGCGTATGTCGATTCGTCTTATCCAGCCTACGCAAGCTTTTCACTGTTAAAGGAAGTTGAGCGTTACTTGTCGATGCAAAAAGTGCATTATCATTTTGGTGTGGTGCGTTCTCACGACAGTTTCTATACCGATGACGAAGATGCAATATGCCAACATTGGAACAAGAAAGGCATCTTAGGTGCCGATATGGAAACCTCTGCGCTGTTTACGGTCGGTCGACTACGAGGCCTTCATGTGGCTTCGATATTAAACAACGTGGTGCTGTATCAACAAGATGTGAAAGAAGGTGTTGGTCAGTACGTTGATGAAGCCAAAGTAATGATGCAAGGTGAGAAGAGTGCCGCGATTACGGCATTAGAAGCCTTGGTTGCTCAGCGTTAGCCAGTCTCTATCTCAGTAAGTCACATAAACAGAATAGATGTAAAGCGACAGGTCACTGTCGCTTTTTTATTTGGAGTTACGGGGTACAATCCACCTTAAATAGTTGTCCGTAACTTTTTCTGAGAGAGCAGAAAATGAAAATCAGCCCTTATCCGACTGGTCGCTTCAAAACATACCTTGAAGAAAAGAGTGCCACCTTTCGCGATTTGATTTATCAATGCCAAATAAATTCGCGTTTCTTTGATGCTGGGGAAGCAATTCTCCGCCAAGGTGAGCAACTTCAGTACTTGTATGTTGTGCCAGTAGGTCGAGTCTCGATGAACATATTGGCCGCAAATGGACGACGTTTTCAATTAGGGGAAGCTAACTGCGACTATCATATTTATGGTGAAATGGAGTTCTTCACTCGGACTCCTTGTCAATGGAATGTGATAGCAGATGAACATATGCAGGTTGATGTTATCTGTATCCAAAAACTAACCGAAGCGCTGCAAAATTATCCCCAAATGATGGTGTTCTTCGCTTCAGCATTGGCTGAGGATTATCAAGACTCCATGGATATCTACACTAATCGTTTGTTGCATCCCATTACTTACAACATTGCCTATGATCTTCTCGTCCGTAATCAGACGGATAAGCTCCTTGGTGGCTTTGATAAAGTGAACCAAGAGGCTGAGCGGTTTGGCACTTCAGGCCGAGTCTATCGACGTGTAGTTAAGGACTTGATTGAAAAGGGATTGATTACAAAAACGGACAACGGTTTGGAGATTATTGATGAGCTGGCACTCAAAGCGTTTATTGAAGCGCATGAATGATACGCCCAGGTATTGAAACTGATGGGTTTTATAAGTCTTTGATATATCTAAGTCTTGAGTAAACGTAACTAATGTAAAGTACCTTAAATTTTGTTGAATGCATTAAAGAGTAGCGTTATATTGCGAACGCGTATGATAATAGATCTCATTAAGGCTTAACAAAATGAAAAAATTCGTCGGTGCGGCTATGCTGTCGTTATTTACTGTTTCTCCTTCTTTTGCTGCTAAAGTTGTGATTGACCACTACATGGGTCAAACAGAGCTAGAACAATCCCCAGAGCGTGTGGTTGTGATTGGCTTTGGCCCGCTAGATGCGCTGGACAACTTTGGTATCGATCCTGTTGCAGTATCTAACTCTTCTAATCTTCCTAGTTACCTTTCAAAATACAGCAAAGATAGCTACACCTCTGCGGGTAGTTTGTTTGAACCTGATTTTGAAACCATCTACATGCAAAAACCGGATTTGATTTTGGTTGGTCCGCGAGCGTCTGCGAAATATGAAGAGCTGAGTGAAATTGCCCCTACAGTTGTTTTTGCGGCGAAAGAGAACCAAGGCTATTGGGAAGGCACGCAAGCGCAATGGCGCAATATTGGTAAGATCTTCAATATCGAAGAAAAAGTAGAGCAGAAAATTGAAGCGCTAGATGCTCAATTCAAAGTAATCCGTGACTACAACCAATCGAACAAAAATGATGCATTAACGATTTTAAGCATGGGTGACAACATCAGCGCGTTTGGTGCCCAGTCGCGATTTGGCGTCATTTATAACGACTTTGGCTTCTTGGAAACGGTTGAGCACGTGAAAACGGGCACTCACGGAGATGTCATTTCTTATGAGTTTATTCGTGAAGCTAACCCGAAAAATATCCTCGTGGTTGACCGAAATTCTCTGACAGGTACGCCGGATAACGATATTCGTAAATCCATGGATAACGACTTAGTCAAAGCGACTGCGGCATATAAAAATCATAAAATCACCTATTTAGATGTGGACGCTTGGTACTTGTCGATGTCTGGTGTGACAGCAACAGAAAAAATGGTCAGTGAGATTAAGCAAACCGTTGAACTGTAATCCAAGATAGCAGAGGTTAACTTTGAAGAAGTTATTGCTAACCCTTGTGGTTTTAAGCACGGTTTCGTTATTTGTTGGGGTGGCAAACATGACACCCCAACAACTCTTTTCAGGTGATGAGAAAGCATTAGAACTTTTCTTTACCAGCCGTATACCACGTTTATTTGCCATATTGCTTGCTGGTGCTGGCTTGAGTATTGCGGGTCTTGTCATGCAGCAAATCAGCCAGAACCGATTTGCGGCACCTTCTACAACTGGTACGATCGAATGTGCCATGCTGGGCTATGTACTGAGCGTGGTTTTCTTTGGTAATGATAATCACCTTTGGCTCGTGTTCGGCATCTCGGTATTTGGGACGCTGGCGTTTGTTTTCTTTATTCAGCGCATTCAATTTAAGAGCGTGGTTTTTGTGCCACTTGTCGGGATTATTTTCGGCAATGTCATCCAATCCATGACTACGTTTATCGCTTACAAATATGATGCACTTCAAAGTCTGAATGCTTGGACAGTCGCAAACTTCGCCAACATCTTGCGTGGTGATTTTGAACTGCTGTACATCGCGGTACCAATGGTTATCCTCAGCTATCTTTTTGCCGCAAGGATCTCTGCCGTAGGTATCGGAAAAGATTTCGCGATTAACTTGGGTTTGAATTATCAGCAGGTTGTGACGATTGGCGTGCTATTGGTGTCCATCATGTCAGCAAGTGTCGTGATGATTGTTGGCCAGTTGCCATTCTTAGGGCTGATTGTACCGAATCTCGTGAGTCACTTTTATGGCGATAACCTCAAAAAGAACATTCCGCTTACGGCCATGTATGGGGCCATTTTAGTGTTGTGTTGCGATTTGGTGAGTCGTTTAATTATTTTCCCTCATGAAATGCCAATCTCTATCGTGATTAGCATATTGGGTGGCGTGGTATTCATCGCAATGTTGTTGCGAGGTAAGCAACATGCGTGATTCAACGAAAATCCTGCTGCTAGGTGGCATTGCGATTCTTTTCGCGTGTCTGTTTATTGGTATTGGGCTAACGGCTGACAACTACCAATATTTTTTGTCTCGTAGAGTTCCTAAAGTATTGGCGATAGTGCTAGCGGGTGTGGCCATTGCTCAGTCTTCACTTGTATTTCAAACCATTACGCACAACCGAATTTTAACGCCAAGTATCATGGGTTTTGATGCGCTGTATGTGTTAACCCAAATTTTGATCGTGTTGATTTTTGGTGGGTTGAGTACCTTAGTTCTTAACTTGTACGTCAATTTCGCGATTGCAGTAATTGTAATGGTGTCGTTTTCGCTACTGCTGTTTGGGTTTTACTTTTCAAAAGGCAGCAAGAACTTGATTACGTTGCTATTGGTCGGCTTGATCTTTGGTCAGCTATTTTCCAATGCGGCGTCATTCTTTTCTTTGCTGATGGACCCAAACACATATGCAATTGTTCAGTCGAAACTGTACGCCAGTTTCAATAATGTCAAAGTGAACTTGGTTTACTTTAGTGCTCCGGCTTTGATGTTTGCATGTTGGTTGTTGTTTAGGATGCATCGCACTTTAGATGTGTTTTGGCTCGACCAAGACAATGCGAAAAGTTTGGGTGTTGATGTACCTAAAGTGACGAGAAATGTGTTTATTATCTCGGCGGTTTTGATTGCTATTTCTACGGCTTTGGTAGGGCCAATCATGTTCTTTGGTTTACTAGTGACCAACTTAAGCCGGGAAATGTTCCGAAGTTACCAACATAAAACGCTATTGGTCGGATGTTCGTTTCTATCCATCAGTTCACTACTTGCTGGGCAATGGATAATCGAAAATGTGTTCAGTTTTGAGACGACGTTGAGTGTCGTAATTAACTTTATCGGCGGTGCGTATTTCTTATACCTGCTGCTGAAAAACAAAGTTGTATAAATATGATAGTAATAGACAAATTAACGAAGGCTTTCGGTTCAAACAAAGTCGTAGACGAGGCCAATACTCAGTTTGAAAAGGGCAAGGTAACATCGATTATCGGTCCAAATGGCGCGGGAAAGAGCACGCTGTTATCTATGGCCTCACGCTTAACGGAGCGAGATGGCGGTAGTGTTATCATTGATTGCAAGGAAATCGCGGAATGGGACACAAAAGAGCTAGCGAAAAAACTGGCAGTACTTCGCCAAGCTAACTCGATTACAATGCGGTTTACCGTAAAAGAGTTAGTCTCTTTTGGTCGTTTCCCATACTCTAAAGGAAATCTGACTAAAGAAGATCATGAGGTCATAGAACAAGCGATCGACTACTTAGATTTGCAAGATATTCAAGACAAATACTTGGATGAGTTAAGTGGTGGTCAGCGACAGCTTGCATTTATTGCTATGGTGATTGCACAAGATACAGACTATGTCTTTCTTGATGAACCTCTTAATAACTTAGATATCAAACACTCTCTTCAGATCATGAAAGTTGTGCAGCAGTTAGCCCATGACATGAATAAAGCCATGGTGGTCGTAATTCATGATATTAATTTCGCGGCGTGTTACTCAGATGTCATATTGGCGCTTAAGAAAGGTAAAGTTGTTGCGAGTGGTGCGGTTGAAGAGGTTATTCAAGCGTCTACGCTAGAGGACATCTATGAAACGCCATTTAACATCATAGAGTTAAACGGTAAGCGCATGTGTACTTATCATTAAGCGAGCTAGTTCGTTTTTAACGAGATCAATAGATAGGCGGGCTTACTTGGTGAGCTCGTCTATGATTGGGCATCGGCTCTCTGCATCTCCAGGACAAGAAGAAACCCAACCTTCAAGTTGCGTTTTGATCTCCATGAGGTGTGCAATTTTTTCTTCAACCTCTCTCAGTTTGTCCATGGTTCTTGCTTTTACTTCGCTACTTTTGCGGTTGGGGTTATGAGCAAGTTGTACGAACTCTTTGCATTCTTGCAACGAAAAGCCTGCGCTTTTTGCGCGTGATACCAAGTTAAGCTCTTGAATATGATTATCTGAATATTCGCGATAGCCAGAGTCGCTACGCGCTGGTGGAGATATGATCCCTTTGTCTTCATATAATCGAATCGACTTAGATGAAAGCCCTGTGAGCTTCGCGACAGCACCAATATTCATGTTTAACCTCCATAACGTTTAAGGCGAGTATATACCGATGTTGTGGATAAGACACTCCTAAATAACAGTCAGTTACCTAGAGTCCCCTTACTCTTTAATCACTTCATGTGGTGGCACACCAAATGCCTTTTTGAAGGCATAAGTGAAGTTAGAAGGGTGGTGGTATCCGGCTTCATAGGCGGCTTCTGTTATCGTTACTAGGCCACGTTCCAAATGTTGCCTAGCAATCTCAAGACGTCGAAAACGAATGTAGCCGTTTATGGTCATATTAAGTGATTGTTTAAATCGGCGCTGCAGGTTTGAAACACTCATTGAGAATTGGCTCGCCAACTTTTCCAAGCGTAGTTCTTGATCAAGGTGAGTTTCAATATAGCTGACAATATCCTCAATCCGACCATCAATGTGTCGTTCAATACTGCTGTTTTTAGCACTGAAATTCTTAGGAATTTGCTTGGTGGCTTGATGTAATATTTGATAGATCAAGCTTTCGACTTCTAGCTTCTCTTGGAACTCTTGCGGTGTTTCTCTATTTGTTAACGTTTCAGCCAGTTCGCATAGCGTCTGGTTAAGCTCCAACTGTTGAAACGCCTGATGAGAGTTAAAAAAGGCTCGATGGCTACAATTTTGCTCAAGGCGGGCCTCTAGCCATTGGGGCTTAACCAATATGTTGATCTTATTAATGAGGTTATCTTTGAGCAGTGAACGACGAAAATTTGCAGGTTTGAGTAAGTTCACCACTACACCCTTAGGGCCGTCGCTCGCGTCTAAATCAAATTGCAAATCGTCGTAGCCAAACGAGAGTCTACCTTCTAAAAGAATAGTGACCAGCAGTGAGGCGTGTGCAGTAGAAACAATATTCGAATCAATAAGTTCTAGACAACGCCCGCCATGAACAAAAATTTGATCATTGTACTGATATGATAGGAACTTACCTTCGGCCAGTTGAGTTTGACAAGGTTGGCCTTGCGTGACAATCCATTGTTTCTCTGTCGCCTTTAGTCTTTGGGTTAAAGCTATCTTGGCAATTTTAGTTCGTTTTGTTGTAACTTCCTGCATTTGACACTTCCTCATAACACTTGTGCGATTTCGCATAACCAAATCGCCTTTGTATTTATAAAACTCATGCTTATTATACCTGAGAATTATTATCATTAATATTTAGGAATGAAGTTATGGAAAGCCCTGCTTGTTCACCTATCAAGCTTTCAAGCCTTTGCCTTGCAGTGGGAATGGCGCTATCAACCCCTGTTTTAGCTCAAGATACTGAGTCACATTTTGAAGAGGTCGTTGTATGGGGAACGAAAGTTTCCAGCAACACTGAGTCGATGTTTGCGGACGACATGTCACTGAAGCAAGCGGATCATATGTCTGATTTACTGCGCGATATTCCCGGTGTAGATGTTGGTGGAACACACTCTGTGAATCAACGTATTACGATTCGTGGTTTGAGCGAAACCGATTTGGACATTCGTCTTGACGGTGCTTCTCAGCATGCGAGCATGTTCCATCATATTGGTAACTTGACGTTGAACCCTGACATTCTCAAATCTGCGGACATTCAGGTAGGTAATAACTCTGTGACTCAAAACGGGTTAGGCGGTTCGGTCTACTTTGAAACGAAAGACGCTCGTGACTTACTTCGTTACGATGAAAAGTTTGGTGCGCGTGTTTATGGCGGCTATGCATCCAACGACAACCAACAAGGTTCGTTGACACTGTACGGACTTTTGTCCGAAAACATTGATGCGATGGTCTATGGCCATTACGTTACGCGTGATGATTTTGAAGATGGTAATGGCAATAAAACCTACGGTGCTGCAGGTGATGTTTACAACATTCTGGCTAAGCTGGGGTATGAACTAAATGACATCCATCGTTTTGAGCTCTCTTATGACATGTACCGAGACAGTGGAGATTACAGTCCGCGTCCTGATATGTCGGGTAGTGCAAATAATAGCCTTTCGAGCAAGTTACTTATCCCTACGGATTATGACCGCGATACCGTTACCTTGAGTTATGAGTTGCGAGGCGAACAACACCAAGGAAACGTCACTCTTTATAATACCGAGACAGAAATTAAACGTGACGAAACGGTGATGGCGCCTCGTTGGCCCTCGAACCGTTTATCAAAGAACACCGCCAAAAACCAAAACTTTGGTTTGAATGGCAAATTCCAGTCAGATGTTATGTTAGGTGAGTTTGATAATCGAGTCACTTATGGCTTCGACTACATGGATAAAACGTCTTCGAGTTACTACGGTAGTCGTAAGTTTATGGACGAATCGGCGATTTCAACCGCACTGTTTGTAGAAGATCAGTTCTTCTTCTCTGATGCCTTCTTTATTACTGCAGGTATGCGCTTTGATGATTACAAACGCAAAGCTGAGACAGGAAACAGTAATTATGATGATGTGACTTGGGCTCTAGCAGCAGAATGGACGGTGACGCAAGATTGGACGTTGTTTGCGAGTGCACGCTCTCTATTTAAAGGTCCAGAGCTAATGGAAACCTTTATTGCTTACCAAGACGTTGCATTTTTAGAGGATGGGTTAAAGCCAGAAACGGGATTGAACACGCAGGGTGGTGTTCGTTTTGATAAAACCTTTGATAAGCATTTCTTTGGGGCGAATATTACGGTATTCCAAACGGAAATTGATGATTACATTGCAGATCAGTACCAAAACGCGACTCAAACTTACCTGATTTACAACTTAGGTGATGTTGAGATTAAAGGCTTTGAAGCAAGTGCTTCTTATGGTTACGACAAGTTTAACAGCAAACTTTCTTACTCTAAGTCGGACACCAAAAACAAGAATACTGGTGGTCCTGTTGCTGGGGGCAATGGGCGTAGCATTGATATGGGTGATAGCATTGCTCTAACTTTGGATTACCAGTCAGACGCTTTAGAAACGATCTTCGGGTGGAACTCAATGTTTGTTCTAGAGGAAGACAACGTCTTTGATGGTCAGCCAAAGAAAGCAAGTTATGATGTGCATAATCTATACGCTCAATGGGTGCCGTCTGATATTGATGGGCTGTCGGTGACCTTTGGTATTGATAATGTATTTGACGAGTTGTACAGCTCTCATGCGTCTCGTTCGGGGACTGCACGTGGCTTCACGCTTGATGACTACGAGCCGGGTCGCAACTTCAAGCTCTTTGCAGCTTATCAATTCTAACAAGGTTCTTCATAGGACGTTTCAAAGTAACGAGTAAGTTCATGATTAAAGAAAGCACCCGAATAGATAGCGAACACGCTGACAAATACTTAGTGACGCTTTGTCGGCATTTTGGACGAAAAGTTCCTGCTACTTGGAATGAAAATAGCGGTTTGGTGACATTTCCGACGGGAAAAGCTGAGTTTAACCTTTGTGCATCTAGCTTAACTATAACCTGTGAGGCGGATTCAGAAGAGAAACTGAATACGGTGAAGGCGATCATTTCATCGCATGTGGACATGTTTTCTCGTCGAGAAACACTAGCACTTAGCTGGGTTCGTTAGCGCTCGTTTAAGGATGCTGTGATAGAAAGGGAATGTTAAAAGCAAAAGCCCGCAATCTTATGATTTGCGGGCTTTTATTGTTTGAATGCTATTGCGCTTTCTCAGGCTCTAGGCTTTTTTTTTCCTGCTGCATTTTTGCTAGGAAGTAGATGTTAACGCAAGCAATAAAACCGTTAGTTAGTACTACAGGCCAAGAATCAATCATTAGTCCGTAAGCAGTAAATAGCGCACAACCAATAAAGTTAAGGATACGAAGCTTAACAATATCTTTCATAGTTAGCGAAATAGCGACCATGATTGAAGCTGCATAACCTAAAATCTCAACCATATTCATGTCCATTTTTTGACCCTCTTAAAATCTGCCGAATTTTGTCGGTACCAATTCTTCTCATCTTGAGATTAATGAGGAAGCTCCATGCCTCGAATGGTCTTTTTTTGTTGTATGGACGCACTATATCAATGGAAAAACCGTGATAAAAGCCTCAAATCAAGGTTAAGAGAAGGTTAGCGATTACGCAAACGTTTAGGACTGGAATTACTGATAATTTTACTTATTGTGTTGATTGATAATAACGATGACATTAATAGCTCAAACACCATTGAAAGTAAGGGAATATTTACATATGATTGAAAATGATAATTATTTTCAAGTGCTGTGTTTATGTATTTTATTATTAGCTTGCTCGTGTTTTTTTTGCTGTATATCAGAACAAAACCGAACTCGTGGTGTGCGGGGATTCATATCGTAAGCCACTTTTTTATCGTTGCATTTTGTCCTGCAATTTATGTTGTTCAATATTTAATCGTTACGTTTTTTTCGTCACCGATATTGATTAAGATGTCATCACGCTCCGGTGTATACAACATTCTCATTGCTTTTCTTCCATTATTGATCGCAACCGGCAGTCTGGCGTTTAGCTGAATGATTTCATCTCTCTTCTTTTCTTAAAACAACTACACTTAATCAGAATAAGGTATTAATTTCATATAATTATTCGATATCTACGCGTCAGCACATGTGTCACATTTCTGTGACTACGAGTAAGTTTTACTTATGTTGCTTGGTAGTAGGGTATTTATCGATTGTTTAATGATTCAATACTTAGTTTAATCGTATAAAGGTGTGCAGTATGCCGCACTAAATTAATAAGAAATTATCTAAAAAGGTTAATGGGAAACGTAAGCCATTAGCGGAGGTCAGATGAGTACGCACACGGTACCGCAGAGCGCGATTGTAAATGCTGTCAAAGGTGAAGTTTTGGTTTTGGGCCTGGATGGAAACGTTAAGGTCATAAAAGCGGGGGATGAGTTAAGACCTGGCGAGATTATTATCACAGAAAATAATGCTTCTCTCGACGTACAGATAAATAATGAGCTTTATCTGGTCGATGCAAATTGTGTTGCTTGTCTTCCTGTGCCTTCTTCTGAACCGTTAGAACCAGTATTGGTACAATCTCCAGTTAATGGCTTGGTGACTTTTGACCCAACGGCTATTGGAAGTGCTGACTTCGACGCCAACGATATTGCCGCTATCCAGCAAGCTATTTTAGACGGAGCTGACCCTACCGCTATCTTAGAAGCAACAGCTGCTGGCGCAGGTGCTGAAGGCTCGGCTAATGCTGGCTACGTGACGGTTGAATATAATAACCCGGAAGTACTCGCTTCTACTTTTTTTGAAACGTCTGCGACTCGCAGCGGAGAAGATGATCGCGACGAAGATGACGGTTTGAATGTCACGATTTTTGCTGATGGTGGGCAGTCACTGCAATCTAGCGTAACAGAAGGCTCAATTTCTCTATCAAGCTACCCGCAAACCATTTCGTCTAGTGTGCTGGTTGAAGCAGGGGATCTCGCACTTGATACTGCTTCATTTGTACCCGAAACGTCTTCTTTAGAGTCTTTGTTGACTGAGCTTAACAGTGATATTACCTCTGGTGGTCAGCCAGTGGCGTTCGTTTATGACGAAGCGCAAAATGCCATTATCGGTACTCAAGAAGGTAACGAAGTGCTTCGTATCGAGATCGAAGCGACATCTGTAGGCCGTGATTTAGAGTTAGAAGTCGTTACCACGATTAGCCAGGGCGTTGACCATGTTGCGTCTGTTGCTGATGGCCAAGTATCGATCGTCGGTGATCAAATCAATATTGCTTTTGATATTACAGGTGCAGATATTGGTGGTAACAGCATTCAAGCGCCTATCGATTTTACGACAACCGTTATTGATGGCGATGATCCTGCGCCGCAAAACGTTACTTTTGAAAACGTTGAATCTTCTTCTACACCAATTACTGGCACCTTTGTTGATATTGGTAGTGATCAATTGGCAACGGTCACGTTTAATCAAGAAGGACTTAGTCAGTTCGATGGCCTACTGAGTGATAATCAGGCGACAGAAGCGGTACTCTCTGAAGACGGCAGTACTATCACCTTGTCCATTGCTGGCTCGAATGAAACCGTCTTAACCATCAGTCTGAATACTGATGGTACCTACCAATTTGAGCAATTTAAGCCGTTAGAACAAACAAACGGTGAAGATACGATTGAGCTCTCTTTACCAACCACAATCGTCGACTATGACCAAGATACGGCAAGCAACACCTTTACGATGACCATCCTCGATGGCGATAACCCAGTGATTGAGAACGTGACGGGCTTGTCTTTAGATGAGGCGGGGGTTGACCAAGGTTCACAGGAAGGCGCGGCAGTAACAAGTGGTACTGGGTCGATCACGACAGCGGTCGGAAGTGACATCATTGATCACTATGAGTTGGAACCTACAGAGTTCAATGTTGGTGGAGAACTCCAATCTCAAGGGCAGGTTGTTCAACTAGAACTAGCGTCCGAGAGTAACGGCGTACGTACTTACGAAGGCTTCATCGAGCTGGATGGTGTGCGTATTACCGTATTTGATGTGGCGATTGATGCACCTGCATTGGGCGAATACCAATTCAACTTGTATGAACAACTTGACCATACGGGTGCTAACGATGACTCGCTCACTTTCTCACTGCCAGTTTACGCGGTAGATGCGGATGGTGACCGCTCCTCTATTACCGAAGGTTCGAACACACCAGAAGCTGCGCAAATTGTCATTCAAGTTCAAGATGACGTTCCTTCGATTGATGGCGTTGATGCGCTAGCCGTCGATGAAGACGATTTATCAAGCATTGGCTCCGATCAAAGCGACTCTGTGTTCGCGCAAGGTAGCTTCACGACGACTCAGGGCTCAGACCGTGTTGTAAGTTATCAATTAGAGAGCGGCACTGATCCACTCAATGGGTTGGAATCGCAGGGGCGATCTATCTCTCTGACGGAAACAACCAATTCAGATGGCAGCTTTACCTATTCTGCAACGGCAGAAGGGGACGCTATCTTCACCTTACAAGTGAACCCTGACGGTTCTTATTCATTTACCCTTGAAGGTCCAATCGATCATGCTGTGGGTAGCGATAGCTTAACTCTAGACTTCACTATTGTCGCAACGGACTTTGACGGTGACACCAGTTCACTTGTTCTACCGGTAACCATTGCCGATGATGTGCCAACCATTAATGACGTTGTCGCTCTTACCGTCGATGAAGATGACTTAAGTTTGGTAGGCTCTGACCAATCACAGTCAACGCTGGTCGAAGGTCAGTTTACGACAACTCAAGGTTCTGATGGCGTCGTACAGTATCAGTTGGATGTAAACGCTGATTCTTTAAATGGCCTGCAATCTCAAGGTCAAACCGTTTCCATTGCCGAAACGCAAAATGCAGATGGCAGTTACACCTACAGCGCAACGGCAAATGGCAGTGCAGTTTTCACATTAATTTTGAATACCGACGGCTCGTACAGTTTTGAGCTGCAAGGTCCAATTGACCATGCGGCAAATAGCGACAGCTTAACCCTTGATTTTAGCGTTATTGCTACAGACTTCGATGGTGACACAAGCCAAATCGTATTGCCTGTTACCATCGTGGATGATAAGCCAACTATTACCGATGTTGATGCGATTACTGTTGATGAAGATGATTTAGGCACGATTGGTTCGGACCAGACTGACCCGATTTCTATTGATGGTAGCTTCACCACCACACAAGGCTCTGACCGAGTGGTAAGTTATCAGCTTGATGCTTCTGCAACACCAGTTGACGGCCTTACATCACAAGGCGTGGCAGTTACGCTGACTGAAACCGCAAACGCTGATGGCAGCTTTACTTACGAGGCGACAGCGGGTAGTGAAGCGGTCTTTACGCTGACGGTGAATACTGATGGTAGCTATAACTTCACGCTTGAAGGTCCAATCGACCACGCGGTAGATAGCGATGAGCTGACACTCAACTTCCCAATCATCGCAACAGACTTTGATGGCGACACCACAAATGCCACTATCCCAGTGACAATCGTGGACGATAAGCCTGTTATTACCGACGTCGACACCATTACGGTTGATGAAGATGATCTAGCGTCAATTGGCTCAGACCAAAGCAATCCAATTTCTATTGATGGCAACTTTACTACCACACAAGGCTCTGACCGAGTGGTGAGCTACCAACTCGATGCTTCAGCAACACCAGTGGACGGTTTAACATCGCAAGGCGTGGCTGTCACACTGATAGAAACCGCAAATGGTGATGGTAGTTTCACTTATGAAGCGACTGCGGGTGGCAACCCAGTATTTACTCTGACAGTAGATACTGATGGCTCTTACAACTTCACACTTGAAGGGCCAATTGATCACGCGGTTGATAGTGATGAGTTGACACTGAACTTCCCAATTATCGCAACCGACTTTGATGGCGACACCGTTACTGAAACCATTCCAGTCACGATTGTTGATGATGTACCGACCATCACAGCGGTGGATGCGTTGAGTGTCGATGAAGATGACCTTAGCGGCGTGGGCTCAGACCAAACTGACGCTGTGTTCGTTGAAGGCGCGTTTACCACTATTCAAGGCTCTGACCGAGTGGTGAGCTATCAACTGGATTCAACGGCTGATCCTGTTGCGGGGCTAACGTCTCAAGGTGAGGCGATTACCTTGGTGGAAACCGCGAATGGCGACGGCAGCTTTACTTATGTTGCGACCGCAGATGGCAATCCTGTCTTCACGTTGAATGTAGCAGCAGATGGTACTTACGACTTTACGCTGCAAGGCCCGATTGACCATGCAGCTAACAGCGACAGCCTGACGATTGATTTCCCAATTATTGCCACCGATTTTGATGGTGATACGACTTCGGCGACCATTCCAGTCACGATTACGGATGATGCACCAATCATCGATAATGTTGTGCCTCTGGCTGTAGACGAAGATGATTTATCAGGCATTGGTTCAGACCAAAGCGACGCTGTGTTTGTTGAAGGCGCGTTTACGACCACCCAAGGTTCAGACCGTGTGGTGAGCTACCAACTTGATTCAACTTCTGATCCTGTCGCAGGTTTAACTTCTCAAGGTGAGCCTGTTACTTTGGTAGAGACGGCGAATGCCGGTGGCAGCTTTACTTACGTGGCTACCGCGGATGGCAATCCGGTTTTCACCATGAACGTGAATGCAGACGGTACATACAGCTTCCGTCTAGAAGGTCCAATCGATCATGCGTTAAACAGCGATGAGCTAGTACTGAACTTCCCAATCATTGCAACAGACTTTGATGGCGATACGACGACCGCGACCATTCCAGTCACGATTACTGATGACGTTCCAACCATTAATAACGTTGTTCCACTGACAGTAGACGAAGATGACCTTGCCTCAATTGGCTCAGACCAAAACGATGATGCGTTTATGTCGGGCTCTTTCACCACAACTGAAGGCTCAGACAGCGTTGTTAAATACCAGCTTGATGCAACCGCAGATCCAGTAGCAGGGTTGACCTCTCATGGTGAGCCTGTCGTGCTTGCTGAAACTGCTAACGGCGACGGCAGTTTTACTTACACAGCTACAGCAGATAGCAATGCCGTATTTGAATTGGTGGTGAAGCCAGATGGCAGCTACACCTTTACTCTGCAGGGTCCACTAGACCATGCGGTGAATAGCGACAGCCTGCAAATCGACTTCCCGATTATCGCAACAGACTTTGATGGCGATACGTCGACAGAAACACTACCTGTCACCATCGTTGATGATAAACCAACCATCACTGACGTAGACGCAATCCATGTGGATGAAGATGACTTAGCGACGATTGGCTCTGACGGCGCAGATCCAATTTCAATCGACGGCAACTTCACTACAACGCAAGGCTCTGATGGGGTAGTAAGCTACCAATTAGATACTGCTGCAACGCCAGTTGATGGTCTAACATCGCAAGGTGTGGCAGTGACGCTGACTGAAACCGCAAACGGCGACGGTAGCTACACTTATGAAGCGACAGCAGGAACTGAAGCCGTATTTACGCTGACCGTTAATACGGATGGTTCATACAACTTCACGCTGCAAGGTCCTATCGACCATGCGACAGACAGTGATGAGCTGACACTGAACTTCCCAATCATCGCGACGGATTTTGATGGTGATACCACCACAGAAACGATCCCAGTCACCATCGTGGATGATAAGCCGACCATTACCGATGTCGATGCGATTACCGTTGATGAAGATGACTTAGGCACGATTGGCTCAGACCAGACTGACCCAATTTCAATCGATGGCAACTTCACCACCACACAAGGCTCTGACCGAGTAGTGAGTTATCAGCTTGACGCTTCTGCAACACCAGTTGACGGCCTTACATCACAAGGCGTGGCTGTCACGCTGACTGAAAGCGCAAATAGTGATGGCAGCTTTACTTACAAGGCGACAGCGGGTACTGAAGCGGTCTTTACGCTGACAGTGAACACTGATGGCTCTTATAACTTCACGCTTGAAGGCCCAATCGATCATGCTGTTGATAATGATGAGTTAACGCTCAACTTCCCAATTATTGCGACCGACTTTGATGGCGACACCACAAACGCCACGATCCCTGTGACGATCGTGGACGATAAGCCAGTTATTACTGACGTCGACGCAATCACGGTTGATGAAGATGATCTAGCGTCAATTGGCTCAGACCAAAGCAACCCGATTTCTATTGATGGTAACTTCACTACCACACAAGGCTCTGACCGAGTAGTGAGCTACCAACTCGATGCTTCAGCAACACCGGTGGACGGTTTAACATCGCAAGGTGTAGCGGTAACGCTGACTGAAACCGCAAATGGTGATGGTAGTTTCACTTATGAAGCGACTGCGGGTGGCAACCCAGTATTTACTCTGACAGTAGATACTGATGGCTCTTACAACTTCACACTTGAAGGGCCAATTGATCACGCGGTTGATAGTGATGAGTTGACACTGAACTTCCCAATTATCGCAACCGACTTTGATGGCGACACCGTTACTGAAACCATTCCAGTCACGATTGTTGATGATGTACCGACCATCACAGCGGTGGATGCGTTAAGTGTCGATGAAGATGACCTTACCGGTGTGGGTTCGGACCCTGGCGGCGATCTGTTCGTTGAAGGCGCGTTTACTACCACACAAGGCTCTGACCGAGTGGTGAGCTATCAACTGGATTCAACCGCTGATCCTGTTGCGGGGCTAACCTCTCAAGGTGAGGCGATTACCTTGGTGGAAACCGCGAATGGCGACGGCAGCTTTACCTATGTTGCGACCGCTGACGGTAATCCAGTCTTCACGTTGAATGTCGCAACAGATGGTACGTACGACTTTACGCTGCAAGGCCCGATTGATCATGCCGCCAACAGCGATAGCCTGACGATTGATTTCCCAATTGTTGCCACCGATTTTGATGGTGATACGACCACGGCAACCATTCCCGTTACGATCGCAGATGATGCGCCAATCATCGATAATGTTGTGCCTCTGGCTGTAGACGAAGATGATTTATCCGGTATTGGCTCAGACCAAACTGACGCTGTGTTTGTTGAAGGCTCGTTCACGACTACTCAAGGTTCAGACCGAGTGGTGAGCTACCAACTTGATTCAACGGCTGATCCTGTTTCAGGTTTAACTTCTCAAGGTGAGCCTGTTACTTTGGTAGAGACTGCGAATGTCGATGGCAGCTTCACTTACGTGGCTACCGCGGATGGCAATCCGGTCTTCACCATGAACGTGAATGCTGACGGCACATACAACTTCCGTCTGGAAGGTCCGGTTGATCATGCGTTAAACAGCGATGAATTAGTTCTTAACTTCCCAATCATTGCAACAGACTTTGATGGCGATACGACGACTGCGACCATTCCAGTCACGATTACTGATGACGTTCCAACCATCGATAACGTTGTCCCACTAACAGTAGACGAAGATGACCTTGCCTCAATAGGCTCAGACCAGAACGATGATGCGTTTATGTCGGGCTCTTTCACCACAACTGAAGGCTCGGACAGTGTTGTTAAATACCAGCTTGATGCAACAGCAGATCCAGTAGCAGGGTTGACCTCTCATGGTGAGCCTGTCGTGCTTACTGAAACTGCTAACGGCGACGGTAGTTTTACTTACACAGCCACAGCAGATGGCAATGCCGTATTTGAATTGGTTGTGAAGCCAGATGGCAGCTACACCTTTACTCTGCAAGGTCCACTAGACCATGCGGTGAACAGCGACAGCCTGCAAATCGACTTCCCGATTATCGCAACAGACTTTGATGGCGACACCTCATCGGAGACGTTACCTGTCACTATCGTTGATGATAAGCCAACCATCACTGACGTAGATGCCATCACGGTTGATGAAGATGACCTAGGCACGATTGGCTCTGACGGCTCTGACCCAATTTCCATTGATGGCAACTTCACTACAACGCAAGGCTCTGATGGGGTAGTGAGTTACCAATTGGATGCTTCTGCAACGCCAGTTGATGGCCTAACATCGCAAGGTGTGGCAGTGACGCTGACTGAAACTGCAAACGGTGATGGTAGCTACACTTATGAAGCGACAGCAGGAACTGAAGCCGTATTTACGCTGACCGTTAATACGGATGGTTCATACAACTTCACGCTGCAAGGTCCAATCGACCATGCGACGGGTAGTGATGAGCTGACGCTGAACTTCCCAATCATCGCGACGGATTTTGATGGTGATACCACCACAGAAATGATCCCAGTCACCATTGTGGATGATAAGCCGACCATTACCGATGTCGATGCGATTACCGTTGATGAAGATGACCTAGGCACGATTGGTTCGGATCAGACTGGCCCGATTTCAATCGATGGCAACTTCACTACCACACAAGGCTCGGACCGAGTAGTGAGCTATCAGCTTGACGCGTCTGCAACACCAGTGGCTGGCCTTACATCACAAGGCGTGGCAGTCACACTGACGGAAACCGCAAATGGTGATGGCAGCTTTACTTACGAGGCGACAGCGGGTACTGAAGCGGTCTTTACTCTGATAGTGAATACTGATGGTAGTTACAACTTCACGCTTGAAGGTCCAATCGACCACGCAGTAGATAGTGATGAGTTGACACTGAACTTCCCAATCATCGCAACAGACTTTGATGGCGATACCTCTGCTGAGACAATTCCTGTCAAGATCGTTGATGACAAGCCGACACTTGGTGGAATCGAAGCAACAAGTGTGCAAACGGTTGATGAGGATGATATCCCAACAGTCGGATCTGATGGTACACAGTCGAACAGCATTGCCGGTAACTTCATCGCGACTGATGGTTCTGATGGCATTGTCGAGTACAGCGTTTCTGACCTAACGACGCCAGTACAAGGCCTGACCTCTGGTGGTCAATCACTGGTTATGGTTGAAGTATCAAACGCAGGTGGTGTTTCAGTTTACGAAGCTCGTATTGATGGCACGACGACACCAGTATTCCGTGTAACCCTCGATGCCTCTGATGACAGCTACACGTTCGATTTGCTCGCTCTTCTCGATCATCCAAATGCTGATGGACAAAATGAACTGATCATCAATTTACCGATAAACGCGACTGACTTTGATGGAGACGTGTCGAACAACATCACCTTACCAATTACGGTTGTGGATGATGTTCCGACCATTGATGGTTTGCTAGCAGGCAGCGAACAAACCGTTGATGAAGATGACCTACCAGCAGGTACGGATGCTGCAAGTGCAGAAGATACTGTTATTTCAGGTACTTTTGATATCACCGAAGGTGCTGACCAAGTTGCTTCTATTCAGCTGAGTGACCTGACCACGCCTGTTGCGTCACTGACTTCAGATGGTGAAGCTATCACCTTAGTTCTGTCTTCTAGCGCAAACGGCGTGAACGTATACCAAGGTGTTGCTGGCAATCCTGCTGAAGTGGTTTTCGAACTGACGCTGGATGCAACGAACAACTCCTATGAGTTCGATTTACAGAAGCCGCTTGATCATCCCGATGGTAATCAGCAAAACGAGATTGTTATTAACCTCCCTGTGACGGCGACAGATAATGATGGTGATACTTCACCAGCCTTCACATTGCCAATTACCGTTGTGGATGATGTTCCAGTTGTTACCAATATTGAAAGTCTACGTGTCGACGAAGATGACTTACCTCTTGGTTCTGATGGAACGAAAGAGCCATTAACGGTATCAGGTGAGTTCGAAGTTACTAGCGCAGATGGTATTGATGCTTTCGAATTGGATCTAAGCTCAAATCCTATCCCGAATCTGAAATCGGGTGGAGAAGAGGTAACACTTTCTCAAGACGTTGGTGCTTCAACTGCTGACGCGCTTGTTTACGTGGGACAAACTCCGGGTGGAGTGACTGTCTTCACGTTGACACTTCATCAAGATGGTAAATACGACTTTGAGTTATCTGGTCAGTTAGATCACGCGGTTAACTCTGATGAGATTTTGTTGAATCTACCTGTGAAGATCACGGATGGCGACAACGATATCATCACTGCGACCTTGCCAGTGACGATCGTAGATGACAAGCCAACCATTGATGCTATTAGCTCTGGTAGTACCTTGTCTGTGGATGAGGATGATATTCCGAGCCAAGGTTCGGACGACACGCCAGAATCCAATATCATTGGTGGCAACTTTGACGTTACTGATGGTGCCGACTCTATCGTTAGCTTCCAGTTGGATAGCTTAACGTCGCCTGTTTCTGGACTTACCTCAGGTGGTCAGCCGCTTGAATTGGTTGAATTTTCAAATTCAAATGGTGTGATTGAGTACCGAGCTTACGTACAAGGTACGACGGATACCGTCTTTAAACTGACGCTAAATGGCTCAGCTGACAGTTATGAGTTTGAACTATTAGGTGCACTTGATCATCCTGCGGGTAACGATGAAAACTCGTTGGTCATTAACTTCCCAGTCAACGCGACTGATTTTGATGGCGATGTGTCCAATAACATCACCTTGCCGATCACCGTGGTGGACGATGTTCCAGCTATTGTGAACGTGACAGACTCTAGCCAACAAACCGTTGATGAAGATGATCTTGCCGGTGGCTCTGACACGACAAGTAATGATTCTACGGTATTGAACGGCGGATTTGAGGTCGTTGCTGGTGCAGACAAGATTGTCAGCTACCAAGTTTCAGACCTCGATGCAGTCGTGTCTGGTTTAACGTCGAACGGCAGCAGCATCGAGTTGAATCTAGTAGGCACGAATGGTGGAGTAACCAGTTACGAAGCGGTTATTACTGGCACATCAACTAAGATCTTCACGCTGTCTCTTGATGCGAATAATGACAGCTACCAATTTGAGCTGTTGGGACCAATCGACCACGACGCTGTTCAAGGTGAAAACAACCTTGTCATTGATATTCCAATTACAGTAACAGACTTTGATGGTGACACGTCATCACCACTGAATCTTCCAATTACCGTAGTTGATGACATTCCCGAAATTAAATCAGCAGATGCTTTGGCTGTTGATGAGGATGACCTTGCCAACGGCTCCCAGGCAACCAACAAAGAAAGCCTAGAAGCAACGGGCAATTTCGATACGGTGGAAGGGGCAGATACCGTTGTCTCTTATCAGCTGGATCTTACTTCTAACCCGATACCAGGAGTAACTTCAGGTGGTCTTGCGGTGACGTTAGTTCAAACCGCGGTAAGCAACAACAACTTTACTTATCAAGGTCAAACACCTGATGGTAACTCAGTGTTCACGCTAGTTTTGAACGCTGACGGCTCTTACAAGTTTACGCTTGAGGGTGCGCTAGATCACTCAACTCAAGGCGAAGATACACTCATACTTGATCTCCCAGTCTTTGCGACCGATGTCGATGGCGATACGGCAGGTATTAACTTACCAGTGACGATTACCGATGATGTTCCAACCTTGCACGATGCATCTATTTCGCGTGTTGAGGGACAAGGCAGCCGCACGGTTCGTTTATTCCGAGACCCTGTAGAGGGGGATGATGACCTTGGTGCTGACGGCGCACAAGTGACTTCATTCTCGGCTGATGATTCAGGCATTTACTTTAAGCAAAACGGTGTTGATTCTGATTCTGTCGATTTGAACGGCAGCGACCAAGTCGTATTTGTTCACAAGGTTCTTGACGGAGTGGATACTGAAATCGGTCGTTTGGTTGTTCGAACCGATGGCAGTGTGTCATTCCGTCCGAATGACGATCTTGACCATACCGAAACCGACTCGATTGATTTCACCATCAACGTTGTTGCAACCGATGGTGATGGCGATATCGCAGATGCCGATGTGGATATCTCGATAAGAGACCGCAATGCGCAAATTGACACGTCTACCGTTACTGCGTTCGAAGACCAAGGGCGTGATGGTGTCGTTGTGGGCGTTGACTCTGCAAATACTCAGGACAACTTGTCGACGCTGGATGTTAGCCCTGCGAAAGTCGACTTGGTTATCAATTTACATGATATCGACCGTAACGAGAGCTTAGGTGACATCACTATTCGAGATGCTGATACTCACAACGGTACGTTCTACTACAGAGACGGCAGTGGCAACTACATTGAGTTAACATCTGTGGGCAATACGGTTGTTCTCGACGCATCAAATGTTGAGCAGTCATTCAATGGTGAGCTTGTCTCGTTAGATAACTTGTACTTCGTACCAGATCGTCATACATCAACCGATGCTTCTGGTATCGATCCTCGTATCCGCGTGGAAATTCTTAACAATGGTACGCCAGATCATACGATTAATGGTCGTTTAGACATTGAAGTTGCTGCCGTCGCAGATATTGCAACGTGGACGGCAAGCAGCGAATTTAACTATTCGGTTGATGAAGATGGAAACAATGTCGCACTTAACATCACGGCTGAAACCCAAGACACTAGTAACCCTGAAGGCATTGTGTACGAGCTTGTCTTTACACAAGGAGAAGGTAACGCAGAGTTAGTCTATTCAGATGGTAGTGCGATACCAAAATCCGGTGGTGTTTATCTGGTGGATGCAAGCCGAATTGATGAAGTTCAAGTTGATCCGATAGATAACTTCTCGGGCGAAATCAGAATTGATGTCACCGCTATTACGACGGAAAACAACAATCCACTGCTTGGGAAAGATACCGCTCGCTCAGAAACCGAAACCATCATTATTGATGTAAACCCAGTTGCGGATAAAGGTAGTTTTACTGTAAACCGAATTAATGTGTTTGAGGATAATGCTCGAACTCAAAATACGGTAGACCCTGTCACTGATCACGACCCACTCCAATTAAGTGAAGTGATCACCATGAAACCATCAGCGGACTTAGATGGTTCTGAAGCGCTATTTGTGCGCATTTCTAACTTCTCAATTGATGGGGTTACTTTGGTGTGGCTGGACTCAGCAAACCCAAGTCAGATAGTAGAAGTGACCGATTCAGGCGGCAATGTACTTTATTACGAAGTGCCAGAGTCTGAATTAGCGAACGTCGAAGTTCTTCCTCCGTTGCACAGCAATGATGACTTTACTTTCAATGTCGAAGGCATTGTGAAAGACACAGCATCATTGTCTACCGGTACGACAGAAGATGTGTTGTCACTGGGCAGTAAGACTGTCATCGTTGGTGTAAAAGGTGTTGCTGACATACCAGACACGGTATTAATTGACGCGGGGAACGTTTGGAACCGATTCGTAGACGGAGATGTGGCCGGGATAGAGACGACTATTGAAGAGAATGGTGTTGTAAACCTCAACTTCTCGGTTGTATCAGGTGAAGTTGCCGATAGACCTCTGGATGATTCAGAAGCCATTACTGTTATCCTGTCCAACATCCCCGATGGTGTTCGTGTCGTAGATTCAGACGGTTCAAGCGTTGACCTCACCTTTGTTGGCTATGATGGTAACGGTCAACCGATTTACGAAGCAAACATCACTGGGCTGAATTTTAATTCCGGTATTCAAATTATTCCAGAAGCCTCTTCAACCGAAAACATTGCGATTACAGGGACGATCATTGTTACCGAAAATGATGGTCATAGTCGTGTGATTGAAAGAGAGGTAAGGATCAAGGTCGAACCCGTTATTGACGCTCAAGATAACTACGTTGTTCGATCTGAGGGAGATGAAGATACGCGCTTTGACATCGATTGGAAACCGACGCTCGTACAAAGCCCTGATACCGATGAATTCTTTAGTGATGTAACCATCTCTGGATTTCCTCCAGGCAGCACGGTCTATGTAGATGGTGTGGCACAAGCGCTTGTTTCTGGAACACTAACGCTTTCACCGCAAGCTGGTGAATCAGAGCAAGATTTTTCCGCTAGAATCTCTCAAAGTGGCTATGTTCAAGTCCAGTTGGAGCAGGATTCAAGTACTGACTTTGACTTGACCACAACCGTCACTGTGAAAGAGATTGACCATGAATATGTTGACGCTTCGAATCCCGGTGAAGGTATCGCTGAGAAAACCATCAATGGTACGGTGAATGTCCAAGTTAATCCAATCGTTGAGCCAGAAGATAATACGGGGGCAATAGATGACCAAACCCGTCTGCTTGTCACTGAAAGTGGTGGTGGTGCTACCGATATCGTGAAGTCAGACGATCAAGGTAACATTGACTTTACGATCAACACTTCTATGGGGGGCGAATCTGGTGCTCATATCATTAAATACCAAGAGTTTGATGCGTCTTCAGATGAAGTGGTGACTCAACTTGTTGTTCAATTTCACAATGTGGACCCTGAGATCCTCAACCAATTGGTTATCGTCGGTGCACTAAATGAAGGTGGAGGTCGCTGGACAGTAACCGATGAAGACAACTTCTCAATTAAAGCGCCGTCTGGCCTTGATTTAACACCAAGCGATGACAGCGACGATGGCGATAACGGTGGTCTCTCTCAAATTGGCTTAACCATTTACGCAGAAGTGAATGATTTGGGCGAAGATTTGGGCAACGAAAAAGATGCGACTGTCGTGCGTCAAACGGATGTGACACTAGAGTTTCCAACCGTCCTCACACCGAAAATGAGTGTAGCGGCAGAGATTCAGGTGGCTGATGATGTCCAAATTCAAGCGTTGGAAGACAATTCTATTAACCTTGGTGCTCAGTTGACGTCGAAAGTCGATGCGATTAATGCAGATGGTGTGGAAGATGTCTTAACTATTATCGTCGACCCGACAGCTCCTGGCATTCCTCCTGGTTTGGTGATCACGGGGACGGATGTTGATTTTGTCAATGGTAAATACGTGTTCCAAGCCCATATCGATGCGAGTGGAAATATTACTGGCCTTGATGGCTTGACGATGCACTTGGCAGAAGATTACGCAGGTGATTTCGAATTACCAATTCGGTTTGTCACTAAAGACACTGAGTCCGGTGATGAAAAAGAAAATAATGTCCAGTTTCCAGTTCAGGTTTTACCGGTTGCAGACGTTCCGAGTTCAGCCGGGGATCAGCCGTTGGATAGCGATGTCACACCAAATGTAAGAGTAGATATCGTCGGTACTTTCGGCTTGGATGCAAACAAACAACCGGTGACTGATCTAAATAACGACGTTCCCACGGCGGATGGTGTTGGTTACGAAGATGGCTTAATCCAACTTAACTTGAGTGTTGATTTTGCCGATCAATTTAACAACACTCAAGGTGGTCGAGAAACACTAACGAACATCAAGTTAGAGCTTGATGACACAACATTAGGTGAGTTTGTTGATGCCAATGGTAACAGCTTAGGAACCAGTATTGAGTTTAATGAAGCTGAGATTTTAGCTGGTGCGCTTGACAATGTTCTGTTTAAGCCAAAAGAAAATTACCCCGTAGGTGGTGGCCAAAATACCGTCAAGATTAATATCGAGGGAGAAATTACTGATGAAGCTGTGTTTGATCAGTCTATCTTGAATAACTCTGGCGATAATATAGATGTAAGAACCTTCACTGACGATGTCACATTTGAAGTTACGCCAGTCGTTGATGACATTACCATTACAGGTGCCGATCCGACGCAGCCAATCACGGTGATTGGTGACGAAGATACTTTAATTTCGCTGAATCAATCGGGCTCTGGTGTTTCGATCAGCCTGAACGATAATGACGGTTCTGAGAGTTTCGTTTCACTCAAGTTAACGGGGCTTCCTGATGACTTTATCGTTAAATCCAATTCCTCTGATTATGTTGTTAAGAACAACGGTGGGGGCGAATGGAGTATTCAACTAAAAGATCTCACTCAGACGTCCATTGACCTGAGTGACATCCAAATTAAACCGCCAAAACACTTTAGTGGCGAGGCTGAGATAGGTATTACGGTCTTCATTCAAGAGGAGTTGCTACAAGTTCCAACGGAACGAAACAACAACTTTACGCTTATTGTCAATCCTATTGGTGATGATGTTGATGTGAATCCCGATACTTCGGCTGCAGGTAATGAGGGCGAAGACATTGTTATTAATGTAAATGCGTTAGTGGTTGATAACAAAGAGTCCATCGGAGATGGTGCAAACTACCAGGAAAATGATCCAGAGACGCTGAGAGTTGAGGTCTCCAATGTCCCTGATGGGGCGAGTGTTTCATTACCTGATGGGACAGTGTTTACTGACCAAGGCGGCGGCATTTTTGTCTTAGAAATCAATACTCAAGACTTGGATCAAGTGGTGTTTAATTCTGGGGATCGCAACGATAACTCATGGGATGGTTCGCTGCATTTCAAAGTGCAAGCCGTTGATACTGGGCTCGATGGCAGTCAAAGCTTGGGCTCCGCAGAGGAGTTTGATGTCACTGTTGATGTTGAAGCAGTGAACGATCGTCCAGAGTTCGTCAACACAGTGGATGTGGAAACACCAGAAGATACGCCATTGCTGCTTGATGGTTTCAGCATTACCGACATTGATGCCGTACTCGATGATCCGAATGCTGAATATGTACTCAATGTGAACGTCGAAAGCGGTATCTTGGAGCTTAATCCAACGCTCATCGCTACTTACAACCTAACCGTGAGCGGTGATGGTACGGACTCCGTTGAACTGAAAGGCACAGTGGCCGATCTAAACAATGCCATTGCAGACGGTCTGATTGAGTTTAACCCAGAGCTGAACTTCTTTGGTGACGTTCAGGTGGACGTGACAGTCGATGACCAAGGTAATGAAGGTATCGTAATTGGTGGGGTAGATGACACCCTAAATACCAACAGCAGCAGCTTCAATATTGAAGTAACAGCGGTGAATGATACCCCAGAAACTACGCCAGTGACGCTACCGGACATTGAAGAAGACAGTGGTGTGTTCTCCATCTCTGAAGCGGATCTTATTGCGAATGCGACAGACGTAGAGAACGATAATCTCACGGTTAGCAATGTTCAGTTAACGGATCCGAATTCGGGCAGCATTACTTTCAACAGTGGCACGGGAGAGTGGGAATTTACCCCAGCACCAGATTACAACGGTCCAGTTGAAATCACGTACACCATCACAGATGATGGCACGACAAATGGTGCATCCGATCCTAAATCGGTTAACGGCAGCGCATCGTTCAACGTAACGGAAGTCAATGATGCTCCAACGACGTCTGAAGTGACACTTTCTGATATCGCAGAAGACAGTACGGCGGTTGATATTACCCAAGCTGATTTGTTGGCGAATGCGTCTGATATTGAAAACGACACCTTGATGGTGAGCAATGTCCAGTTGGTTGATCCAAGCAGCGGCACATTGGATTTCGACAACGTAACAGGTACATGGTCATTTACTCCTGCGCCTGGCTACAACGGCAAGGTCGATCTGACCTACGACATTACCGACAACGGTACAACGAACGGCGTTTCAGATCCTCAAACGGTGTCAGGAACGGCGACCTTCGAAGTCACTGAGGTGAACGATGCACCGGTAACATCAGAGGTAACGTTGAGTAGTACCGAAGAAGATGGTGGTTCGGTAACTATTACGGCTACTGAGTTGCTGAGCAACGCAAGTGATCCTGAGTCAGACAACTTGACCGTCGATAATGTTGTGTTAGTGGATCCAACTTCCGGCACGCTGACTCAAGTGAGTGCGACAGAGTGGACGTTTGAACCCGCAGCAGATTTCTTTGGTGACGTTAATTTCACTTATGAAATCACAGATGACGGAACCACTAACGGCGCTCCAGACCCAATTACAATCGCGGGCACAGCAGTGTTGAATGTTGAAGCGACCAATGACGCACCTGAAATCACTGCAACGTCGGTAACGGATACGATCAACGAAGCCGATGGCCAGAAAATAACGGGTATTAGTGTAAGTGACATCGACTTCACTGGTGCGCAGGCGAATGAAATCATGACGGTGACTCTTACAGTTACCGAGGGCGACCTTCGTGTCGAGCCGCCAGCAGGTAGTGGTGTGACTGTTGGGGCGGGGATGGCTGGTGAAATAACCCTAATGGGCACACCAGATAATATTAACTCCGTTCTTGGAGCAACAGACGCTTCTGAGGGTGTATTTGTGGATGCAGGAGATGTCAACGCAGCTTCAATCACTTTATCGGTGAAAGTCGAAGACAACGGTGTGTACTTCGAAAATGCATCGGGTTCCGCATTGGAGGCGAATCAAGACTTCACTATCAATGTGACACCTGTAGCTGATGCACCTACATTGAATATCAATCCTCAGTTTAATTACATTCGTCAAATTACGGCTAGCCAAACCGCGAGCAGTCAAGGTTTAGCGATTGTCGGAATCATGGCGGCGCTTACTGATATTGACGAGGTGCTGTCTTTGGAGCTAACGGGCGTACCAGCTAGTGCTGAGGTAACAAGTGGCGTTTCTCCATCAGGCATTAGCTTCGATGGTACCACTTGGACAGTACCAAGCGATGAAATTGATACGCTAGAAATTGTCGCAACAGATACTAACAGTGGTATTGATGTCGGTTCTTACGATATTTCGCTTACGGCGATATCAACGGAATCTAATGGCGATGAAGCGCAGTCTTCACCTGTCCAAATTAGTTTGGATGTGAGTAGTGATAGCGACGATATTGACCAGTCAACCGCAGTGGACGACAGCTATTTAGTCGGCGGAGACACAGGTACCAACTTGATTGGTGGAGACGGTGACGACGTTATTCTGGGTGGTGATGGTGATGACGTGCTTATCGGTGGCTTAGGCTCAGATATCTTAACGGGTGGAGACGGCAGCGATATCTTCAAGTGGACGGTAGATTCCGTTGATGAAGGGGCAGTGGATACCATTACTGACTTCACTGTTAACGAAGACAGTATCGATTTACGTGAAGTTATCTCTGATCTCAATAACTCAATGATCGACATGGATGATCTGCTTGGTCACATTTCGGCAGACTACGATGCATCGACGGAAAGTGTTTCTCTGAACATTACGACGGATGCAAATGTTCAACAGACTATTGTCGTGGAAAACTTAGGTACTTCAATCGACTTCAACGGTCTCAGCTCCAACGAAATTGTAGAGTCATTGCTCAACAACGGTGTTATTGATAACGGATAAACCTGTATACAACACAAAAATGGGCGGCTCTGATAAGCCGCCCATTTTTTTCGGGAAAGCTTGATTTTAAACAGGAGATATTTGAATCGAAATAGAAATAAAGAGCGAAGCAAAGGGGTTATCTTGTTACGACGTTATAGTGATAGTTGGAAATTAAAATAGCGATAATTTGACGTTAAATCGCCTAAACGTGGATGTCTAGCAAGCTGCCAATGATTTCATTGTTTTTCTCTATGACAGACGCGCCAACTCGGTTATAACCAGCGGCTTGTGCGAGGTTGATGAGAGATTCAACTTTTTGAGAGGGAAGGCTAGGTGTTGAGGCTGTTATTGCGATATCCGCAACCGCAGCTAAATCGATGTTGTGATCAGAAAGCTCTTCTTTTACCTTACTTACATTATTGCTAATGCCATGTGCAGCTTTCTCGGCCATTTGTTGTGACATCTGAACGATGTGGTGTCCAGATTGAATTCCCGATACAGGCATATCACTACTCCCAACATTATGATAGTGAGAGCATAGGTGGAGTTTATAAAACGTTCAAGTGTTTTATATCAATGACTTGATTAGGCAAACAGTTTGGCAAGCATTTCTCTTTCTTCACCAGATAGAACCGGTTTTTGCGCTTTATTTAGTTTCACGCTGATCTCACCTTGTAATGACTTTAACTGACTTGCCGTTAAATCACTGAGCTTTTGCTTAAGTTCATTAAATTGTTGTGCGTTCATCTCAATACCTTCGTCATGATTCGGTTTATCCGTCGTTGCCCGAAATTCTTCATCCTTTGGATACAACATATTTATTCAACCAAAATAGATTAGAATTTGATCGATTGCTTTTTGTCCGAATATTGTCAAGGTGTGTTAAGTGATACGTCAGATTTTTCCTAAGAAGGTACATAATTACCCACTTTGGGGTAGATGGAAACGTAAAAAGAAAAAGGGAAGCGATATAGCGCTTCCCTCTTACATATGGTTTGAATGTTACTAACTTACCCTGACGGCAAACTTACTAGCAAGTGAATGAAGCTCTGGGAGCATGCGATAGATAAGATGAAGTTGCTGCAATACCATGCGGGCAGAGCTGTCGTCTTCATCGCGCCATTCGTTTAAGCGTTGCTCGAGTCCAGCATCATCAATATTAGATAGGTCACACTCCTCACAATGCTGGTGAAGCTGTTTATGAAGTACATCCAGATGCTGATGAATACAACGGTGAGCATCTAAAACGAGTTTATGAATTGACTCATCTTCGATGCGAGTTCTGTGCGCGCCTAATGCAGAAATATAGTTCAACATTGCGTGATTTAACGTTAGGAAGCGAAAACTTTCATCAACAGCTGCGCGATATTTGCCAGGCTCCGCCAGCATCGTACTAATCGCAGAAGATAGTGAGGCATCATTATTGTGGGCCTGGCGGCGAGCGATACGGTAACTCAAATTGTCTTTCTTGCCGATTCTATACTGACCAATGATCTGATCGAGATACTGCTTGTTCGCCTCTATCGCATCCGACATAACTTTGTGAAGCCTTCTCGACTGCCAGTCGGGCAAAATAACTAATACTGCTCCTACTGCAAGCACACACCCGATGAGGGTATCTGCTAGTCGAGGAAGGACAACTGCGTAACCTTCACCTAGTTGATTAAATAAGAAGAGGACGAGCAGTGTAATAAAACCAGTCGCGTACCCATAGTTGTTCATCCGGAAGGCGAAAAACATCACACCAGAGATAACGATAAATACTAACTGGCTTTCTTGAGAAGGGAAAAAAGTCAGCAATGGTACACCAATCAACAAACCAGCTAATGTACCTATTACTCTTGCCGTCAATTTTTGGCGAGTGGCACTGTAGTTCGGTTGGCATACGAATAAAGTGGTTAAGAGTATCCAGTAACCTCGGTCGATGTTGAATATTTGAATGATTCCATAGCCAATCGTTAAGGCAATTGACATACGTAATGCATGCCGAAACAGCATCGAATCTTTGTGTAAATTTGCTGATATACGCTGCCACATCGCCTTTAGCGTGTGTGGGTTGGTATCGGCGAGGGTATCTTCTTCGAGGCCTTCAACATCTGGGTTGTTAATGTTATTAAGTTGTTTTTCTACCGTCGCTAAGTTGTTGAATAAATATGTTAACTGCATCAGCAGACGTTTCCAGTGCCCTTGCTTTTGTTCTTCTAGATAAGCAAGAGAGTTCTGTACTTCAGCTAATGCCAGAATCGATTGATCGGTATGGGAGTATTCATTTCCTAGCTGAATGGCTAGTGCAATATCACGACACGCTTGGGCTTGAGACTCCAAAAGATATTTAAAACGAAACAGCACATCAGAACGTTCAAATTCGGTCGCTAAATCCTGATAGCGATAATGGCTAGAACTGACTCGTTCGTGAATGTCTTGAGCGATGAAATAAATATTTAAAAATCGGTCACTAGGCCCATCAATGTGACCCCGTTTCGATCGGTTAAGTAATGTGGTTTTACAAGCGTTTAGTGCCGTAACCGTGGCAGCATTGCATTTTGCAGCTTCAATCCGTAGCGGTTGTGGCGTCAAGTTGGTCACAGGATGAAAAAGCTTGGCTTTCGCATCAAGATAATTCGCCATTTGGAAGAACACATTGGCTAGGCTTTGTTGCACCGGTTGAAGGGGCCAAAATATCTGCCAAATCATGGACATGAAGTAATACCAGGCGGCACCGGTTAACAGCAGTAGTGGCTGAAACCAAATGTTGGTGCTTTCATGTGCGCCAAGCATAGTATAAATAGCGATTAGCAACGAACCAAAAGCAATACTCGCGTACTTAGGACCTATCGCCCCAAGAATGATGAAGCCGAAGGTTGAGACAAATAATCCCAACGCAAAAGCCCAAGGGGTATCGAACAAGATTTCAATTGAAAAAGCAGCAAGCGCAAAACAGAGAAAGGTGAGAATCAGAGCCTTGATGCGTCCAGTGAAACTGTCATCACTTTCAGCCAAAGCAGCAGCAATAACGCCTAATATTAATGGCGTTATCAGCGTGTTTTGCTCGAAGTACCAAGTTGGGATAACCACACCCAGTAAGGTAATAAGGATAAGAACGCTGTAATTTATCGTCTTGTTTGCCCAATATAGCCGAAATTTAGAAGTTGCTTGCACAATGCGCCTTATGTTTCCGATGAAGAACAGGGGGAATACTACCAGACCCACTATAGCGCGTTTATGATTTACTTTAAGAAAAATTCGTGGTTGCTGATAAAATCAGCAGGGATGTCATTGACTTATATTAAAACTGCCAGGTCATGTATTGAGGATTGTAAAGCCAGCTTCAAATAACCTCAGCTTTAGGTTATTAAATCGACAGTAATGTGAATTTTATTAAAGAATAGAAGAAGAAGCTTACTTAGGTGCTCGCCGTTGCTACAATTTAGCGCCTTAAAATGATATAAATCGACAACTTCTAAACTAAAAGGCGCACGTTTCATGCAGCTTACTGCCACTAACAAAGCACAGTTTTTTATTCAAAATGAGTACCATCACGTCGAAATAAAAGAGAACAGTGTTTTATTAAGCTCGATAGGCAGTGAAGAACATATTCCTTTTACGATCTGGAATGGCAAAGTTAGCGTAAAGCGTGGGTTATTATGGAGCTCTTTACAGTTTTTTGCTCATGAACACGAAGGCAAACAACAAAGCTGGCTAGTCCAAGGTTTACCGTGGCCACAATGCCGAAAGTTCGCGCTTGAGGCCGTTCGTCAATATCAAGAGTGGCACAACACTCAGTGCCGAAAACTGGCTGAGTATCTACCTAAGTGGGAAGAAGAGCTTTACAAACTAAAGCACTTGCCTGCTTACTTATCGCATTCTCAAGTGGTCTCCTGGGTTGAAAGTCTTAACCAAGAGTTAAGCGAGATGAAAACCACCCTAGAAGAAGCCAAAATGCGAATGCCGAATCGTATGTCGCAAATAGAGCCTTGGCTCATTGATACCTCTGAGGCGCTTGGTGAGCGTAATCGCGATTGGCTAGAAGCAGAACGTCCAAATTGGGAAGTGCTGTTTAATCAAATTGAATCCTCTCCTTTGAATTTATCCCAGCAATATGCGGTATTACTCAACGACGACCACAACTTAGTTCTTGCTGGTGCCGGCTCGGGCAAAACCAGCGTTTTAACCGCACGAGTTGCCTATTTGTTGCAAAGCCATCAAGCTCAAGCAGAAGAGCTTCTCATGTTAGCGTTCGGTCGTGATGCGGCGACTGAAATGAAAGAACGCTTAGTAGATAAAGTGGGCATGGCGGCAGACGGTGTGCGCGTCAACACATTCCATCAGTTGGGCTTGTATATTCTTAAACAAGTCGAACAGCAACCTGTCGAAATTAGTCCTTTAGCGTTGGACGAAAATCAACGAACAGCATGGTGTGTAGACTGGTTGAAAAAACATTGGATGACACCCACCAACTTTAAACGTTGGCAAAAACATTTAGACAAATGGCCGATTGCGTACCTAAAAGGGGATGATGAGTTAGGAAGCCATTCAGAAAATCCAAAACTGATCGCTTGGCTAGATTCGCAGCTGTCTCATTTAGCGGCGGTGGGCTTGACCAAAAAGCAAGTACAAGAAAAGCTCGTAAACCACCAAGACTATACGCGTTTAAATAGTGAACTCGCCTTATGCTGGCCATGTTTTACAGCGTGGCAGAAAATGCTTAAAGAAAGCAACCAAGTGGATTTCCCAACCATGATCAGTCGTGCGACAGATTATGTGAATAAAGGGAAGTTTGTCTCGCCATGGCGCTTTATTATGGTCGATGAGTATCAAGATATCTCTCCAGATCGTCTGGCATTGATTGAAGCACTGTGTGAATCCACTCAGAAACAAGCAGGTGCCACGTTATTTGCTGTTGGCGACGATTGGCAAGCGATCTATCAGTTTGCAGGAGCGGATGTCGATCTTATCACTGGTTTTAAAGAACGCTTTGCTCACTCAACCGTTCATCACTTAGATACAACTTATCGTTTCAACAATCAGATTGGTGATGTAGCGAATACATTCGTGCAGCAAAACCCATCGCAGTTGCCGAAAACACTAAACAGCCACAAACAACGCAAGCAGAAGAGCGTACATACCGCGCCGAGCAATCAAGTGGAAAAGATCTTGGACCACTTGAATCAACAAGCCAAGCAAACCAAGTCAGTTTTATTGCTAGGACGTAACCATTATCATAAGCCCGATTTGTTCGACGATTGGTTGCGACGTTTCCCTAATCTCGATATTCGCTTTATGACTTGCCATGCGAGTAAAGGACGCGAAGCTGACTTTGTGATTATTCTTTCTGTGGATGAGGGGCAATTCCCCGCTAAGAAGAAGCAAATTCACATTGATGGTGCGTTGACGGAGTCCAAAGACAAATTCCCTTACGCAGAAGAGCGCAGGCTATTTTACGTGGCGATTACACGTGCGAAAGAGAAGGTTTGGATTACGCATACTGGTGCGGGATCTGCATTCGTTCAAGAGCTCGTTAATGGTGACTATCCCATCGTGACTTCTCGTTAAATGCAACGTTTAGAATGTTAAAAACAGTAAAGGCGATACTTGGTATCGCCTTTGCTTTATTTGGTTAGCATCAAAGCTTACATGCGCTCAGCAAGATAGGCTTCGTAATCCGGCACTTCGATGTCTACTTCTTGCTCAAGAAGAGGGGAGTTAAACAGGAACTTAGCGGTGGCTCGGTTCGTTGCTACAGGAATATTCCAAACACTAGCAATACGAAGAAGCGCTTTAACGTCTGGGTCGTGAGGTACGGCATTCAGTGGATCCCAAAAGAAAACGAGAACGTCGATTTTGCCTTCTGAAATAAGAGCGCCTAGTTGTTGATCACCGCCCATCGGACCACTGATCATGCTCTTGATCGCAAGTCCAGTTTCTTTACTTAGCATGTGTCCTGTCGTGCCAGTTGCGTAAAGGAAGTGACTCTGTAGCTTTTCTTTGTTTTCTTTTACCCAGCGAAGTAGCTCAGGTTTGCAGTTGTCGTGAGCAACCAAAGCCACATGTTTATGGGTTGGCATGGTACGAATGGTTTTTTGCATCAAGATGTTTCCGTTTGTATGATTTTAAAATTGTTGTGACTCAATAGAACACGTTTTTGGTCTTTCAATCAACAGCCTTAACACGGAATGTCGGCCTATATTCTGACGGAGATAACGATTCTTCGATCGTGTCGTCATGAAGCGTCTTCGGAGTCAGTGGTTTGATGGTTGGTGAGGCATGTTTGTCATACGTTTTACCTCTTAAGTAATGCGTTGCTTGCATCATGGAAAGCCGACCTTGCTGCACCATTTTATCTGTTGGTGCGAAGAGCACTTTGTTACGTAACAGGCCTCGATATACACCATGACTTAAGTACACAGAAACTAGACCGATCTCCTCAGCTTTGCCGGCACTGCGCAGCTCACTGATGGCCGCTTCAATCGCCACTGCACTGCCAACAATGTAATCTATATTTCCCATATCGATCACACGTTGAACTAGGTTACGTTGTAACTCCTTGTCGTTGTCTGCCCAAAATGAGTCAACAATGTTGATATCACTTCCTTGTATCGCTTCATAAAATCCGGCAGTAACGGGTTTCGTACCACCACGAGTTCGCGGCCCCAAAAGTAAGGCAATGTTGGTTTTTCCTGACCCCTTTGGATGGCGAGCGGCCAAATATTGACCCGCTTCGTATCCCATCCAATGCCAGTCAACACCGACAGTCCCTTTTAGCAACTCACTTTGTTCTTCATCTAAGTCGAGTTGGTTCACAGTAGCAAAAACGGGAGTATTCCCCACCCAATTTTTAAGTGAATGCTCGTAAGCCTGTGGGTCCACGGTCCCAAGGATAACCGCATCTGCTCCCCATTGGTTACACAGTGCGAGTTGTTGTTCTTGACGGGTTTTGTTTGGGTAGCCGCCCGCTTCAAGGACTCGTAGCTCGACACCTTCTCTTTTCGCTTCGGACACCATTCCATAGTTTACTGACAACCAGTATGAATCCTTTAGGTGAGGGTATATTGCACATATTTTCTCTGCGGCAACCGCTGGCAAAGAAGCAACTAGGGTTAAAGTGGCTGCAGAATGTTTGAAAAATGTGCGAAATGCGTGTTGATTTTTAACCATGAAATGAAGTTCGTTGGCATAGATTAAGTAAACACTGCAAAATATAACGTAATATGTCGCTGAACACGAACATTAAGGTCATGAAAATATGCTGCTAGCAACTGCAAGCATCGGTCGTAAACTTTTGTTGTCTTTCATTGCGATGGCAATACTGGTCATGTTATCGGCACTTATTGGTGTGTCTGGATTTTCTTTGGTTGCCAAAACCGAAAGAAATGTCGTGGATTCTGCGATTCCCGCCATGATTGAGGCGAGACAAGTCTCTGAGTTGAGTACTCGTATTATTTCGTCTGTACAAATGTTGTCGAACGCAAGAAACGAGCAGGAAAGAAAGGAGTCAGGGCGAGTGCTGTTCGAACAGCTCGAGTCTTTACTCACTCACATCAAGGAGCTCGGGAGTGAGTCGTTCGATTCTCAATTGTTAGAAGCTTTAGAGAATAACGTCCAGAACGTTATCGACAATTTGGCAGAACTCGGTGTTTCGGTTGAAAAAAAGCTGTGGCTTGCAAAAGAGATAGATACTCGTGTTGAAGAAATGCGTCTGCTCAGTGAAGAGCTAGAACAACTAACTCGTACGCAAGTTCAGAATACAAGCACCATTGCTGTTGCTAACGTCACGCATATTTATGACTTATTAGAATCGAATAAAAAATCGCAAGTTTATCAGGCGCTAGATGCACTGGTGGAGGTCGATCTTGATCTGACTGAGCGATTGCATGAACTGCACTTGTTGGCCTTTAAAATGTTGAATCAGATTGAAGAGGCTCGGACATTAACGAATATTGAGCGAATTCAACAGGTTCAAAGTGATTTCGATAGCAACCTCAAAATCATGCAACGCCGTGTACTCGCTGTGGAAGATCCTACGCGCTCTAAGCAAATGAGCCAACTGCTCATAGAGCTTGGTAAGCGTCAGGTCGTATTTTCTATACTGATGCAGCAATACGAGAATAACGAACAGTCACAACAGCTGATGCAAAAGACATTAGAGTTGTTCTCAGAGCTTAATGGCACGGTCAACAAATTGGTTGATGATTCAAACAAAACCACTACCGTCGCTGTAGACCAATTGACCAGCACATTGAAATTCGCTCAGTGGTCTCTAACCGTTATTTCAATTGTTGGTTTGATTGTATTGGTGCTTATTTTATGGCGTGTGGTGTACCTTTCTGTTGTGAAGCGGTTAGCGGAATATTCCGCTGCGTTGCTGTCTGTGGCACAGGGTAACTTAGCGGTTGAGTTGGAAGTGAAAGGCAAAGATGAGTTGGCGCATATGGGGCAGGCCATCATCACGGCTCGTAATACCGCGCAAGCACTAAAAGTGGTAGCAGAGGGTGAAGCTCAAGCCAAGCGAGAGCTTGAGGAGCATAAAGAGCATTTAGAAGAGCTTGTTGAGCAACGCACTTCGCAGTTAAAACAAGCCAACCGCCGTTTGAATGAAGAGGTTTTGAATCACGCTAAAGCTCGCAAGCAAGCAGAGCAAGCGAGCCGAGCAAAATCGGCATTCTTGGCGACGATGAGCCATGAGATAAGAACGCCAATGAACGGAGTGTTGGGGACAGCACGCTTGCTGATTGACTCAGGCCTCAACCCAATTCAAAAGCGTTATGCGGAAATCATTAATCGTAGTGGTAAAACGTTGCTCGCGATCCTTAATGATGTACTGGATTACTCCAAGATTGAAGCGGGGCATTTAGAAATTCGTCACATGGGCTTCGATTTACACCAAATGGTGGAGGACACTTTCCAGTTAATGAACAGTCGAGCACAAGAGAAGAAGCTGCTGTTCTCCTACCATATTGAAAGTGATGTTAGTCGCTACTGGAAAGGGGATGTCACCAGAATCAGTCAGGTGCTGAACAATCTTGTTGGTAACGCGATTAAGTTCACTGACGAAGGAGAAATTGATATCTACGTTAGCCTGAACCCTGAGGACGAGTCGCAAGTCCTGTTTGAAGTATCAGACACTGGAATAGGAATTGCCAAAAAATACCAGAGAACGTTGTTTGATGCCTTCACGCAAGCTGAAGGTGGGATGAGCCAAACTGGAGGTACGGGGCTTGGACTTGCCATCAGTAAGCGAATCATTGAAGCGATGGGCGGTGTTTTAGAAGTCGATTCCGAAGAGGGAAATGGTAGCCGATTCTGGTTCTCTATTCCGTTAGAGGAAAGCGAACCTGTTGAAACAGGAACCGTGGCAACCGCACGTTGCAAAGTGAAAGCAAAGGTCTTGCTGGTAGAAGATAATGAAGTCAACCGAGTGGTCGCGGAAGGCTTTCTAGAAAGCATGGGGCATCAAGTCGTAATGGCGGAAAACGGCTCACAAGCAGAGCAACTGATCAGCACACAGGATTTTGATATCGCTTTAGTCGACATCAACCTCCCTGATTGTGATGGAACTGAGTTGATCCAACGCTTAAAGCGGATTGAGTGTGATAAGCCGGCCAATAAAGCGCTTGCCGTCACGCCAATGATTGCAGTGTCTGCGCACGTTTTTGCGGAAGAAGTTGAGCGCTATCTAGCCGCTGGTTTTGACGGATACTTGCCTAAGCCATTGGCAAAAGAGGCACTCGCGGCATTGATTCAGGATGCGCTAGACGGAAAGCCGTTGTTGTTGCCACAAAATGCCGACTGTACCCCGTTTGATCAAATTTCGCCTCAAGAACAAGAGCTACAATCAAAGATCGTTCAAGCACCTAAAATAAAGGAACCCGATGTGGTTATCATTAATCCGAGCGTGATTGAGTCCGATATGAAAATCTTGGGCAGAGATAAGATGTTGCACATTATTAATCTGTTTAGAGCCACCAGCACCGATGTATTAAGCAAGCTGCAAGCGTCTGCTGAGGACAATGATAGTAAAGAAGTAAAGAACCTTGCCCATAAATTAAAGGGCAGTGCAGGAAGTTTAGGACTAACTGCGTTAATGAACGCTTGCCAAGCAATTGAAGCCGCGCCTCAACCTCTAGATACCTATAATGCGACTAAAGATGATTTAGTTTCTCAAGTGTCTGCATCAATTCAAGCTCTGGATGAGTTAATGGCGAAGTAATCCATCGAGCATTGAAAATAAAAAAACCTCCGGCTTTCCGGAGGTTTTTTCTATTCGGTCATGTCATCTTCCCACTCGAATCGAGTGTCTAGGGCATAAGGATCATCATCAAAAGGATGTTCCACTTTGCCACGTAAGTATTCGAGTTGATGCTCAAGCATATTGACCGTTTCGTAGTCTCCCTCAGAACAAGCAACGTAAATCTGTTGTTCAAGAGCGGCAATGTTATCTCGGATACCCATGAGAACCCCCTTAAATCATCATCGATTCTCAAAACGATTATAGTCAAGTAATCCAAATTCGATCGGTTGTTTTGTACGGTACCAATTGTGTAAACGATCGCTAAATGACCAGAATTTTTCTGAGCTTCTACGAATCGCAAAATTATCCAATAACTTAACGTAATCGGACTCGTTTTGGATGGCACTAAATTGATCGACAAAATCTTTTACTTGGTTTTCGTTGATCGAGAAAAATGCCGCAGGGTAGCTTCCCACAACGCCGCGTACAATGGTCATATCATCGTTAGCAAAGTCACGGTTACTTTCTTCATCAAACAAGCTAGAGATGTTTGTGTGTGCATTGTTGTGAAGTAAGGTGAACAGTTCATCTTCCCCTGATTGACTTCTCACCATAAGCATAGTGATTTGCGGAACGGTTTTTAGGCCTTCACCACGAACGTGGTCAATACGTTTTAGTTGCTTTTCACTACTCGCAGAAAGAGCCGTGTCTTGAATTTCGTAGCGAGGCAGAAGCACATCTGAAACATGTTCGCTCAACAACTCCACCAACTCCGTTTTTGGATCGTCACTCTTATACTGAACGCTGGTTGGTTGGTTAAACGGCTTCACATTTCGTTGTAAAAAGTCACTCAACTGCGGGCTTTGATCTTTATACCAGCTAGATTGCAGTTCATGGCGCATATCGGCGGGTAACAACGAGATAAAGTTACTTTCGCCTTCTAGACGCAAGAAGTCCATAAACATTCGTGTCATGAGCTGATGGCCGAAGTTACCGTAAACGTCAAACCCAGCAACAAGCAAATAGTGGATACGCTCTAGTAACGCGTAGTCAAGAATCCACACTGTTTTAGGCTGCTCACCAACTAACCCTTGAACAACAGAAGCACTATCAAAATGGCGGAATATCGTTAATGCCGCATTATGGTTGGTGCCATTACCGTCCCAAATTACATCGGTGGATAGGTTTTCACCTTCTTTAAACCAGTTATTAGTGAACTCAGATTTAGCCTCTAGGTAGCGAGCTTGCTGGCGCGCGTACTTGACCCAGTTGGTAACAGGTAGCGTGTTACTTTCTTGTTCTGCCGGTAGTTTTAGGTTATCAGCCTGAGATCGGTAAAACTCATTTACTTCTGGGATGTCTGCTTTATCTGGATCAAGGAAAAACACCCAAAAGCGATCATTGATAACATTCAATGCCAGTTGGCCACGACAAACTGGGCCTTTGATGTATGCCATTATTGTATTTTGTGCATTATCTAGCATGAACTTAAAGCGCGACTTCACTGGAAGGTCGATGAATGATGTCATCGGGTTTGCAGCAACTTCTGGTTCATAACTCGGTAGCTTACTAACCATGTAATCAGCATCAATAAACCAAGCTTTCCAGTTCTCTATGCGTTGCTTGTTTAACGCGAATGGCATGTGAGTTTTATCTACTATGGTCCCTTGCTCTGGAATAATTCGATAAAACACACGTTCAACCCCTGGATCATCGTACGGGCGACGCGTTGAAATACGTTTGACGGGCTGTCCTGGTGGTGTCGCAGAGCGGACGAGCGTGAAGAATCGGGGATCTTCATCGAGTTCCGAAAAGTAGAGATGAGATAAAAACAAATGCTCATATATATACCTAGCCATCAGCTGATTTTTCAAATCAGAGTGGTTAAGTAATGTTTCGTACTTATCTATTTGCGCTTGCTCATTCTCACTAACAGGTTGGTGAACGTTCATTATTGCGCCGTTTTCCAACCAAGTCATGAGAGTGTGGTATTCACTGTTTGATAGATTTGGCATACCAAAAGGCATGCCCCAGGTTGGGTTATCCTTTTCGTATTGCTCGTATTCTTCAATCGTTGGACAGGTTTGCTCTCGGTCTATCGAAAAGTCAAAGCCTTCTAACTGGACTTGGTCAGGCAATGGGTGGCGCTCTTTTTGCTGTAGCAAACGTGCGATAAGGCCTGCGTCAATGTTGGCTGCCATGCTTTGATCACGTTCGTTGAGAACCGGATGAAAACCCGCATCGCGCCACTCTTGGGTTGTTTCTGCATCTTCGAATAAGCGTGTTGGTGCTGCGGCTGTGAGTCTTGTTCCTTCATATACCAGTGCTTTACTCGCACCACGGTCAATGCCTTCAACAGAAGAGAGCTTAAGCTGACATGGTGCATCGTAGCACGCGTGGCAGACGACACAGCGGTTATCCATAATGGGTTTAACTTCGCTTTGGAAGAAGTTTGCTTGAGGGGTTTCCACGTCAACTGTGCGTTCACGCACGAGCTGTGGACCAAACAGTTGGTCATAGTTAAGACCAGCATAGGTTGCACAGCCGGCAAACAAAGTAGCAATGCAAAGTGTAAAAATTAAGCGCAAATTCATTGAGTTATTTTACGTGATTAAAATTTGCATTAATTAAAGCAAAATAAGCGGTCAATTACCAAAAGTTGGGTCAATTAGCGTTAATTTTTCTGTTGATTGTTTGAGCGCTTGAAAATGTAACCCTGGCGGTGGACTGTCTGAATTCTGTCTGTTGGAACGCCTTCGTGAACTAGACGCTTTCTCATTCTGCTCATGTGCATATCGAGTGCTCGATCATGTTCAGTAAATTCACGTTTTAGTACTGTTTCGTAAAGAAAATGCTTACTAAGTACTTGATCTTGATGGTGAGTGAGAGTTTGCAGCAGCTTAAATTGAATGCTTGTCAACTGAACAGATTTCTTGTTTGGCAAGTAATTGAGTACCACAGAGTGAGTGCGCTTATCTAGTAATAGCTCCTCATCATTATGGTGAACGCCGTTGTGTTGGCATTGGGAAGTTTTTCCATTTGAAACCTTGGAGTCAAGCACACGGGTACCTTAATTATTAATAGTAGTAAAACGTATTATCATTAATATTTATGTAAAAGCAATCAGGTACTTTATGAGCACTGTGATATGCGTAGACAATCTTAATACTTGAGATTACCAGTAGTGATGAATGGTGCGATGGCGCTCTGAACTAAAGTGCTATTGGAGTGCGTATTAGCTACAAATAACGGTGTAATGTTAGGCAAAGATAGAAAGAATTCTCATTTAGTAAATTCGCTTATCCGCTATTTGTGAACTATACATTCTGTTGCAGGAAGCACTTTTCTAATACACACAGAGGTTTATATGACAGCGAAATATGGCGTTAAACGCCGATTAGCGATTCTTGCCGCCGCTTTAATCGGTGCGACAAGTAGCAGTATCGCAGCAGAGAAACCAAATATTCTCGTCATTTGGGGTGATGATATTGGCCAGTCCAATCTCAGTGCTTACACGTTTGGCTTGATGGGGTACAAAACACCAAATATAGACAGTATCGCCAAAGAAGGCATGATGTTCACTGACTATTACGGTGAGCAATCTTGTACAGCGGGCCGTTCTACTTTCATTACGGGCCAAACCGTTCTTAGAACAGGTTTGAGTAAAGTGGGGCTTCCAGGTGCTGATCTTGGCTTGAAGGAAGAGGACGCAACCATTGCCGAAATGCTGAAGCCGATGGGCTATATGACAGGGCAATTTGGTAAAAACCACTTAGGTGATAAAGATGAGCACCTTCCTACTAATCACGGCTTCGATGAATTTTTTGGCAACCTTTATCACTTGAACGCCGAGGAGGAGCCAGAAAACGTCGATTATCCTAAAGATCCTGAGTTTCGTAAAAAGTTCGGTCCGCGCGGCGTTATCCGTTCGTACGCTGATGGCAAAATTGAAGATACAGGGCCTCTAACTCGCAAGCGCATGGAAACCGTGGATGAAGAGACGTTAGATGCGGCACTTGACTTTATGGATCGTGCCGTCAAGGCTGAAAAACCTTTCTTTGTCTGGTGGAACGCAACTCGTATGCACTTCCGTACTCATGTGAAAGAAGATAACTCTGGAAAAACAGGCATCAGCGAGTATGCAGATGGTATGGTCGAGCATGATAACCATGTAGGTCAGCTACTGAAAAAAGTGGATGATTTGGGTATTAAAGACAACACAATCGTCTTTTACTCCACCGATAATGGCCCACACATGAACTCGTGGCCAGATGCGGGCACAACGCCATTCCGTGGAGAGAAAAATACCAACTGGGAAGGTGCGTACCGAGTTCCTGCGATGGTACGTTGGCCGGGTAAAATTAAAGCTGGCTCTGTTTCGAATGATATCATGCATCACATGGACTGGATGCCAACGTTCGTTGCTGCCGCGGGTGATGACAATATCAAAGAGAAATTGCTCAAAGGTTATAGTGCGAATGGTAAGAAATTCAAAGTTCACCTAGACGGCTATAACTTCCTACCATATTTGACTGGTAAAGAGGATAAGGCTCCACGTGAAGAAATTTTTTACTTCTCAGATGATGGAGACTTAACTGCACTTCGCTATAACAAATGGAAGCTGGTCTTTATGGAGCAACGAGCAAAAGGTACGTTGCGTATTTGGGCTGAACCATTCACCACACTTCGTGTTCCTAAGATCTTCAACTTGCGTATGGATCCTTACGAAGTGGCCGATATCACTTCTAACACTTACTACGATTGGATGCTAGACCGTGCTTACATGCTTGTTCCTGCGCAAGCTTACGTTGGCAGATTCCTTGAAACGTTTAAAGAGTTCCCACCAAGGCAAAAAGCAGCAAGCTTCTCGCTCGATCAAGTGATGGAGAAACTAAAAGAGAACCCAAATAAGTAGGAAAAGCTAAGTGAAGTATTACATATAGAAAGAGGCTCATTAACGTGAGCCTCTTTTTTATCTGTAAAATTCTATCTATTCAGGTTTGTAGAAAGCTTGATGACGAAAACGCCTAACGCTTCAATTGACAAGAGTTATAAACAAATTGGTTCGTAGTGGGCTGCCGTTAAGTTGGCTTTGATTTTTTCACGTAGAGCGATGTGGGCTGGGTTGTTTACCTCTCGCTTATGGTAAACGAACTTGTAAGGGATAGAGCGTATCGAAATGGGGCAGGGCAAAATTTGAAGTTTGAGCGCTTTGCTCCACTTGTTTGCAAAAGATTGAGAAACGATCCCTAAACTGTCTCTTTGGGCGACATACAGCGCCATGCCCGCTAGCGAAGATGTGATCAAGTCGACTTTTCTTTCTTGAATTGTTTCCTTTGCTAGTTGCTCGAACCCCGACATGTTGTTCCATTTTCCTGAAAATAAACAGTGAGTTTCCTCATAAAATTGCTCTTTTGTGAGCGTGCCGTGTACACGGGGATGGTTCTCACTACAGATAACCACGGCTTCTTCCTCATAGGCATCTTCAATAATAAACGCTGCATCTTTCGTGATCACCGTATCGATTACTAGATCGACTTTTTGTTGTCTTAACAGCTCAAATAATAGGAATTTTTCGGGTGGTGATTCATAAAAAATAGTGTTCTTTATCGGGTCCATAATGTGCAACAAAATTTCCGAACAACACACTTCAAAATGATTTTTATCAGATATCGCATTGTCAATAATATTAACCGCTTGCTGGAATTGCGGCAGTAATTGATAAGCGGTGGAGGTTAGTGCGATACCTCGCCCTTTTTTAACGAATAATTGCTTATCGACGACTTGCTCTAAACGCTTTATTGCAGCGCTCACAGCAGGTTGTGTAAGCCCTAATTGTTCCGCGGCTTTTGTATAAGATTGAAACTCCGCAACAACAAGAAAAGTTTGGATCAAATTCAAGTCCATAACGTCACTCATAAATTTAATTTATAGGTTAACTAATTTTGACTGCATTTATCGCCTGAAATTAGTGCTTTATCTTATATCAACAATGGTATTGAAAAGCGAATACCATTTTTTACGCACTAGCGAACTCTTGGAGATAATATGAAAAATGCGACCAAAACGAGCAGTAAAAAACTCGTACTTAACGCATGTACGTTAGCTTTGGGCGCTGCATCTGCAGTTGCACATGCAGCGGACAAACCCAACATTCTTGTCATCTTTGGTGATGATGTTGGTTACTGGAACCTTAGTACCTACAACCAAGGCATGATGGCGTACAACACGCCAAACATCGATAGCATTGCTAAAGAGGGGGCGAAGTTCACTAACTTCTACGCACAGCAAAGCTCGACAGCAGGCCGTTCTGCATTCATCACTGGTCAAATGCCAAAACGTACAGGTCTATCAAAAGTGGGCTTACCAGGCGCTCCGGAAGGTATCTCGGAAAAAGATCCGACGATTGCAACCGTGCTTAAGCAAATGGGTTACGCAACCGGACAATTTGGTAAGAACCATTTAGGTGACCGAGACGAGCATCTTCCTACCAACCACGGTTTTGATGAATTCTTCGGCAACCTATACCACTTGAACGCAGAAGAAGAGCCAGAGAACGTGGATTACCCTAAAGATCCGGAGTTCAAGAAGAAATTTGGCCCTCGTGGCGTTATCCATTCTTACGCTGACGGCAAAATCGAAGATACCGGTCCACTTACGCGTAAGCGTATGGAAAATGTTGATGGTGAGTTTCTTGATGCCGCAAAGAGCTTCATAGAAAAACAAGTAAAAGCGGACAAGCCGTTCTTTACTTGGTTTAACACCACTCGCATGCACAACTTCACGCATGTTCCTGAAGAATACCAAGGTAAAACAGGTGCCGGTTTCTACGCGGATGGTGTTAAGCAGCACGATGACCAAATCGGTCAGCTACTTAACAAGATCAAAGAGTTAGGTGTGGATGACAATACAATCATTGTTTACACCACTGACAACGGCCCTATGGTTGATTTGTGGCCGGATGCAGGGATGACACCGTTCCGCTCAGAGAAAAACACTGGTTGGGAAGGGAGTTTCCGTGTGCCAATGTTAATTAAATGGCCTGGAAAAATTGAGGCAGGTAAAACATTCAACGGCATGATGTCATTAGAGGACTTTTTCCCGACACTAGTTGCTGCGGCAGGTGATACCAAAGTTAAAGACGAATTACTAAAAGGCAAAAAAGTTGGCGATATGGACTACAAAGTTCACCTAGACGGTTACAACCAACTGCCATATTTAACGGGTAAGTCAGACAAATCCGCACGAAATGAGTTCGTTTACTGGAGCGACGACGGCGATCTTGTGGCATTGCGCCAAGGAAAGTACAAGTTCCACTTTATGATTCAAGAGAATGAAACGGGTATGGATGTATGGCGTAAGCCGTTCACTAAACTTCGTGTGCCACTGATCTTTGACTTGAGCATTGATCCATTTGAACGAGGCGATCAAGGCATGGGTTATTCTCGTTGGATGTACGAGCGTTCATTCTTAATGATGCCAGCAATGGATACAGTGAAAGAGGTGATGGGTACATTCAAAGAATTCCCGCCTCGTATGGAAGCAGGTTCGTTCGTACCTAAGTCTTCTAAGTAAATTAAGATTATATAGCGCTTTTTGGAGCGCTATATACCCAAATAGCTTCACTTTTGCTGTACAGCGCTCACGAGGTTATTTGGGTATATGTAATAGTGAGAAACGTATGAGTCAGATTTCCCCTCGCCATTCTACTACTATGCCTATTGTTCCTCTTAAAACGGCGTCTAAAGCGCCTGTTCTGGGCGCGTATGACCGTCGATTCCATGTGATGGCAAAGCCAGGCGGAGCAAAGTGCAACATCGATTGTCAGTACTGCTTTTATCTGCATAAAGAAAATCTACTGCACCAAGAAAAGCAGCCAAAAATGGACGACGCAACACTGGAAGCGTTCGTGAAAAGCTATATCGAAAGTCAGGATGGCGAAGAAATTGTATTCTCATGGCAGGGCGGGGAGCCGACGCTGCTTGGGTTGGACTATTTCCGCAATGTCGTAGCTTTGCAAAAGAAATATCAGCCGAAAGGCGTTCGCATTGAAAACGACCTTCAGACCAACGGCATTTTGCTAAACGATGAGTGGTGTGCGTTTTTAAAAGAACACAACTTCCTAGTTGGCTTGTCGATTGATGGGCCACGAGAGCTGCACGACAAATATCGCAAAACCCGCAGCGGTAAGCCAACGTTTGATCTCGTGATGAAAGCGGTAGATAAGCTCAAAGCGCATGGCGTGAAATTCAACGCGTTGGTCACGGTGAATCGTCACAATGCGAAATACCCGCTCGAAGTATATCGATTTTTAACCCAAGAATTGGGTGTGACTTATATCCAGTTTGCGCCGGTGGTAGAAGCCAACAACTTCCAAACAACCGCGCCGCAGTTTTGGAACGAACAGATGATCCCAACCAAAGGCAGTGATCTGGCTAAACCGGGGCATCCAATGTCGATTGTAACGGATTGGTCAGTCGATCCTGAAGACTGGGGACGCTTTTTAATGGCGACCTTTGAAGAGTGGGTGAATAACGATCTTGGCCGTGTGCTGGTTAATCTGTTTGAAACCGCGGTGGCGCAAGTAATGGGGAAACCGTCTCAGCTTTGCGTGACGGCGGAGTTTTGTGGCAAAGGGTTGGCGATTGAGCACAATGGCGACGTGTTCAGTTGCGACCACTATGTGTATCCAGAATACAAACTCGCCAACATTCATGAACACTCACTGAATGAAATGGCCTTCTCTACAAGACAATATACTTTTGGCATGGCAAAACGCGATTCATTGCCGACGTATTGTAAGCAATGCCCTTACTTGCCTTATTGTTGGGGTGAGTGCCCAAAAAACCGTTTGATCAAAACGCCGAATGGTGAGAGTGGTCTAAACTATTTGTGTTCGGGAATCAAAATGTTCTTTGATTATGCGTTACCGATGTTGGTTGGTCTTGCACAACTTCTCCAATCTCAAGAACCGCAAAGATAACATAGTGAATATAACCTTAAGTTATTTCATTTGTTCTTATACTTAACTATCGAAAAGACGGCTTAAACCATTGAAAAGGTATCCTATGAACCACGCACAACAAGCGATAAAAGAACTCATCGAACAAACAGAAAAAAGCGTCATTGGACAAAGCCACGTGGTTCGAGCTTTAGTCATCGGGTTATTAACAAATGGGCATATTCTGCTAGAAGGTTTACCGGGAACGGCAAAAACACGTTCCGTAAAATCGTTGGCGAACTTGTTAAACACCAGTTTTGGTCGAATCCAGTTTACGCCGGATCTTTTACCATCTGACGTGACGGGTACTGAGGTTTATCAAGAGCTGGATGGTAAGCCGCAACTCCATTTTCAGCCAGGGCCAATTTTTAACAGCATTGTACTTGCTGATGAGGTCAACCGTGCACCAGCCAAAGTACAAGCGGCACTGCTTGAAGCCATGGCCGAAGGCACAATCACAGTAGGCGATAAAACTCACGTATTGCCAGACTTATTTATGGTGCTTGCAACGCAAAACCCTGTAGAGCAAGAGGGCACGTACCCGCTGCCAGAAGCGCAAATGGACCGCTTTATCATGAAGGTTACCGTCGATTATCCAGAAGATGACGCCGAACGTGACATCATTCGTTTGGTGCGCAGTGAAGAATTGGGTGCGGAAACCAGCAGCGAAATTATTACGCCAAAACACATCGAGCCAGACGTGGTGCTAGAAGCGCGCCGTCAGTTACCAAACATCGTGGTATCGGACCTAGTGGAAAACTACATCGTTGCGTTAGTGATGGCGACTCGTAAGCCAGAGCGTTATGCCGATTCAAACTTAGCAAAATGGATTGAGATTGGCTCTAGTCCTCGTGCTTCCATCGCACTCGACAAATGCGCTCGTGCGTATGCGTGGATGCAAGGACGTGACCATGTGACTCCTGACGATGTGCGTGCCATGGTTCCGTCTGTATTGGGCCACCGTTTTTCTTTGACCTACGACGCACTAGCAGACGGAGTCGATCACCAACGAGTCGTACAAGAGCTGCTAGATTGTGTAGAAATTGGGTAAGTGGGAGGCATTATGGCTAAGCCAACTCTTGCGCCAAAATCACAAGGGATGGATCCCCGTTTGTACTGCGATTACGCTCGTTTAGTACGTCTGCAAGCACAAGCAGAATCATTCAGTTTACTTCCTCACCTAAAGGCGGGTAGCGTACTCTCTGGCCGACACAATTCGTTGTTTCGCGGTCGTGGATTGAACTTCGAAGAGCTGCGCCATTACCAATTGGGTGACGATATTCGTAACCTGGATTGGAAAGTCACGATGCGCACAGGCAAGCCGCACGTGCGCAGTTACACCGAAGAAAAAGATCGCAACGTGATCGTGTGTGTCGACCAGCGCAGCGCAATGTTTTTTGCTTCGACGCAAGTCATGAAATCGGTTGTCGCGGCAGAAATCGCGGCCATGTGCGGGTGGCGCGTGTTAAAAGATGGCGACCGAGTCGGTTTTGTCATCGCATCCCAACAGGCGTTGTTTCACAGCAAGGCGCAGCGTTCGCAAAACGATCTTCTGGCTCAACTTAAGCGTCTCGCTAAAGCCAATCAATCGCTCAATGTGGACTCCCGCAATTCCGAAAAAGTGACGTTCAGTCAATGGATTGAGCTCATTAAACGCATGAAGCTCAAACAATCCACACTGATTTTTATCAGCGACTGGAGCGACTGCGAGGAGCACCACCTTGATCACCTTAAACAGCTACAACAGCACAACGATGTTCTTGCAGTGATGGTCAGTGACCCATTAGAACAAGCGCTACCAGACGATTTGGCAAAATCGAAATGGGTGGTTGGTGATGGGCAGTATCAACTCAATTTAGACAGCCAAGCAAAGGTAGAAGCCGCGAGCGCAAAGCTTGAGGCTCGAACTAGCTTACAGCGTCAATCACTCTCTCAACTTATGGCGATGAAACACCTTCCGCACATCGAACTCGATACGACAGGCGAGCACATTAAACAATTTCAAAAACTGGTAGGAGGGCGTTAAATGAGTGGTCTTCCTACGCCTCCGAGTACTTACATACTCAGAGAGCTACATGATGTGGCCGTGCCACCAAGTGTGAGTTGGTATCCGCAAACTATTGGCTGGAAAATTTTAGCGGCGGTTGCGCTCATTGCATTAGTGTATGTCGCGTATCGTTTGGCTCAACAGTGGTGGTGTAACCGCTACCGACAAGAAGCTCTGTTGACGATTTCGCAAATCAAACCGAGCGACAAAGGCATGCCTAAAGCATTGTTCTCTGTGCTTAAAATTGTGTTGATTCATGTTGATAGCCGTAACGCGAAATTGTTTGATACCGCCTTTTTGCGCAAGCTCGATGCGCTATATCCGCAAACCGGAGATTCTCAAGCAAACTCGCAAGTGGTCTTTAACGATGAGCTTTCAAAGCGCTGGCTACAAAGTATTGTTGACCCAAGCGTTACGCTAACCAACGAAGAACGAGTAACGCTTATTGCTCGTGCGAAAAACTGGGTGAGTGAACACCGTTGTGATGCTCAAAAAGGCACAACAAAGAAATCACCGCTATTGAAACGCAAAGCACATCAGGGAGGTCAACATGAATGATCTTCTTGTATCGCTAACTGGTTTGTCTGGTTTTGAATTTGCTCACCCAATGTGGTTTCTGATTTTGCCGCTGCCATTGGTGGTGTACTACTTGGTGCCTGCATATCGCACTAAGCAAATGGCGATCAAAGTGCCGTTTTTTAGTCAGTTGGTGGAAGCGATTGGCGAGACGCCATCAGAAGGTGCAAGCCAGTTAACCCCAAGCTGGTGGCAACGAGCAACGTTAATTCTCTCATGGCTTTTGGTGGTGTGTGCGATGGCCAAACCCACCGTGTTAGGCGAGCCTCAAGTTCGCGAGAGTTTAGGGCGCGATGTGATGGTCGTGGTGGATCTTTCGGGTTCCATGGCTGAGCCTGATTTCACCTCTCGTACGGGTGAAAAAATTTCTCGCCTTGATGCGGCAAAAGAAGTGCTGACGGAGTTTGTTCAGTCTCGTAAAGGTGATCGATTAGGCTTGGTGCTTTTTGGTGATGCCGCTTTTGTGCAAACGCCATTTACCGCAGACCAAAAAGTGTGGCTCGAACTGCTTAACCAAACCGATGTGGCGATGGCAGGGCAGAGTACCCATCTTGGTGATGCAATTGGCTTAGCGATTAAAGTTTTTGAGCAAAGCGATAAGTCGCGTGGTGCTTTAGAACAAGACCAAAACCGTGAAAAAGTCGCGATTGTATTAACCGATGGTAACGACACGGGCAGTTTTGTTGAACCGATTGATGCGGCGAAAGTGGCGAAAGCCAAAGGCGTGAGAGTACACGTCATTGCGATGGGCGATCCGGAAACGATAGGTGAAACCGCGTTGGATATGGAGACGATTCATCGCATTGCGAAAGAATCCGGCGGTGAAGCGTTTGAAGCACTCAACCGTGATGAACTATCGGCTGCCTACGACGAAATTGGCAAACTGGAACCTCAACTTTACGAAAGCACTACATACCGCCCAAAACAAAGCCTTCATCATTACTTGATGGCGTTAGTGGTCATCATGCATTTGCTCGCGTTCAGCGTCGCAACACTCAAAAGAAGGGCTGCAACACGATCATCATTAGGAGAGAGCGATGTTTGATTCTCTTAGTTGGACGCAATTCTTTACGCAGTTTCATTTTATTCGACCACTGTGGTTACTGGCTTTGGTACCCATGTTTTTCTTGGTGTGGTTACGCTGGCGAGAAGAAAGCAAGCCAAGCTGGAAGGATATTCTGCCCGAACATTTACGCAATGCTTTGACGATAGGTGAGCGAGGCTGGCGTAAGCAACTGCCGCTTAAGCTCTTGATGCTGATTGTGTTCATCGCCATTGTGATTTGTGCAGGCCCAACGTGGCAACGAGAATCTTCTCCCTTTGGCGAAGATAAAGCCTCTATGCTTGTGGTGCTTGATAACAGCGACTCGATGCTGCAAAAAGATCTCCCACCAAGCCGCCTTGAGCGTTCCAAACAGAAAATACGCGATTTGCTAGCCGCGCGAAAAGGCGGAAAAACGGGTTTAGTCGTGTTCGCGGGCAGTGCTCATGTCGCGATGCCTATAACTCAAGACAGCAAAGTATTTGACCCGTTTTTGGCGGCCATTACGCCAGAAATTATGCCCGTGCAAGGTAAGCTTGCCGAAAAAGCCTTGCCGTTAATTGACCAACAATTGCAAGGTCAACCAGGCTCTACCGTTCTGTTGGTGAGTGATGGCGTTAATCCTGCCACGATTGAGCAATACCAAGCGTATTTCTCGGGCAAACCTTATCAACTGTTAATTCTTGCGGCAGGGAACGCTGACATTGTGAGTAACAACCCAATGGATTTGGATTCTCTACAAAAACTGGCCAGCCAGACCAACGGTCGATTAATGGAAGTGACCGTCGATAACAGTGATATCGAGCAACTGAACCGATACGTTGAGCGCAATATGCAGCTTAATGGCGAATCTTCAATGCCTTGGAAAGACATGGGTTATCAACTTCTGTTTCCAATCGCGTTGATCATGATGCTGTGGTTTAGAAAAGGGTGGTTAGTGCAATGGTGTGTGATTGCGATGGTGAGCGGTACACTGTTGATGCCGACCAGTGCAATGGCGGAGAACATTTCTGTTAAAGCCGAGCAGCCACAAGTTGTGCAAAAAGTGACGACCTTCGACAAGGTGGCGCAATGGTGGTGGGATTTGTGGCTAACGCCAGATCAACAAGGACAGCGTTTGTTCAACCAACAAGCGTATTTAGAAGCCGCGAAACACTTTGTCGATCCATTACGCAAAGGTACGGCGTACTACTACGCTAGCGAGTTTGAACTCGCCCACAGTGCGTTTTTGGAGATGCAAAACGACCCGTCCGAAGAGGTTCGAGATTACGGTTTTTATAATGCGGCGAGTGCATTGGCGCGTCAGCGTGAATATTTGGCTGCACGTGACTTGTTAAAATCCCTAGCCAACAAGCCAACGTTGAGCGAGAGGCTAAGACCGGATGTTGAGCATAACTTGAAAGTGATTGGTGGTATTGTAGAGGACATCAACCGGATGAGTGAGAGTCAGGCAGGAACAGAGCAAGAAGCATCAACCGAGCTAGACGATAACCCTCAAACCGCAGAAGGGGCGGATGAAAAAACGTCAGCGGAGTTGATGATTAAAGAGACGTTAAATGCAGACGACATCATAGGTAGCCAAGAATTAGCCGACAAATGGTTAAAGCGAGTCGAAGCGGATCCTAAATACTTCTTAAATGCGAAGTTTCAGATTCAATTGCGTTCAATAGAAACCGGAGAATCAACCTCTACTGCGAGCGAAAATACAGAGGAGGCGGTGCAATGATGAAAAGCCACCGTTTTACGCCCTTTGCTTTACCCTTGTGGGTAGTTATCTGTTTCGGTTTCCTCCTGAGCAGTAGTGTGTTAGCTCAAGATATTCGTGACGTTCAACGAGAGCATGGTGTAGAGTTACAAGCGTGGGTTGGTCAACAACCAACGGCTGGAGAGAAGCGTAAAACACCAAGCTTTAGCGTCAATGAGCAAGTTATTTTAACCATCGAAGTGGCAACGCCGCGTTGGTTTACGGGTGGTACGAGAATTGGCAATATTGAAATGCCCAATGTTATCGCCAAACAGCGTAATCAACTAGCAACCAACTTTACTGAGCAAAAAGAGGGACAAACTTGGTCGCGTCAACGATGGGAAGTGACTTTGTATCCTCAAGCTTCTGGTGATTTTGTGATTCCACCTGTCGCAGTGGGCGTTCAGGTGTCTGCGCCGGACGGCGAGAAGGTGTCAGGCACACTTTACACGCAGCCGATTAAGTTCAAAACCGTATTGCCATCGGGCCTGCTGAGTGGTGAGACACCTTGGTTTGCTGCAACAGATGTAGAGGTAAAGCAAGATTGGGATACCTCCACTGAGTCACTCAAAGTTGGGGATGCAATCACGCGTAAAATCACCATTTCTGCTCAAGATTCACTATCTGTATTGCTACCAGACTTGTTGAAAGGAGAATCAACAACCCGTTATCAAGCGTATCCTCAACCCCACCGTTTGACAGATACGCAAACACGTGGTGATTACCAGTCAACACGCGCAGAAGAGAGCGTGTACGTGATTCAACAAGGTGGTGAATTAACCCTGCCGGATTATGAGTTCCGTTGGTGGAACAGTAAGACTCAGCAAGTGGAAACGGTGATGTTAGAGGGCAAAACTTTTGCCGCGAAGCACACGTTGAAGTCCTTCATCAGAACGTACTTTGAATGGATTGTTTCCACGCTTGTGTTGCTGGGTTTTGTGATTATTTCATTGGTAGCCATTAAACGTTACTACCGCAACAGACCGACACCAGCATGGCTGACGTTCCACCGTTTGTTAAAGGCTAAACGTTGGTCTGAAGCAAGGACCATATTGTACAAACAATTGCGTTTAAATACGGCCGAGCTAGAAATGAACAAAGCCGATACGAGTGAATCGTGGCAAAAAAGTGCGTCGCGAATGCAAAATGGTGAAAATAGCGCTCATTTACTGAAGTCGATGTGGCGCAAAGTCCAGACCAAACAAAAACGCTTTAAATTCCGTATTCCGCGAGCGTTACCAGAACTGGACAAAGTCATTGGAAGAGATGGCAATGAATAAAACGGGGCGCTAATATAGCGCCTCGTTTTTATTAGAGAATAGAGTTCAAATGAGCCAAGAGTTTATGCGCCGCGCATTGGAAGTGTCCAAAAATGCGCTTCCTGAATGTCAACCCAACCCGCCGGTTGGCTGCGTGTTAGTGAAAGACAATCAAATCGTTTCTGAAGGTCATACTCAAGCGATTGGTGGCAATCACGCGGAAGTGGAAGCGCTGAATGCGTATCAAGGCTCGTTAGAATCGGTGACGGCATACGTTACGCTGGAACCGTGTTCGTTTGTTGGTCGCACGCCAGCTTGCGCGGTGACATTAGTCAAATCCGGCATAAGCAAAGTCGTCGTAGCCATATTGGACCCCGACCCGCGCAACAGTGGTCGAGGTATCGAGATTCTAAAACAAGCAGGTATAGAGGTAGAAACGGGTTTGTGCGGCGAGGAAGTCAGCGAGTTTCTTACCCCTTACTTAGGCAAAGCCTAATCCAAGCTTTACGTTGCACTACGGTGCCAGTTTATGTGGTGAATGAAGTGCGTCAAAATTGAGTTAAAACTCATTAAAACAAGCGATACCGCCCATTTATTGCACTTGGCTACGTGAAGGATCATGCTGTTAGATTAAAATAGAGAAAGTGACTTTTGAAAAATTTAATAGCATGAAACCGACCGACCTTAATCTTATTCCCATTTTCACTGCCATCTATGAAGAGCGTAACTTGTCTCGGGCGGCGGCGCGTTTAAACATCACCCAGCCTGCGGTGAGTAAAGCGCTAGCAAGGCTACGTGATATCTACGATGATCCATTGTTTCATCGTTGCGTTAAAGGTGTCGAGCCTACCTCGTTTGCGATGGATATTTATCCTGCTCTTCTTGCTTCAGTACAAAATTTCACTTCGACATTATCGGCCTCTAGTGAGTTTGACCCTAAAGTGTCGAATAGAGTGTTTTCTATTGCCTGTGTGTCCGTTGCAAGTTTTGAGTTGCTACCTCAAGTCATGAAACAAATCCGTGTGTCGGCGCCAAATGTTGCATTAGAAGTGCATCCGCTTTTTACGGAAGATTTTGAAAGTGATCTGCGGTTACAACGATACGATTTGATCATTGATATCACACCAAGAGCAAGAACGGTGCTAAAACTGGAAACTGTACTTACGGAGCGTTTGGTGGTGGTATGTAGCGAAGCGCATCCACGCCTGAATGACGAGATTACGGCTGAACAATTTTTTGAAGAAGAACACGTAGTGGTTTCGCAGTGGCAGAGTCGTAAGAGCTTGTTAAACGCCGATGACATTGTCGACTTGGATAAGAGAAAGATTAAGTATCGAGCCTCAGGCGTACTAGAAATGCTCCCAATTATTTGTGGTAGTGAATACATTGGTTTAATGCCAGAGTCGATGATCAACTTGTTCAATAACACCTATCATGTTAAATCTTTATCAATGCCATTTGATGAACAAATGTATGAGCTTTGCACAATCTGGCATCCTAGTCGCACAAACGACAGCGCCCATCAATGGTTGCGTTCACAGATTAAGCAAGCAGGAAAAGTCATCAACCAATAGGAAGTGCAATGAAAAAGACAATACGTGCCATCCTTAACGGAAAAAAAGCTGGGAATCCAGAGTTAAGAGATGCAATCATGAAAATGAGAGAAAAAGGCATCGACGTACAGGTGCGTGTGACGTGGGAATCTCAAGACATGCCGCGGCTAGTGAAAGAAGCGGTTGCTGAAGGCATTGAACGTATTGTTGTCGCTGGTGGCGATGGGACTGTCAATGAGGCGGCTTCTGCGATTATTCAAATTGACGAAGTAAAACGCCCTGAGTTAGCCATTATTCCCCTTGGTACTGCCAATGACTTTGCTACCGCTATTCAAGTACCTAATTCCATTAAGGCGTCTTTATCTCTTGCTGTTGAGGGGCAGTCCGCTTTGGTCGATTGCGTCAAAGCGAACGATCGCTGCTTTATTAACGTGGCAACAGCAGGGTTTGGCGCAGAAGTTACAGCAGAAACGCCTGTTGAACTCAAAAACTTTCTTGGCGGCGGAGCTTACACGCTAACTGGTGTTGTAAAAGCACTTGGCTTTAAACCATATGACGGAACAATAACGATTGAAGGTGGTGCGTATCAGGGAGAAATGTTGCTCGGTGCGTTTTGTAATGGGCGCCTTGCTGGAGGTGGGCAAGAGTTAGCTCCAAAAGCGATGATTAATGATGGGCTGATGGATCTAACATTGGTGCGCCCATTTTTACCTCATGAGCTGCCTAAAGTAATCGACGAGATCAATAACCCGAGTGAGAAAGGAGAGTTTGTGAAGTACACAAGAGCAAGCTGGTTGGAGATAGACTTCCCGAATCCATTACCTCTTAATTTAGATGGAGAACCCTATCATTCGAGAACCATTAGATTTGATGTTCAGCCTAAGAGTATACGATTAGTCGTACCGCAAGATTGTCCTTGCTTGACTAGCTAAACGAGCGTTTTCCATGATTATTGCTTAACACAGCCACTAAAATGTGGCTGTGTTGTTTTTGTTGAGGTATTAGTCAACTTCTTAACGTTTTTGAATGGTCTCAACGTCTATCTGCGTAGCTGTCCAATCTGAATCAACCTCTCCTCGAATCATTACGGTATCTTTTGGTGTCACTTCTTGACCCATCCAATCTTCGTTGTCGATCTCTACTTCGATCTCACCAGTGTTGTCTTTGAACAAGTAAGTCTCGTTACCAAATGATTGAACAATATGCCCGGTTAGCACTACAGCGCTGTCGTCGGTTGCGTTGCGCGCCTCTTTCACCGTATTGATTGCACTGACTTCTGGACCATTAAACGCGGCGAAAGCCGTGCTTGAAAGTAGAGCAAGCATGGATGTTAACAATACTCTTTTCATTATCATCTCCTTATATTAGAAGTAATAAGTTGTGCCTACGTTAAAGGATGCAGTGTTTGCGTAGCTGTCTAGTTGGTATTTAGCGTTTGCGCCAATGGTGAGCTTTGGCAACACTTGGTATTCCGCGCCCACAGAGAACATTGCGCCTAACTCGTTGCTTTTCTCCGAGCTATGGAAAAGCGTGTTGCTTATTTCCACATCGTCATTCGCGACAAGCTCATATTCTTGATGTTGAGCAACCTTGGCGTCGTATTGCGTGTAAGTTAAACCCGCTTTGAATTTTGTTGTCCATTTATCACTTAATGCATAGCTAAACACTGGTGCTAGCGAGACTTGTTTGGCTGTGATAGAGGAATCCCAATCCATTTCATGATGGTAATCTTTGCCATCAATTGTCTTTATACTAAGGTTCTTAGAACGGCCGTCATCAAGGTCAAACTGACTGTAACCTAGCTCAATTGCCCAATTGTCATTAAACGAGTAACCGATAAAACCTGAGAAGATACCATCCTCAAGTTCTGGATTAAGTGTTACATTTTCAGCTGAAAAGTGAGGTTCCAAGTCATGGTCAGTGGTACCTAGTCCATATTCCAGACCTACATAAGGAGCCGCAGATACCGAAACTGAGCAGGTAACGAGTAACGCAAGAATGGTTTTGTTCATTTTATTTTGCCTCTTCAAATCAACTTAATGAGTAGAAGCGCATTGTGTGTGATGAAGCGTGAAGTGATCGTGAAGAAACGAAAATATTTCAGAAAAAGAGCAAGGTGCGGTAAAAAAGAAATTGTTTTAATGAACATGCGCCAAGCTCTTTATATAAAGAGAGTTAACTTGCGGCGACGTAACACACCGCAAATGGCACATTAAGGCGAGTAAACTCTTTAATCCAACGCCATTGGTTGTCTTGGAGTTTATCGCCTGGCCCTTTTACTTCAATCCATTCGAACTCGTTTCCTTTAAAAGCAATCAGATCAGGCATCCCATTGCGGTAAAGCTTTAGGTCACTCAATTGTATTTTAAATAGCGCCATCAACATGTTAGTTGGGATTGTATCGAGTGCCATTTCGAGTAACTCTTTACTTATTAAGCTCCAATGCACAAATGGATTGCTGATACCAAACTTCTCATCGTATCTAGTTAACAACGTATAAGTATTGCCCGTTTCCAACATATCAAACGTCGCATCTATCAAAGCTTGGCGTTTGGTAACAAAATCAGAATGGTACAAATCCAGAGGACGATGTTGATAGGCATTGATGAATGCGCCTTCGATGGGAGCGAAAATCGCATCCCAAAAAGTGAGACCAAGTAATGCATTAAGCAGTGCATTTTCGGCGTAGAATACGGTCCAGCCTAAAGACTCAAAATACGCTTTGCTGGCAAGTTCGACTCTCTGTTGAGATAAATCCAGTTCAAGGCGGTATTCCGAACAGGTTGGCTTCGTCATTCTTGGCACTTTCTCGCCTTGTTTTCGTTTTAACCGTTGCTCAAGTTTTTGTGCAACTTCGAGCTCAGACACATCGATCGGTGAGTTAAGCATATCTGTGACAATGTCACCAAATAAATCATCATGGTTTAATTTGTCATAGATACGTGCGCGTCGTTCTCGGCTCGGTGTGAGTTGAGTTTGCCCAAATAGAGATAGGGCGGTCTCTAGATCATTAAGCCGTTCGTAATCACGTGCTATGTCATTCAACATGTGCTCGCGTTTACGATCTACGTAACGGTGATTAACGGGCTGAGGCATTACCTCAATTAATAAGTCGAGATTGGCTTTGTCTTTTCGGTCAAATTGCCAGTACAGGTTGGCCAACTGGCTCAGTTCAATTAAACGGTCTATTTGCTCACGTGAATCAAAGAAACGGCGCACTTTACTCAATTGATATTGCTCGAACTGATGCAAACCTAAGTCATCAAGCACAAACTGACTTAAGTCTTGATGGGTGTTGGCAAAAAACAGAGTGAGCAACACGTCGATCATATGAGCAGAATTGAGTTTGACGATCGTAAACTCAAGCTTCTCTGTACGATCAAATTCCGCATTACTCAAACGTTCGACAAGGGCGTCTTTCTTGAGTGATTTCGGCAGTTCGGGATAAAGCGTGGAGATTTCTGGCTTGGTCAGTAAATTAGCCGCTAACTCTTGATGAGAAAGGGGTGGGGAAAGGGCTACAAACTCATGCTGACTCAATTCTGCCAGTGCTTCATTGATAGAAGTTATTTCTGGATAACTCAGCTTATCACTTCGAAACCAACACCCCTTTCGGCTGTATAAACGCACCAAAAGGCACTGGGCGTGTTTGCTCAAAGAATCAAACGAGCAAAGCCATGCGTGTTCTTCCTTGGTCAGTAAATCGCTGTACCAAGTTACTGCGTGGTGAGTCAGCTTAAAGAAGTTCTCTAGATAGTAGTCTGGTGCAAGTTCGATAGGGCTTTCCATAAACGACCGATAACAAAAAAGGCTTAACCCATAGGTTAAGCCTTTTTGCTATCAAATCAATTCGCAATTATGCGTTTTTTAGCTGTGCTACTTTCGCTTCAGACAATGGCTTAGTGATGAACGCAAGTACGATACATACTGCCATCATTGCTGAAGAAATTGTGTAAGCCAAGGTGTAGCCGTCGCCATTTGTCATCGAGAAACCAACAACCGCTGCGCCGATTGCACCACCAATACCCCATGCTGTGTAAAGCACGCCGTAGTTAGTGCCGTAGTTTTTCAGACCGTAGAACTCAGCCGTTAGAGTAGGGAATACCGCTAGAAGTGTACCGTAACCTACCGCTGCGATTGCTGTACCGATGATCAGTGTAAACTCAGAGTCGAACGTCGCGAACAGTACCATGTTTACGCCTTGTAGAACGAACGCAAGTAGAAGCGTACGAACACCGCCGATTTTATCTGCAAGCATACCCGCGGCAACACGACCGCCAGAGTTAAATACAGCAAGAATAGACGCTAGGTAAACCGCGTTTGGCAAGTTTGCTTGAACGCTTGCGATTGTCGTGATGTTACCAATGATCATTAGACCAACAGAAGCTGCAAACGCGTACATGATCCATAGAGAGTAGAACTGTGGCGTTTTCAACATTGCTTTCCAAGTTAAGTCATCTGACTTTTTCACCGCTTTAGGTGCTTGGCCTTCTTTTACTTTAGGCTCAGCAGGTGTGTAGTCTGCTGGTGGGTTGTTGATGGTTGCTGCAAGAGGAACTGCAATCGCTAGGATACCAACACCAAGAACCATAAAGCTAGTTTGAATGCCCATGCTGTCTATTAGCGCAGAAGTTACTGGCGCAAGGTAAATAGCCGCTAGACCAAAACCTGCCGCAATAATGCCGTTAACCATACCTTTCTTCGAAGCGTGGAACCACTTCATCGCAGAAGGTGATAGGCATGCGTAACCAAAGCCGATACCTGCACCTGTGATCACACCGAATGTAATGTTCAACATTAGTGGAGAGTTCACAAAGCCAGAAGCGATCATGCCCAGACCTGTAAGAACAGTACCTAGGATAAGGATCATTCGAGGGCCCATGCGGTCTTGAAGAATACCTGCAATAAGAAGACAGATAGAGAAAGTGATGGTTGCAGTTGCGTAAGGTGCAGAAGCTTCTGCAGCACTCCAGCCTGATTCAGTTACCAGTGCCTTGTTGAATACACTCCAAGCATACAGGATGCCAAGACAAAGGTTGATACAGAACCCTGCTAACAGGATGCGCATAGCTTTATCAATCTTGCTCATTTTTATTCTCAGTTTTTCCTCTTATTGGCAATGCCGCAAAGAAGGTTGGTTTAAAGATGTTTTTTCTCAAAATTAGTTTGCGTTTTTCAACGTTTAACGCAATGAGCGCGGATTATAACCAATAAATATGTGATTGGAATCTCTTTTTACGGTTACTGATAAAATAATTTGCAACATTAAAAGTGGATGTGAATTCATGGTTTTGTATGTAGTAAGAACGTTGTAAAAAAGTGATATTTTTTGTTCGCTAATAACGAATGATGAGTCAAGACAGAGAGGTTTTACGCTGTTGAGTGCACAGTTCACATTTCAAATAAAAAATTTCAAAATGTTTCCATGTTAACCATCTGTAACAAAAATGGCGAATTTATCATCTAACTGTCGTAAGTATCAGATGCAAAGGGTTTCTTAATTTTTAATTGTTAACCTTTTGTAATAATTGAAGCTGATTAGCTTTTATGTTCATTAAGTGAGCAAAAAAGTAACTTGTAATTGCTGATTTTAGGCGCAGAATATAGTGAAAAATGAGTTTTCATTTATGAAGGGATGCTTTTTAGATTTGTTGTGAGGTGACTTATGAAACTGTTCCTATTACTCATGGCTTCGGTATCCGCTGGTATCGCATCAGCAGACCACATCCATTCATTTATGTTGGGCTTATCTATTGCTTCTTTAGCGGTAGGTAGCTGTTATTTCTTCGCATTTCGCAGCTCGCGCTTTCCACAGCTTGCTTTATTCCTACTCATTTGCGGTATGCTTTCTAAGTTGACGATAACCGTAGTCGGTGTGATGTGGGGAATGTCCGCGGAATTAATCACGTCTCCAATCGTATTCGCACTTTCATATTTATTCTTTTCGCTTGCCGTTACCTACTTATGGTTTAGCTACAGAGAGAGCATCACTAAGATTCCTGACCGATTTAAGTCAGCGTAAATCAACACATTAGAATAAAAAAAACGCCAGCACATTTGCTGGCGTTTTTAATTAAACGTAATTTTGTTCGGATATTGCTTTTAGTTTGATCGTGGCAATACCGTTAGGCACTCATTGGAACAAGCACCATAGTACCAATAATCACCGTGATAAGGCCTGCTAGAACTGGAACGGATGTGCGTTTTACAACCTCAAACGGGCTGATGTTTGCCATACCTGATGTCGCAACGATTACGCCAGATACTGGTGAGATAGTACGGCCTAGGTTTGATGCTTGAAGCATCGGGATAATTAGGAAAGCAGGGTTTAATCCCATTTTCGCAGCCAAAGATGGTGCTAACTCCACGAACGCATAAAAAGGCGCGTTACCCGAACCCGTTGCAATTGCTGCTGCAACTGTCAATGCAGTTAGAATAAGCATTAAAGCAACGCCGCCTGCACCAGCATTATCTGCGAGATGAAGTAGGTTATCGATAGCTCCGATAGACATCAGACCTTGTGCAAAAACCCCTGCGGCAACCAAAAGCATCACAACGCCTTTGAACGCGTCAGCCATGCCTGCGTAACAAGAATCTAAATCTTCTAGTGATTTCTTACCATCGAACTTATTTACAACATAATGGATCAGAGCTCCAAGGAAAATCGAACCAACCACAATAGTGTAGATGTCTAGACTAAGTCCTGGAATGGTACGACCGTTGAATAGGAAAACGCCGATGATAGGTAGAAATGGAAGAGCTGCATAAAACGCTGGTGCGTCAGCTTTGATCTCTGATACATCAATTTTTTCCATTGGTGTATTTTCTTTCTTATCTAAGTATTTGTTCCAGAAGAACGCTGCCGCTGCCATGACGATGATTGCGCAAATAGAAACAGGCAACACAGTTTGTACCGCAAACACATCAAGCGCTAAACCAGACTTTTCTGCTGCGATAACAACATCACCAGAAGTAGGAGAAAGGATGATTGCCGCTGGAGAGGCACACACTGCAACGGCTGCTGGACGAGAAATGCCCATCGCGACCATCATTGGGAATAGTGTCGCCATTAATAGTACGCCAAGGCCTGTTGCAGAACTTACCGCAAGAGACATTAAACACGCCACAATGTAAGCCGCTACCAAAAGGACGTAAGGAGACTTGATGACAGAAAGCGGTTTAGAGAACTGTTTCACTACCACGTTGTTCGCGCCGATATGAGTCATGTATGACGCAAAACCACAAAGCAGCATGATTTGCATACCAAGACCGCCACCGCGGTATTGAAGCATGTATTTCACGTATTCCAGCGCATCTGTCACCATGTTACCAGTTGAGGTGATTTTTGACGGCAGCACGTCGTGCCCCAAAACGCCAGTCATAAGAAGTAAAGCAATACCAGCTGTCAGTAACACGCCCGCAGCTTTATAGCCTTTGACAATAAAGTAACCCACCGCAATGGTAACCACTAAGCCAATTAAGAGCTCTAACATAGGGATCTCCGAATGTTATGTAAAAAAGAAAGAAACTGTTTCAGTTTATGACAAGGAATTTACAGAATTCTTAGCTGTGGCACGAGACAAATATGGGGCTTGCATGATCTGAGACAAATAATAATTTAATAAATAATTTCGTTAGATTGTATTGTTGGAATTTGGTTTTCTAAGTGTTATGTGCTGGTTTGAAGCTATTTATAGGAAGGAAAATATGACTAGGAAAGTGAATGAATAAAGAGTGAATTGATTCACAATAGGAAAAAGACTTTACTCAGTAAGCAATTATTGGAAAACACTCTTCACAACAAAAAAGCTTCGCCGAAGCGAAGCTAAGTAATCGTAAGAATGAGGATAAACTATGCGTATCGACGAACCATAAGGTTCCAACTACGCTGCTGCCGTTCGAACTCTGCTTTAATTTGCTGATACTTCATTTTTGTTACAGAACATTCGTATTTCTTTACCACACTGGCAGTTTTGGCACCGAGTACTTCTTTGCGCATCTCGTAGTATTCCTGCATGTGATGAACTAGAGTATCAAACTCGTGCTGTAGCTGATCGAGGATTGTTTGCGTGTTCGGTTTCGATTCTAGCTTTTCTCTTGCTTTCTTCAAAAGTTGACTCGCACGGGCTTTTTCAATTCTAAATGTAGGCGTTGTGCGCAACTTAGATGTGAGTCCTAGCCAAGAACATGACTTTATCAACCACTTCGTTGGGTCGTAATGCCACCAATACACGCCATTGCGATAGTCATTCTCGAAAATATGATGGAAATTATGGTAACCCTCTCCAAATGTGAAAAAGGCGAGTACACCATTATCGCGAGCAGTGTTTTTGTCTGTGAAAGTTTGCTTACCCCAAATATGTGCGAGGGAGTTAATGAAAAAAGTCGTATGGTGACTCATAAAGAGTCGAGCCGCACCAACGACCAATAACATCCCCCAGATATCACCGTAGATCAGTCCGAGCATGACTGGGAAACCAATATTAGTCAGTAGGGCAAGTGGAACATAATACTTATGCTGCCACATGACGATTTTGTCGCGCTTTAGGTCACGGCAGTTTGTATATTCGTTTTCCTTTGATTTATTGTAATCACGTAACATCCACCCAATGTGAGAATACCAAAAACCCCGCTTGGCTGAGTACGGATCTTTATCGTTATTGTCGACATGTTTGTGATGCACACGATGATCAGAAGACCAATGTAATGCACTATTTTGCAAAGAAAATGCTCCTCCAATCGCAAAAATGGCGCGCAAAATAGGATGAGCTTCGTACGTTTTGTGGCTCCAGAGACGATGATAGCCTGCTGTAATAGAAAGGTTAGTAAAACTAAATGCAATCACTCCCCAAATTAGATGTTCCCAACCCAGTCCAAAATGATATGCATACCAAGGCATTACAATAAAAGTCAGAACAAAACTGGCAGAAAATATTAATGTATTCAACCAGATAACAGGTGGTTTGTTTTGAGTCACAGGTGTATCCCTAACTTTGAGCTAACAACTGTTCGCTAGAATATCAGCGTACACATGTAAGTCAAATTAAAGTTAGACAAATGTGACTATTCCTTTGGGTGTAGATTAAGGAACTTGATGGGATATTTTGCTTTTAATTGAATAATGAGTAGTATTAAAAAATGAGCTCTGGCTTAAGGTGTATAAAATCTGCCAAGAAACAAGTGTTATAAAGGTGGAATATACCGAGACTCTATAAAGAAGCAAAAATGTAAGAAAATAGGAATACGTAATGGATTTACGATTAGCGGAATATAAGGACTACGAGCGCATTGCGCATCTTCATGCGGATAGCTGGAAGCGTCATTACCGTGGCATTCTTAGTGATAACTATCTTGAGAAAGAAGCGATTGACGACAAACTACTGATTTGGCAAACCCGTTTGACCAACCCACCATTCAATCAGCACATTGTCTTGGCGGAGGAGGGAGGTTTGCTACTTGGCTTTGTTTGTGTGTTCGGCAACCATGATTTCGAGCGTGGAACCTTTATTGACGCATTGCATGTTGATGACAGTTACCGTGGTCGTGGGATTGGTAAGCAGCTATTACTTGCTGTCGCCGAATGGCAACAGCAGTACTTTAAAGACACAGGTCTTTATTTAGAAGTTGTGTCGCAAAACATTTCTGCGATTGAATTCTATCGCCACATTGGTGGACAAGAGGATCAAGAGCGAACTTGGCGCGCACCTGATGGCAAAGAGGTGTTAGAAAAAGTATTCCGTTGGAAGAACGCCCAGTCATTAGTTAGTGGGATTGAGGAAAACGTGATTTACTCCTAACCTAGCGTTCTAAAACACTAGATAAGAGCAGTCTCAACACTGCTCTTTTTTGTTTATGCACCCTAACGTTATGTTTTATTAAAAGCTTTCTAGAAGTTAACCCCCATGGCTTTTAGTTCGAGCTCACATTGCTGAGCATTTTCAAACTGAATAGCAGCCATGCCAACTGCTCGGGCACCTTCAACATTGTAAGGCATGTCATCAAGAAATACTGTCTCTTCGGGGTTAAGCTGATACTTTGAAAGTAGAGTTTGGTAGATCTCCGCTTGTGGTTTTAGTAATTGAACTTCAGAAGAGATGATTGCTCCATCAAACAGTGGCCAAAACTCATAGGTAGTACGAAGATGTTCCACAATTTCGTTGATGTTGTCTGTGAGCGCATATACGCCATATCCGGCACTTTTTACTCGTTTTAACAGCTCTATACTGCCGTAAAGTAGTATTTGAGTGTGTTTTACATAATAAAAGAAGCGGTCCATTTCTTCCGTCGTTACTTGGTGTTCACGTTGATAACGCTGTTTTGCTTCCCTTTCGGAGATCGTCCCTTTATTTAAATCTTTCCAGATTTGTGATGAAAATAGCATTTGAGCCATTTTCTCTGACTCTACGGAACCACCAAATGTTAAGCGAACGATTTCTACTGGAGACCAGCGTACCAATACATTACCTACATCAAAAATGACATTTTTTATCTGGAAAGAATTCATGACACACCCCAAGCCAATTGTTTGTCACCGCGCTATATGCGGTGAGTGCAGTTTTTAAATCGTTGGAAAGCCGTGCCAAAGGCGCGACTTAAGTTTCTAGAACAAAATGAGATTAACATCCAATTGGATACAGAGCGATTATCGCAAAATTACACTAAACTATATGCAACTTTGTTTATTTGGTTGTAAATCAAGTGCAGCTGTCTTAAAAGATTGAAACTAAAGATAAGTATTGCGAGCTGTTTACGTCATTTCGCGCTGCTTATAAATGATGATTAATATATAATTAGTTAATAATAAAATGATAAAAGTGAATCAAAATCACATTGTTGTGCGTCAGGCGGAGTAAGCAAAACAGATTATATGGACTCGATACGTAAGGTTTATCAATATGCAGAACCAAACCTAACTCTCGTTGGCTGGATGGGGTTTCTTGGCTTTCCGCTGTACTACTTTGTCTGGGAGTTTGCCTTTCCACAGGCTTATGAAAATTTACCTCTTAGATTGTTTTGCTCGTTATTGTTTTTCGGCATCATTTTTAGAAACCGCTTATCATCGACTTGGAGAGATTATGTTCCTATTTACTACCAAGTGACGATAACGCTGTGCTTACCGTTTTTCTTTTTTTATATGTTACTGATGAATGACTGGTCCAATGTATGGGTTATGTCGTTTATGTCTGCAATTTTCTTACACATTTTACTGGTTCATGTTACTAGGGTCATGTTTGCTCAAACCTTTGCTGGGATAGGTTTAGCAACATTCTTCGCTTGGGTTGCAAAAGGGTTCCATCTTGACTTGACCATGGATTGGACTCATGTGCCAATCTTTCTGTTTATTTATGTCTTCGGTAATTTGTTCTATTTTCGTAACCAAGTTGAACATGAAGCGAAAGTCTCGCTGGCAAAATCATTCGGGGCAGGGATTGCACATGAAATGCGTAACCCGTTGAGTGGGCTTTGCACTTCAATAGATGTTATCCAGTCGATCTTGCCCAACATGAAAGAGGCAGGAAAAGAGCAGTACGTCATGAGTGTAGAGGATGTCACCTTATTACGTGAAGTGAGTCAGGATGCAATGAACATTATCCAATCGGGTAATGAAACCATCGATTTATTGCTAACTTCGATTGATGAAAATCGAGTTTCTCGTTCTAGCTTCAAAAAATATTCAGTTCACTCGGTCGTTGAACAGGCAATTGAAAGCTTCAGTTATAAACGTGCCACTGATCGATTTGCCATATCGCTGGATGCGAGAAGTGAGTTTGAGTTTCTAGGTAGTGATACGTTACTTAAATATGTTATGTATAACCTCTTCAAGAATGCCTTCCATCACCGTAAATCTGAAGATTTTCACATACATGTATCCATGATAAGTTCAGAACGCTTTAATCAAATTGTTGTAACCGATAATGGTGCTGGCATTGCTCCTGATGTTCTACGCAATATCTTTCAAGACTTTTACACCACTGGCAAATCAGGAAGTTATGGTTTGGGTCTACCGTTTTGTAAAAAAGTCATGCGTTCATTTGGGGGGAACATTGAGTGTCAATCTCAGTTAGGGGAGTGGTCTCAATTTACATTAACTTTCCCACTAACGACATCTGATACCGTTAATGAAATCAAAAACGATCTGACTAAACTCAAAACCATTCTAACGGTGACTAGCCAAGATATCTTGGTGTCTAAAGTAACAGATATTAGCCGTTTTATGGGCTTTGACTCGACGATTTTAGATGCCAACCAAGTACTCAAAAAGAAAGAGTACGAGTTCGAATTCGATCTGATTTTTATCGATCTTGAGAGCTTAGATCCAAGAGCAAACCAATTGGATAGATTAGAATCTCTCTTGTCTTTCACTGAAGCACGCATCGTTTATCTTTTTGAGCATCATCCGACTCAGAGAGCACGTAAGGCTGCATATGAACCTATTTGGATCGAAACGCAAGCCTGGTTATTGAATACTAAACCAACTATTGAGCGTCTCTTATATGATTCAAGCTATGTATCGACACCAACGGCCTCGGTGACGTTAGATAATTCAAATAAGCGCACAATTATGGTCGTGGATGATAATGAATCTTTGCGTAAATTCACGGCAATGTTACTTGAAAAGCAAGGCTTTGAAGTGATTCAGAAAGAAGACGGGCAGCAGGCTCTGGATACACTAGAGCAAGAAGATGTTGATCTCATTCTGATGGATATCGAAATGCCAATTATGGATGGTGTAGAAGCGTCTAGGCGAATTAGAAGCTCGGATAAAAACTATGCGTCGGTACCTATTATTGCACATACAGGGGATAGTTCACCTGTCACGTTGGACAAAATTGGGTCTTCGGGTATGTCTGACTTCATCGTAAAACCGGCGGATAAAAATCGCTTGTTCGATAAAATCGCAAACTGGATCTAATCATTCGCGGCTTGTTTTCTTGAGGCGAGTTGCTCACAACGAATAACACGAATAAAGAGCTCAGCAAAACTGTTGAGCTCTTTAGTTTTATCTACACACTAACTTACACAAACTCTAAGTCAGGGTGTGCAAATGCTTGTTGGCAGACAGTGAGTACATGATCAACTTCAGCAGCTGTCATGTCGGCATTGACTGAAAAACGGATGATGTTTTTGTTCCTTCCAGTTGCAGGGCGGCAAAACACTGCGCCGTAAACATTTCGCTCTTCGAGAAAATCGCGGACTCGCTCAGTGTTTCTCTCGTTGCCGCATTCTAATGCGATAATTTGTGATTCACTGCGAATAGTAAATCCAATGCGTTTTAAACCAACGGCTAAAGACTTGGCTCTTTCAAACAGAATATCTCGCTTATCATCTGATTTTCTTATGACGTCCAGTGTTTTCTCTAGCCGAATGATCTCTTGCGGTAATACGGTAGAACTAAATATTGCAGGGTACGCCACAAACGGAAGCGTCTTCGCCAGTTTTTCTCGGCCTAAAATCGCGCCAGCACGATAAGCAAATGTCTTGGCAAGACTAACGGTAATAAAATCTACCTTATGAGTTAAGCCAAGACCCTGCAGTACCCCCGCACCTTGTGGACCGTGTGTACCTAAAGAGTGTGATTCATCTACAACCAGGCCGCAGTCAAACTCCTGTGCTATTTCGTAGATATCACGTAGAGGAGCGATGGTCCCGATAGTGCTGTAAACCGAATCCACAACAATGATCCCTGAACCGTGACGTGAAATTTGTTTTCTTAGGTGACTGGTGTTGTTATGCATGAACGGATGAATTTGTGCTCCGGCAATACGTGCGCCTTCCCACAAAGACATATGTGCAAAGAAATCAATGTACACAGGTATGTTCGGTGCACAAATAGTCTGCAATAAACCGACATTCGCAGCCCAACCAGATTGAGAAAGTAGACAACTAGGCATACCAACGAAACTGGCTAGTTGCGTTTCAAATGCAGGTTTCGATTCATCGTCTTGTAAGAAAATCGCGGACATCACGACGTTGTCATCGTGCTGGGAAATCGCATCACGATGCGCGTTTTGAATCTCCTTATTATGAGACAGTGCAAGGTAATCATTGCTTTGCAGGACAACGGCATTACACGGTGGGCGTTTACCAAGAACAAGGTGTTTTTTGTTCTCATTTGGTTCGATTAGATCTTGAATATAAAAATCTAGGCGTTCCTCGATAAAGGAGGGAAGTGGTTTGCTTTGTATAGTTTCACTCATAATAAATCTCTTCTTCATATGGAAAAACGCCAGCGCTGACACTTATTCATATTGCGGATTTTGGGGAGAGTGTCACTAACCAGGTTGCATAAGTTTGCAGACCCTTGCAAACTCGACATTTGAGGGTTGGATGGTGGCTGTAACTCTATAGGGGCCCGGGGTCTAAACTAGTTTGTGCTTAAAGTTTATACGGCGATTTTGCGGTGTTTTTTCGTGCTTCATATCTGGATTTTGGATGAGGAATATAAAGTTTGAAAAGTGAAAAAAATGGGCGCATTAGATAACAAAAAAGGCGCGAAAATCGCGCCTTGAAACATGAGTAGATAAAAGACAAGCTTATCGCTTATTACGTAAATAGCGCTTACGACGCTCTTCTTTACGCTTCGCTTTTTCTTCTTCTTTACGGGCGGTCTCAATCTCGACTTCAATCAGCTCTTGAGTGATCATTTCTGGGCGTTCTAATGTAATTTGGCCCAAAGTGCCTTGACGAAGTTCGTGCAATAAGATCTCTGATACTTTGTGTAAGTCAACACGTCCACCTGCACGTAGTGCACCGCGGCGACGACCAATTTCTTCCATGATCTCGATATCTGATTCTGGAAGCTCTTCAATTTGATAACGCTCTTTAAGTTTGTCTGCATAATGAGCTGCTAGGTATTCAATGGTATAGAATGCGACTTCGTCATATTCCATCGCTGTATCTTTTACCGCGCCAGTAGCCGCAAGGCGGAAGCCACTGTGTGGATTTTCCACTTTTGGCCATAAAATCCCTGGAGTATCAGATAATACGATGCCATTTTGCAGGTTGATACGTTGTTGACGACGTGTAACCGCGGGTTGGTTACCTGTTACAGCGATTGTTCGGCCTGCGAGGGTGTTAATGATCGTCGACTTTCCAACGTTTGGGATACCCATGATCATGGTGCGAATGTTTTTACCAATTTCTTCTCGGTGTGGGGCAAGTTTGCGGCAAAGCTCCATGATTCGATGCACTTCTTGTGGTTCAGAAGTCGTGATCGCCATTGCTTTTACATGTTGCTCTTGCTCCAAGTGCTCAATCCACAGTTGAGTTAACTCTGGATCGGCCAAATCACGTTTGTTCAAAACTTTAACGACAGGTTTGTCACCACGGATTTGAGAAATCAAAGGGTTTTCACTACTGAAAGGAATACGAGCATCCAGTACTTCGATGATCACATCCACTTGAGGGATTGCTTCTTCGATCTCTTTACGTGCTTTGTGCATGTGGCCAGGAAACCACTGGATTGAGTTATTAACCATTTGAATTTAATACCTTAATTTTTCTAATGCTCCAGCGGTTGTAAAAGTAGCAATGTGAGTCTTGAGTAATACAATACTAGAACGCATTTTCTAAAACTGTGTTTACTTCAAGCTGCTCGAAACCGCGGAGTTGAGCTTTCTTTCATGTTAATACGCCAGTTTATCATGGAATGATGATGAATCATTCAAGATGAAAGTAAAAAGCTATGGCGTGCAAACCTAAAAGCACACATCCCTTATGTATACCGACTCGCAGTGAATATCCGTCTGGGTGAGAGACCGAACGCAAACGCTGTGTAGTCAAAGGTGGATTGTGTTGTCAGATTGTTCTGACGAATTTTGGTTTTTTACTTTTATATCAGAGTGTTATTTTTATTTCACTATTGAGCTAAGTTTGACTTTTATCTGACAAAAACTAGTCTGAGCTTCCATTCAGAGGAAGCAGTCATGCTCAGTATTCTTAGAAGTATTACGGTATCGTCCGTCGCCTTAATTTTTTTAGCGAGTTCTTTTTGCTCAACTGCCAAACAGAGTCCTAAACCGAAGGTCATCGTTGGTGTTATTGCGCAAGACGAAGCTAAAGACTCATTTGACGGTAGCGTTGGTCCTTCGTACGGAATTAGTCTTGAGTATTTGTCTAACATTACTAAAGCTTTGGATTATGAGTTAGAACTTCGGACTTACAAGCATATTCCGTCTTTACTTGCGGATGTCGAAAGCAAGAAGATTGATGGTGCGGTTGGATTTAGTAAAACAGCAGCAAGAGAAAAGCGTTTCTTGTTTTCGATGCCTTTCTTTTCGAGCACTATCGCTGTTTGGTATCGGAATGCCACTTACCGAGATAGTGATGCGCGTGATCTTAAATGGGTGTGTGTTGAGGGCAGTGTGTATTGTGACAACCTCACTGAACGTGGTATCGATAAGATACATTATGTTAAAACACGTTTAGAGGCGTTTAATGAAGTTAAGCGAGGTAAAGCGAACGCGCTGATTTACACTTATGTTGGTATTACCCAATATTTGGATTTGAATGACATTGTAAAAGGGGTTGTCGATATTCCCAGTTGGTTGAAAAACGAAGAGGTGAGTTTTATCGCTTCGTTGGACAAACAGAGTCTGATCGATGACATCAACAAAATCCTTCAGTGGGAGCAAAATGGAAAAAACATTCGCTCCGTCGCCTCGAAAAATCCTTACCATATCAGTGATAAGTTATTGGTAGATTACCGACGTAATCATCAAAACAAACTAGTGATAACTTACAGCAGCAGTGACGAAGCTTATCCGTTTCTCTACCGAGATTCGCAAACGGGCGAGTTAGATGGCTTCTTTCCAGATTTTGTCGACTTATTGCAGTCTCGTACTGGCTTGAGCTTTAAGTATGTGAAGCCGACGTCGAGCCTTTCAAATGGATTAACGGCATTTGATGCCGATATAGTCCCCATCTCTTATGTGGGTGAGCTACCTAAGTCAGATTGGTTGTTCACTAAACCATTCATGCACAGTAATTACGTGGCTATCCAAGCGGAGCAGAGCAAGCGCGATAAACCTGCACTGAAAGAAGCGGGTATTCTGCTCACTTTGAAAAAGCAAGGGTTAGTTCATTTGGGCACTTGGCAGCAAGGCCAAGTTGATCATTATGATGATTTGAAAAAGCTGCTTACCGATTTGAAATCGGGCGTTTTGGATGTGGCTTACATTCCTGACGATATCGTTCACAACATGATTGCACAAGATCAAGTCGATGGCTTGGTGATCAATGCGGAGGACGTTTTGACGTTCTCTAATGCATTTGCGGTTGCAAACCACAATACACAACTTCAACACATGTTGAACAGCATCATCGAAACCATTGATTCTAACGAGATCGAAAAACTGCTGCGTTCTCACCGAAGCTTCAAACTGACTTATGGCTATGACGCGGAGCAGATCGCTACATTTGTTGTTGCTGGTTCATTCATATTCTGTCTCATGTTAATTGCGGCGTATTTCATCTTATCTCACATGCGACTTAAAGTGAGGTTAGCCGAATTTAATGCTGACAATGAGGAAGCGGAAAAGCAATGGCTGATGGACATCATCAAAGAGATCAATAGCTTGGTTTTTATCCATAGTGAAAATAACCATATGGAGATGAGCAATTGTGCCAACTACAACAGTAAACAGTGCCAACAATGTAAGTTGAAAAGTGATTCTGCGCACGCTCCTCTGGTGAATAATTTTGATGAACTGACCACTGTTATCGCTGGAAAGCGTATTTCAGAAGAGGTTGCCTCGTCGGGCTGTGAACTTGATATTAAACATGTATATCGAGAACGCAAAGTCATCGCTTCTCCTAGCGGTAAGAACAAGTTTGTACTGACTGTTATTCAAGATATTACCCAGCAAAAAGAACGTGAGCAGGCGTTAATCGATGCGCAAAAAGAAGCGCAAACCGCGGTACGTGCGCGCGAAAACTTTTTGGCAACCATGAGTCACGAATTAAGAACGCCATTGTCGGCAGCACACGGCATCCTCGATTTGCTAAATCGCCAAGTGACGGCAGATTCAAATCGCGAGTTAATTGCCCAAGCCATACGCTCGCTCAATCATTTGAATACGCTAGTAGACGAAGTACTGGATTATTCAAAATTAGAGGCAGGGCACTTAACCGTCGCCCCAGTTAAGACCGACTTGCTTAAAACCTTGTGCGATGTGTTTCGAAGCTTTGAACCACGAGCGCTTGCGAAAGGTTTGGATTACAAAGTGACAATCAAACCATTTTCGAATGCTTTCATTGAAATCGACGCGCTGCGATTGGTGCAAATTACCACCAATCTACTCTCCAATGCGATGAAGTTCACTGCCGAAGGAGAAGTTGGAATCAGTGTCATTCTTCATGAAAAGCAGCTTATTTTGAAAGTGGCGGATTCAGGTATCGGCATGACGGATGACCAACTCGAAGGCATTCTCAATCCTTTTGTTCAAGCGGATGACACTATTACGCGTAAATATGGCGGTACTGGATTGGGGCTAAGCATTGTTGACCGATTGATCGACTGCATGGGCGGCGTGCTCTGCATCGATTCACAATTTGGCTTGGGCACGACGATTACTGTCAGACTGCCAATTGAGCATTGCGACTCTGAGCCAGACGTTTGTTTGAACTGGACGTATAGCGAGAGCTTACCACTTAATATTCGCCAGTGGTGTGACGCGTGGAAAATGCGTCCAGCGACGTTAAAAACAATGGTGGCGCACCTTCACCCTATACACGACAGCGATGCCAGTTTTAATGGCCTAATGCTGCGTGACGAACAAAGGGTACTTGGCAGTCTTACGCTAAGAGAGATTCAATATCCAGATACATTGTTCAATTTGCTCAGCCAAACGCAGCAAGAAACCAAGCTTAGTGACGTAAATCAAGAAGTGGTTTCTTGGGTTCTCGGCACGGTACTGGTCGCAGAAGATAATCCCATTAACCAAAGTGTGATAGCAATGCAGCTTCATGAACTTGGAATCGAACCTGTCATTGTGAATAACGGCCGCGAAGCATGGGAATACATCAACCAAGATGAAAACGTTGTGTTGCTGCTGACCGATTTTCATATGCCAGAAATGGATGGCTATGAGCTTGTTAGGCACGTGAAAAACTCCGAATTTAAAGCAATTCCAATCATCGGTGTGACAGCAGAAGATGCTCGTCTTGCCATTGAACGTACACAGGATATCGGCATTGATGATGTGCTCTACAAGCCCTATGACCTTAATCAATTAAAAACCGTTTTGATTCCATTTATTGGCGAAAAAGAGAGGGGTAGGCTGCCCGGCTGGATTAAACGGTTCAAAGCTCAGGACGCAAAAGAGATTGCGCGCGTGTTTAGTCAATCAATGTCTACAGATATAAAAAACTTAAACGCCGCATCGACTGAGCGAGACAAAAAACGGGTCATTCATGGCATCAAAGGAGCGGTTGGGACGATAGGGGTAAGCATGCTGGCTGAGCTTTGTATTGAGGCAGAACGAGTTACTGCTGCGGAGTTTGACAGGCGAACAGCGGAGCTAATTTTACGAATCGAGCAGGAGATCGAAAACATAAACTATTGGGTAGAGACAAATGAATACACAATTTAATGTGATGGTGATTGATGACCATCCGCTACAAACCACAATACTTACGCAAATATTGGAACGCTATTGCGCGCAAGTCATCCCTTTTAACTGTGTGGATGCCGCTATTCAGAGTGTGCAGGAACAATATTTTGACGTGATTTTTTGTGATATCCAAATGCCCGGAAAAGACGGCATCGATATGATGGAAATGCTCGATAAAGTCCAGTACCAGGGGCAAGTTGTACTGGTCAGTGCAATGGAATTGACCATTATTTCTGCGGTAAGAGCCATGTGCGAGGGATTTAGTTTTGAAGTATTAGGGAAGCTGCCTAAGCCATACGATGAAAATGAAGTCGTTGATTTGTTGGGTAAAATAAAAGATGAAAAAGCGAAACAAGTCAGCTTTGCGCAACCTATTGAAGTGGAAGATCAAGAATTCCTGTTTGCTCTGGCTGAAGGGCGCGTGAAAAATTATTACCAGCCTTTAGTCGATGTGCAAAGTGGGGAAGTGCTTGGGTATGAAGCGCTCGCGCGTTGGAATCATCCTATTTATGGTGTGTTACCCCCTCATTATTTTTTGCCAATTGTAGAGCGTTGCCGCCTTTCTGGAGAGTTGTTTCAAGCTGTATTGAGTAATGTTATCTATGACATGAAACACCGCGGATTGACGCAAAACGTATCCATCAATGTAGACCATGAAAATTTAGAAGATACGGCGTTCTCTCATTACTTTTTACAGCAATGTTTAGAGAGCGAGATTGACCCATCACAAATCACCATTGAAATTACAGAGCGAGATACATTTCAGACTAGCGCGTCCCTGTACAAGAATTTACTCAAGTTGAGGATGAACGGTGTCACTGTCTCAATAGATGATTTTGGCACGGGGTCATCGACGTTTGAAAAACTGGCTCAACTGCCATTCAACGAGTTAAAAATCGATCGTTCGTTTGTACAAGGTGTCGAATGCGATATCAAAAAACGCAACATCGTTGTTGCTATTTGCGCGTTAGCGAAAAGTTTGAATATACGACTGGTCGCGGAAGGTATTGAAGACGAAGTCACACTGCAAGCGATACGTGAGTATGGCATTGATCTTTGCCAAGGCTTCTACATTGATAAACCCATGCCACTAGAAGCCATAACCATACTAAATGAAAGATATGAATAAATTGAATTACTTGATCTTTGACGATCATCCTCTCGTTTGTGTTGCAATCAAGTCGTTGCTGGAAGAGTTAGGTAAAACAAATGGGGTATTTACTGCAACATCAGCGAAGATGGCATTACAAATATTGAAAAAGGAAGAAATTCAACTGTTGATCTTAGATGTGAACTTGGCAGATTGCGATGGGTTTGATTTCTACAAACGTATCAAATCCCATGGTTATGAAGGCAAAGTCATTTTCTTCTCCGCTGAAACTAGCCAAATGTACAGCCAAATGGCTTTTCGTTCTGGCGCTGATGGCTATGTGTGTAAATCGGAAAATCACGACATTCTTAAAGACGCGATAGAAGCGGTAGAGAAGGGGTATACCTTCTTCAAATTTAAGCAAGTTGTTAACAGCGTTCGAGAAATGCCACAACTTTCAAGCAGAGAAAGTGCAGTAATGAAGTATTTACTACAAGGAAAGTCCAATAGAGAAATCGCTTCAGTGCTATCAATAAGTGACAAAACAGTCAGCACATACAAACGCCGTCTATTGGATAAATTTAACGTAAAGAACATTGTTGAGCTAACAAGAGTGGCGGGGGCGTAAGACCGCATCATGACACTTAAAAGTATCGCGTTGTCTCTTTTCATCGCAACATTACTATTCGTCACTTCTGTCACAATGATTGGTGCGGTGTTAATTTCTTATGAAGTAAAGCAGTTCAACACTTACGCGAATAATTTAGCCAAAATAAAACAAAAAGTAATTCTCATGGGGCTATTGACGGAAGCGCAGCTCGAGCAATACAAAGGCATGAGCGTGAGTGAAGTAGAAGCGCAAACAGAGCTGAGCTTTCAAGATGCGATTTACTCCCTGTCACCTTATGAAAAACTCAATTACGTTGAAGCTGTTGCACGGAAATCGCTTCATCAGGCTGAAGCGTATTTATCAAATGCGTTCAATCGACAAAATGCCGTTATGTATTTTCGTTCTTATACTGGAAACAAACTCATCTTAGAGAGACCGATTGAAGCGCTAGAGGGAGTGAAAGCTACATTTGATGTTGATTGGTGTAAAAGTAACTATTCTTGTGTGTTAGCCGCGTGGAAAGAGCAACTAACGGACCGGGTATTGTTTTCCCTACCATTTAAAACGACATACTCCGATGACATGGCGATAAGCATCATGAGTCCGGTTTACTTTCAAGGTGAGTTAGTGGGAGAGTTCTCGGAACAATTATACCTCTCGCCGCTTTATAATGATGGGAAAGCGGTGGATGTTCAAATAGCGAATGGGAACAAACAAATGGTGATTTATTTCGCTGGCTACCCCTTTCCATCATTCGCGTACACCCAATCATATGTCGCAGACAACAACAATCTTATCGTTTTCATGTACCCATTCAGTAAAATTGTATTGGATTACGTGTTCTTGTTTATCATCTTCTTTTTCGTAACCTTAGCGTATTACAACAAAGCTTATGAATCTAAAGAGAGCAAACTTCGCCTCGCGAAAGCACTGACGAACGTGACGAAAGATGATTTAACGGGATTGTTTAACCGCAGAGTTTTTCAAGATAGCGAGTTCAAACGTCGTTTGGAAACCGCGCCATATTCCGTCATTGCAATAGATGGCGATAGGATCAAGCGAATCAATGACCATTACGGTCACCATGTAGGGGACGAAGTTATTGGAATTATTGCTGATGCTATGTCTAAAGTGTTTCGAAATAGTGATTATCTAGTTCGAACTGGTGGTGATGAGTTTGTTGCGATTCTGCCGGGTTGCAGTATCAGTCAATCTTCAATATTGGCGAAGAAGCTTCGTAGTGTCGTTAAAGATAACCGACTAAAGACCTTGGATATCGAGGTTAGTGTGAGTACTGGTATCGCGGCGAATGAATTACACGAAACGCTTCAGGACGTTATTGTACGTGCAGATGAAGATCTCTATGAGATGAAAAAACACAGACAAAAGTCCCATTAAGCAGGTCTGGTATTGACTCAATGTTAAGTTACGGAACATAACCATGACATAACTGTTTGATTAATTTGACCAAACAGAATGAGTGGTCTTTTATATTAGAGCAGTCAACAAATAGTGATTGCTCTATTTATTCTCGACCTTACATCTGGTGTCGCACGTGAACAAAGATCTCGACTTAAACTTACTTAAAATACTTGTCTTACTGGATAAGCACCGTCAGCTCAAGCCCGTTGCGAAAGCGATGGGGAAGAGCGAAGCGTCAATTAGCAAATACCTTGCCCGATTGCGACTCCAGCTAAACGATGAATTGTTTATTCGGCATCCTCACCACATGGAACCGACGGACTATTTAAAACGTCAATTACCTAAAATTTCCGATGCACTCGAGAAGCTTGAAACTTGTCTAATTAGAGATGAGTTTGAACCGGAAAATTACGAAAAAGACATCACCATTTGTTTGCCGCAAACCGCTCAATACTCATTTGGGCATTTACTTGCAATGGATTTAATGGCGCTGTTTCCCAAGGCGCACATTTCGATAGCAACGATTACAGAGTATACGATAGAAGAGATAATCCTAGGCAAAGTGGATGCGCAGTTACATTACTTCAACGAGGATGTTCCGAAATCTGTTTATCAGAAGTTCATCGGCTATGCGCCTGCTGTGGTAGTTGTCCCTGAAGAGCTGGGAATTACCACCCTGGAAGAAGCGGCCAAACTTCCCTTTATCATGTTAGAGATTATCGGTTGGAAAGAGAAAGAGCAGCTCGTTAAGCGTGCAATGGAAAGCCACGGTATGGTCATCAACCGTATTGCGGCTCTAGACAACGTAAGCAGCGTATTGAAGCTAATTAAGCAAAAAAGCGCCGCAACCGTATTACTTGAATATCAGGCGCCAATTGATGGATATAAATTTATAAGAGTGCCAGAGCATTTTTACCCAGATGGCTGGCCAAAAGTGGTTGTACAGGTGAAGCAAAGCTTAAGACATGATGCAATGCACCAGTTGTTAATCGGTGCTATTGCAAAATACATGAGCGCTTAGCGGCAAAACTCAATGTTTTCTGACTGAGGAACAGTATGCAGAAGTTCAATCAACGTGTCCGCATGGTACTTTTTCAGAATACGCGTTTTGTAGGTGCTGATTGTTTTAGCGCTGAGTGAAAGTTGTTCAGAAATCTTCTTATTTGAGTAGCCTTGTACAAGATAATGGAACACCATGGCTTCGCGATTTGAAAGTGTTACGTTACCCGACGATGGTGTGTGAGTCGACTTAAACATTGAGTAACCGCGTGAAACACTCACAATTGCGTCGATAATGGTCTCTCTTGTTTCATGTTTGCTTAAGAAGCCGTTGGCGCCCATTTCGTACGCTGCTTTAGAAAGACTCGAGTAGTCGCGTGAAGAAACAAATAACAGTCGGCCACGATATCCCGTCGCTAAAATGTTTTTGGCTAAACGCATACCATCGCGGTCGCCAAGCACTACGTCTAGAATAATCAAATCAATCTTTTGGCCTCGAACAAGATCCATCACTTCCGCACTGTCAGTGGTTTGAATCACTTCAGCTGCGTTGATTACGGATTCAACTAGAGAAGCAAGTGCTTCGCTATACAATGGTTGAGCGTCGATAATAAGAACATTATTCAAAGTTAACCTCACCTAATACATCAACTAGTGTGCTGTCAGGCGACAGCGCAATTGGATGAATAGGATTGTAGGAAAAACCTTGCTAAGAGGAAGGAAAATGACTCTTTCCAAAAGTGAAAATCAGTGTCTTGATTATGGGAATAGCGATGTCAGGTATTGAAATACCTAGTGATAGGATGATTACTTAAAACTTACGTTGACAGAAAACTAACAAACTGAAAGTGTTCTTTCAGTGTTCTATGCCTTCAGATTTTCTTGTGATGTTTCTAGCGCTTCGATTTAAACCCGTGTGTTAGCAAGCGCAGTTTTATACCAAGCCACTTGAAGAGAGCTTGTTCTACACCAGGCATGAGCACGCTAGCCAACTTTGTACTGATATCTGTTAGATAGGTTTGGCTATTGACGCTGAACATCACTTCAAATTATTTCTAAACTTTTCATTGACTCGGCCGCTAAAAGTGGAGGTGTTAATTCGCACTTTGGCCACTCATAATGTCGTGTTCAAAAATGAGACAATTTTACATGGTTTGGTATGGAAATGTGCGTTAGCCGTCCTTTTGATGGTTTACAAATTTTGTTGTAACGACTAAAAAGGACTTTTGGATTTTTAGCCAGAGAATGGCTTCTCATGGCGTTTGCATCAAACTTTTTCTGATGCGTATTTTTGGTTGGATAATTGGCTTTATGAGTAACGTAACCAGCACCATTTTGACAGAAAGTGGTACCAATGAGCTTGAAATCATCGAGTTTCATTTAGAAAAAACATTGCCAGATGGCAGCACAAAAACTTGTTATTACGGCATTAACGTTGCGAAAGTACGAGAAGTGATTCGCGTGCCAGAAACAACCGATTATCCAAACGCACAACCTCATATGATTGGTGTGTTCTCATCCAGAGATGTACTGACGCCTTTAGTAGATTTAGCTGGTTGGTTAGGTGTGCCAACACGACAAGATCTGGAGCGCAAGTTTGTAATCGTTACGGATTTCAACAAAATGACCAATGGCTTCTTAATTGACAGCATTTCGCGTATTCATCGTATCTCTTGGAATGATGTGGAATCACCAAGTCAGTTTTTGGAAGCGGGCGAACAAGATTGTGTAGTAGCCGTTGTCCGTAAAGAAGGCAACCTGATCATGATTCTCGACTTTGAAAAAATCATCGCAGACATCAACCCAGAATTGAGTATGGAAAAATACGATGTGAAAGGGGACAAGTCGGTGGATCTCAACCAGAGAATGGTCGGTAAGCGTAATGCGAAAACGATCATGGTGGTGGATGACTCAGCATTTATTCGCTCTTTGATCCAAGATACATTAGCTTCTTCAGGCTACAATGTGATCACATGTAAAGACGGTGGTGAGGCGCATGAGAAGTTGATGAGCTTGATCGAGGTTGCGAAAGAAGAAAACTTGCCAGTTAAAGAGCTATTAGATGCGGTGGTTACGGACGTAGAAATGCCTCGAATGGATGGTATGCACTTAGTGAAGAGACTACGCGATACCGAAGCGTTTCATGAAATGCCGATCATTATGTTCTCGTCATTGATGAGTGAGGATAACCGAGCGAAAGCACTATCTCTTGGCGCAAATGATACGATTACCAAGCCAGAGATTGGCCGCATGGTGAATATGATGGATAAATACGTGTTTAACTTTGCGTAAAAAACCGATCAGATGAAACAAATAAGGCTGCCGATTGGCAGCCTTATTTTTATTGAGGGCAGGGAAGAATATCTAAGGTGTAACTCTCGTTTGGAGTCTGCGGTGGCCCATATAAAATTCCGCATTGTGTAAGGCTAGCTCTTTTTTCGTCGGCTGCAGCAATGACCATTTCGCGAGTTGTTGAACCAGCCGGGTGATGAAATGTTTTCCAATCCGAGTCTTCTTCGTTCAGTCCTTGCACGAGTAACTTCATCGATTCGCTATCAGAATCAGGATATCCATATAAAAAAACACAGCGCTTTGAACCACCAATATTACAGCCGTCAAATGGTAAATCTGCCATTAAAGCACTGTCTACGAAGTTTGAAACGTAAGGCTTGCTTTCCAACCCCGCAATCGCCATTTTCCTATAACCGACGCCTAATGCTGACGCAATAGCGCCTTTCATTCCTTCCAAACGAGCTTCACGTGCATCACTTTGAAGGTTTAAAAAGCGTGGCGCGGCAGTGACAGCAAGAATACCGAGCACGACAATAACTACGACTAACTCTATTAGAGTAAATCCCGTTTGTTTTTTCATATTATTTTCACAGCAAGTTAAAGGTAGAAAAATACTGACCGTACACTTGTTTATTGTGTAAATAAGTACGGTAATGATAAATCGATCAGTAGTATAAAGAGGTGAGTTGTAAAGTGCTATACCGACGCCGCACTAATTGACTGAATCCATTAAATGCAACGGAGAATTCACGGGTCTAATTCTGCTAGATTTTAAGAGGTCATTAATTCCGCTGAAGAAATGCTGCGTGAACAGGCGAGCATGAATCCTCTTCGATGTAAGCAAACATGTACATCAGCGGAATGAAATACAAAATGCAAATGAGGGCGAACCGCACAAATGGATTGTCTTTTTATTCACTTTGATGAATGCTACGCGGAATTCATATCGCAGTATGCCTGAGGTATTCACCATGTGAATGTGCTTTGGTTTTGTGTTTATTTTTCAAATATAAGAATAATCTAAATGGAATTCGATTCGATAAACTTCCTTGCAATAGGTTTGATATTTCTTGGCTCTTATGTCCAGACCGCAATCGGTTTTGGCTTGGCTATTGTTGCCGCACCTTTACTGATTCTTTGGGCGCCAGAATATGTTCCTGCGCCAATCTGTTTAGTCGCGTTATTTATTTCGTTGATGAATGCGATGAAGCACCGCAGTAGTGTTGAAATCGGCGGCTTAAAGATGGCGTTGATTGGGCGAGTGCCGGGATCAATTGCTGGTGGCTTGCTACTCTTTTTTGTATCTACACAAACTCTCACGCTTTGGATTGGTTTGTTGGTGCTGTTTGCAGTCTTGGTGAGTGTTTTACCGTTTCGGGTTGAGCCTACGCCTTCGCGTATGACATGTGCTGGCTTCTTTTCTGGGTTGTTTGGTACCAGTTCTGCGATTGGAGGCCCTCCGATGGCGTTATTGTTGCAGCATCAAGAAGCAAATCAGTTACGCGGCAACTTATCGGCTTTTTTTGTTTTCAGTTCGATTATTTCACTAATAGTACAAATCCCAGTGGGCTTCTTCACATTGCATCATTTGGTCATTACTATTCCTCTATTACCTGCTGCGGCGCTTGGTTACTGGCTAGCAATGAAAACTACCCAGTCGTTACCAAAAGAAAAGATTCGGTTTGGGGCACTTATGTTGTGTTTTGTGAGTGGCTTTACCGCCGTCGTACAAGCGTTGAGCCAATAATGCCATCTGCATCATAAAGTCACTGCGGGATTGCATTCCTTTTTATGTATGGCGGACTTGTTTACTTACGCCAAATTGGTCGTTTAGATGGGCGATAGTTTTATGAATAACACTCGTTATGGCACTTTTATGGCAGCATTCTCCTTTGTGATCTGGGGATTGCTACCAATTTATTATCGTTATTTACCGAATGCTTCTATGGATGAGTTGCTAGCATGGCGAATCATTGGGTCTGTACCTGTCGGGTTTCTAATTGTACTTGGGATAACCCGTCGAGGGCTGAATTGGAAAGAAATCTGGCTTGATAAAAAATCCTTGTGGTACACGTTTGTGGCGAGCAGTTTGATGTGTATTTCTTGGAGTGCGTTCACTTGGGCTTTGACCCATCATCGGGTCATCGATGCCAGCTTAGGCTTCTTTATTGGACCATTAGTATCTGTTGCGCTGGGCGTATTTATTCTTGGGGATAGGCTCTCAAAAGGCAAACTTATTGCAATCGTGCTGGCAACAATTGGTGTTATGTATCAAGTGATTCACTATGGTCAGCTACCCGTTATCGCACTAACGATGGGGTTGTTCTTTGCTTTGTATGGGCTGTACAAGAAGAAGATAAATTATGACTGGAGTACAACCTTGTTTGTTGAGGCGTTGTTACTGACTCCAGTTGCACTCGCATATTTGCTCTATAAACAATGGGCAACTGGTGAACTGGCTTCGGGCACAGATACCACAACATTGCTTTTGTATTTTGGCAGTGCACCTATCACACTTTTACCACTCGTATTTTATTCTATCGCAATACGTATAACTAATTTATCAACCGTCGGTCTAATGCAATACATCGAGCCAAGCTTGCAGTTTGTGTTGGCAGTTATGTTTTTTGGCGAGTTGTTTGACGAAGTGAAGGCGGTGACCTTTGCATTTATTTGGGTAGGGCTGTTGTTCACAATTTTTGAAAGTATTATCAAAGGGCATCGGCGCAAAAAGCTGGTCAAACACCCCTTATAGTGGTTTCAATATTCTCACATATTAGCTTCTTTATTCTTATGCCCTCCATTCGAGGGCATTTTTAATGTCATGAAGCATTGGCTTTCGTTTTTTGCCCGAATAGAAATCATAACTTGAGATTATTTGACGCATTATCATAATGATACCGCTATAGTTATAGCCAAGTGACACGCTTATATAAGTGAAAACCAGATCAAGAAGGACGACATATGATCACAGCTCTGTATGCCAACATTCTCGCAATACTCATTATTTGGTTGGCTGTTCAAGTAATTAAGCAACGTCGCTTAAATCAAATTGCTTATGCAGATGGTGGGGTAGAGGCTCTACAAATTGCTCGTAGTGCCCAGAGTAATGCGACAGAATATATCCCCATCACCCTGATTTTAATGGCACTTTTAGAATTCAATAGTGCTTACCCAACATGGATACATCTCACCGGTATTATTTTTGTAATTGGTCGAGTTATTCATGCTAAAGGCATATTGAAAAAAGACTTGAAAAAGCGCATTAGAGGGATGCAGGTGACATTTCTGGTGATACTTTCATTGGTTGTGTTAAATATGATTTACCTGCCATACGATAAGTTATGGTAAGTCTGCGACGTTACATTCCACCACCTTGGGTACTCGTTCTGATTGGATTAGTACTGAATATTGGCGCGATCATCGTTACTAGCTTAGTCCTTGATAAGTTGGGTAAACAGCACTCGCAGCTCGCAGAGCAAACAGCAGAAAACTTGTATTCCATCCAACTCGCATGGAACAGTGTGGAAACCCTAGAAAGGAAAAGAGAAGCTTTACTGCTGCATGTGCACATAAGTCAGAGCGTAGCGATACCTTTAGAGCTAGAAGAGGTATTAGCAGGGCATTTATCTTCTTGGGTTCTCAACGAGTCGGATGAAATAAAAATTGATCAACTTCCTCAACTGATGTCAAAGATAAATCAGGCACAAGCTTCGTATAGAGACCGCATCGATAATTACTACATTGAGAATGTAGAGCTCAATGAGGTAATGGCAAAGCAGGATGAAAAGATCGCTTGGTACAAGAATATCGGACTCTTCTTGCAAGTATTCGGACTTGCGTTAATCCTTGCACGCGACTTAGCTAGGAAGCAATAAAAGCAAGAGCTAAAGATCAGGTTTATTGCGAAATGCCAATGGTAGTTTGCAAATTGCAATTTATTCGGTGAGCAAACAGTAGCTATTGGTTAAGTTTTAATGAAAGTGATTAAATAACAACCTGTTTTTGTGCGCTGAAAAGTTGGCACGCCTCATGCTTTAGTATGAGTGACCCTTTCTAAGCCGAGGGTCACCTAGCCAACTGACGTTGTTAGTGAACCATCTTGTTCACAAATATATACAGCCAATCACGACTCCTTGTGGTTGGCTTTTTTTATGCAGTCTAGAACTGTGCTTTAATCCAGATCATGCGATGGTCGGAAGATACATCCTTACCATCACCATACTTACCGATACGTGCATCGTTAAATAGTTTACGGCCTTCTTCATAAGACGCTGACCAGTACACACCAGAGTCTATTACATTCAAATTTGCTGAAGGCAAGGCATAGTCTACTCCTAAGCCAAACGTTGAAGTGATGCGATTCGGATATGGGTGAGTTGAACTGCGGTCAACAGCGTGTTCAGCTGCACCAAAGCTTGTTGGGTAAAGCTCACCATTCATCACGGTTTGATTAACCAATGGATCGTTGTGCAGCTCTTGCATTACAGAGCTAATACCGTCACCAGCCACTGGATCAAGGTTTTGATCACCCATCATTACGAATTTAGTGCCGTTCGTTAAGCCACCTGTTTTACCCGCATCGTCGTAAAAATAGTCTTTACCTTGAATGTAATGATGCCAAAACTCCACTTCTGCTGCGTTTTGCGCTTTGTTTTTACCGGTGTCGAATACTGGTGGAGTAGGATGAGACATCAACAAGTGTACAACTTCTTCGCCATTGCGAGTTGGAATGATGATTGGCGCGTCGACGTGATTTTTCGAAGATAGACGCACTTGATCCCATTCTTCCGCTGAGTACCATTCATCACCACACTTCATGCCGTCTGGAATCTTTTGCGAACCGTCACAGATAGTAATGGTTGGAATTTTCGCACCTTCCATATCTTTCCATTTAAATGCTTGGAATGTACGTGTGTTTGCTGTGTCAATTTTATACTTAGACATAAGGGCAAATGCATATTGACCATGGTACATGCCAAAGCCCCATGCATCACCTGGCATTTGACCTGCGGTTCCGTTGTTGTCGAGATCAAACTCACTCAACAACCCTGTATTAGTTGAGTAAGATTCAGCATAAGGGTATTCAATAGGCTCAAGGTTTGCTTCACCGCCCGCGCCATTGATGCTTTGCGCGACAGACAGGTAGTTCTTCTGGAATCCTTCAATGGCTGCTTTGTTTTCGCCTGTTCCGTCGTTGTTGTATTCCGCCATCATAAGAACATCAGGACGATTCTTTTGAATGATTGCTGCAACGTTACGAATTTGAATGACTTTTTCCGCAGTGGTTTTGTCTTCGGCTGCGATTGAACCGTCTAAATAAGAGGTGACCAACGCAGTTTGCTGCGTTGGTTCAATTTGCATTTCACCTACCAAAGTTTCGAAGGTAGCGCGGTCAAAAGAGAGGTTGTAAGTCGCTATTTTTACTTCTTTAGGCTGAACATTGACGTATTCAGTGTCGTCATTACATCCAGATAGTAGAGCGGCGCCAACAAGGACAGCGATAGAGGTTTTGATTGCTTTCATGGGTACGTCATACCTTATAATTAATTCGGCTGAATATTAAAGTCATCAGTCATTGTTTTAAGCGATATTAGTCACACAAACGTTTTCATATTTACATGTTCAATTAGTTTTTGTGTGATTTGTGCAATAAATGCAACACTTTCAACACCATAAGGTTATATGTAAATTGTTAAAAAACGGTGTCGTTATTGATGCGAACATAGAGAGCCCGCCACCGTTAAAAAGAAAAGCGTAGAATTTAAGCGTGCATGAGATGTTTGAGTTGTATGCTTATCGCCGTGTTTTATTTTTTATGTTTAAATTTCTGTATATAATAAGCAGTAAATCAGAAGTGAGGACGACCTCACCGCTCTATCTTTTCTCGGGGACGACCCCATCTCGTTGGGAAATGTGACATGGCTTGGGGAATTCTCTTCATTGCGGGCCTGTGTGAAATCGCATGGGCTGTCGGTCTTAAATATTCACAAGGCTTTACCAAATTCGGCGCTTCGGCATTCACTATTGTCTTTATGTTATTGAGCTTTTGGTTGCTTGGCATTGCGTTAAGAACCTTGCCTTTAGGCATTGCTTATGGCGTATGGGTAGGGATTGGCGCAATAGGCACGGCAGTCGTGAGTATTTATCTGTTCAATGAGCCAGCAACACTTATCAAAGCCTTAAGCTTGCTAATGATTGTCGCTGGTATCGCAGGGTTAAAAATATCAGCTTAACGTTAGGCTAAACACAAAACAGCCAGAGTCACTCTGGCTGTTTTTCTAAATGTCGTGTTTACGGTTCTGGCGAGGTATATCAAGCGTTGCGCTTAATAAAAGGTAACCGTAAGTGATGACCAAACGCATTAATTAATGCGCCTGTAACAATCAGACCGCCACCGACGTACGTCCAAATGATCGGAACCTCGCCAAAGAAAATGATGCCCAACAACACAGAAAATACGATCTGGATATACGAATAAGCGGAGGCTTTACCCGCTTGTTGAGTTTGCATCGCTTTGGTTAACCCCAATTGTCCAATTTGGGTAAAGACACCAACTAGAACCAACATGAAAGTCAGATATAGATCGGGCATTATAAAATCGTCGCCAATCAGTAAGAGTGAAGCGGGGAGAGCAACCAACGGGAAATAGAAAATGATCACTGAGCTGTCTTCTGTCTGACTCAGTTTTCTGACAATGACGTAGGCAATTGAGCTACCAAATGCGCCTAAGATCGCAATCATGACGCTAAACATTGGTAAAGCGCTATCTGAGCCTTGCCCAGTTTCTGGGCTTACCATGATATAGATGCCGAGTAAGCACAACGCAATACAAAGGAAAGTTGACGGCTGGATGCGCTCTTTCAAGAAAAATACGGCGAGTAGTGCAGTAAATACCGGATGAATATACTGGAATATCGTCGCTTCTGCCAAAGGTAAGGTGGTCACTGAATAATATACACACATCAGAGCCATCGTACCCACAGCACCGCGTGCAAATAGTAATGGCTTATTATTGCCCCATACAGAAATTCGTTTTCGCTTTACATCGAAATAACTAATGATAAGTGAAACGAGCGCTCTTGCTGCAACGATTTCAAAAACGGGGATGCCGTAGTTGCCGACGTGCTTTACTGTAGCTGACATCAGAGCAAAGCCGAACGCGGAAAGCACCATAAAGCGCACACCGATGGGAATCATAGTGTTGAATGAATTGGACATTTTACTGCTCATTTGTTGCGACAGATCTCACTTTAGCATACTTAGTTAGTGATTAAATCCTCTCAACTCAAACACTTCTGTCGACAAGATGAATAAACAGTAGAATACGTAGCAATTAATCTGCCTCTCTTCAGCGTAACAATAAAAACTCGATATTTAAGGAGCTTACATGATCCCGATAAAAGCAACGCATGTTTCAGGCGTTGTCATTTCAAAAATTGATGGCATAGAAAAAATGCTGTTACTCAAACGCGTAAAAGGTGGCTATTGGTGCCATGTTGCAGGTGGTATCGAAGCGGGTGAAGCCGGGTGGCAAACCATTTTAAGAGAGTTAAAAGAAGAGACACTAATTGACCAAGTTGAGTTACATACAGCAGACTTTCTAGAGCAGTTCTACGAAGCAAAAAATAACCGTATCATGGTTATCCCATGTTTTGTGCTATTTTGTCCGCCTAACCAATCAGTTGTTCTTAACGAAGAGCATACAGAGTATCGCTGGTGTACGCTTGAAGAAGCTAAGCAGCTGGCTCCGTTTGCCAATCAGCATCACCTCTATGAACATGTATGGAAACATTATGTAGATGTGGCATCACTAACGCCATTTACGCTGATCGATCAAAAGGGCTAAATGAACGGCAACGGCTTTGATTAGTTTTTATAGAGAGGTTTGTTCTCATAAAATGAAGCGTTAGGATTTGCGCTGAGCGTTCACAATAAAAAGGAATAACATCTATGGATGAAGTCACATGCCAAGAGACGTATCAAGGAAATCACTTACAGAAGCGTTTTTCCGTCTCGCAAAGGGTCTCAATTGAGCCCCTCAACACGAAACACGCGTCCGCTTTACTAGAGGTTGTGAACACTCACCGAGAGAGCCTTGAGGGCTATCTACCTTGGACGGATTCTGTCACGAATCATAGAGAGGCCGTTAACTACATTTCCCAGCGAGTGAACAGTAACGCGCTGGATTCCCACTGGTGCGCAATTTATTTTGATGAGCAACTTACGGGTGTTATTGGCATTAAAGGTGTGGATTCACATACACGTGTTACTGAAATTGGCTACTGGCTTGCCAACAATGGGCGAGGCCATCGTGTGATTGATCAAGTACTCGCAGTATTGATCCCTTTCTTGAAGAAGAAAGGGCACGCACAATTCATTCAGTTCCATTGTATGGAAGATAACATCGCTAGCATCAATATTGCTGAGCGTGCAGGCGCCACATTAAAAGAATACGTTGATCATGAGTTCGATATGCTTGACCGCTCTCAACGACTAGGCATTTATGAACTACGTTTGACGTAGTATCCACCCTAGAGATATTTTAATCAGAGTTCGAACTCTAACTTCACGAGCGCTACAATAGTAACATTGTTGCGCTCGTGTTAACTTGGGGCGTCATTGGCAGAAACTAGGCTAGGAGAAGCATCATGAACGCAATCACAGAGGTTGAAGTAGATAACTTGTTACAGCAAAGCCTCGAACGCTTAAAAGCGGCATATGCAGCCGAGCCTTATCCTAGTTTGGATGAACGTAAACAGCGCCTCGTTTTGTTAAAAAAATCGCTGCTTGAGAACAAACAAGCTTTGGTTGAAGCGTTAAGTGACGATTTTGGCTATCGCTCAGAATTTGATACCGCCATGACCGACGTTTTGCCAACGGTCTCGCATATTAATTATACCCTCAAACGACTAAAAAAATGGTGCAAACCCAGCAAGCGCGAATCCGGCTTATTGCTCGCACCTTCTAAAGTCACCGTTCAGTATCAACCGTTAGGTGTCGTCGGGATCATTTCACCGTGGAACTTTCCTGTGATTTTGAGCCTTGCGCCTTTAGTGACAGCATTGGCTGCTGGCAACCGCGTGATGATGAAGCTCAGCGAATTTACGCCAAAAACCAATAAAGTCATCGTCGATATTTGCCGTGGGTTGTCTGAGTATGTCGAAGTTTTTGAGGGTGAAGCAGACGTCGCACAAGCATTCAGCCAACTGCCATTCGATCACCTTTTGTTCACGGGTTCTACGAGTGTTGGTCGCGCAGTGGCAAAAGCGGCAGCGGAAAACCTTACCCCGGTGACGTTAGAGTTGGGTGGAAAGTCCCCGGTGATCATTGCAAAAGATGCAGACATGAAGAAAGCCGTTGATGCTATCTTGTTTGGTAAATGCATTAATGCAGGCCAGATTTGTGTCGCGCCTGACTACGCATTTGTACCGCAAGAACGTGTCGAAGAGTTCATTTCGCTATTCTTAAAACGTTTTGAAAAGCTCTATTTAAAATCCAACAAGAATCAAAAGCTGACCCATATTGTCAACCAACGACAATATGATCGTTTGACTGCGCTACTTGAGGATGCAAAAGCGCAAGGTGCTAACCTTCACACTGTTGAAGCGTCGCCCCAAGAGGAACGACTTCTGTATCCTCATTTGGTCACGGATGTGTCGCCGAATATGCGAATCATGCAAGAGGAGATCTTCGGGCCATTTCTACCTGTTAAGCCCTACAATGCGGTTGATGAAGCGATTGATTACATTAATCAGCGCCAAAGACCACTTGCGCTGTATGTTATGTCGGACGACAAATCGACCATCAAACATATTGTACGCAACACCCACAGTGGTGGCGTCGGCGTTAATGATACGGTTTTACATGTTGGCGCTGAAGATGCGCCTTTTGGTGGCGTTGGTGAATCGGGTATTGGGCATTATCACGGAGAGGAAGGATTCAGAACTTTTAGTCATGCGAAAACCATTCTTCACACACCGAAATGGTTGCCAAGAACGAGCGTATTAATGCGCCGTAGGGCTATGGCGATAAAAGCGATCCAAAAGATCTTTGTTCGATAATAATTATGATTTGATTGATAAAAAACCGCCCGAATAGGCGGTTTTTTGTTTCTATGTGCTCTGAAACGCTGAGCACCAAAGTCCGAGAAACTTCCATCGCGTGCTACCAACAAAACAAAGAAAGGCTCTTGTTGAAAGAGCCTTGTTCAGGAAATGTCGAGAGATCTTGGCAAGTTTAATGCAGAACTTCACTGCTGAATCTTAGATATCTACAGTCGTTCATCAGTTCTTTAAACGCCTTTCGGTCCAGCTTAATCAGAGTTTCATGATCGCCAGCTTCAAGGTAGACATGTTCCAAGTTTGCTAGTCTTTCATCGCAAACTGTCGACATGTGGTAAGGACTACCAATCGGTGGAATAGCGCCGTGTTCACAATCGGTGAAGAGTCGGTAAACCATACGCTCTTTCACCAAGTGGAAGGTGGCATTAAATTCGTCGTTTAATCTCGACAAACTGATTTTGTTGTTGGCAGGTAAGACCGCCATCATATGACGCCCTTCATGATCCTCTAGAATCACACCTTTTGCGATATTCATTAAAGGCACACCTGCTGCAACACCACTTTGTAGCGAGCTATGACTGTGGCTGTGATTCACGGTTTGAAAGTGAATGTTATGCTCAGTCAAATATTCATCTAATCGGGTTGCAATCGTCATATAGCCTCCACGTGTATGAGACCCATAAAAAGTATAGGTTAGTTGGGCGACAATCGCGCATTTTACTCGGCTACACTGACGCTCTTTACGCTCCTGTTCTACGCTTATTGCAAGCCAGCGAGAAAGCATGGTTAACAATAATAAATAGGGGTCAACATGAGCAAGCCAATCATCGCTGATAACAAGCCGATCAAAGTAGAGTTGAAAGCTGGGCAAGAATATTACTTCTGCCGATGTGGGCGCTCTAAAAATCAACCTTACTGCGATGGGTCTCATTCAGGAACCGGCTTAAAGCCAATGAGCTTTAGTGCGGAAAAAGACGAAGATGCCTATCTCTGCCAATGTAAGCATACCGCCAATGCTCCTTTTTGTGATGGTACACACAAGCGATTTACCGCAGAGCAAGTCGGTAAAGAGGGACCGGAACAAAAGCGAGAGAAAAGAGACAAACCAACAGCGTCTGCTACACAAGAAGAACCAACCCTCGAGTTTATCCACCAATTAGCGAGAGAAGGACTCTCTAAACTCGGTCATCATGGTCCGATGGCTGCAATGGGGGTTCCTAGGCATTTGCTACCACATTGGGATGCTATACAAATCATGGTGACGCAAATGGCGACACAACCGTTGTTGGAAGACGTTCCTGTGTCTACCGAGTTGATTGTGGGACCAAACGCGCGTAAGCCGCTCAGACTCGCCATTCCTTTGTTGGTGTCGGACATGAGTTTTGGCGCACTTTCTGAAGAGGCGAAAATTGCACTAGCAAAAGGTGCAGAGTTGGCAGGGACTGGGATTTGCTCTGGTGAGGGTGGCATGTCACCGGAAGAGCAAGCCGCCAATTCACGGTATTTCTATGAGCTTGCTAGCGCTCAATTTGGCTACGACGAATCTAAGCTTCTTAATGTTCAGGCGTTTCACTTTAAAGGTGGGCAAGGAGCAAAAACGGGCACGGGTGGTCATCTGCCTGCAAATAAAAATGTAGGTAAGATCTCTCAGGTGAGAGGCATCCCCGAAGGACAACCAGCGATATCACCACCAACGTTCAAAGATCTTCACACTACTCACGATTTCAGAAAGTTTGCTGACAGAGTTCGTGGCATCACAGGCGGTATTCCAATTGGATTTAAACTCAGTGCCAACCATATTGAGCAAGACATTCAGTTTGCGCTTGATGCTGGGGCTGATTACATCATCTTAGATGGTCGCGGTGGTGGCACGGGTGCGGCGCCAACTATGTTCCGTGATCATATTAGTGTGCCCACCATTCCTGCATTAGCTCGTGCACGTAAGTACTTAGATGAAAAAGGTGCAAGTGACCGCGTCACATTAATCATCACCGGTGGGTTGCGAGTTCCTACGGATTTTGTCAAAGCGTTGGCACTTGGAGCAGACGGAGTAGCGATAGCAAACAGTGCGATGCAATCGATCGGTTGTGTCGCGGCTCGCATCTGCAACACCAATAATTGCCCGGCAGGCATTGCGACACAAAATGCCGATTTGAGGCAGCGTCTCGACGTTGAAAAGTCATCCCTGCAACTGAAAAATTTCTTCGAATCCTCGGTCGAGCTCATGAAAGTCATGGCGAGGGCGTGTGGTCATCACGCTCTGAATGAATTTAGTCATCATGATTTAGCGACCTGGGATCACAACATGGCGAGGCTGTCTGGGATTAAGTATTCAGGTATGGACTTAAACTGATCTCTATCCATATTTTCTGCATATAGGTACATGTTTGATAACAATTATTTATTCGCTGAAATGTTTGAAATTTTGACTTGGCGTTAACTAAAAAAACAGTGTATGAACTACGCTGTTTGAGGTGGATATTCGATTTATTGAATAACAAAGAGTGGTTACCACAACCACGACACGAAGGAGCATTATATGAGCAAAGCAAACGGCGGTTCGGTAGGTAAATGTCCAGTTATGCATGGTGGGCAAACATCTACAGATAAGTCGGTGATGGATTGGTGGCCGAATGCCTTGAACTTAGACATCCTGCATCAACACGACTCCAAAACCAACCCATTTGGTCAGGACTTTAATTACAAAGAAGAACTGAAAAAGCTAGATGTCGAAGCACTTAAAAAAGATTTAAAAGATTTAATGACTGATAGCCAAGACTGGTGGCCTGCCGACTGGGGACACTACGGTGGTTTAATGATCCGAATGGCATGGCATGCAGCGGGCAGTTATCGTATTGCGGATGGCCGTGGCGGTGCTGCTACAGGCAACCAACGCTTTGCTCCTCTCAACTCTTGGCCAGATAACGCCAACCTGGATAAGGCTCGACGCCTTTTATGGCCAATCAAGAAAAAATATGGCAACAAACTAAGTTGGGCAGACCTGATTGTCCTTGCCGGTAACATGGCGTACGAATCCATGGGCTTTAAGACCTTTGGCTTTGCGTTTGGACGAGAGGACATCTGGCACCCAGAAAAAGACACTTACTGGGGGTCTGAGCAAGAATGGTTAGCCACAAGTGACGCTGATAACAGCCGATACTCTGGTGAGCGAGATTTAGAAAACCCGCTTGCTGCGGTAATGATGGGTCTTATCTATGTGAACCCTGAAGGGGTAGACGGTAACCCAGATCCTCTCAAAACAGCACATGACATGCGAGTGACCTTTGCGCGAATGGCAATGAACGATGAAGAAACCGTCGCGCTCACAGCTGGTGGTCACACGGTGGGTAAGTGTCATGGTAATGGTGATGCCGCAAACCTTGGCCCAGAGCCCGAAGCAGCAGACGTTCATGAGCAAGGTCTTGGCTGGATTAACCACAAAACACGTGGCATTGGCCGTGACGCGGTAACGAGTGGCATTGAAGGTGCTTGGACAACACACCCTACACAATGGGACTACGGATACTTCCACCTACTATTTAAGTATGACTGGGAACTGAAAAAGAGCCCAGCAGGTGCATGGCAATGGGAGCCAATCGACATTGAAGAAGAAGACAAGCCTGTCGATGTTGAAGACGGTTCTAAGCGCTACAATCCAATCATGACCGACGCCGATATGGCGCTCAAAATGGACCCTGAATATCGTAAGATTGCAGAAAAGTTCCAAAATGACCCTGCGTACTTTGATGACGTTTTTGCTCGTGCCTGGTTTAAGTTGACACACCGCGATCTAGGACCAAAATCATGTTATTTCGGCCCTGATGTGCCAAGCGAAGATCTTATTTGGCAAGACCCAACGCCCGCAGGTAAGACAGACTACGATGTCGATTTAGTGAAAACAAAAATTGAAGCAAGTGGCCTATCCATTAGTGAGTTAGTAAGTACGGCGTGGGATAGTGCGCGTACCTACCGTGGCTCTGACCGCCGAGGCGGTGCAAATGGCGCGAGAATTCGCTTGGCTCCACAAAAAGATTGGCAAGGGAACGAACCTGAACGTCTAAGCCGTGTTCTTGCGGTGTTAGAAAAAATAGCAGCAGAAGAGGGCTGTAGTGTTGCAGACGCTATCGTGCTTGCTGGGAACGTAGGTATTGAACTGGCTGCGCGTGCCGCAGGTCATGATGTATGTGTGCCATTCGCGCCAGGCCGAGGTGATGCCGCCCAAGAGATGACGGATGTTGAATCATTCGAAGTTCTTGAGCCTGTCGCTGACGGTTTCCGAAATTGGTTGAAGAAAGACTACGCGGTTAAGCCAGAAGAGCTTTTATTAGATCGTGCTCAGCTTATGGGGCTAACGGCGCCAGAAATGACGGTACTTATCGGTGGTATGCGCGTTCTAGGCAGTAACTACGGCGGTGGAAAAGAGGGCGTATTTACTGAGCGAGTCGGCACTTTGTCGAATGATTTCTTCGTGAACCTTACTGACATGGCATATACGTGGAAACCAGTGAGTGCTAATCAATATGAAATCCGTGATCGTAAAACCGACGCTGTGAAGTGGACGGCTACTCGAGTGGATCTTGTCTTTGGTTCAAACTCGATCCTGCGTTCGTATGCGGAAGTGTATGCGCAAGATGATAATCAGGAAAAATTCATCCATGACTTCATCGCCGCATGGACGAAAGTCATGAACGCGGATCGTTTTGACTTGCAATAAGTGAAACGATGCCTGTCGGTAGATGGGTTGATGAATAAGTAAGAGAGGCGGGCGAAAAGCTCGCCTTTTTCTTTACCTATCTTTTTACTTTGATTGTTACTTTGATTGAAAATTAAGCTCATTTGAACCATAATAACTGGACCATATGAACCATAGGAGCTTGATATGGCAACTGCAGCATTAAAAAGCTTCAAACCGAAACAACCTCATAAAGCCAATTTCTGGTTTATGTTGGGTATTGAAGACGCTGAAACAGGTCGCACTGATGCGGTTCACAAAGGCTTTGAGCCAAAGGTGTATCGCAATATTGTTGAGCGTGTGAAGCTTTCTCAGAGTGAGTTTCAAAACGTCACATTGATACCTGTCAGCACGGTCAAGCGTCGTCTAAAAAACGATGAGCGCTTCAATACGCAAGAAAGTGATGCAATCTATCGATTAGCGATGTTATTGAAACTCGCGACAGAACTGTTTGACGACGAAGAGCGCGCGTTAAAATGGATGAGAGAGAATGTGTATGGCTTAGGTGGAAAACGTCCACTTGATATGGTCTCGACCACGGTGGATTTTGAAATCGTAAAAGATTTGATCGGCCGTTTAGAGCACGGGGTATTCTCGTAATATGAAGCTCTATCGTCTCACACAAAAGAAATTTGCTGACACGCCATTCAGCCCCGTTGGCGCAAAGTTATTTGGAGGGCGATGGAACTCAAAAGGAACCGAAGCCCTCTACTTCTCTGAATCGGAATCCCTTTGTTCGTTGGAAGTGTTTGTTCACGTAAACAACGATCCTGCTATCACCAAACTTTACGATTTATATCGTATTGAAATGCCAGAATACCTCATCGCCACCTTAGATGAAGAAGATCTCCCTGTGACGTGGCGAGCAATACCGGCGAGCGAGTCTACGCAGTACATTGGTGATCAGTTTCTCAATGATCCTCATCCAGAGTTTGCCGCGCTGCAAGTGCCTTCAACGATTTCACCTCGTGATAAAAACTACGTGGTGAATCCAAATCATCCCAAAATGAAAGAGATCATCAAGAAAGCCGAAAAGCTCGATTTCGCGTTTGATCCGCGCATTTTCAAATAGACGCCTAGCTTTGTCTTGCTTTAAAGCATTCAGCGCTTACCTGAGATAAGCGCTGAAGCATAAAAGTTTATTTCCTTGGTTATTGTCGATCGTAAGTGAACTGTTGCGCTTCATTTGTAGTGTTGAGGTAATGCCCAAGCACCAACTCAGCACCTTTGTAAGATAAATGGCTGTCATCCGTATACATCGCATTGTTTGCTCCAACTCTCATTCGACATACGCCATTTCTGCAAATGGCATCGGTCAAGTCGACAAACTCAACGTGCTCAAATTGCTCAAAGTAGTTCACTAACTTCGCCACGTTTTGAGGGTGATGTTGTTTGGGAGAAAAGTCGCAGGCAGACTCTTCTGTCTCGCCAAACAAACGCGCTTTCCAAAGGCATTCTCCTACCGCAAACGGTGCAGAAGGGGTTGGACCGAAAACGACCACTTCCTTTCCTTTCAGTTCATTCAATAATTTGGTTAATGATGCTTCATAATCGGCTTGTGAAAGCTCTTTATTGAAATTAGAAGAGATAACAACGCGACGAATGGAAGGGGTACTTAGAATTGTATCGACAGCCTCATTGAAGAACTGTCGGCAAGGAACTGAGCCAGCACCTTTGATGGTGTCGACATAACCGACCGCACAGGAATCTTGAGTAAGTTGCACCACGCCAGTTGGTGTTACTTCGGATAGACGCTTCACGTAAACCATGCTGTGACTATTGCCTAACACAGCGATGTCGGGCTGCGGCGCAGACGAGCACACATCGTTAACGTTGGTGTTGCCGTTGCAATCTAAACCATAACCGTTGTTAACGCGCATGGCCTCGAAAAATGCGCTTCTTTCTGGAAAACCACCGTTTTTATGACCGATAACGCCGAACGTTAGCAAGGGCAACGTCAACAACACAATAACCACGGACGCAGTGCGCATACTCATGGCTTTTCGGCTACGGAACGGCTTTTCAATAAAGCGCCAAGTGAAGTAAGAAAGTACAAAAAGAGTGACAACGTAAAGTGGGATATTGATGTCTTGTGTTGCATCCAACACGTAGCGGTAAAAGACAAATAATGGAATGTGCCACAAGTATAAGCTGTAGCTGATTAAGCCGACGAACACGACCCACTTTAGGCTCAGTAATCTACCGCAGACATTGTCTTTAGAGGCAAACAAAATCACCAACGCGCTACCGATGACCGGCACCAGCAGCGTAATGCCCGCACCATCTTGCGATTTTTCAAACAAAAGCGCGGAAGCCAATATCAAAACGATGCCAATGGTTGCCAGCGTATCGTTAGATTGAACTTGGACTTTTCTCATCACTAATGCGAGTAATGAACCGGTTGCCAGTTCCCAAGCACGAGAGAAGATCATGTAAAAAGCGAAATCAGGATCGTTGCTCGCGTAGACAATAGTCATCAAACTCAGCGCAAATATCGCGATGAAAAAAGTCAGGTAAAACGCGTTTTTGCCACGAGCGAGTAGCATGAGTAGCAAAGGAATGACAATGTAGTATTGTTCTTCAACGCCCAAGCTCCAAGTGTGAAACAGCGGGTTGGCTCGATCTTCTAAACCGAAGTAATTGTGGCCTTTTAAATACAGAAGAATGTTGGATGAGGAAAGAATGGAAGATACTGCAAACTGACCAACGTCTTTGTGTGCTTGCGGCAAAAATAGCCACCAAGACATCAAATAGCTGACGGCGATCACCACCAGTAAGAGGGGGAGTATGCGACGAATGCGTCGCTCATAAAAATCACCAAGGCTGAACTTCTGGTTTTCTAAGTCGTTAATCACGATGGTGGTGATCAAATAGCCGCTGATCACAAAAAACACGTCGACGCCAATAAAGCCACCAGCGAATTGCTCAACTCCTGCATGAAACAAAATCACCAACGTGACAGCAATCGCCCTTAATCCGTCTACTTCTGCTCTGTAAGTCATATCGTGTTGCTCCAACATTCCGTTTAATGAAGTAGAGCAAAATATGAACCAGAAATAATATTTATTTAAATCAGTACCTTAAATTGATTGTCAAAATGAAAATGCTAGGTGGGTTAACGAATTCCCAAATTGAATTTCAATATGGAAACCCCATAAAGAATGATCTTAAGAAGCGCTAAATCAAAGAACGTAAAGCGCGAGGCACTTAGACTTCATTGAAAATGATTACGCTAAAGAAACGATGACAGAGAATACGATTCAGGAAAAAATTGCCAGCTTTACTTGTATCGAAGAGGCTTTGAATTACTTCGACATCGAGTTTGATAGCCGATTTATCGAAAACAATCGAACCGAGTTGGTTAAGAGGTTTCACGGCTACTTAATCCTCACTAAACCGGATGATTGGTTTTCAGGTCGTCGTGCTTTAAAGAATGCTTACTGTAAAGTACAACGCAGTTTGCTCAGTAAAACGACGCGCTCTGCGTGCCGAGGTTGTACATCTTGTCAAAGACGTTAATTCTGGTGGCTTGCCTAAAAAGAACCCTGCATCTTGGTGTCACAGGGGGAAGAGCAAGGTTCTTTTGGTTTCGCTATTGGTTTGTCGCGAGTTACGAATCAGCTTTACGTAGATGAATTAACCCGCGTGATACGCAGGGTAGTCCACCAAGCCTTTTTCACCGCCGCCGAACAATGTGGCAGGGTCATGTTCTGCCAGCGGATAGCCATGCTTGATGCGGCTTGGTAAGTCTGGGTTTGCAACAAACGGACGGCCAAAGCCAATCATGTCGGCTAAACCACTTTCAATCGCGTGTTGCGCCTTTTCTGCGTTGTAACGACCGGCATAGATCAGTGTGCCTTTATACGCCTCACGAACTGCGGTTTTAAAGTCGTGCGGAGTGTCTGGCGCGTCGTCCCAATCTACTTCTGCAATGTGAATGTAAACCACATTGAGTTTATCAAGCAGCGCTGCAGCGGCGGTGTAGGTTTCGACTGGCGTACTATCAACGGTGCCATTTAACGAAGTGAATGGCGCAAGACGAACACCAACACGCTCAGCTCCAATGGCTTGCGTCATCGCTTCTATCACTTCACCAAGAAAACGCAGACGGTTTTCAATAGAGCCACCGTATTCATCGGTGCGGTTATTCGCTTCAGAATCGATAAACTGGTTAACCAAGTAGCCATTCGCTGCATGAAGCTCGATACCATCGAATCCGGCTTCTATCGCGTTTAGTGCGGCTTGGCGGTACTCTTCAATAACGTTCTTGATGTCTTGTTTGGTCATTTCACGTGGCTCAACCACGTCGACAAAGCCCGGTTCGTCTGTGCCGTTATCGACAAATACTTTCACGTTTTCTGCTTTTAGCGCAGAAGAAGAAATAGGTTGCTCACCGCCAATGTTATCAGGGTGAGTCACACGACCAACGTGCCACAATTGCGCGAAGATAGTGCCGCCTTTCTCGTGCACTGCATCAGTTACTTTTTTCCAGCCAGCAATTTGCTCTGGGCTGTAAATGCCTGGTGTCCATGCATAGCCTTGACCCATTGGCGAAATTTGTGTGCCTTCAGCAACGATTAGGCCCGCTTCAGCACGTTGAGCATAGTAGGTCGCCATCATGTCGTTAGCGATATTACCTGGTTGAGAAGCACGAGAACGCGTCATCGGAGGCATAACGATACGGTTTTTTAATGAGAGAGAGCCAAGCTGAATGGGTTGAAATAATGCGTCTGTCATAGGAAACCTCGTTATTTTTGAGTTTGGATGAGCTCGATTTGGTAACCATCGGGATCTTTAATGAACGCGATGTGAGTTTCTCCGCCTTTCATTGGACCTGGCTCGCGAGTAACGTTGCCACCAAGCGCTTTAATTTTTTCGCAAGCGGCGTAAATATCTTCAGACCCCAGTGCCATGTGTCCGAATGCGTTACCCAAGTCGTAACTGTCGGTGTCCCAGTTATAAGTTAGCTCGATGGTCGCGCCATCTGGTTGATCAGGGTTACCAACAAACACCAGTGAGTAACGGTATTCTTGGTTTTCAAAACGATCCAAAACACTCATTCCCAGAACTTTTGTATAAAATTCGATAGATTTGTCTAGGTCAGCTACACGGATCATCGTGTGGAGAAACTTCATAAGTCGCCTTTTCATAACGTTGCGTAATCACTATGCAAACCATATCGCCACTCTAAATAAACTGGAAATTATCGTTAATTATTAAAATGATTATTTAGTGTTATGAAAAGCGAGGTTGCTGGCCCTGCAACATGCAAACAAAGATTACTCGCCGTTTCTTTTTAATTGTTGGCATATGCTAATTACTCTTTTGAGAAACCGAGTAACTATCATGTCCACAAACAGCTACTGTCATTACACTCACGAATATCATCATCAATGTGCGGTTTGTTCTTCAATTAATGTGAATCCGAACTCTTTGGCCGTGAACTACCAATACCTAGCCGATGGTTCTGTTGTCGGAGAGTTTCACGTTTTACCGCGTCATCAAGGTTACACAGACCTGTTGCATGGTGGTATTGCCAGTTCGCTTCTCGATGGTGCAATGACGCATTGTTTGTTATCTAGAGACATTCAAGCCCTTACGGCGCAGTTGGATGTGCGCTACCATGCACCTATTCAGTTAGATGATCGAGTCACGATTACTGCACACTGTGAAGGTGAACGACGCGGTATATATCAACTGGTGGCTCAATTGCGGGTCAATAGCGAAGTTAGAGTGACGGCTAAAGGGAAGTTTATTCGTCCTAAAAAGGCATAAATAAAAACGTGTTCTACGGAGAGGCAATGAAGAAATTTGATGAGCTGTATGCAATTGCGACGAGAAAATCTCAATATGACCAAACCAACACTTGGTTTAAAGGCGTAGAGACTTATCTGGAGGCCATTGGCAAAGAAGTTGATGAAGTCCGCGAAGAGATTCGTGAGGATCGCCTTTGTCATTTGGAAGACGAGTTAGGCGATGTGTTGTGGAACTATCTTAACGTATTAAAAGCGCTGGAAAGAGAAAAGGGTATAGATCCTGAGAAAGTACTCGAAAGAGCCTGCAACAAATACGATCAGCGTGTATCTGCGATTGAGTCGGGACGCAGTTGGGATGAGATAAAACAGCAGCAGAAACAAGCCTTGAACGCAGAGCATGAAGCCGCGCAGTTAGAAGATGTAAAGAGCCAATAACTGCGCTTGGTATTGAAAGGATAGGTTAATAGAGAATACCTAGTCAGCCCTTGGAGCTGTTGACCAACAGTAGGTCACAAGGTGGTTGATCAAGTAACGTGTCTACAGTGCTGCCAGACCAAAATTGAGATGACATGCTTCGTTTACATGCCCCCATAATCAAAATCGCTGCTTGTGATTGCTTAACTGCTTTTGGTAACGCCGTTTCAGGGTTTCCTTCCGGTAATAGTAATGGAACTCGCGTTAACTTTTGCGCAGTAATAAAATCTGTAATGCCTGCTTTTTGATTGCTTAATATCTCTGCACGATAGCGAGAGAGGTATGGCGCGACGTATCGGCAGTAAACGAGCGTCATTTTCCCGCTTAAGGTTTGTTCTAATTTTGAGCCTCGCGAGACGATGGCTTTATCTACTATCGACTTTTCATCCCCTCGATGAAGTGGGTCGATTGCACAAAGCATGTTGGCGTGAGAAGGCCATGAACGCTCACTCAGTAGCAACAAGTCGCAATCTTGTTGTGCTAGTTCTGTGAGCATCGTTTGAATCTCGTGTTTGTTAAAGTGTCCCACGAGCAGTAAGTCAGTGTGGTCAACAAGTCGTTTCGCAACTTGCTCAACCCAATGACTCCCTTTGAAATGCTCGTAAGAGAGCGTTGGCGTTTCAAGCTCTTCTTCTTCACAAAGTTCGACAATTAATGCGTTGAACTTTAAGGTCCAAGCTTCAAACTCAGCTTGTCTTTTTTCTATATGGTCAGAGTTGAAACTGAGAAAATGAGCGAATGCGTGATCTTCACTTCGGCGATGGTCTTCCACTAAAACCACAATAGGCTGAGCCAACGCTGTCGAAAATTGAATCACTTTACGAAGCACCTTACGACTTGGTAAGGCGGCCTGCTGAGTCAGAAAAAATACAGGTGCCATTGATTACTCCATTATCAAACAAGGCGAATGAGCCTGACACACATTCAAGTCTATACCATGAACTGATGCAGAGGCGTTTTGTTTCTGCGAGCGAAATATAAATTCCGCAATTAAGTCAACTATCGCCTAGAATTTTAACATCAAGAATTCATGCCTTCGGATAGCACATATCGTCAATGCGGCGAATGTGGTACTGAAAGCTATAGGTAAAAGTAATGATAGATTCCAACCAATTGCAAATTAACCGCAAAGTGCCACATTTGCTTGCTGAGATCATTAAAGCGATAGAATCGACCGAAGACTTGAGCTTTTTGAAAGACTATCAAGAAGCACAGATTGCGAACATTTTGGAATCGGTCAACATTGCTTACCGTAAGCGTGTCATAGAAGCAGTGCCGCCTGAGAAGTATTGGACGGTATTAAATTTGCTCCGATACGACACCGCCAAGCACATTCATCAATCACTCAATAAAGACTTACAACATGAACGCTTGGCGTACATAACGGATTCAGAACTGATCATCTTTGCGGACTTTCTACCGACCGAATTTGTAGATGAATACCTTATTGATCAAAGTGAAGAGTCTGTCGCGCATATCCAACAAGCATTGTCGTATGAAGACAACAAAGTTGGACGTTATGCCGAGCCTCACTTTCTGGTCGCAAACCCTAAAAACAGCGTAGGAGGCATCAAAACCGAGCTGCTAAAACGTGGGCAAAGTCCAGTGCGGTTGATTATTGTGCGTGATGCAAGTGGTGTGATTGGTACGATAGAGCCGCAAACCCTGTGGCTGCATGAGAACCATACCAAACTCACAGACTTGACCGTAGTCACGCCAATTCTGGAAGATATCCAAACGATTCAAAGCGTCAGTAAACAGGTCTCGATTGATGGTGGAGCGCATTGGTTTCCTATCATGGCTGGTGGCAAAATTATGGGCGTTTTGTCGATGGCGACCATCGCGATTACCTTGCGTGAACTCAGCCTACAAGCTGTAGTGGCAGAAAACGTACGAAGTGAAGAAGATTTGTTCACACCATTAACTGTGGCGACAAGGCTAAGAGCACTTTGGTTGGTGATTAACTTGCTGACCGCTTTTGTTGCCTCTGCCATCATTGGTATTTTTGATAATGTGGTCGAGCAAGTTGTAGCGCTTGCTATCTTAATGCCCGTTGTGGCGAGTATGGGCGGCATCGCAGGTAGCCAAACCTTAGCGGTGGCCATTCGGGGTATCGCACTAAACCACTTGCACCAAAGTAACTTGAAGCTATTGGTGAATAAGGAATTAAAAATCGCCACCATTAATGGTTTAATTATGGGATTGGTGATCGCGGGTGTCGTTTACATGGTGTTTGACTCTTTGCCATTGGCGCTTATTATTTGCTGTGCCATTTTCCTCAATAGTTTGGCGGCCGCGGCATCGGGTACGTTGATACCATTCACGTTGAAGAAGTTTAACATTGACCCCGCCGTGGCTGGCTCGGTAGTATTGACGACCGTTACCGATGTCGTTGGTTTCTTTGCGTTCTTAGGCTTAGGTGCCATTTTCTTGATATAGATATCCAATTGACGCGTTAACTAGCAGAACCAATCGCACCATTTCCCAACCCAGTATTTTGGGCGAGCTTGCTTCACTCAGCATTCCTCCGTTTTCCATAACCGATGAACACGTCGTTTCGGTTCTTACTTTGTATATCTCTTTACTGCCCAGTTCTATTCCCCAAATTTCCCACTACCGATCTCGCTTAACGCTGGCGTGCCAAATGCCAATTTCAAACGCCAGATGATGCCCATTTTCTTGGCTGTACACGCATTACTTCACTCAAACAAAAAATAAGGAAACAATTTTGAATAAACTCATCGTATTCACTGGTGGTCCCGGTGCAGGGAAAACTTCGGTAATCGAACAGCTAAAAACACAAGGCTTTATCTGCGCGCCAGAAACCGGTCGTCACGTGATACAAACGCAGGTTGCCAATCACGGTTCAGCATTACCTTGGAATGACAAACAAGCTTTTCGAGACGAAATTATGAAGGCAGAAGTGAGCAATTACCGAGCTTTCAATGTCCACCAAGGGAATGTGTTTTTTGATCGCAGTATTGTGGACGTATATGGCTACAGTAAGTTGGAACAACTGCCAATCTCGCATGAGCTCATCACGCATTGCCAGACGCTTCGTTATCATTCTCAAGTGTTCATTTTTCCACCTTGGGCATCGATATTCAGCAATGACGAAGAGCGAAAGCAAGATTTTTCTGAAGCGGTGGCTACGTATCAACAGATGGTCAACGCTTATCACAAATTTGGTTATCAATTGATCGAAGTGCCCAAAATGTCAGTCGAAGACAGAGTAGCGTTTATTCTCGGCTCAGTCATCGAACAAGGCTGAAAGATGATTGATGCAAACAAATGAGTAAGGCTATTGTGAGCACGACAACAATATGCGTAAAGGGAGTTATTTATACTGGATAAAATTCAATAACTTAATTGAGTGTTATGTCTTTTAAATATCTTACCTTATTGCTCGCAACGACGAGCATGAGCAGCTTTGCTGATGTAGGCCTGCCTTCGGGGGATGATTGGTTAAACCATGTGACGAATGGCCTAGCCCCATATTGGATGATGGAAAGCGCGCATGGACAACCTGCGGGGAATTTTCCGACTTTTCGTTGTGATAACGGTGTCATTCTCGACCCACAAAAGCCGTGTGAAGAATTAAACAAAGGGTGGATTAGCCCGCACTTCGATCGCGAATACACCCGCATGAAATCGCGCCAAACTTACGCTTATGGCGTACTTTTTCATCTTACGGGTGACAAGCAAGCATTAGAGCTGGCAAAGAAAGGGGCTTATTACCTGATTGATCATCTACAAGATGAGAAAAACGGCGGCTTCGTGAGCTTTACGCGTAGTGGAAAACCGGGGATGGAGTGGCAACAGCGAACTTCTCAAGACCAAGCTTACGCCTTGGTGGGGTTGGCGATGTACTACTACTTAACGCAAGATCCAAAGGTTGAACAAGCACTTATCGACCAGCAAGCGTTTATATTTAAACAATACCGACGAAGCGATGATCGCGGTCTGGCGTGGGTTTTGAAAGATGGTGATGGGGAAAGTGAGAAGCAACAAGAGTTAGTCGCTCAACTTGACCAAATTAATGGCTACCTGTTGTTAACGGCGCCACTTTTACCAGAACCAGCGCAAGCCAAGTGGAAGCAAGATCTGCAATGGCTGATGCAAGTGATGCTAGATAACTACCATTCCGTCAAAGAGCAGCGTTTTTATGGCGCGATACACCACAAAGCGGTAATGATGCCAGATGCGAAACACAATGATTTTGGACACACCATCAAAGCGTATTGGATGACGTATCTCACTGGTCAGTTGTTGGAGAATTCCAATTGGACAGAGTTTGGCTTCAAAGGAATGAAACACACACTTAAACAAGCGCAATACCAGCAAAACTTTGAGCAAGTCAAAGCGCGCTTCTCACCAGAAAGGCAGAGCTATGCTTCTCTTTGATATTATCCGACAAAACGTTAGAGTACTAGCTAATCGAGTACACAATGCAAATCTAGAATCATCTGGCTGCATTTTGATTGTTAATGTGAAGTATTTGAAAGTCGAAAGGGAATATGGGAAAGCTCCTCAACTATCTAGAGTTTCATTAGCAAGTATAATTTCTCAAGAAGACAAGTATAACTTTGATTCGAGTGCTTATGTTCGTGGTCAAATTGCCAATATGTGTGAAGCTAGTGCTAAAGCTCCGATCAATACAAAGTTTCAAATTGTAAGCGGTCAGTATGACGATTCATACTCGACAGCAGTCTTGTTTATCAAATGTACATGGGAATAACATGAGAATTGTTAACGTTTTATTCGTAGTGCTCCTTGTTACGGCATGTAACGATACTACGTCAAAGTTTGAGGCAACTAAAACGACAGAAAGCCTCCTAACTAAGAACCGAGAAGCTCCAGAGCAGTTGTACAGCGAAGCAAATAAATTTTATGAACAAGGTGATGTGCAAGGAGCAAAGTCTTTATTGATCAAAGCTATCGAAGTGGATGATGTTCATAGTAAAGAGCTTTTAGGGGTAATCCTTCTGAAAGAGCCAAAAGTCATGGATGTTAAGCGGGGCTTTTCTTTAATCTCAGAGGCTGCTGATGATGGGTTGGCTAGTGCACAATTTTATTTAGGATCATGTTTGTATGATGATGGCTGTGGTTTACCTGAAAATAAGGTGCTTTCAGCCTATTACTTGACGCAAGCGTTAAATAATGGTGAAGGTGGTGCACAAATGCTACTTGGATTTCTAGATGAAGAAATAGGTGACACTGCGATTGATCAAAAAACATATGCGGTAGAGCTGAATCGCTATATAGAACAACTCAATTAATATTGCGGCTTAATGTTTTATAGGGTTTTAATCGAACCTCAAACAGAGAGTGCTGGACTTCTACAAAGCAGTAGAAGCCACAGCGAATCTGCAACAATAATCGAGTGTGTAATAGAAAATAAAAAGCCGTCAGAACCAACTGGTTTTGACGGCTTTTTATTCTATGACAGGTAGAGGATTCAATTTTCAGCGCGATAGGTCCATGAAAACTTAAGTGAGATTCCAATCACGTCGCATAATCTCACTAGTGTCATTGGAAATAAATGAATTGTTTCTGATACATAGAACGTATTAACTTGGTTGCACTAGGCCCATATGAGTAAACTTATTGAATATACAATTTGAGAGAGAGGGTTTAGTTTTAAAAAATAACAGTTAGTTGGAATCTAGGTTAAATGAAAATAAAACTATTTAAAAAGCTACAAGTTGTATTTCTTGTGGTGTTGTTTCTCTAGGTTGTCCAAGCGGAAGCATGATCTAAAACGCTTATTTTATTCAAATAAATGGAAAGAAATGAAAGTGGAATTAAAAAATAACTATTCAGAATCAGAAATAAACCAGCCACCATCGGTACTTCTTGTTACGTCTCTGTTGTGTCTGGCGTCCGTTTGTTGGGCTGCATTGCTGTTGGCCATTGAATATATTGTTGGGATAGAAATGAGTGGTACAGGCTTTCTTAGCACGTTAATCCCAGCCATGAGTGTTGGTTATTACTTCGGCTACAAGACTGGAGATGTAATGCCATCAAAAACAAGATGGTATGCTGTTTTACTGTGGACTTTAGCAAGTTTGGTAGTGTTCTCTCTTATCTTAATGTCGTTAGATATTTCTCCGTTTTATTTATTATCTGAGCTCGGTGGGGTAAGTATTTTTATTGCTATCATAATGCTAATAACGATTGGCATCGCCTACTTAATTTTAAAAAGTGGTGAGAAAATGGCGATTAGAGTATTACTCAAAGCCAAGGAAAGTCAGTAGATAAAATACAACAAACGATTCAATTAGGATCATGACAAGACGCCAGCCATAATGTGCTGGCGTTTTAGTTTCCTGTTTGTAGGATTTTTTGTCTAAAAGGCAACCCCATTTATTGTGTTGTCGTTTGAGTTAATGGTTTATGCCTTGTACGCAAGATAGCTTAGCAGGTTTATGTATCGAGAAACGTGTGTATAATTCGCCACGAATTACGATTTATAGATATGAAAGGTAAGTATGGCAGTCCTCGAAATTCTCTCCATTCCAGACCCAAGGCTTAAAGTAAAAGCAGAAAAAGTCACTGATGTATCGACAGTACAAACGCTGATAGACGATATGCTAGAAACACTTTACGCAACGGGCAATGGTATCGGTTTAGCTTCAACCCAAGTAGGCAGAAAAGAGGCAGTTGTTGTCATCGATATCTCTGACGAACGCAATGATCCTTTAATCTTGGTTAACCCAGAAGTGGTGAGCGGAGAAAACAAAGCACTTGGTCAAGAGGGATGCCTCTCTGTTCCTGAGTACTACGCAGATGTAGAGCGTTACACGTCAGTTGTTGTTTCTGCACTAGACCGTGATGGCAACCCGATTACAATCGAGAGCGATGAGTTCTTGGCGATTGTGATGCAGCACGAAATTGATCACCTATCTGGTAACTTGTTCATTGATTACCTTTCACCGTTAAAGCAAAAAATGGCGATGAAAAAAGTGAAGAAGTACGTAAAAGCGAAAGCTAAGTAATATGAAAGGAAGTAACTCACAACCGCGAGTTACTTCCTTTTAAATCAAGAATAGGAAGGTAGTGAGAGCGGTTTATCTCTGTTTTTGGGGGACATAACGCTTTACGACCTTCATAAGCTTCTGAAATGAAGAACAGTCCATATGTGACTCATGAGGGCAGGTGGCAACATGGTTTAGGCTGTCTCGCACCGCTTTCAAACGTTTTATTTGCTCATCAATCTCAAGTGCCTTTTTCGTTAGTAAGTCACGATCGATATATGGCTTTGAAACTTCTGATTGATTCAACATTTCTGCCATTTCGTTAAGCGATATTCCAGCGATACGCCCCAAACTAATTAAATTGAGTGTATTGAGTACCTCTGATGAATATTGGCGTCTCAATCCATTCCTTCCTATCGAGCGAATTAACCCCAGCTGTTCGTAATACCTGAGCGTTGAAGTCGGCAATCCTGATTTTCTAACCACTTCTGCAATATCCATATTATTCCCCATTGACTTCAAGTTGGCTTTAAGTTGTAGCATGCAACTAAGACCTTAACAAATCAAAAACTTGAGGAGAGAAAAATGCTGCTTTTAATGGGATTGCAAGCTGTGCTAATAGGGATTGGTGCCACTTTGATAATGGATTTATGGGCATGGTTACAAAGGAGAGTGTTTGGTATTCCTTCATTAAACTATGCGTTGGTTGCGCGCTGGGTTTTGTACATGCCCCAAGGAAAGTTTATGCATGCGCCAATTATGGCGTCAGAGGCGATGCCGGGAGAAAAGTCACTTGGCTGGTTTTTGCATTATGCCATCGGCGTTACTTTCGCTTTGGCTCACGTTACTGTTTTTGGTCATCATTGGTTGGTAGAGCCCAGTCTAATGCCCAGCTTAATTACAGGCGTGGTAACGTTGATCTTCCCATTTTTGGTCATTCAACCTTGTCTAGGATTTGGTTTTGCTGCGAGTAAAACCCCAACACCTTGGAAAGCCCGTTTTCTTAGCACATTGGCGCATTTGGGTTATGGTTTGGGTTTATTCATAGCCGGGTTTGCAATCAAAGTTACGAGCCAGTATTTTGCATAGAGAACATGAGCATCATGCAAACGAGTGGTTTTTATCTATGATGCTCAACTCTTGGTTGTTTTTTGCGCTTTGATCATAGTTGACCGATATGTCTAAAGTCTGTTGCATTTATCCAAGACGTAAAGTCGGCGGACATTTAACATTGCCTTAACGTCAGAATGGCAAGCGGTTTACCAAGAAAAACTAAAATTATCTGGTTTGACATAAAGAATATTAAGGGTTTCAGATGGCTTCAAAAGTGGCAGGGATATCAATACTGAGTTTATTGGCAGCGCCAGTTGCGATGGGAGAAACAGCCAGTGCTTATGATTTATGTTTGCTAGACAAAATAAAGCAAAGCAAAGGTGAGGAAACCATAAAGAGCATTCGCGTGCAGTGTGAGCTTGACACAGTAACCAGCACAGTGCCCGCAGATCCAGAAATTGAAGAGCCTGAAGAACTTCAGGAAAGCTTGGTCGACAAGCGTTTGGAATCAGAACGAGAAAACGCGTTCGAACCGTTTAGCCTAGTCGCGCATCGCGTTAACTATATTCTTCCGTTTACGTACAGTGATCGAGTAAATAAACGCGCGTATGCTGACACCAAATACGGCGATGAACTGCGTAAGGAAGAGGCGGAGTTCCAAATCAGTTTTAAAGTACCAATGAACTATGATGACTTGTTGTTTGATGGCGATGGTCTGTTTTTTGGAATGACTCTTAAATCATTTTGGCAGGTATACACGGGTGCAGCATCTCGTCCATTCCGTGAAACCAATTATCGTCCAGAGCTTTTTTACTACACCCCAACTGACTGGATACCACTTGATGGTTCGACTTGGTTAGGTTTTGGTATTGAACATGAGTCTAACGGTCAGAGACAGGAGCTATCGCGCAGTTGGAACCGTGTCTATGCCAACGTAACCTTTGCAAAAGACAATTTTGCGGTTTCTATCCAGCCTTGGTGGCGTATACCTGAAGATGAAAAGACATCGCCTAATGATCCCAAAGGTGATGATAACCCGGATATCGAAGACTATATGGGACACTTTGAGCTATCGAGTGCTTACAAGTGGAATGGTTACGAGTTTACCTTTTTAGGTCGCCAGAACTTTCAAACACATAAGGGTTTTGCAGAACTGGGTGTGTCATTTCCGATTTGGGGCAAAGTTCAGGGGTACGCACAATACTCAGCGGGTTATGGTAAGAGCTTGATCGACTATGATCATAATCAGCAGCGGATTGGTGTTGGTATTGCAATCAACGGTGTTTTGTAGTTTTTCGTAGATGGATAGAAATTAACACTGGCAATTGAAATTTCAATATTTAGAATGCGAGGCTGAAATTGATTTCTAACCTAGAGTGATTTTATGCTTCGTGATTACACCTTCGATTGTCTTGTAACTATGCCTCGCCATGAGCTGGAAGAGTTTAGTGCTCGTATGATCAGTAAAATGGTGCCAGAAGACGTGATGAATGAGCTGTTCACTTTTGATCAAGAAGAAGTGGATAGTGAAGACCGCATGTTGTCTGCACGTCTTGATGCAATGCTACGCATGACAGCAATCGCACTGAGTGAAATTCAACAAGCGTTTGATGACTCAGACAACGCAAAGCAAAATAGCGAGCGAATGACGCGATTGGTGCTTTGGCATTTCTACGCGATCTCATTCCGTTTGGAAGAGGCCATCACGCTAGAAACACACTGTGCTCTAGTGGAAAAACTAATCGAAAATGCACCTTCGGATGTTTTTGCGTGGGTAAAAACATTGACGGAGCTGCTGCACACTTACGCTGAAATCAACGCGAAAGAGAATCCTCAAGACTAAACACCTGTCGTTTATCGTTCAGTAAATTAGAAACAAGGCGAGCCATTTGGTTCGCCTTGTTTTTTCGCGTCAGATAAACCTTCGGGTTTGAAATACCAAACAAGCCTAGACTCAGATTTGTTCGTTCACTAGCGAACGGCGTGATTCCTTCTTACACTAAATCAAGGTGTTTGTTGCTAAACAAGCAAATGCATGACTAAGTCGTGTATTGTTTTCCACTTAAATGCGGATAATTTATGTCGAAGAACCTTCTGGTTTTTAAATTGGAACCGACTATTGAGCGTTCACGCTTTCCAGCTGAGCTTCATCTATCTAAAGGAAGTGAACGATGGATCCGTTAACGCAAGGTTTATTGGGTGCAGCTTTGCCACTGGCCGTGAGCAACAAGCGAAACCTTGCAGTTGTTGGCGTGTTGGGCGTGGTCTCTGGGATGGCTCCGGATTTAGATGTGCTCATCCGTTCTTCAACTGATCCTTTGCTGTATTTGGAATACCATCGCCAATTTACTCACTCGCTCTTGTTTATCCCGTTTGGTAGTTTCATTTGTGCTTTGGTGTTGTATCCATTGTTCGCAAAAAAGCGAGGACTAAGCTTCCGGCAGAGTTGGTTTTACTGCGCGCTTGGTTATAGTACCCATGCGTTATTAGACGCATGCACCAGTTATGGAACACAGCTTCTATGGCCGATAAGCAACACGCGTTATGCTTGGAACACTATTTCGGTAATCGACCCCGCGTTCACACTCCCTATTTTAATATTGCTTTTGTTTGTTGCACTGAAGCGAAGCCCAAACTATGCCCGCATTGCATTTTTATGGTGCCTGGCTTACCTAAGTCTTGGAATGATCCAGCGAGATAGAGCAGAAGTAGCTGGTTGGGAAATCGTCAAAGAGCGACAACACAACGCTGTACAATTAAAAGCCAAACCAAGTTTCAGCAATCTTTTGGTTTGGAAACTAATTTATGAAACGGAAGAGAGCTACTATGTAGATGCCGTAAGGGTGGGGCGTTCAATAAAAATTTACCCTGGCGAATCAACTCCAAAGTTAAATATAAAAGAGCAATTTCCGTGGCTAAACCCGCAATCGCAACAAGCAAGAGACATCGAACGTTTCCGTTGGTTTTCAAACGGTTTTGTAGCGACGGATCCGAATAATGAAATGCGAATTGTTGATATGCGTTATTCCATCGTACCAAACCAAATTAATGCGTTATGGGGCATCAATCTATCCCCAAAAGCCAGCGCAGACGCGCACGTTGAATACACTGCTCATCGAGGAAGTACTGCAGAAGATCGCCAAGTTTTCTTCAACATGCTTACGGATTTTGAGTGATGGCTTTACTTTGGATACCGATGCGGTGTCGTAGTAACCATTACGTAGACTGAAAGTCCTTTACTAGGGTCGGCTTGCTAGCGAAGAAAATCTTGCCAAACAGGGACTTGTACTTCCAGCCAAGAGACAAAAGCCGTTTAGCTAAGTTCTTGTTTTCAATGATTGCAACCTCAACACCTTGGTAGTGGTAAGGATTGCTTTTGATGTAGTCGATAAATGCAGTAAGCACGCCTTGCCCGCGAACGGAGGGTGCAAAGTTGACTGCTACAATAGAAAAGCGTTGGCTACCTGCTGGGCAACGGACTAAACAGTGCCCAAGAGGATGAGTAATAGTCTCAGAAAATTCAGGAAAAGGGCGAGACTCAAGCTCTTGAGAAAGCGCATCGTATCGCTGACATAGATAAGAAAATAGTTGTTTCGCTTCGCTGTTCATATCGGTGCCGCTTTTGTGTTGCTTGGTTTGAAGGCATTGATGTCTCAAACATTGTAACCATAGATAGCAACACAAAACGCGGTAAACTTTTTCAGTAATGATTTCCTATTTTTGAAACCTGAATTGTTACAAATGAAGTTGATTGGGTTTTATATGGTAGTTGTGAACGAGTATTTCTAGTTGAAGGGAGAATACGCTGGTTACTGGATTCTTACTGGAATTCCTTTGTTAAAAGGCGAGCTGCTTGGTTTAATGCCGCTCGTTTAACTGCGAGTGGCATCTTTTGTATTTCGTCACCTTGTACAGCGACGATGGGACATGATGTGGGATCTTCTATCCTAGCTCTTCATGGTCTAAATTATCTCATTAACCACTCAGAGCTAGATTCTTAGTCTCGCCAAGGCTCGCTGGACTGACACAAAAACATCGTTAAACTCCTGTTATTAAATTATTTGGTCCGCCTTTGCTTACTTTTGAACGCTTAACTAGGCGTTACTCCAAGTGCTTAAATTGCAATGCCACAAGTCGCTGATACAACTCACAGCTTTGCATTAATGATTGGTGGTTACCGACATCGACTAACTCGCCATTGTCGAGCACCGCAATTTTATCCGCATGTTGGATAGTCGAAAGACGATGAGCAATAATTAGCGTTGTGCGTCCTTTCATTAGAGCTTCAAGTGCTTGTTGAACGTGATGTTCACTTTCACTATCAAGGGCGCTGGTAGCTTCGTCTAGCAGTAAGATTTTTGGATCTTTTAGAATCGCGCGAGCAATCGCAATGCGCTGCTTTTGTCCGCCCGATAGCCTAACGCCGCGCTCCCCTAAAAAGCTGTGATAGCCCTCGGGAAGCTTCTCAATAAACTCATGGGCATGGGCTTTTTTCGCGGCTTCGATAACTTGTTCATCCGTCGCTTCAGGATTACCGTAGCGAATATTATGGAAAACATCATGGCTAAACAGCGCTGGTTGTTGTGGTACGAGCGCCATTTGACGTCGAAGCTCGTTTGGATCGAACTGTCGAATATCTTCACCACCAAACAACACTTGCCCTTTTTGCGGATCATAAAAGCGTTGCAGCAGTTCGAATAGTGTTGTTTTACCGGCACCAGAAGGGCCGACCAACGCCAACACTTTTCCTTGTTCAGCAGTTAGATTTAATTCTTTGATTGCTGGTTGATTTGGTCGAGAAGGGTAGTTGAAACTCACCGAATTAAAGTTAACCTCAGCAGGCATGTCGGAACGGACAGGCAAATAGTTGCTTGGCGCTTTAATATCACTGTCTACTTGAAGGATCTCAATCAGCCGTTCGGTAGCACCTGCGGCTCTTTGCAATTCACCCATGACTTCGGAAATGGTTGCAGTCGATGAGGCAACCATAATGGCATAAAACACAAATGCGGCTAGGTCACCCGCAGACATTTTTCCGTGAATCACATCGCTGCCGCCTATCCAAAGCATGCCTGAAATCGCGCTGAACACAATCACAATAACGCCTGATATCAGGATCGCGCGCTGTTTTACTCTCTGTCTGCCTACTTCATAAGCTTTTTCCACCTCGACAGCGAAAGCCGCTCGTTCATGCGACTCTGAGCTAAAACTTTGCACGGTTTTAATATGTTCTATCGCTTCTCCAGCGTAGCTTCCGACATCGGTCATTGAGTCCTGACTTTGGCGAGAGAGAGTACGCACGCGTCGTCCATAAAACAAAATTGGCACCAAAACCAAAGGCACAGAAGCAAGCACAATCAGCGTGAGCTTAACGTTGGTAGCGAATAACATAATGATGGCACCAAAACACATCAAAGCGCTACGCATCGCCATCGAGAACGATGAACCAATAATGCTTTGCAGCAATGTGGTATCGGTAGTCAGGCGCGACATTATGTCGCCACTACTGTTAGTCTCAAAATAGCTCGGATGCAGCGTAATCACATGGTTAAACACCGCAAGGCGAATATCCGCACTAACGCGCTCACCTACGGCAGAGACAAGGTAAAAGCGAAAGAAAGTCCCAATGGCAATACACAATGTGACACCGACAATAAACTGAATCGCATTGGTGAGCTCTTGCAATGATTGCTGAGCAAAGCCTTGGTCGATAAGAATGCGCACTCCATAGCCAACGGATAACGTCAAACTTGCTGTCGCGACAAGGGCAACCAAGGCCGCCGCAACCCGCCATTTATAAGGTGCAATAAAGGTGCTGAGTTTAAGAAGAATGCTGAGATTTTTGTTATTTTTTCTGCTCATGAGTGACTCACAAAGCGTTTTAGGTACCTGGCATAGTAAGCCAGTTTGGTTGATGAGACCAGCGAACTACCGCTTTCGGATCAGGAAGTTGAGGAGTTTGATAGAGTAAACATTACTCTATCTGTTTACTTTTAAGTAATCACTTAAGTCACATTGACTACTTACGGAATCCCCATGGGATTGAAATTCAAACTTTCTGATGGGGTTGGTGGCTTCGCAGTTTAAATTAGACATATTTACTCTTTCCTTCATACCGATGACATGATGCCTGAAAATTCCTTTCCAAATAACAACCTTTTGATTGGCAACGGTTGTGGTCACTTCTACACTGCATATTGTTTGAAATAGACCGTCGAAAATACTTAGAACTTTATTCCTTTTTCTGAAAACAGGATCAAACTTGAATTCCCCATTTGTATTCGTGGTGAAGCTACGTTCGAAAGAACGATTTTCTGACCGAATGGTAAGTACTACATTTGCATTCTTTATGGGGGTATCGTTCTTCGTAATACGTCCTTTTATGCTTGGTGTAAACTCTTGAGCTTCCTTACCAAAAAATAAAAAGCCAACAGCAAAAACAGAAATCAGTACGAGTATGAGTAAAGCTGCAAACTGTTCTAAGAACAGAAAAACGTTGTTGATCATCGCTTACAAATCAGTAGTCAGTGAATACACCTCGAATTGTTGCGTATTGTCTCGAGTGACTATAGCGAGTATCTAAATCGGTGAGACATCATTCACGATTTTTTTAGAAGTTTTGGAGGATAGAGTGACCCAGGCGATCTTTGTTTTGAATAAGAAGCACTGCGATATTGACAGATATAGCCAATATCGCATGTATATCGAAAATCACTTAAACGTCGAAGAGACTAGAATCCGCTTTTAGTTCGGAGGGTGTTACGCACGGCTTTTGGCGAGTAGCAGGTCGACTTTTCCTTTAGCTGTTTTACTGACCGTTTGCATCAACTGAAAACTTGGTTTTTCGACGCCTGAGTTTTCTATCCCTTCGACCATTAAGAGCCAAAGCTTGGCTGTCATTTGCGCATCGGCTAGTGCACGGTGGAAAACACCGTCGTTGTCGATATTTTTATAGCGAACAAGTTCACCTAGCTTATGTGATGGGGCTTCTTGAATGAGCCGTCTTGCTACCAGTAAGGAGCAAGCAAACTCACCCGAATAACCACAGTTGATTCGTTCAAGCTCTGCATCTAAAAATCGTTTATCGAAGGACGCGTTGTGAGCGATAAGGTTCTCGCCAGCAATGAACTCACTAAATGACGCCATTACCTCTTCGCAGCTTGGTGCCGAACGCAACATATTGTTGGTAATACCGGTGTAGTTCTCAATGAAAGAACTCACTCTGAAACCGGGATTCATGAGTTGCTGAAAACTATCGACAACCTCGCCACTGACTAACTTTACTGCACCAATTTCTATTGCGCGATCACCTAAAGTAGGAGAGAGACCTGTGGTTTCAAAGTCGAGTACGACCACAGAGTTTGCTTGAGGCATAAAATTTTCCAGCTGAGTAATATTGCGCAAGAGTATTATCGAAAGCGACAGAAAAAGAAAGGCGAACACAATGGTGAATATATGTCTATCTTTACTCCACAAAGTCAGTGTTCGTCGTCCACTGTTTATGGACAGGTACGTTCTGGCTTACCCATCGCGGCTTGTGCGGTAGCCTTATATTTCAAATGTTTTTCGGCTTTTCGATTCATTTCAATTAAGCATTAACTTTCGATACAACATACTGATTATAAATTGATTTTATAAATCAACTTCGGCATCATTCACGGCTTGATTTTGAGTATGAATATCATCACGGCAAAAAATTAGAACAACTTATAATGAGAGGCTAGGGAACGATGGAACCAATGAAGAATCATTATTTAGAGATACCTGAAGAAAGAAAATTGCGTATTTTTCGTGAAGAAGATGAAGATTTCTACAGCTTCTGGGAAAGAATGCTTGATGAAAAACAATCTTTTTATAAGCAACCTCTTAAAAGAATGAAAGGCGATGCTTGGGATTCGCTTCAGGCATTTTTTACTGCTTCAAAATATGGACAACATCAGGCCTCGCCAGCTTATATAAAAAGAGCGCTTGAGTTACTGAATAACGTGTACTTGCTGGCCAATCATTCAGACAAAGTGGTTGAATTCTCCGTTGGGCACCGACATTTTTCGGAAGTAGGTAACCGTTCTATTGCAGGGGGAACGATGGATGCTTGGTTGGATGAAATCTGTTTAGCGATGGCCGCGAGAGATTGGCGCTGCGTAGAGCTGATGACCATCATGGATGAGTCGTTAGTGCGTTTAAAAGATCCATTCGATGTTGCGCTAGTCGAGTTCGTTAACGGTGTATTTAGCAATTCATCAGCGTTACCAGAGTTATTGCAAACTGTGATGGAGAAATCCTCCCCGCAATACTTAGAATCAACCAGAGTGCCATATGTACACTCTTTGTTTATTCCATTTGTGAATGTGTTTGTTGCCATTATCGATGGCGATGAGGCACATTATCAAGAGGCACTGAGGGATGCGTTAGAGGCGCATTACCAGTTCTACATGAATGAAGATGTTCGCTATTCGCCAAAAGGAAATGTTTCTCTGAAACTGACTGGTCTTGCTGCATTAGCATACGATAAGTATGGCTGGACGATTCCAGAAGCCGCATATTTACCGAAATGGCTTGTTTACGGTGAGCATGATCTTCGTTCTGCGTAAATCACTCTTAAGTTAAATCTATGTCCAATCGGAGGTTCAGCATGGAAGCGTAAGCAGAAAATGCATCGCGAAAATGCAGTTTACGCCTCCGTTTTAACAAGTTACATTGTTGAAACTTTGATTCAAAGGACAGAACAATGAGTGCCCACCTAAAACAGCTTTGTCATACCCATCTCCCTGGTAATAAAGAAGATTCTCCAGCCGAACACTTTGTGAAAATGGCAAAGTGGTGCGAAGAAAACAACGTCAATCACGATGTCTACGGTGAGGGAGAAACGATTCAAGCGTTCGAGCAAAAGGTTGCCGATCTGCTAGGTTACGAGGCAGGGCTTTTTGTTGTAACAGGGACGATGACGCAGCCAACGGTGCTCGAAATCGTTACAAGGCAAAAGCGTAATCCTATTATCGCTATGCACGCATCTAGCCATATTCCGGTGCATGAAAAACAAGGCTATCAGCTTCAACATCGCTTTAGTATTTTGCCAGTAGGGAACCCTTATCAAACATGGAAGCTTGAGGATCTCACTGCTTGGCCGGATGAAATCGCAGCCGTTCTTTATGAACTCCCGATGCGAGAAATTGGTGGTCAGCTACCTTCATGGCAAGAACTGGAAGAAATCAAAGCGTACTGCGCCGAAAACAAAATTCATCTCCATATGGATGGCGCAAGACTTTGGGAAACCGCAGCTTACTATCAGAAAGAATACCGCGAGATCGCCGCTGGTTTTGATACGACCTATGTTTCACTTTACAAAGGCATCAACGGCATGGGTGGATCTATGTTGCTTGGCTCAAAGTCGTTCATTGAACTGGCTTCATTGTGGATGAAGCGGCAAGGTGGCAACCTGTATCACAGAACACCTTATGTGGTGTCTGCGGCAATGCAGTTTGATGAAAGGTTGTCACAAATGCCGGTTCTATTTGAGCGAACAAAACAGATCTACAGGATCATTGAAGAGTTCCCACCTTTGGCGGTAAGACCAACCCAGCCTCAAGCAAACATGTTGCACCTTATCCTGCCATTTAGCTGTGAAGAGTTGAAAGAACTCCAATACACGTTTGCCACGGAAAAGGGCATTTGGTTTGGTAACCCGCAAGTCACGGCACATCCAAATCAATCGATTGTTGAATGGTATGTTGGTGACTACCTGCTCAATCTTGGTGATGACGAATTAAGGTCGTTTTTCAATCAGTTACTCGGTAAGAAGGCATAAACTTATCAATATGCGAGCTTACTAACACGCCATACGTGACACTTCATGTATTCTTAATTGAAGCGAAGAAGAGGATTTATCAATGTCAAAAAGCTCCAAACTTCACAATGAAGACAAACTGGTTAAGAAGGCACTAGATATTGGTGGGAAGATGGCGAAGCTACAAGGCTTTGACCTTCCTCAGTCACCACAACCTCTAAGAGTAAAAGCGATTTACCTATTCTTGGTTGATGCCAAACAGATCACCCCATTACCGGAAAGCAAGCTAGACGGCGCAAGCATCAAACACCGACTGGCAGTCTGGATACACAGTGCATTGCCAGACAACGACCCTCTAAAGTAGAAAACCTCATAAGTCATATAGGTCATTAATTAACTAGGCGAGCCAAATGGTTCGCCTTGTTTGATCTTGGCGAGTGCACCGAGGTCTTTTGGCGTGGCGGTATCATTGATTTACAAAACAAAATCAAAAGGACTAAAGATAAATCCCGAGAAGCGCTACAATGCAGGTGTTGCGAGAGTGCAACCAAGATTACTCATTTACAGAAGCCTTGAAGTAACCATACATGTCTAAAGATTTCGAATTCACTACAGAATACATACTCGACAAACCTTTCTTTGCTGAGTGTTATGATCAAACTAGCCAGCCAACGAAGTTCCCACAAGCGTACCTAAAAGGGATGCTGTTTCTTATCTTTGGTGTGGTTTTATTGGAGTTTGAACTGCTACCTAACGGTTACGTCGGTTGGTTCTTTATCGTATTGAGTGTGATTGAAGCGTGCAGCGTTTACTTCAAAAGAACTTGGTGGCTGTGGCGTCAAACCATCAGCTCAAGTCGCGGCAGTAAAGTGGTGTTTGAAGTGAATGCAGATGGCGTACGCTACAAAAGCGGTAAAGTTGACCGCAGCCTCGCTTGGAATGATATCGACCAACTCGAACAAACTGATTTGGGCTTTATCCTTCACCTTGGTAAACAACGCCAATACATCAGCAAATCTTGCTTAAACGAAGAAGTGATCGCGTTTATGGTAGAGCAGCACGCGGCATCAAAAGCGAGCTAACAAAAAAGCGAGTCCGTGGGTTTGCTTTTTTGATCTTAGGGTTTGATGCTTATGGGGTAGCTCTGATTCAGGCTCAAAATCTGAACCACTACACTCGGTGTTTCTGGTTGCGTCTTTCCAGTATATGGACTCCTTAAGTGTGCTGCGGAGTTAGTGTGTAAACTGAACCAAAAAAGTGACAATGAGATAGTTTATTGTGAGCCTACAGTGATGACGCCAACTTCTAGAGCATTTTTGCTCGATTACTATGTTCGGCAAAGGTTTGACATTCGTTAGTTTGTTGGGTTTTCCCTAATAAAGTTCATGTGGCCAGTGTTGGACTTATGCGTCTAAAGGTAACTTCTATGCGGAAGAAACTTATTCGATTTGAGGGGGCTATCCATGGAATTGCGATTCGAGCCCCATGGGAGGCGTTCGAAGCTTTAGGTAAAGTAGCCTATGAGAATGGAGTGTACAGCGAGAATCGAACCTACATCATCATCAGCTTGGAAGGGGGCGCAGTTCGGGTTTTGTAAGAGCCATTTCCCATTAAATCTATTTAATGTCAATTGTTTAAGTTACTTTTCCAACAGAAATCCAAAAACAGTTGAAACTGTAAACCTACATTTTGGCTCCTAATCACGAATTTGAAAATAGTGAAAAATTCATTATTTTCAAATTCGTTTTGATAAATCGCGACCCGATTTGGTTAGAAAGTTTCATCTAAAAAGTGCTTAATAAGAATCCCATTTAGCGGCGTTATGTCAATGTCACCAGTTAACTTATGAGGTGACGAGTTCACCTCTAACTAAGCATTCACGTTACTATGCCATTGCAATGGTTAGGTTAACTTAGCAACGATATCGCTTGTTTAGATACTCTGACTAGTCGTCCAATGGTTCTTTCGAAAACCCATCTAATGAATCGGGCGGATAGATCCTCAACTATGGTCCCATAGTGACCGGCAAAAACAAGCATATGGCCTAATAAGCCTTTTAGTTGCTCTTCATTGCGCTTAGATGATTTAGCAACGGCTTCTAGCTTTCTTGAAAGCCAATCATAAAAGGTCAAGCCAGCAATCACGCCTGCTTGAATCGTTACCGTTGACAAAAGAGCCACATCTTTCAAATAGGTGATAAGTGCGCCCTGTATTCTATCGGCCCAATACTCCGAAAAAGAAGCTTGATTTCGTTGCTCATACTTTAGACGGATAGGGGTAAATAAGTGGTCATTCGATTTCCTCTTCAACGCTCCCCAAGAATCCGAGGAAGCAGTGTTTAAGTAACCCGGATTTTTGTTTCTTGCCATCAAATGGGCTGATATGCTTAACCCAGTGCCAGAGTCCAAGCGGTACTCGCCTGTTGAGATTGGAGCATGAATAAATGGCCAAAGCGGTATTTTTGGTACAGGATCAGCACCATGCGTACATCGATAAACACCATCGTTTAGCTTTTCCGATGAGCGTGCGTATGCTTCCAGACCAACTCTAGGAGCGCCAAAGGTGTATAAGGTGGTTCTGACCTTCATCTCATTACGCACCCAATCAGCGCAAAGTGATGCGAGTGCTCCACCTAAGCTGTGCCCAACGCAATGTATACGTTTTGGTTTAGGATTCATCTGCATAATATACTGCTTCAACTTGGGGCTAAGACTTTGAAAACAATTGTTGAAACCAGCATGAGCGGGCGAACCGTTTGGTGATCCTTTCACCCCTATATTCGCATTTGTGATCCAGTCATTAGCATTTTGTGTTCCTCGAATTGAAATGACAATTTCATTCTCAAATGTAGAACCTTTACCAGTGCCAACCACTGCAAACGCCTCTGAAGTTCTCATCAAGCCAGGGATAACTTTACGCAATACCGGTACATTGGATAAACCCGCTACACCGCCTGTAAAACCATCAAATACATCATCTTCAGAAAAAGAAAAGTGATTTGAAAAACTGTTTTTGCCCGGCATGATAAAACGGCCATTATTTTCATAAGCTTTGTAAGGAATATCCGCTATTTCTGAAGCCATTTTTGGTGTTAACTTTGCCATTACGTGTCCTTATTTAGTAATATTTTTTCAGAAAATCCTTTCAAATCACACCTACTAATAATTTCAAGATCGAGGCCATTCTCAACAAATTTATTTTTAAAAAAGTAACGATATTCGTCCGAATTAATCTCACAACTTAAATCAAGAAGATTATCTGAAATAAATTCATAGGGTTTCACGTCAGAAAAGCGAGTCTCTAGTAAGTAGTATTTTTTGCCATCTACAAAAATGTAAATACCAATGTAGCTAGAGGATTCATGAAGGGCAGGTTCTTTAAACGTCTGATAGTGGTATGTAGGTTCGAAATGAAAATAACCATTTTCTGACGTAATTGTCTCGGTGATATAACGGTTTTTAGAAAAAGCCGTGTGTAGATAAACTACCTCGCTAGTAAACGCTTTCCCGTCTAAGTATAAGCGACCAGTGATCTCTGAGCTAAGTATGTATTGAAACTTTTTTGATTTGAAGAAATTAAACATATCTGCGTTACAACCTGTTGAGAGCAATAATATTGTGGCACTCATAAGGGAAACCAGTATTTTAGTCATTTGTTTACCAATATTGTACATAGGTCAACCCATATCCACGCGTGAGACGATACTATGTCCTAATGCTCTCAAGTGCTAGCCTAGGACCGCCCCAATTCTCAAAAATAAGTCATGTCAAAGCTTATATCTAGGCATACTTTAAAAAATAATGTAAATGACATGTCTATTACTTTCATGGGTTAAACATAAGTAGACTCCCTCTGGCAAAAAATACCGAGCTATTCGTTAAAGTACTTATCCACGTCCATTTCGTAAGCTTGCATACTCGTTGTCTCATTCTGAATTCTTATCATGAAGATCAGTTAACAATAGCCACCGCGCAGATGGTTGTTTTTTTATAACCGATAAAACATGGCGCCATCTCAACTTTTTCAGCACCATTGCTATATCACAGCGAAAATACCTCGAGTTCACTATAAAGCTCATCGATGTGCCTGGGCAGGTTGGAGTGGTGTCAAAGATGAGCTTCCGAAAGCGAATGTTACTCTCGACTGGTTCCATGTAGTGCATTTATTTACACGAGCTGTTGATGACGCTCGAAAACAATGGCACGCAAAAAGCTCTTCGTTGGGCGGTGTTAAAGGATGTTGAGAGTCCGATGACAGATAAGCAAGCACAAGCTTTAGTTGACTAGAGCCAGTAAGAAAAGTCCTAACAACCTTAGAAAAGCACCCAGAGAGAATACTTCAACGTTGGAGCTCGACCTATGCTAATACTGAGAATTTTGACTGACCGAGGCACTGAATACTGTGGCTGTGTTGAACAGCATGATTACCAACTCTACCTAGCTATCAATGAAATCGACCAACTCGAACAAACTGATTTGGGCTTTATCCTTCACCTTGGTAAACAACGCCAATACATCAGCAAATCTTGCTTAAACGAAGAAGTGATCGCGTTTATGGTAGAGCGGCACGCGGCATCAAAAGCGAGCTAACCAACTCACATCAAGCTGGAATGAGCGCTCGAAAAAGTAGGTGATATATGATCGAACATTGTAACAAGTATATGGTCGGTTCTGAATCAATGGGGTTTGATGTAGAAAGCTAATAAGGTTTAGAGGTTTCTCTTTCGGACATACTGCTTCGGTGTCATGCGCGCAATCTGCTTACACTCTCTAGTCATGTGTGCTTGATCGGAAAAACCTTGCTCCAGCGCCAACTCCGATAAAGTAAGATCGGGTTGCGCTCGGAGTTGCTCTAAAGTGTGCTTCACTCGTTTAATGCGTTGGTAATGTTTAGGAGTAATCCCCAACCATTTCTGAAAATTGCGCTCTCTCTGGCGCTGACTGATGGTCCCTGTAGGTTGGTCAATAATGTGGCCGACATACTGCGGTTCATATTCCTCAATCAGTGTTTGAACCCAGCGATATAACGTAGAAATCCTTGCATATGGCGAACGCGCTGTTTGCAGAGACTCAAATGTTGCTAGCGCAGAAGAAGCCAAAGGGTGGTCGTCTTGAATCCGCAATAGCTGTTCTAGACGTTTACCAAATAGTTGATAACCAACAGCAGGATGAAAGCGTACGCCAGTCATCACCGCGCCTGGCGGTAGGCAGACCTGATGTGCCAGAATGCTTATAGGCAGTAGGACAACCCCTGGCGTTTGCCACTCACCATCCATTTGTACTTCATTCTGTAAAATGAATACCACACCTGTACCAGCATCACTGAGTAATTGTTTACGTACGGTTTGCGTCGTATCAGGTTTGACGGATGCTGACCAAATGGCTTGAACATAGCCAGCTAAAGCCTTTTGAGGTTTTAAAATATCAAATTCTAAGTTCAAATGAATCATCCTATTTAACCTCAACTTAAATGAGAAAGTGATACACATGTACTTTTCATCCTATTAAGTTGAGGTATAAGCAGCGGCTTACAAGTAAGAACCGTCAAATAGAATTATCGAGGTTTATAGACTCCAACCTTTGGCTTAAATGCCTTAACTATTCGGTTCCAACTATTGATCGCGTTGATCGCAATTGTTAGGTTGACCATAGCTTCTTCTCCAAAGGTATTCAAGGTCAGCTGATAGGTATCATCATCTACTGGTAGGCCAGCAGTTAGTAGTTCAGCCCAGCCTAGTGCAACGTGTTCTGCATCGCTGTAGAATGGCATATCTTTCCATGCACTAAGCCCCCATATGCGTTCCGGCTTTTCACCTAACTGAAGCGCATCTTTACTATGCATGTCGATACAAAATGCGCATTGATTGATTTGCGATATGCGTAACTTAACCAGTTCCCATATGATCATGTTCATGGTTTCTGATTGGCTAAATTGTTCATGGAAGTAAGCCTCCTGAGCGTATAGGATTTCTATTGCTTTTGGCGCTACTTCAATATAGTCGAGTCGTTTTTTCATGGTCATTCTCCTCTGTTTTTTACATAGTAAAAAACGCTCTTAGCAAAAGATTGAAGATTTTCGACATGTACTCAATAAAGTTAGATAAAAGAGTGAACGACGAAAGCGAAAAGTGTACCTATTGGAAACCAAGAAAACTTATGCCAATTAACAAAGTATTGCTCTAAATAATGGACTTAAGGTTGGCGTCTATTTTTACTCCACCACCTTCCGTAAACGAGCAAAAGGTGCTGAGTTACCTATATACACACCAGCCGCAACGATAAAGACGCCTAAAACATTTTCCCATTGAGCCTGCTCACCAGAAATGAACGAAATCAGTAGAGTGAATACCGGCATAATATTAAATAATGGAGACATCTTATCTGGACCAAGAACGATAGCGCCTTTCATCCAAAAGTAATAAGCAATCAAAGTTCCAAACAGGCTCATGTAAGCTATTAATGCTAGGTCTTTAAATGTTATGGCATTTAAGCTACGGCTAAAGTCGCCGTGGTACATCGCTATAGCGACCATTTGAATGGCACCAATACTTAACACCCAACGTAACTGCTGAGTTACTGGGATATGAGATGTTAAACGCTTCGCTAGAATTGTGTATAAACACCCACTAATTAAAGCAAATAACATGTATAGATCACCAATATTACTATTGCTGCTAATAGAATGAATATTTCCCCCTGTAATGACGATTACCACTCCGCAAAAACTGATTAGTGCACCTAAAATAGTTTTAACCGAAATGGAAGTCTTGAGAATAAAGCCCGACAACAAGATAGTGACAAGTGGTAGGTTTGCCTGAACAACCGCTGCGTTAACTGGGGTAGTAAATCTCATTGCAGAGAAAATAGAGAAGTTTTGGATAGTTACACCCACGGTTGCTATAACAAACAACGACAACATACTTTTTCGTGTGAGTTTGGCTCCATATGGAGAGCGTTTAGTACCTCTTATCAGTAAGAGTATTAAAGCTGCAACGGAAAATCGTAACGTCGCTGAATCCAAAGGAGAGACATCGCTATTAATAGCCTTTATTACGTTAAAGTTACTAGACCAAAAAAAGATAGCGACAACAACACCGCACCAAATTGATAAATGCTTAGACATAGATCTTCCTGATAAAAATTAACTTGACGCGATAATGCTATATATTTCATATTTGATTTTTAATAGCCAAATTTAAGAGGGTTAATCCCAAATATGGAACGTCACTCTTTGGATGACCTTTTGTTATTCGTTTCTGTTGCTCGCTATCAAAGCCTAACACAAGCATCTGAGCGTCTTAATGTCCCGTTAGCCACGCTAAGCCGGAAGTTAAAAAGGCTAGAAACAAACTTAAATTGCAGACTATTTAACCGCAGTGCACACCACTTTGCGTTAACAACTGATGGCGAAAAATATTATCAACTCTGTGAGCCGTTACTTCTTAGCTTAAATAATGTGACATCGAGAATTGCGACTGAGCGTCAGTCTTTAAGCGGAACGATCAAAATATCAGCGCCAATTAACATGACACAGATGTGGTTAAAGCGGTGCGTTTATGAATTTGCAGAGCAACATCCGAAGATATGTATCGATTTAGATGTACAGAATGAAAAAATCAATCTTGTATCTAACCGTGTCGATGTTAGTTTTCGTCTTGGTGATCTTATTGAACAAGACTGGATTGCTCAGAAATTATGGTCGATTCCATTTGCGCTTTGTGCATCACGAAGCTATTTAGAACAACACCAACCGATTACCCATCCAGAACAACTTGTTCATCATCGCCTAATTACGGTAAACAACGACTGCCAATGGAAATTAGTTAATCAAATCACCAATGAAACATTTGATCATCCGCTAAAGTTTCAATTCACTTCAAATGATGTACTGCTAGTTAGAGACGCCGTCATCCATGGTTTAGGAATTGCGTGGATTCCAACCTATTACTTTCATGAGCTAAATCATGATCAACATAACCTGCTGCCTTTGTTGCCAGAATGGCAATGCTCGGGTAAAGAAGTATTCATTATGTATCGAGACCGCGATAAAAGGCCTGCAAGAGTTGATGCATTTATTGAACATGTCTTAAATTGGAAAAATCGCATTCAAATGTTTGCTTGAAAGAGGTTTATCACATTGTGCTGTGCCGGTAACCTCAATTGAAGCTTCATGACTCTGCTTCAATTGAGTTCATTTATTTAACCTCTAAAAGAATCATGAATACATAGGCAGTTAATGGGATTCGAGTTTACAAGTGATTCGGTCAGCTAAAACTCAAGCTAAGTAGAAAGTATTTGCAGTTGTATTTGCCTCTGAAAATCGTTTAGAGCTTTCTCATCCGCGAAGTTCTATAAGAAATTATTAAGGATATATTTGTGTGCGATTTCGTGAAAAAAATTATTGTAGGTTTACTTTTCAGTGCTTCGTCTTTTGCTTCCTTAAGTCAATATGTTCCAGCAATGAATGATAAGAACGGTTATGTAGAACCATTTCAGATGTTTGATAATGTCTATTATGTAGGAGACAAGTGGGTCTCATCATATGCCATTGCTACAGACGACGGACTCGTTATCATTGATACGCTTGACTTCCCTTACTCTGAGTGGATACCTATCAACCTAGAGAAGCTAGGGCTAAAAGATAAGCCAATAACGCACATATTGGTAACTCATGGGCATTCTGACCACGTTGGGGGCGCCCAGTTACTTCAAGAGAAGTATGGTTCCAAAGTCGTGATGACCAAAAGCGCTCATGAACTATCTATACAGCAATCAAACAAAAGCGAAGGTGAGAACAAGTTCCTTCCTCCAAATTTAGACATAGAGATAAAAAGCGATAGCTCCATGGTTATTGGTGGACATGAGTTTAAGTTCTATCTCACACCTGGCCACACGGAAGGTGACTATTCCTTAGACTTCGCTGTTGAAGATAATGGCGAACAATATCGTGCTTTTATCGTTGGTGGGCATAGCGTAAGTAGCAATGATCCAGAAGTTATTGGCCAGTTCCTGACTAGCATGGAGAAAATTAGAAAAATTTCACTACAGGCACCTATTGTGAACGTTAACCTTTCGAACCATCCACATAAAAATTTCCTTTTTGAAAATAGGAAGAAGCTCGGCACAAGCGGTAACCCGTTTATCAGTGAGGCAAACTTCTGCATGTCCCTTAAGCAACAAGAAGATTTAGCTAAGGGAAAACTAGAAGAACTATAATACCATGGTATACGAGCAGCCTTCGTTATTAGGTTAGAGATTTGCTCTTGAGTTATAGCTAAGGCTTTAATAAGTTGCTCAATCAAGATTCGACACTGGTAGCAGCTATATTGTTTGTCGGTTCTAGTGACAAAGGCGCTGTGCGTAAACATTCGTATTGTGTGCCTTAAACCTTTGCAAGGCGTTACGTGCTTTCTGGAAAAGTCTCAAAATAGCGTACAATTAGCGTTTTGACACAGCGGAAATCATCATGGCCAAAACTGTTCAGCAGCAAATCGGAAACATTGCTCTAGTCGTTGAAAATTACGACGATGCTATCGAGTTCTATACTCAAAAACTTCAATTCACTCTGGTTGAAGATACCCACCTAGGTGGTGGTAAACGCTGGGTTCAAGTTTCTCCTCCAAACTCCAATGGTACAAACCTACTTTTAGCTCAAGCGAGTACACCGGAGCAAACGCATGCAGTAGGAAATCAAACAGGTGGTCGTGTTTTCCTGTTTCTGCAAACTAATGATTTTTGGCGTGACTACGAGTTGATGAAGAAAAATGGTGTTGTATTTAATGAAGAGCCTCGTGTGGAAGAATACGGGACAGTGGTGGTGTTCCAAGATCTCTATGGTAATAAGTGGGACTTACTGCAACTGAACTGAGAAACTACACAGCACCTGCATAACATAGTGTTCATGAGGAGTTTCCAACAAGCTTTTAAGGCTCTGAGATATTAGTGCTAATTCAAAGGTTCTCAGAAGTTACTGTATTTCTAAATCACTTTTGTGCAAACAATAACTAGCCATAATTCCTTCTCGATGTATCAACAAGTGTTAGGGCGGCACACCAAAAACAAAAAGGCGAACCAAACGGTTCGCCTTTGTCGATTTAGAGACTACAAAAATTAATCTTCGTAGTTATCGATGCTTGGGCATGAACAGATTAGGTTACGGTCGCCGTATACGTTATCTACGCGATTTACCGTTGGCCAGTACTTCCAAGATTTGGTCGCTTTAGACGGGAAGCAGCCAATCTCGCGAGAGTAAGGGCGGTCCCAATCTTCAGCAGAAAGATCAACTTGTGTGTGTGGCGCGTTAACAAGTGGGTTGTTATCCAGTGGCCATTCACCGTTTTTCACTTTCTCCATTTCTTCGCGGATAGCGATCATCGCATCACAGAAGCGGTCCAGCTCTTCTAGATCTTCCGATTCCGTTGGCTCAACCATGAGCGTGCCCGCTACAGGGAACGACATAGTTGGTGCGTGGAAACCGTAGTCCATTAGACGTTTCGCGATGTCTTCTTCGCTGATACCTGTTTCTTCTTTCAGCGGACGAATGTCGATAATACATTCGTGCGCTACGCGGCCATTTTTGCCACGGTAAAGAACAGGGTAGTGTTGGCGAAGTGTTTCCATCACGTAGTTTGCGTTCAGAATTGCTACTTTTGTTGCATCTGTTAGGCCAGGTTCGCCCATCATTGCGATGTAAGCCCAAGAGATAGGTAGGATAGAAGCGCTACCCATATCTGCTGCTGATACTGCGAAATCTGCGCCTTCTACACCGTCTTCAATATGCCCTGGTAAGAAAGGAGCTAGGTGAGATTTCACACCGATAGGACCCATACCCGGACCGCCACCACCGTGCGGGATGCAGAAGGTTTTGTGTAGGTTTAGGTGAGAAACGTCTGAACCGATGAAGCCTGGTGATGTTAGACCAACCTGCGCGTTCATGTTAGCGCCGTCTAGGTAAACCTGACCACCAGCGGCATGAACCATTTCACACACTTCTTTCACTTTCTCTTCGTAAACGCCGTGCGTAGAAGGGTAAGTGATCATAATGCTTGATAGGTTGTCTTTGTGTTTCTCGATTTTCGCTGCTAGGTCGTCGATGTCGATGTTGCCTTCTTCATCACACTTAACCACAACCACTTTCATTGACACCATAGATGCTGTCGCAGGGTTAGTACCGTGCGCAGAGCTTGGGATCAAACATACGTTGCGGTGACCTTCGCCACGGCTTTCGTGGTAGCGTTGAATCGCGATAAGACCTGCGTACTCACCCGATGCACCAGAGTTTGGTTGTAGTGAGAATGCGTCATAGCCAGTGATTTCACATAGCTTTTCTTTAAGGTCTTTTGCGAGTGCAGCGTAACCAGCTGCTTGTTCTGCTGGTGCGAACGGGTGGATCGAACCAAACTCAGGCCAAGTTACTGGAATCATCTCTGCTGCTGCGTTCAGCTTCATCGTACAGCTGCCCAGTGGGATCATGCCGTGCGTGAGTGAGAAGTCTTTGTTCTCTAGCTGTTTTAGGTAACGCATCATCTGTGTTTCGCTGTGGTGCGTGTTAAACACAGGGTGTGTTAGATATTCTGTTGTGCGGCGCAATGCTTCTGGAATGGCTGCAAACTCGTTGCCTGCGATTTCAGTTGATAGTGCTGCGACTTCTTCTTTCACACCGAATACTGCGAATAGGGCTTCTACATCTGCCACGGTTGTAGTTTCGTCGAAGCTCACACCTAGCTGAGTACCCAACTTACGTAGGTTGATGTCTGCGGCTAGTGCTTTCGCGTATAGGTCTTCAGTTTGTGCACCTGTGTTGATAGTGATGGTGTCGAAGAAGCTGTTGTGAGCAAGCTCGAAGCCGCCTTTAGTTAGGCCAGCGGCTAGGATGGCTGTCATGTGGTGTGTACGACGAGCAATAGTGCGTAGACCTTCTGCGCCGTGGTAAACCGCGTAGAAAGACGCCATGTTCGCTAGCAGTGCTTGAGCAGTACAGATGTTTGATGTCGCTTTTTCACGACGGATGTGCTGTTCACGCGTTTGCATTGCCATACGCAGTGCTTTGTTACCATTGGTATCGATAGAAACACCGATAACACGGCCAGGCATTGTACGCTTGTGCTTATCACGCGTTGCCATGAAAGCAGCGTGTGGACCGCCGTAACCCATCGGCACGCCAAAACGTTGTGCTGAACCGATTGCTACGTCTGCGCCCATTTCACCTGCAGGTTTAAGTAGGGTAGAAGCAAGAAGGTCCGTTGCTACAGTCACTAGTGTTTTGTTTGCTTGCGCTTTAGCGATGATGTCCGTTAGGTCACGAACTTCACCTGTTGTACTTGGGTATTGAACTAGTGCGCCGAACACGTCTTGCTCTGGTAGTGATTCTAAAGAACCAACCAAGACTTCAAAGCCGATGAATTTCGCACGAGTTTTTACCACTTCGATGGTTTGTGGGTGAACGTCGTCAGCAACGAAGAATACGTTGCTCTTGCTTTTACCCGCACGCTTACAAAGTGTCATCGCTTCTGCTGCTGCCGTTGCTTCATCGAGCAATGACGCGTTCGCGATTTCCATACCAGTAAGATCCATCACCATTTGTTGGTAGTTTAGAAGTGCTTCTAAACGACCTTGTGAGATCTCTGGTTGGTAAGGGGTGTAAGCGGTGTACCAGCCCGGGTTTTCCATCACGTTGCGTAGAATCACGTTCGGCGTGAAGGTGTTGTAGTAACCCTGACCAATGAATGTACGTTTAACTTGGTTCTGATCGGCGAACTTACGCATTGCTGCCAGCATGTCTGCTTCGCTTTTCGCTTCTGCCAAGCTCATTGGTTGCTCTAGGCGAATTTGTGCTGGTACGGTTTCGTCGATAAGCGAATCTAGGCTAACTGCGTTGATCGCTTCCAACATTTTCTGTTGGTCAGATTTGTTTGGTCCATTGTGGCGAGCAACGAACTCGTTTTGTGTGCTGAGGCTTTGAAGTAATTCAGTCATTGTCCTTTACCTACTCCTTGGTTCGGGTAACGGATTTGCGTTACTGATAAATTAAATTATACGTCCGAACCTAGAAAAAAAGCTGTTCTCTAAACAGGCTAGGGAACAGCTTTCGTCACATCCTAATTACTCTTCTTCGATAGAGTTTAGGTATTCGTCTGCGTCTTTCAGGTTATCTAGTTCAGATACATCAGACATCTTCACTTTTACGATCCAGCCACCTTCGTACGGCTCTTCGTTAATTAGCTCTGGGCTGTCTTCTAGTTCTTCATTGATTTCTACGATTTCACCAGTGATTGGTGCGTAGATGTCTGACGCTGCTTTTACAGATTCAACGAGAGAGAAGCTTTCACCTGCTTCAACTTCGTCTTCTACGTCTGGTAGGTCAACGAATACCACGTCACCTAGCATTTCTTGTGCATGCTCAGAAATACCAATTGTTACTGTGCCGTCACCGTTGTCACGTACCCACTCGTGGCTATCTGCAAACTTCAGTGTTTTGTCCATTGCTTAATCTCCGAATAACTTGTCAGGAATTATTATGATTTTAAAAAAATCGTTTACTGGTATAGAGGAAAGCGACTGCAAAGTTCTTTTACTTCTTTGCGAACGCGTTTTTCAACTTCTGCGTCACCTTCAGGGTTGTTCACTAAACCGTCCAGTACGTCACCAATCCAATTACCGATGAGTTTGAATTCTTCAGCGCCAAAGCCGCGGCTTGTACCCGCAGGCGTTCCTAAACGGATGCCCGATGTAATCATAGGCTTCTCTGTATCGAATGGGATGCCATTTTTGTTACATGTGATCCCAGCACGCTCTAGAGCTTCTTCTGCTTTATTGCCTTTCAACCCTTTCGGACGAAGGTCAACCAGCATTAGGTGCGTGTCTGTGCCACCAGTTACGATGTCGCAACCGCGAGTTTGCAATACTTCCGCTAGGACTTTTGCGTTATTGATCACCGAATCAATATAAGTTTTAAATTCAGGGCCAAGCGCTTCACCAAATGCGACCGCTTTGGCTGCGATAACGTGCATCAGTGGGCCACCTTGTAGGCCAGGGAATACGGCTGAGTTGATTTTCTTAATGATGTCTTCGTGGTTAGTAAGAATCATACCGCCGCGAGGGCCACGCAATGTTTTGTGTGTTGTAGTCGTAACAACGTGTGCGTGTGGCAGTGGGCTAGGGTGCGCGCCTGTTGCGATAAGACCGGCGATGTGTGCCATGTCGACCATAAGAATTGCATTTACTTCGTCTGCGATTTCACGGAATTTTGCAAAGTCGATAGTACGTGGAATAGCGCTACCACCTGCGATGATCATTTTAGGTTGGTGCTCAAGTGCTAGCTCACGAACATCTTCGTAGTTGATTTCCAGTGTTTCGCGATCAACACCGTATTGAACTGCATTAAACCATTTACCAGAAAGTGCAGGGCGTGCACCGTGCGTCAGGTGACCACCTGCGTCTAAAGACATACCAAGAATGGTGTCACCAGGTTGAAGCAGTGCTAGTTTTACTGCGCCGTTTGCTTGTGCGCCTGAGTGTGGTTGAACGTTTGCGTATTCACAATTGAAAAGTTTTTTTGCGCGTTCGATAGCAATGGCTTCCACTGTATCTACGTGCTCACAACCACCATAGTAACGACGACCTGGGTAGCCTTCAGCGTATTTGTTTGTTAGGCATGTGCCTTGAGCTTGCATTACCGCTTTAGAAACAATGTTCTCAGAAGCGATAAGTTCGATTTGTTCGTTTTGGCGAGCGGATTCCGCTTGAATTCCAGCAAAGACAGCATCATCTGTCGCAGAGAGGTTGGTAGAGAAAAAGTTTTCCAAGCTGTGGTTAGGGTAACTCTTATTCATGGTAGTTGACCTTCCAAATCTGAAAATGAACCCGCAATAGATGAGTTATGATTTGCGGTTGTGGTTCATTTGTCCTCAAAAACAGCTGAACTGCGTAGCAGAACAGAGTGAACATCCGGCCCTAAATTTGGGCAAAAACTCCGTTGGATTGCGTGTTTCCTTTACCAATCTCTTACGGAAATATGCATCTCTACATCTAACAAGTTGGTAACATAGCGCCTGTGACGGGAACAATCAACCAAAAATTTCCTATAGGAAACAAGATTTCAAAATTTGTTAACAAGAGCACGGTTTAATTCACTTGGTGGACTTCTATCCACTATGTGCTTCATGCACAATGCGAGTAAGACAAAAAATATGGATATCTATAGAGGGATTTATGGCAGAAAGTATTTACGATGAATACCCATCGATGACGTTGGCAAAAGAGCAACATGACCAAAATATCGAGCCGTTAAAACTGGGCCAGCGTATTAAGGATATCCGCTCGAAACTCGGTATCACATTAGAAGAGGCCAGTCAGCGAACCGGGCTTGCTCGATCTACACTGAGCAAAATAGAAAATGAGCAGATCTCCCCGACGTTTCAAGCGATGCAAAAATTGGCACTAGGCTTACAAATTGACATGCCACAACTCTTTGAACCACCTAGAAAAAAGGTAGCGACAGGGCGCAGGGATGTTACCAAGAAGAATGAAGGTAAACCACACCCAACACAAACTTATGAACATGAACTGCTCGCTACTCAACTTTCCAATAAGAAAATGATGCCGTTTAAGAGCCAAATTCGAGCTCGTAGTTTTGATGAATATAAAGACTGGGTTCGTCATGACGGCGAAGAATTTTTACTTATCTTATCTGGTGAGGTCATGTTCTATTCTGAGTTTTACGAACCTGTTGTTTTAAGCGAGGGAGACAGCGTTTATTACGATGCAAATATGGGACATATGTTGACCAGTGTTAGCGAGGAAGATGCGCTCATTTTGTGGGTGACAGCCAAATAGTGATAAATACTTGTAAATTTCCTATAGTGAAAGCAAACGATTGCTGTTGGTGGTCGTTATGATGAAAAAGCGCTTTTTTGATGAGAACTTGCTCATTAAAGCGCTTTTTTTGTACGATTTGTTGTGATTAAAATGTTAAGAGTCACACTTTTGCAAGTCGATCTACGTCTTGTTCGTGCAAAATAGAATGAGCCATGTTTATTATTGGAAACACATCGAATGCCGATAGCATTCTCGGGTCTATCTAAATGGAGACGAAAATGACTCAAGAACTACTGAAAACACCACTACACGCACTTCACGTTGAAGTTGGTGCCAAAATGGTCCCGTTCGCGGGTTACGATATGCCTGTTCAGTATCCTCTAGGCGTAAAGAAGGAACACTTACATACTCGTGATGCGGCAGGTCTGTTTGATGTTTCTCACATGGGACAGCTTCGCCTAATTGGTGACGGTGCAGCTGCGTTCCTAGAAACATTAGTCCCAGTGGATATTGTGGATCTTGAGTCTGGTAAACAGCGTTACGCTTTTTTCACTAATGAAGAGGGCGGCATCATGGACGACTTGATGGTGGCTAACCTAGGCGATCATCTGTTTGTGGTTGTGAACGCAGCATGTAAAGCGCAAGATATCGCACACCTACAAGCGCATTTACCATCTGGTGTTGAGCTAGAAATTATCGAAGACCGAGCTCTACTTGCAATCCAAGGCCCTAAAGCGGCGGCTGTATTGGTGCGTTTTGCACCAGAAGTTTCTGAAATGCTGTTCATGGATATTCGTAAAGTCGATATTTTAGGCGCCGAGTGCATTGTTTCTCGTAGTGGTTATACAGGCGAAGACGGTTACGAAATCTCGGTTCCTGCTGACAAAGCGGAAGAGCTAGCACGTAAACTGACTGCGGAAAATGAAGTTGAATGGATTGGCCTTGGTGCTCGTGATTCACTTCGTCTTGAGTGTGGCCTTTGTCTATACGGTCATGACCTAGACACAACAACAACACCCGTTGAAGCGAGCTTGCTATGGGGTATCCAAAAAGTTCGTCGTATTGGTGGTGAACGTGAAGGTGGTTTCCCTGGCGCAGACATTATTCTTAAGCAGATTGAGACTAAAGATGTGGCGCGTAAGCGTGTGGGTCTAGTAGGTCAAACCAAAGCGCCAGTGCGTGAAGGTGTTGAACTGTTTGATGCTGACGGCGTTAAAATTGGCGTTGTAACCAGCGGTACGGCGGGCCCGAATGCAGGTAAGCCAGTCTCAATGGGGTATGTTCGTGCGGATTTGGCGGCGATTGGTACTGAAGTGTTCGCTGAAGTGCGTGGCAAAATGCTACCAATGACAGTTGAAAAAATGCCGTTCGTACCACAACGCTACTACCGTGGTTAAAACGAATTGAAACAAAAATGCCGAGCTTTGTAGCTCGGCATTTTTTATGTCTTCTTTTCGCTTGTTTACTTTTAGTTTACTGCTTCATCAATAGTACAGCACATATCAATAACGATATCTTCAAGCTTTTCCGGATGAATCATCTCTTCTTTTGGGATCCCAAATTGAGAGGCCATAATGGTATTAAACAATTCCCAATGCTTGATCAGCAGTTTTTCGCGATTATCTGCAATATCCGGCCATGTTTCTTGCATCATTGGCGCGAGACTGACAGCACCATGTGCGAAGATCAACATTTGCCACTTTGATTCCCACTGATCAAATTGTGCATTAGGGTTTTCGCTGTTGTACTGCTCGAAAATTCCGGTAAATATTGCAGCGAACTCATCTTTTGACTTTAAGAAATACTGCAGTAGAGCACCGTCATCGCCTTGTCGAATGGCATCGGCGATCATCTGTACTGGATGAGGATTGACGAGAGCAAATGCTAGCATGCGAACCATAAACAGATAAATTTTTCTATTCGAAGGTGTGTTCTCCGGCATTTCATTGATGAGTTCAGCCATATAGCACTGCATGAACTCGTCCATTGCATCGCTAACCGCTTGCCAGATTTTCTCTTTGCTGCCGAAGTGGTGACGGATCAAACTATGTGAAACACCAGCCTTTTCACTGATATTGCGCAGCGAGACACGCTCGTAACCAAGTTCACAAAACATATCTGCTGCCACTTTAAGGATCAGACACTTAGTTTGTTCTGCTGCTTCAGCACTTCTACGCCCCTGCTTTCTTTCATTCATAGTTCGAATTTTCCCGAATATTAATCACGCGCTTACTTTTACCAGAAACCGAACGCTTTGACTAATTAATTTGCTATCCACCTGGAAAATATGTTGATCAATTTCAAATTCTGCTTATACTGCACGGCTGTGTAATATATAAAACCTACGGAGAAAGCGGGTGCGAAAACAATATTTAAGGCGCACTTTAGTTGGCGCAGTGGTGACATTAAGTCTTTCTGGGATGCTAACTGGGTGTAATAAAGCCATTTCTGAGCCGTCTGAACCTTTAATCAAACCTGTCAAATTACTGGCGGTGAAAGACCTAGAACTTGAAGACTCGCACGCCTTTTTAGCGCGTATTGATGCAACACATCGCGCGCAGCTTTCTTTTCAGGTTGGTGGAGAGGTAGATGAATTACGTGTACGCATGGGTCAAAAGGTCCAAAAAGGTGAAGTGCTCGCAACGTTAGACCCTAAAGATCTTCAGCTTGCGTTAGATGCCGCTCAAGCGCAGTACGCGTTAGCGAAAACACAATGGAACCGCGCGAAAAACCTTTACGGAAAAAAACTCATTAGTACTGATGAGTACGATCAGAAAGAAACTCAATATAAAGCGGCATTGGCGAACTACGAACAAGCTAAAACCGATTTGAGCTATACCAAAATTCATGCACCGTTTGATGGCATTGTGTCATATACCTATGTCAACCCGTTTCAAGTAGTAGCAGAGAAGCAGGAGATCTTGAATCTCATTGATAACACGACGTTGGATGTGTCGTTCACCTTGCCTGTAAGTTATGCGGAATCTGTATCACTTGAGTCACTGCAAAACTCCGATATGTGGGTGACGATGGATAGCGAGCCAGGAAAACGTATTCCTGGGCAATTTAAAGAAATTTCGACGCAGCCAAACATCGATACCAATAGTTATGAGGCGATCGTGACCATCACTCGGCCAGAAGATCGCAATTTGCTGACAGGTATGACAGGGCAGGTACACATGGCTAAACAACATGTATCGGACGCGATGACGTTACCTCAGTCTGCTTGGGTCAACAAAAATGGGACGCAAGGTGAAGTTTGGGTAATGGACAGAAGCACGCAGCAGGTCAATAAAGTCACTGTCTCACTTGACGCAGCAGGTGGTGTGAAAGCCGGGCTTGATAACAATGATTACGTTGTTATTGCTGGTGTTGAGAGACTGGTTGAAGGACAAGTGGTGAAAGCTTGGGTTCGTGAGGGAGGCATTTAATGAAACGTTCTCTACTTACGATCTCTGCGATTGCACTTGCAGTTTTAACAGGGTGCAAAAATGAAAACCAAGCTATCGTCGAGCAGCCACTTTTTGTGTCGACTATCTCGGTGGATGCACCAGTACAAAGTCAACATCGCGCGTTCAAAGGCATAGTAGTGCCTGCAGAACAAACGCCAATGGCATTTCGCCGCGCTGGGGAAGTTCAGCACGTATTGGTTAAAGCGGGTGACGTTGTGAAGCAGGGGCAAATGATCGCAAAGCTAGATGATAGCAAAGAGAAGCAAGCCGTGAATGACGCAGAAGCACAATACACACTTGCAATTCGTCAGCTTAAACGCGGTGAAGACTTGCATGCACGTCAAATGATTTCAAAAGCGGAACTTGATGAGCTAACAGCCAATAAAGAGCTAGCTGAGGCTACTTTCTATAACGCGACCAATCAATTGAATTACACCCGTTTATTCGCCCCGTTCGCCGGTAAAATATCTGATGTTTTCAAAGAACGTTTTGAGCGTGTGGCAATTGGTGAACCCGTGTTAAACCTATACCAAAACGATTTGGTTTACGTGCGTATTGAGCTTTCCGACAATGTTTTAGCGATGGTAGACCCAAACTCAGACAGCATGAGCTACAAGCCTAGAGCAACCTTTTCCGGCATCGATGGCAGATTTGCTTTGGACTATTTAGAGCACACAAGTGAACCCAACGCTGAAACTCAAACCTACGAAATGTACTTGACGATGCCACAGCCAAAAACAGAGATATTACCGGGAACCAGCGTAAGCGTTTTGGTCGATATGGTGAAGGCGGGCATTACCTCTATTGATGGTTACAGTGTGCCTGTCACGGCGCTTCAAGCAGGCAGTGAAGGGAATGAGTTCTTTGTGTGGAAAAAAGAAGGTGACATTGTCACACGGGTGCCTGTCATGATTTCTCAAGTGAATGGCAATGGAGCCATTGTGTCGTCAGGTGTTAGCCAGGGCGATATTCTGATTAATTCAAATCTGCGTAAATTACGCGAAGGTAAACATGTGGATGTTGTGGAGAATAACCAATAATGAACATTGCTGAGTATTCAATAAAAAACAAAGTCATCAGCTGGTTGTTCATTATTATCCTTGCTGTTGGTGGTTTAACGTCATTTTTGGAGCTTGGACGATTAGAAGACCCGGCATTTACGATCAAAGATGCCATGATCATCTCAACATACCCTGGCGCGACGTCAAAAGAAGTTGAAGAAGAGCTGACGTATCCTCTAGAAAAAGAGATTCGAAAACTCCCTTATATCGACAAAATTACCTCTACGTCTTCTAATGGTATGTCTCAAATAACGGTGAGCATGGAAATGGACTATGGTCCTGATGAACTGCCGCAAATTTGGGATGAAATGCGCCGTAAAATTAATGATTTACGACCATCATTGCCTCAAGGTGTTCAGTCTTTACAGATCATTGATGATTTCGGTGACGTTTATGGCGTGATGTTAATGCTCACTGGTGACGATTACGACTATGTAGAGCTGAAACGTTATGCGGATTACCTGACCCGTGAAATCGAGCTTGTTGATGGTGTTGGTAAGGTAGACATCACGGGCGATCAGCAAGAAATGCTATTCGTTGAGATCTCACTTGATCGCCTTGCTGCACTGAACTTAGACATGAATGTGGTTTCGAGCTTGTTGAACCAGCAAAACAATGTGGTTTCAGCAGGGGAAGTGATGGTCAATGGCGAAAGCCTTGTTATTCGCCCAAGCGGCACCTTAAACACTGTAGAAGCACTAGAAAATCTGATCATTCATGGCCGTGACACAGGAAATCTAATTCGTCTAAAAGACGTAGCAACGATTTCTCGCGGTATTCAAGAGAAGCCAGGCAACGTCGTACTCTTTAACGGTCAAAAAGCGATTAATATCGGTATCTCGTTTGCATCGGGTGTGAACGTGGTTGAGGTTGGTGAACGTTTGGATGCGGAGCTCGCGAGCCTTGAGTCTATCAAGCCTGCTGGCATCGATATGAACTACTTTTACAACCAAGCCAATGAGGTGGATGAATCTGTTAAAGCGTTTGTAATTAGTCTAGCGGAGGCAGTGGCGATCGTAATCATTGTGTTGCTGTTTACTATGGGTTTACGCAGTGGTGTCATCATTGGAGTTGTGTTGTTATTGACGGTATTTGGTACCTTCATTTTGATGAATTACAACAACATCGAACTGCATCGTATTTCTCTTGGCGCGTTAATTATTGCCTTGGGTATGCTGGTTGATAACGCGATTGTTGTCGTGGAAGGCATATTGGTTGGCCTAAAGAAAGGGCGTACCAAAGTTCAAGCGGCTGTCGATATTGTAAAGCAAACACAATGGCCTTTGCTGGGCGCAACTGTTATTGCAATTACGGCTTTTGCACCTATCGGCTTGTCGCAAGATGCGACAGGTGAGTTCATGGGCTCTTTATTCTGGGTGCTGTGTTTCTCACTATTTTTAAGCTGGATTACCGCTATTACACTGACGCCTTTCCTTGCCGATCTTTTGTTGAAAGAGGAAAACAAAGAGCAGGGTACTAGCGAAGATGATCCTTATAAAGGCTGGTTGTTTGTCGTATTTGGGGCATCGCTGAAATTTGCATTACGATTCCGCTGGCTTACCGTTGCTGGCATGGTGGCGCTATTAGTGGGTGCTGTCGTGGCATTTGGTAATGTAAAACAGCAGTTCTTCCCACCATCGAATACGCCGATGTTCTACGTGGATATGTGGATGCCAGAGGGTACTGACATCCGTGAAACGATCAAAAAAGCTGAAGAGGTCGAAAGCTACATTCGTCAGCAAGATGATATTGACTTTGTTTCTGCTTCGATTGGGCAGGGTCTACAGCGTTTTGCTTTAACCTATCAACCAGAAAAAAGTTACGAAGCGTACGCTCAGTTCCAAGTTCGCGCGACTGATCGTGAGAAAATGTTTGGTTTGCTGCATAAGTTAGATGCGAATCTGGCGAAAACATTTGATGCGCCTACGTTCCAGTTTAAATTGATGGAATTTGGTCCATCACCAGCGTCTAAGATCGAAGCGCGTATTACTGGCCCTGATCCACAAGTTTTACGTGACTTGGCGGTGCAAGTTGAAGACATCCTTCATACCGACCCTGGTGCCCGAAACATTCGTCACGATTGGCGAGAGCGCACCAAGGAACTTGTACCCGCTTTCAATGAGTCTAAAGCTCGTCGCTTAGGTATTTCGAAAGAAGATCTTTCAAGCACACTGCAAATGACGTTTGGTGGTAGCACCTTAGGTTACTTGCGTGATGGTACACATACGTTGCCAATTATGACACGTCTTCCTGAAGAAGAACGCGTAGATTTTGAATCACTACAAAACGTGACCATTTGGAGTCCTTCGTTGCAAACGTATATTCCGGTTGATCAAGTGATTGATGGCGTTCAACTGGATTGGAGTGAGCCGCTAATTCAGCGTCGTGACCGTAAGCGTACGTTAACCGTTCTCGCGGACCATGATGTGTTGAGTGACGACACGGCAGCAAGCTTATTTGCTCGTGTACAGCCTAAAGTGATGGCATTGCATGTTCCAGAAGGATACGAAATCACATGGGGTGGTGAGTACGAATCATCCAAAGATGCACAAGAAGGCCTATTCGGTTCATTGCCGATGGGTTACTTGTTGATGTTCATCATTACTATTTTATTGTTTAACTCAATCAAAAAGCCGTTGGTAATTTGGTTCACCGTTCCGTTAGCGATCATTGGCGTTGCTTTTGGTTTGCTTACCACGAACATGCCGTTCAGTTTTACAGCATTCCTTGGTTTGTTAAGCCTAAGTGGCATGATTTTGAAAAACGGTATTGTGTTGCTTGACCAAATTAACCTTGAGTTGGAGTCAGGTAAAGATCCTTACCTCGCGATTGTTGATAGTGCGATAAGCCGCGTTCGTCCGGTAAGTATGGCTGCGCTAACAACTATCTTGGGGATGATTCCACTGGTCTTCGACGCCTTCTTTGGCTCGATGGCAATAACGATTATGGCAGGTCTTGGTTTTGCTACTGTACTGACACTGATAGTGGTGCCAGTGATGTTTGCAATTCTGTTTAGGGTAAAACCGACCACTGCATAGGGACTCCTGGCTATTTGCCAGCTTCCTGCCTAGCCCTGAAGGTTTTCTTCGGGGCTTTTTTGATCATACTAATATATACCAAACCATTCATTTGCTTGATTTTAATGATTTTCTTACGATTACAATGCAAATCATGCGTATACTCATGTAACGACACATCAAAGATTGAGATTACATGAATAAGCGCATATTAAACGGACTCTTCTTCATTGGTTCTTTCACCTTGGTTGGCTGCACCGCGACGGATAGCATGCCGACAGAAACCAAACAACCTGCCCCTAAAGTCAACAGTGTTAGTGCTGAAGTCATTTCCAGTTGGATTGATAGTAAGGTTTTAGCCCCTGAAGGGCTGTCGCTCGAGCAAGACAATCTACGTTATCTATCGGGTAGCGCCGACCTAAACAGCGATGGCAAGGCAGAACACATAGTGTTGCTTCAAGATCTCTATTTCTGTGGTAGTGGTGGCTGCTCTGCATATATGTTTGATAATGAGGGAAACGTTATTAATCGAATGTCGGTAACTCGCACGCCTATTGTACTAGCCGACAGTTACAGTAATGGTTGGCAGGACTTTATCGTTTGGAGTAATGGCTCCTATCGACTCATGAGTTACAACGGTGAGTCTTATCCAAGTAACCCGTCACTAGAGCCAAAGGTGGATCGAGACGCTAACCAGCAGGCGGCAATCGCAAATGTAATGGCGACAGAGCTTTATCAGCAAGACGGCTATGACATTCTGCCCGCAGAATCAAAAACCTTGTGGACGCCAGCTAACGTTTACCACTTTACCTTCAAGCACTACGGTGACCCGCATAGCGCTTATCAAGCAACGGTGGATATGAGCAGTGGGGAAGTAGACATTGTAGCCGTTCCGGCTGCGGAATAAAAAACACCTCCCTTAACCGGAATTAAAGGGAGGTGCTAAATGCCAAATTCGAGGGTGGCATTGTTAACCGGAGTCGCTCTAATTAAGCTGCGACTTCTTGTTTCGCTTCTGCTTTGCTTTTTAAGAATGCGTAAGTAAAGCCAGTTACCGCTGTACCCGCTGCAATAGCCACTAAATACATTAATACTGGTGAAATTGCGTTAGGAATTAGCAGCACGAATAGACCGCCGTGTGGTGCCATTAATTTCGCACCGAATAGCATCGATAGGGCACCAGTAAGCGCGCCACCTGCCATACAAGATGGAATCACGCGCATTGGATCTTTCGCAGCAAATGGAATTGCGCCTTCAGAGATGAAACACAGGCCCAAGACAAATGATGCTTTACCTGCCTCACGTTCATTTTGTTCAAATTTGTTCTTCGCAATGAAGGTCGCTAAACCCATACCTAGCGCAGGAACCATACCTGCGGCCATGATTGCCGCCATTGGTGCGTAAGTTTGTGAAGCCAGAAGGCCAACACCAAATGCGTAAGCGGCTTTGTTTACCGGGCCTCCTAGGTCGAAACACATCATTGCGCCAAGGATAATACCCAGTAGTACTGCACTGTCAGAACCCATGTTGTTTAGGAAGTCAGTCAGGCCGTTCATGATGCCTGAAACTGGGCCGCCTACGATGTAGATCATGACAAGGCCAGTGAACAATGTTGCTACAAATGGAATGATCAGAATTGGTTTAAGCGCTTCCATCGATTGTGGGAGTTTTACTTTGTCCGCAAGGAGCTTCGCTGCATAACCGGCAATGAAGCCAGCTGCGATACCACCTAGGAAACCAGCACCCGTTGAACTTGCTAGCATACCGCCAACAAGACCAGGAGCCAGACCCGGACGGTCAGCAATTGAGAACGCGATGTAACCAGCAAGTACAGGAATCATCAATGCGAATGCAGAGCCACCACCAATGTTCATCAAGGCTGCTGCTAGTGTGCCTTCTTCTTTAAATGCTTCAATACCGAACACGAAAGATAGAGCGATGATCAAACCACCTGCAACGACGACAGGAAGCATGTGCGAAACACCCGTCATTAGGTGTTTGTAAGCGCCTTTTTTCTCTTCGGTGGAAGATGAAGAGTTAGCTGAACCAGAATGTTGATACACCGTGGCTTGCTCGAATGCTTTGTCCATCTCTTCGGCTGTTTTCTTCAGAGCTGGACCTGTTTTCGTGCGGTACATCTTTTTGCCGTTAAAGCGATCAAGTGGCACTTCAATATCCGCAGCAATGATCACCAGATCGGCGTCTGCAATTTCTTGCTCAGTCAGTTGGTTTTTAGCGCCAACTGAACCACGAGTTTCCACCTTGATTTGATGGCCACGACACTTGCCTTCTTCTTCTAAAGCTTCTGCCGCCATAAAGGTATGCGCAACGCCAGTAGGGCATGCCGTGATTGCAACAATCTTCTTTGATGCTGATGTTGTATCTGTAGTGATAGGGGCTGCAAGTGTGGTTGCTTTTTCAAGTAAAGTGGCGTTTTCAACCGCTTGCTGGAGAAACGCAGTTGCGTCTTTTGCTACTTCGCTAATTTCCGCTTGGTAAACCTTTTTTCCTACAAAACGAGAAGTGTCGACGCTAGTATTTGCCGCAATGACAATGACTTCTGCTTGTTCAACGTCAGCTTCCGTCAATAGTGTTGGTTCAACCACACTTGATTGACATTCTATTTTGGCATTCCAGTTTAATTTTGCGGCGGCTTGTTCTAGTAATCCTGCCGCAAGGATGCTATTTGCTACACCGCTCGGACAGGCAGTAATAATGGCAATATTCATACGATAACCTTCTGTTCCTTAGTTTTGTTCTAAGTTTGTAATAGGGTAAAGCGCGCTAACTTCAGTTTGTCGCTTGATATTTTCCAGTTCTTCCTGACTGGTTAGCCCTACGCCAACTTGACTAACTGCCAAAGCAGAAAGTGCCGTAGCGAAGCGCAATAAATCGTTTTTAGGCATCAGTTGCATGTGGCCCCAACACAAGCCAGCGACCAGCGTATCGCCTGCGCCAACGGTGCTCACGACATGCATTCGAGGCGGTTTTGCACTAAGCCATTCGCCTTGGTTGAGCCACATAACACCGTCAGGTCCCATAGAAACCACGATGTTTTCTATGCCTTTGTCGCTCAGTGTTTGCGCTGCAGCTTGGCACTGTTCAGGTGTTGCTAGATGTTCGCCAACAAAATCACCAAGTTCTTCATCGTTAGGTTTAATTAACCATGGGTGAGCATCAATACCTGACTTCAATGCGGCTTTGCTACTGTCGAACAACACCTTTTTGCCTTGTTGATGCAGTGCTTCTATCCATGCAGCGCATTGCTCTGCAGTAACACCGCCCGGTAGGCTGCCTGCCAATACAAAGTAATCATGCGTCTCCGCTAGACGAAATAGTGTCTCCTCAAAGCGAGTAATTTCGTCGGCCGCTACTTGAACGCCAGGGAAGTTGATATCACTGACGTTGCCATTGGCCTCAACCAGCTTAACGTTGATACGAGTGGCACCCTTTACTTCCACAAATTCATTCTTAACGTTGATGTCATTGAAAAGCTGATGAAATAGCTCAGGGTTATCTTTACCGAGAAAGCCGGTAACCGTGACGTCTGCGCCTAAATCGCTCAATACTTTTGCTACGTTGACACCTTTACCAGCAGCGTGGAGATTGCTTTGCTGTACTAAGCTCACGGAACCAACGTTTAGTTCATTTACTGAACCTGTTAAATCCAATGCTGGGTTGAGCGTAATAGTGACAACCTTATTTGTTTTTTTTGTCATATCGGATCCTTAACCTTCACCAAGGCCAGAAGCGATTGCATTTCCGATAGACTCCAAGGCTTGCGGCGCATCAGGGCCTTCTGCTGTAAATTGAAGTTGGTGACCGTGCTTAACGCCCAGCGCGATGACTTTCATTAGGCTCTTCGCGTTTACTGCTTTTCCATCTCCGTCTAGGTTGGAAACACGTATAGTGGATTCAAACTTTTTCGCTTCTGCGACTAACATTGCCCCCGGACGAGCATGTAGGCCGTGAGAGTTTTTGATTTTAAATACAGCGGTATTGCCTTCTTCTGAAGATGCAGCTGTGACTTCTTCACCTTTGAACAAAGCAAGAATCTGTTCTACTGATGCATCTAAAAGCTTGCCGTGTTCATTGTTAAACACAATATTAGAAAGCGTTTTTAGGATAGGTTGGTGAGCATTGTTACATGCCGCGAACGCGACAAGTGCACGCACTTTTTGACCTTCATATTCGCAGTCGTTTGCCGTCGAGACAAATGACACACCTGTGCGAGTGACATGTTTGTCACTGCCAATTAACCACAGGCCATTACCTAAGTGAGTTGGTTGTTTGGTAACGAGATCTGCAACGAATTCGTTATCAGCACATCCCGTATTTTTCAACAGACCACCAGCAACAGCACTCATCTGTAGCATGTCGCTCGCAGGGAACATCAGTTGAATTAAAGAAGCGTCAAAGTCTGCTTCAAGCTGAACATCACCGTGCAGTAGGGCGATGATTTCGTCTTCATTTTTTGCATTACGCAGACGTTCTTCTACGCCATCTGCGCCTAGCACTTTGGTGAGCTGTTTAAGAATGCCAAGGTGCTCATCAGATTTAGCTGCGATACCGATAGCGACGAACACAGTATTGCCATCACCCCAGTCGACACCTTGTGGGAAGTGGTGCACAGCAACACCCGTTGTTTTCACCATTGCACGAGTGTCGGTTGTACCGTGCGGTATGGCAATACCGTTCCCCAAAAACGTAGAGTTTTGGTTTTCACGGTTTAGCATGCCTTCAACGTAACCTTGCTCAACTAGGCCTTTATCAGTCAGGCTATGAGCAATACTCTTTATTGCTTCAAACTTATCTGTCGCTGATTGCGAGAGGGTAATGTCGTTCTTATTTAGCTTAAGCATGGTGCTTCTCCAGCCTTAAGGTATCAATTTAAAAATGTATTCTGTGTGAGAAGTTGAACGCCGCTTCTTCTGAGCGCTTATCACTCCTCAAACCTTTTATATTTCAAGCTAAATCGATTCAGCTTGTTGGTAAATTTTTTAAAAGACTCAGAAAAACTGTTTTAAAAACTGACGTTAACAAACGAGCCTTTGCCGCTGTCCTATAGCCTAGCTCACAAATTGGTTTGTTGCGTGTTCGGGTGATTTACGTCAATTTTTAAGTTTTGCTGAATCCTTTCAGCTTTTATACTGAATCGGTTCAGCTTATAATTCAACTTATCGAAAGATCGTTGATGTATTAATATGATCGCGCGCACAGAATAAGGTTTAGAATATGACACTGGATGAAATAGCCAAATTAGCGGGTGTTTCTAAGACAACTGCAAGCTATGTGATTAACGGAAAAGCGCAGAAATACCGCATCAGCGAGAAGACTCAGAAAAAGGTGATGGCCGTTGTAGATGAGTACAATTATAAGCCAGATCATGCGGCGTCTTCCTTGCGGGCAGGTAATTCACGCTCATTTGGGCTTATCATCCCAGACTTAGAGAACACCAGTTATGCGCGTCTTGCAAAGCTGATAGAGCAGAACTCTCGGAAAGCGGGGTACCAAATTTTGATTGGCTGCTCTGATGATGATCCTGATACAGAGCAAAAGGTGGCGGAAGCATTAGTCAGTCGTCGCATTGATGCGTTGTTTGTGGCAAGTGGTATGCCCACTGCAAACGAGTATTACCTTAAGTTGCAAAATTCTGGTACGCCAGTTATCGCGCTAGACCGTCCAATGGATGATGAGCACTTTTGTTGTGTCATCAGCGAAGATTTTGATGCCGCACTTGAACTCACTCAGTCAGTACTGTCAGAGGATATTAAGTCCATTGGCTTAATCGGTGCATTGCAAGATCTTCAAGTCTCAAAAGAGCGTGAGCTCGGTTTTCTATCTGCTTCTCAACAAGGTGGCAAAACGGCAACAGTGGGTTATGGACAACACTTCTCCCGGGAAGAAGGCAAGAAAGTCTTAGAGAGATGGTTAATAGAGAACGCATTGCCAGATGCCATTGTTACAACGTCATACACACTGCTAGAAGGTGTGTTGGATGTAATGCTAGAAAAACCAGAACTGATGGGAAAGGTGCGTTTAGCGACATTTGGTGATAATCGACTGCTGGACTTCTTGCCTGTGAAAATCAACTCTTTGCCTCAACAGTTTGAGTTGATCGCGGACAGCGCAATGGAGTTAGCACTCAACGCTTCCGCCAAGCGTTACAAGCCTGGCGTAGAACTTATCCCGCGTAAAATTGTGAAACGTCACTAAGTAACTAAATAGGTTGCTCAAAGCTTTACTTCAGCCGTCAGCGCCACAAATGCGTGGTCGCTGGCGTTTTTATCTCTGTCATAAATCGGGTTGATCAGATGTTGGTTAGACACCTGATAGTCAACAACCTCGGCAACCGATATATCTGATAAGGTGTCAAACTCTTGTGAGAGCAAGATATAGTCGAGTACATTCCCAGTGGAAAAATGATAGTGCGTGGCTGGGCGTTCATCCTTCAGGGTGTCACTTTGCAATAACCAACCATCTTTGAGTTGTAATTCAGTGACGCTGTCACCAGTGTTGGATACCAATGCGCTGTTAACGCTGATAGGAGTGATAGGTTGATTCATATCGCCCATTAACACTGTCGGCATTGGTTCTTTTCGATACCTCTTTTGCATCGCGTCTCTTAACATCGCTGCTTCCCAGCCTCTTTGCTGGGTGGATAACCAGCGCCCAATAATCGTGCTAGACGTTTCTGGTTGTTCTGAGTCGGCTGGGCGTTGAGATTTCAGGTGCGTTACGTAAACGGCGATATGACCAAGTACAGGATGTATTACTTGGGCATAGATAGGTTTGCGACTGAACTCTGGAACAACACTTACTCCAAAAGGCTCAAGCGTTGCTAAGTCAAACTCTACCGCTTGTACTTTTTCTATTGGAAACCGAGATGCGATTGCCACAACAGGGCTTGAGTAAATGTACTCATCTTCAACATGTGGGGTGTCAACGGTCGCAAAGTAGGGGTAGCCGATGGTTGAAAAGAATGCCTGGGTCTTCTCGATACTGAATACTTCTTGTAAGCCAATCACGTCGCCTTCCAGTTTTTCAACTTGACGTTGCGTCCACGAAAGTTTGTCTCGCCATTGCTCTAACGAGTATATGTTCTCGAAATCATAGTAGGCGTTAGGCGGTGCGACAAAATTAAACAAGTTCGCAGTGACAAAGGTAATTCTACTTGGTTGAGACAAAGTATTCGCTCTTTTCAACAATAACTTAGAGAGTATATACCTTCAGGTTGCGTAATTGCATCTTCGTTTGAGCTACGCATCGGTATACAAGCTAACAAGCGACAAGTTAAATGGGTTAAGAGGTGCTCAAACGCCAAGGCGAATCGGTGATTGAACATCGGCAGAGGTTTCTATTTTTAAGCATTGCGTTTAAACTTCAGGGCATCAAATAGTAAGAGTAAGTAACATGACCCAAGATTACGACCACGAAGAGTATTTAGAAGGCGAAGAGATTGAGATCGAAGCGATTGGCATCGATGTTGATGCGCATCCAATCGAACTGTACAAGCTTTTTAAAATCGCAAACTTGGTCAGCGGTGGCGGCGAAGCAAAACATATCATCGAGGAAGGCTACGTTGCGGTGAATGGTGAACTAGAAACACGTAAGCGCCGCAAGATGTATGATGGTGACTTTTTTGAGTTTAACCAGGAATATTATGTTGTGGTTTGCGATGCGCCAGTAACCGAACCTGAAACGGCAGAGCAAAAAGCAGAAAAGAAAGCGAAAAAAGAAGCACAGTCTTCTCGTAAAGATAAGTCTCGTCAAAGTAAGTCACCTAAAGCCTCTGGGCCTAAATCAACAGGCCGTAAAGCGGCACATAAAGAGCGTAAAGCGCAGAAAGAAGCGTTGTCTCAGTCTGCTAAGAAAGGCAAAAAAGAAGACAAACCGCAAGCCACTCGTGATCCGAAGAGCGGACGTAATTCTATTGATTTTTTCTAGGGAAATGAACGCTTAACTAAATAAGTGACATCTGAGTAAAACTAAAAAGCGCCGAGCATATTATATCGGCGCTTTTTTGGTTTCACTGTGCTGTAAGTGGGCAGTGTTAATGCACTGTCGTCTCGATGTTTAGGCTATCTGTCCAGTGATGAATGGCGCAAGGCTTTCCTAAGTAAAAGCCTTGGTAATAATCCAAATTAAGTTGATACATAGCTTGTAGCTGCACGTCTTCTTCAACCCCTTCTATAATGACTTTTGCTCCCATATGATCCGCTAGATCAACGGCGCTATGTATGGAAAAGGTTTCTCCGGCGCAGTAGTCTAGCAAATAGGAACGATCGATTTTGATGATGTCAGGGCAGAGCTGCTGAACACGTGCGATATCAGAATGTTGGGCGCCAAAATCATCGATAGCAAAGATAAAACCATTTGCTTTCATTAACTGTACGGCTTTGATTAATAAATCCGTATCTCCGCATGACTCTTCGACTACTTCAAAAACTACGTCTGATGGGCTCATACCAAGTTCGGAAAGGCGTTTGTAAAGCAGGCCGTTATCTTTAAAGCCCATGTCTTTGGTTAGTGTGAGTAGCGTTTGAGGCATGACGTTAAGAAACAGTTTGATCGGCGTCCCTGCGAAATAGCGTGCGAAATTTCGAATGTGCATTGCTCTAGATAAAAACTCTACACATAAGCGAAAGTAGGGATCAAGACCATTATTGGCCAGAAACACGTCAGGACGAATTAGGGAACCATCAATGCCACGAATACGCAGTAAGGCTTCCATACCAATAATACGTTGGCGTCTATCAAAAATTGGCTGATAAACACTGTGAAAAGTGAATTGATTGAGAACTACGTAATATTCACCAAGATTATCTTGTTTTATGTATCGCTCGTAGTCGGATTGATTCTTTAACTCCATGAAAAACGCCGAAAATTTAGCATCTTGCCAATGTAACAGGGTGCAATTCTGATTTGAAGAATCAAATGTGCCTAATTACATATGCGGTTGAGTTAATTTGAAATGGCTTCCGATTTTGCTTCAATATGGCGGAAAATAAGTGACAGACCAAAACAGATTAAGAAGTAAGCAAGGCCGACAATCAACCAAATTTCAAATATATACCCTGATGAATTTGCCATCTCTGTCCCAACAAACGTCATTTCTTGTATCGAAATCAGTGAAACAATAGAGGTGTCTTTCACCAAAGAGATGGTTTGACCGGCAAGTGCAGGTGTTATTGATTTAAGCACCTGTGGCGCGATAACAAATCGGTATTTCACCCATCGAGACAAGCCCAATGAGTCAGCCGCCTCCCACTGACCTTGGTCGATACTTTGTAAACCACCGCGCACAACTTCTGCAATGTAGGCAGAAGAGAGTAAGCCGACGCATAACATGCCAGAGGCAAGGTTTTCCCAAAGGTTAGAAGGCCCAAACAGAAAGCGCTGTAGCGCATTTGGTTCGCCGTTGTAGTTTCGTAGAAGATCTTCCAAACCGAGTAACGGGATCAATTGGTTAGAAATGAAAAAGTAGAAAATAAAAACAAACACCAACGGAGGGATGTTTCTCACTAACTGGATAAACGCATTGGCGGGTGTGCGCAACCAAACGGAACGAGAGAAGCGTGCTAAGCCTAACAAAGTGCCAAACACTAATGCGAAGCTGATGCCCCAAATACTGAGCCTTAACGTCGAAATCAAACCTTGGAAGAAGTAGGGCAAACCACCATCTGCTCTAGGTGTGAAAAGTAATTCAAGCGCCTCTTTCCACTGCCACAAATAATGCACACCAACAGCGGACCGATGGTACAGCCAAACACCACCGATACCGCACATAACAAGTAGTACCCAGTCTAGTGTGTTTAATTGCGGTAAAAGGTAGCCTGTGCTGGATTTCGCGGGTGCTGTGCGAGTGGTAGTGTGTTCGCCCAAAAATTTGACTCCGATAAGTTATGGAAAAGTAAAATGGATGATTGGAGAGTATAGGCTCGCGGCGTCCACGAGCCATTTAGATTACTGGCCTTGCGCGACTTGATCTTGCCAATCTAATGTCGAGAACCAGTATTCATAACGTTGTTTTAACCATCCATCTTGGGTTCTTGCTTCAATCCATTTATTGAAAAAGGCCTTTTTATCTTCTTCCCCCAAGCGAACTGCAAAGGCTTCGTTACCTTGTGATAGTCGCTCAGAGAATGGAAGGAATAGTTTGTCGCTGTGTTTCACTGTCTCATGTTCTGGTTTTGGGCTAGAAGCAATGACCGCGTGGGCGTTACCATTCAGCACCTCTTGGAACGCTTGCGCGTCGTCATCAAATTGCAGGATCTTCGCTTTCGGGAAGGTTTCTCTGGCTACTTGAACGGTGAATGCGCCGCGACGAGCCGCAATTTTTACGCGTCGTGAGTCAAAATCGGAGAATTTGCTAAAATCAGAGGCGAGTTCTTTGTTTGCTGCTACTTGAACGCCTGAGTGCGAGTAGGCCTCAGTAAACAACACGCTTTTGGAACGCTCAGGCGTAACAGACATGCCACCGATGATCACGTCGAACTTTTTCGCCAGTAGTGCGGGAATAATGCCATCCCACGCAGTCGGTACGAATTCCACTTTCAAACCTGAATCTTGTGCTAAGCGTTTGGCCACATCGATTTCAAAACCTATTAACTCACCTTGCTTGTTACGCATTGCCCAAGGTACAAATGTTGACATACCAACGCGCAAAGTGCCTCGTTCTTTGATTTGATCTACATTGGGTGTGGCAACATCTTCTTTCGCGATTGTAGGCATAGCGATGGCTAGCCCTAATAATGCAGTAATGGTCGCTTTGAATAACTTCATGTTATCTCCTTATAATTTGCGCCAACTGGCTCCGAGTTTGTGTTCTAGCCATGCAGACAAGCCAGAAAGTGACAGAGTGAGAGCAAGATAAATTGCTGCCACGGTAAACCAAATTTCAAACGGCATCGCCGTCTCTGAGACGATGTTGCGTGCCTGTGTTGTTAGATCAAAAATCGCCATCACGCTTACAATGGAAGAGTTTTTGATCAAAGAAACCACTTCATTGGTTAATGGCGGTAATGTGCGCTGTAAAACCTGAGGCAAAATTACGTCTTTGTAGGTGTAAAACGGTGATAGTCCGAGAGTTTGTGCTGCTTCGAATTGCCCTTTAGGAATACTGTTTAAACCTGCACGGAATATTTCCGCGGTGTAGGCACCTTGGAAAAGGGATAATGCCAAAACGGCGGTGCTGAATCGGTCCAAACCAATCACGGGGCCAAACACGAAGTAGAGTAAATAGATTTGCACCAACAACGGCGTGTTACGTATTACTTCGACGTAAGTTGTACCAATAATATTGCCGACTTTCGAATCGCTAAGCCTTAGTAACGCGGTGACCAACCCTAATACTAAGGTAAAAAATAGACTAATAGCCGAGATGTTAAGCGTGACCAATAGCCCATCAATAAGTTCTGCCGGCCACCATTCGCCATCTTCATAAAAAGCGATGTAATCAGGTACGCGCTCCCATTGCCATTGATAGCCCATAGCGTCGGCACCAGAGTCCAACACCCACACAATCGCGATGAAGAGGAGCGTCATTTGCAGTAAAGCTTGAAGGACAGGTTTGATTACGCGAACTATCATCAGTAACTTAAAATTTGGTTCAAAAATGCTTGGGTGCGTGGATGCTGTGGTGTCTCAAATAAGGCGACTGGAGAGTTCATTTCCACGATTTGGCCTTCATCCATAAATACCACGCGGTTCGCTACTTTTTTGGCAAATCCCATTTCATGCGTGACGCAAATCATCGTCATTCCGCTTTGAGCCAGCTCAACCATGACATCCAACACTTCGTTGATCATTTCCGGATCAAGCGCTGAAGTTGGCTCGTCAAACAGGAGTAAATCCGGTTCCATACACAAGGAGCGGGCAATCGCGACGCGTTGCTGCTGACCGCCAGAAAGCTGGATAGGATACTTACTCGCTTGCTCTTCAATATTGACTCGCTTTAGGTAATGTTTTGCGCGTTTTTCAGCTTCTTGTTTTGATAATTTGAGTGTGCGAATCGGCGCTAAGGTGAGGTTTTCCAGTACAGTCAAGTGAGGAAAAAGGTGAAAGTGTTGGAACACCATGCCGATTTTACCGGGCTTGAGAGATTTTGCGTGAGAAGGCTGGCCGAACACATGAAGCTGGCCTTCTTGAATCGATTCAAGATGGTTGATGCAACGAATGAGCGTTGACTTTCCTGAACCAGAAGGGCCACACACCACGACGATCTCGCCAGAATGCACGGAGAAGTTGATATCTTTTAGAGCGTGGTAATCGCCATACCACTTGTTTACGTCGCTAAACTCAACGACGGGAGTATTCTCTTTCAAAGGGGCACGCTATAACGGAAAAATATCCTTTTACAATAGCAAGTTGTGCGCATAATTTCATTAAGAATAAGCTAATGTTTAGGCGATGATTTTAAGACTCTATTCAGATCGATTACAAGATACATCCATGTTTCTTTAATGTTGGTGCAGTCTAGAGTATGACTAACTCAGTTCAACGAGATACGGATAACGAACAACAATCGCAACAACAGACATAACCATTAGTGTCTGTGCAGAATAGTAGGTCACCATGACAACTTGTCGTGAAAATATTGACCGTCCTCCAAAGCGTTCGAAAGCCAATACGATGCCAGAGATAATAAAGATAAAGCTTCCGAGCACTGCAAAAGAGGAGGATTGTGTTTTCCCACTCAAATAATACTCGATCGAAGCCCAGCACATAGTCATCAGTACCAATATATAACTAGCAACTGGCCGTTTTTCTTTACCGAGATCCGGTCGGAACAACCAGTAGACGCATATACCGAGTCCGAACAAGGCAATTGGGAGCCAAGGTGTAAAATGCCACGCTGACATGATGGCAAAACCATAACTATAGGAGAGATGGGCAGAGCAAAAGAGCACTAATCCTGTAATGAACTTGTCTCTAGGGAGCATTAATAACACGTCACCAAGCAACGAGAGCGATAAGCCAATCAAAATCCAATGCGCATATGGCATTGGGTAAGCCGGGGACTGAATTAAAATACCAAGCATACAGAGCACTGGTAATGGTTTAGAAACGTAAAAGAGCCATTTAGAGCCTTTACGGATACTGATGATATGTATGAATGCTAATACGACAACAACTAGCCACATAAAGTGTTTTCTCGAACAGACAAAATTATGTAGTACATCACTACAACAAATCAAAACTTAATTAACGAGTTAACTCGTTCTTTGATCTCAATTATTTTTATTTGTGTAAAGCTGGACAGTTGTCTCTTTACTAACCAACACGGCCGATTTTTTGTCTGGAGGGAATCGTTGTTTTTAGAAGCCTCCTCGTTTTGAACGTGATGTGGCTTACAAAATAGCATAAAAAAACGGTATTGTGACTGTTAAGTCACAATACCGTTAAACCCTAGGAAGGGCAGTGAAGAATTGTTGCAGTTATGAGACAGCTAACTCTAAGATTTCTCGGCTACGTTCAAGTGTGATCGCCTGGTTTTCACCTAAAACAGTCATGCCGTGTTTGTTTAGTTGATCAATGATGGCATCGATAGCTTGTTCACGGCTCTCACCATAGTTTTCGAGCTTAGTTGCGACATCAAGTTGATGATAAAACGCTTCGATAGATTCGATTGTGCGCTCTGCTAAATCCTCACCTGCTTCAAGACCAAATACGTTGCGACCCATTTGTTCTAACTTAGGGCGCTTAAACTGCATTTGGTTACGAAGTAACGACGGTTGGACAATTGCAAGAGAACGCGCATGATCAACGCCCCATAGAGCGGTTAATTCATGGCCGATCATATGTGTCGCCCAGTCTTGTGGAACGCCACTACCAATTAACCCATTCAATGCTTGGTTAGCAGACCACATTAAGTTTGCGCGCCACATATCGTCGTCTCGTTCCGCAAACTGTTCTCCGAGTGTTTTTAAGGTTTTCAGCAGTGTTTCTGCGTAACCATCTTGAACCATTGCACCGGTAGGAAGCGTCAAGTATTGCTCACATACGTGCACCCATGCGTCAACAATGCCGTTGATAAGCTGGCGTTCTGGCAGTGTTTTCATTACATCTGGGTCTAACACGGCAAATTTTGGCTGCACTGCTGGAGACATGAACGGAAGTTTGTCTTGAGTTTCTTTTTTAGTGATAACTGCGCCCATGTTTGACTCTGAGCCTGTTGCTGGCAATGTCAAAATTGCAGCTAGAGGCGTCGCTTCAGTGACTTGGTGCTTACCAATCATGATATCCCAACCATCACCATCATACTTTGATGCCGCTGCTACGTATTTGGAGCCATCGATGACTGAACCACCACCTACCGCTAAAATAAAGTCAACGCCATGCTCTTTTACCATTGCGACTGCTTTATCGAGTGTTTCTTTGGTTGGGTTTGGTTCAACACCTGAAAACTCTAGCCATTCATGTCCCTCAAGAGCTTCTGCTACTTGGTCGTACACGCCATTTTTTTTGATGGAGCCACCACCGTATACCACTAAAACTTTTTGGTCGGATGGGATAGCTTCTTTGATTGCTGCGATTTGTTTTTGACCAAAGAAAATCTTGGTTGGGTTTACATAAGAAAAGTTCATTATTAGCCCTCTTGCTTCCAGTGAAGGAGATTGAATACATGCATATTAGTCCTGATTAATGATGGTTAACAGGTCGATTTCTGCAAATAATTTGCCTATTTCTACAAAATTAATGCTCTTGAGCTAGAAAGTTAAAGTCGAGAGGAAGTATAGTGCTCGAAACGATAATAGAGACCAAACTCGTTGGTCATTGATGGAGCGCTCTAATGCACACTCTCGCAGATATCATGCAGCAATATGTTGAAAAGCAGGGGCTGCATGACCTAGAAGGTATGAAGAAAACAGCGATAGATGGCGTATGGTTTTATCGCAGTAGCAAAGGGAATCATCGCCAGCCGTTTGTCTATCAGTCCGGCATCATCGTATTGGGTCAAGGGCATAAGAACATTCATATTGGTGATACACCAGTGCAATATGGGCCCGATGATTACCTTGTTGTCGGGGTTCCCATGCCACTAGAGTGCGAAGCGTTTGCGACAAACAATGAGCCTTTACTTGGCATTTCGATAGATATTTCGCCAACGCTTCTTCATAAACTCGTTAAAAAATTAGAGGCTGAAAAATTCAGTAATAAGTGTCTGGATGCTACCCGTTGCGGCCTTAAGTCGGTACGTATGAATGAAGGTATGTTGGATGCGTGCAAACGGTTAATGAAAGCAATGTGTAACGAGCTTGATGTCATCATGCTTGGCGAGTTGCTTCTTGAGGAAATTGTGTATCGTACTTTGGTGAGCAAAGAGGGGTATGTTTTATTTGACCTAGCACATCAAGAAGGTTCTTACGCGAGGGTAGCTAAAGCACTAAATCGTGTACATCAAGCGTATCATGAACAGTTGAACGTACAAGCATTGGCTGAAGAAGCCAACATGAGTGTGTCTGCTTTCCATCAAGCATTTCGCAATGTCACGCTTGAATCTCCGTTGCAATATATTAAGAAAGTTCGACTTAACAAAGCGCGCGAATTGATCCAGTTAGAGGGGAGACGTGTTAATGATGCAGCGAGAATGGTCGGGTACACGAGCCCATCACAGTTTAGTCGCGAGTACAAGCGGCATTTTAATGAAACGCCAAGGTCAACAAAGGCTTAGTGATCTTTATTTCAAAATGGCGACTTTTTTTACCTTTTTTATTAATTTGCGAGTGACATATTTATTTGAGTTATAAAATTAGTTACTGGTGCCAAATAATAGGTACGTTGTTGCAATCATTTAGTGGATTGTTGCGAGGCGGTGTGGAAAACTCGTAAATAGATAGTGTGAAATCACCAACTTGTACTTAAGTTATTTTACGTCGAAATAAAAGTATAGATGCGCTTCGTTTAGCGCATTTAGTATTGTTTTAACAATAACTTAAGGAAGAGCGATTATGCACCTTAAAAACGGCAACGCAGTGAAAAACGTGTTCACACTAAGCACACTCACCGCTTCTTGTCTTATGGCCTTCAATAGCTACGCAGCAGTTGACTGTGCCCCTCTAGAAACTTGGCAATCATCAAAAGTTTATAACGGTGGCGACCAAGTTCAGCATGAAGGTAATGCTTATAAAGCGCGTTACTGGACGCAAAACAACAATCCAGCGCAATCTGGTGAGTGGGGCGAGTGGGAAACACTTGGCGCTTGTGATGGCGCTGGACCGGTTGAACCACCTCAGAATGAAGTCCCGACGGTTACTCTGACATCGCCTTCTGCGTCGGCTTCTGTGACTGCGGGTGATGTTGTTAACCTAGCTGCAGATGCGGCAGATACTGATGGGACTGTTAGCAAAGTAGAGTTCTTTGTTGATGGTGTATTAGTTGGTCAGGCAACGTCTGCGCCGTATGCTGCATCGTGGACAGCAACTGAAGGACAGCACGAGTTCTCTACTAAAGCCTATGACGATGCAGGTGCCGTTAGTACGGCAAGTGTTGTGACGTTAACTGTGGCATCAGCGCAACCTGGTAACGAAGCGCCGACAGTGGATGTCGCGCTTTCTGCGAGCTCTATTGACCTGGGTGGTTCCGTAACACTGACTGCAAATGCTACGGATGCGGATGGTACCGTTGCTAAAGTTGATTTTTATGTTGCAGGTGTGCTTGCTGGCACTGCTACAACAGCGCCATACACGCTGGATGTAACCCCTTCACAAGCTGGCTCATTAAGTGTTTATGCGAGAGCAACCGATGATGCTGGAGCAACAGCAGATTCTGCAATTGCGACGTTAACAGTAAACGGCGGCGCAGTGACATCTAATTGTCGTCCTGATGGTCTTTATCAAACAACGGGTGTAGATGTTCCTTACTGTTCTATTTATGATGAAGAAGGTCGTGAGAAAATGGGGGCTGATCACCCACGTCGTGTAATCGGCTACTTCACCAGTTGGCGATCAGGTGACGACCCACAAGCGACTTACCTTGTTAAAGACATTCCTTGGGAACAACTTACTCACATTAACTACGCGTTTGTGAGCATTGGTTCTGACGGCAAAGTAAACGTTGGCGACGTTAATGATCCTAACAACCCTGCTACAGGTAAAACTTGGCCAGGCGTTGAGGTAGATCCTGCTCTTGGTTTTAAAGGTCATTTTGGTGCACTAGCAACTTACAAGCAAAAACATGATGTTAAAACGCTAATCTCGATTGGTGGTTGGGCTGAAACGGGCGGTCACTTCGATACGAACGGCGATCGTGTAGCTGATGGTGGCTTCTACACCATGACGACGAATGCGGACGGTTCTATTAATCATGCTGGTATTGAGAAGTTCGCAACTTCTGCCGTTGAAATGATGCGTCAGTACAAGTTCGATGGCCTGGATATTGACTATGAATACCCGACGTCAATGGCTGGTGCTGGTAACCCTTACGACAAAGACTTCATGGAACCACGTCGTCAGTATTTATGGGCGTCTTACCAAGAGCTGATGAAAGTATTGCGTGAGAAACTTGATGCGGCATCCGCGCAAGATGGTATTCATTATATGCTGACTATCGCAGCACCATCTTCAGGTTACTTGCTACGTGGGATGGAAACCTTCGATGTAACTAAGTACCTAGACTACGTAAACATCATGTCTTACGACTTGCATGGGGCTTGGAATGATCACGTTGGTCATAACGCGGCTTTATTCGATACAGGTAAAGACTCTGAGCTAGCGCAGTGGAACGTATACGGCACTGCTGCATACGGTGGTATCGGTTACTTGAACACAGACTGGGCTTACCATTACTTCCGTGGCTCTATGCCAGCAGGTCGTATCAACATTGGTGTTCCTTACTACACCCGTGGTTGGCAAGGTGTTACTGGTGGCGACAATGGCCTTTGGGGCCGAGCGGCACTACCAAACCAAGCAGAGTGCCAACCGGGCACAGGTGAAGGTGAGAAGAACAACTGTGGTCACGGCGCTATTGGTATCGACAACATGTGGCATGATACCGACCCTAAAGGAAACGAAATGGGCGCTGGTTCTAACCCAATGTGGCATGCTAAGAACCTAGAAAACGGTATTTGGGGCTCTTACGCAGCTGCTTACGGTCTCGACCCTGTCAACAATCCTTCAGATAAGTTTGTTGGTACTTATACCCGTCATTACGATAGCGTTGCTGTGGCACCTTGGTTGTGGAATGCAGAGAAGAGCGTATTCCTATCTACGGAAGATAAAGCTTCTATCGAGGTGAAAGCCGATTACGTTATCGATAAAGAGATCGGCGGTATCATGTTCTGGGAACTAGCCGGTGATTACAACTGTTACGTACTGGATGCAAATGGTAATCGTACGGCAGTAGATGCCACTGAACAAGCTTGTGCGGCAGGTAATGGTGAATACCACATGGGTAACACTATGACCAAAGCTATCTACGACAAGTTTAAGTCTGCGACGCCTTACGGTAATAAAGTAGCGACTGGTCCAACACCAACTGAAGCAGTAGACATTACTGTTAGTGTTGGCGGCTTCAAAGTTGGCGATCAAAACTACCCAATTAACCCGAAAATCACGTTTACGAACAACACTGGTCAAGCGATCCCTGGCGGTACTGAATTCCAATTCGATATCCCAGTATCTGCGCCGGACAACGCGAAAGACCAATCAGGTGGTGGTTTGAAAGTCATTGCTTCTGGACATACTCGTGCAAACAACATTGGTGGCTTAGATGGCGTAATGCACCGTGTGTCGTTCTCTCTACCAGCATGGAAAGACTTGCCAGCGGGCGGCACTTACGAGCTTGATATGGTTTACTACCTACCAATCTCTGGTCCGGCTAACTACTCAGTGATTTCTGGTGGTAAAGAGTTTGCGTTTAAGTTTGAACAGCCAGATCTACCAATTGGTGATCTCAATGCGGGCACGGGTGGTGGTACCACTGAACCAGGTACGTGTGATACGACAGGTTTAGTGACATACCCAGCTCTGCCACAAACGGATTGGGCAGGTAATCCAAGCCACGCTAACCAAGGCGATATGATCATCCACAACGGTGTGGTTTACCAAGCGAACTGGTGGACAGCGGCTGAACCGGGTACAGATGGTAGCTGGTCAACGGTATGTAACATCTAATTATTATGGATTATTTGTTATAGCCTAATGTTTACAGGCACTTAAACAAAAGCGCACGATGATTATCGTGCGCTTTTTTGTTGTGATAGTTTGTCGTTTAATCGAATTGGTAACTTTCAGGTATGACGACAATACCTTTGTCTGAGATTTTAAATCGCTTCGCATCTTCAAGTTTGTTGATGCCAATTTGAGTATGTGGCGGAATACGAACATGTTTATCAACTATGCAGTTGACCAACTGACTTCCTTCACCGACTTCTACGTCATCAAAAATGATGGAATCGACTACCGTTGCACTATCTTGAATGCGTACATTAGAGGAAATAATGGAGTGCTGTACCGAGCCTCCGGAATTGATGACACCGGTAGCAATGATGGAGTTAATAAAAATGCCTTCATTACCCGTGGCCGACGATACAGTACGAGCTGGTGGAAACTGTGGCTCGTAAGTACGAATCGCCCAATTAGACTGATAAAGGTTCATTGGCGGCACAGGTTCTAGTAGATCCATATTCGCTTCATAGAAGGAATCAATGGTACCCACGTCGCGCCAATAGCAATCTTTATCGACGCGCCCTTTACTGCCACAGAATTGATAAGCGTAAACGGATTCGGTATCAATTAGCTTAGGTATGATGTCTTTTCCGAAGTCATGGCTTGATGAATCGAGTTTTGAGTCTTCTTCAAGCGCTTCTTTCAAAACATCCATATCAAAGATATATATTCCCATAGAAACAAGGCTTCTGGTCGCGCTTCCAGGAAGAGTAGGTGGGGTTTCAGGTTTCTCTATAAACGAAGTAACGAGCCCGTTTTCTGTGGTGCCCATTACACCGAATGCTGAAGCATCCCCTACGGGAACATCCATACAGGCAACGGTGAGCTTAGCACCTTTCTCTTTATGCTCTTCAAGCATTGCGGCGTAGTCCATTCGATAGATATGATCGCCGGATAACACAACCACATACTTTGCATCATTTCGCGATAGCAACCACATGTTGTGATAAATCGCATCGGCGGTTCCTTCATACCATGCACCACCTTTGCGCATTTGTGGTGGAACAGCAGTGATGTACTCGCCTAGCTCTGGATTGAATATCGACCAGCCGTCTCGTAAGTGTTTTTGAAGTGAATGAGATTTATATTGGGTTAAAACAAGGATCTTGCGTAAACCCGAATGTAAACAATTGGTTAGTGTGAAATCTATAATTCTATATTTTCCGCCAAAAGGTACGGCTGGCTTGGTTCTGTCATCGGTGAGTGGGCTGAGTCTAGACCCCATCCCTCCTGCTAAAATTACGGCAAGTGCGTCTTCCATAGTATTCCCTTTCCCTTTTCTGACATGCATCAAAACGGTGCTAACCTGAAGGAGGTGGTATGCAACGCAGAGGTTTTGAAAAGCATGTGCTAATGTGCTTATTAGTGAAAAGTCTACTACAAGAATCGAGCCATAGAATATCTCCTTAAAAATCAAGGAGGTTAAAATTTCACTGTAAGACAACTGCACCATATTAGTGAAGCGCTAAATAGCCCGTGCATCAAATTGGCGCAAAATTGTAGAAAGGAGAAGTCAACAAGTATGGATTTACAATGTAAAGTGGCGACAAAACAAGAAGATAAATAGAGTTTTCTAGCTTAATAACTATCGCCAAACAAGGCTTAGGGTTAGCGTCTTAACTCTAAAGGCCTAAAACAGGCGCGTTGATGTAAGGCAGGAGAGCTTTGTATCAACGATTCAAGAGTAGAAGGCCTGAGACAACTCTTTTCACAGTTGTTGAGAGTGAGTGGATAGGTAAGTAGACCACTCACTCAATGAATATGCTCACTTCACTGATAGCGATACGTTATCACTGCACTAAGAGAGACCGACGATATTTCCTTCATCATCAAGATCTAAGTTCATAAATGCGGGTTTATCAGGTAAGCCTGGCATCGTCATCACGGTACCAGATAATGCATAAACGAATCCTGCGCCCGCACACAAGCGCAGCTCGCGGATTGGGACGGTAAAACCAGTTGGTGCGCCTTTGACTGCGGAGTCTGTGGTTATTGATAGTGGTGTCTTCGCGATGCAAACCGCTAAGTTGTTAAAGCCTAATTGCTCAAAATGTTTGAGCTGTTCAGTCGCGATAGGAGTCATTTCTATATTGGTTGCTCCATAGCCCGCTTCACATACTGCCATGAGCTTTTCGAGTAATGATTGCTCTTTGTTGTATAACGGACAAAACTCTACAGGCGTGGTACACGCATCAATAACATGTTGAGCTAGTTCCGTTGCGCCTTGTCCGCCTTGCGAAAAAGCGGTGCTGATGGCTACTTTAACTTCGGGATTAAATTGGTGAATCAGCTCTTCAAGAGCTTTAAGCTCTTTCACACAATCTTGTGGAAACTGGTTAATGGCAACGACAGCAGGTAAACCGTATTTATGAACGTTATTTATGTGCCATTTTAAATTTTCAAACCCAGCCTCCAATGCTGCTTGGTCCGGATTAAAAATGGAATCTGGAATAGCCATACCTGGTCGTAAATCGTAGTGTCCGGAATTCGCTTTGAGGCCGCGTAATGTTGCTACGATCACTACACAGTCCGGGGCTTTGTTGGCGGCAGCAGCTTTAATGTTACACGCTTTCTCGAATCCCATATCCGAACCAAAACCGGCTTCAGTTACCGTGTAACCTGACAGTTTTAGCGCAATATCGTCCGCGATAATGGATGAATTTCCATGGGCGATGTTTGCAAATGGACCTGCATGGATCAACGTAGGAACACCTTCTAGAGTTTGCATCAGTGTTGGTGCAATCGCCTCTTTTAGTGTTACTGCCATTGCTCCTGCAACTTGTAGATCTTCCGTGGTGACCGGATTTCCGTTCAAATCGTACGCTACGACAATTTTCCCGATACGTTGGCGTAAATCTTTTAAATCTTTGGCTAGTGCAATGATAGCCATTAACTCGGAAGCGGCTGAAATATCGAACCCTTCGTCACGCTCGAAACCATTGATGGTTTTTCCTGCATCATTGAGGCCAATTTTGACTTTACGTAGTGCACGATCATTATGGTCCATCACTCGTTTCCAAGTAATACTGGCCGTGTCGATTTTAAGTGCTCTTAACCCGGTGCGTGATTCAAAGGCATCATAACCCTCGCGTTGTTCATGGAACAAGCGAGCGTCAAGAGCGGCTGAAGCAAGGTTGTGCGCCGCTGTCACTGCGTGAATGTCACCAGTAAGGTGTAAGTTTAACTCTTCCATTGGAGCTACTTGAGAATAACCGCCGCCCGCAGCGCCACCTTTAATACCGAAGACGGGTCCCATCGAAGGCTGCCTTATACATGCAATCACAGATTGATTAAGCTTTGCTAAACCTTGCGCCAGGCCTATCGTCGTAACGGTTTTTCCTTCGCCAAGAGGAGTCGGCGTGATCGCAGTGACGAGTACAAGTTTACCGTCATCATTTGCTTTGAGTCGTTCCAAACATTTTGGGTGGACTTTGGCTTTGTGCTTCCCGTGAGTGTCATACTCTTCGGGTGATAGTCCTACTTTTTCCGCGATAACATCAATAGAAGAAAGTGGTGTGTTTCGGCAAATTTCGATATCTGACTGCATGGAGAGTCCCCAAAGTGGCACACAGGTAGCGTTGAAAAACTACCTAAGTTATAACGAGTATTATTGTGAGGCAAAGGTCTGCTTGGTGATGGTACTGTTTCGGTTAGGCTTGTAAAGAGTTTACTGCTTCGTATTGTGCGACATACTAACGAAATCTACTCGTTATAGTGCTAGATAAAAACAAAAAGGCCACCAAATGGTGACCTTGATATATTTTTAGCTTTAAAGCTGTCGTTTTAACGATCCCAATAAGTCTCTTCTAAGCTATCTTCTCGTTCAGGAAGCGCTCGCGATAGGCGAGGAGAGTGCTGCGTCAACACTTCATAGCTTACTCGGTTTGCGTATTTACAGATCTGAGAAAGCGAGGAGTAGGTTAAGCATCGTACTTCGTGCTTTTCTGAGTTAGGCACTTCTTTTTGGTGGAAAGAGTTTGCTGCCATGTCATGCAGTAAGGCTGAAAGGGCTGCATCACCTGCACCATTAGTGTTCTTAATCTCTAATGGTCCACCAAGGTAAGGGCCGATGTGAGAGTAGACCTTCATTGGGTTTTGACAGTCTTCTTTACGCATCGCACGACTAAACTCGTACTGGTTAAAGGCTTCGAGGGAGCTTTCAAGGATGTCGTGTGTGGTTTCTCGTTTTACTTTCTCGTCGGTGTAACCAGCCATGTACAGACCATTTGGTCCTGCCGTACACAGTACGAGATCAACCCACTCAAGTGCTTTATCAGCAGCAGCTAGCGGCTCTGTTTCACCTGTTAACGCCGCACCTTCTTCTTCATTCATAGCGACAACAGAAATGTTTTCGCGAATGTATTCTTGCCACCATTGTGCGTTACCTTCGATAACGTACTTCGTCCCTAACGTAAGTACAACAGGGACATCGTGCTTCTTAGCAAAGTCGATCGCTCTTTGTACCGCTTTAGGCATTGGATCTTCTTCTTTACCACGCATTAGGTAAGAAGAAACAACCAGGGCTGATGCTTTCTCAAAGATCTCTTCAGGAATGCTTTCCGGAAGTAGTTGATTCATATGACCTTCGTTGATAGCAAATGTACGCTCACCGTCTTGAGAAATTAGGGTGTAGCAGCGACCAATAGGGCCATCTACCGTTTGTAAATGGTTAAGGTTCATGCGTGAAGACGTACGGCAAAGGTAGCGATAAGCAAAAGAACCGACTTGAATGTTCTTAGACATCACACCGAGCAAAACGGATTTGCTATCGGCTAAAACTGAGTAGTTGTGAAGAGTATTGCCAATCGTGTCACCTGGGTATTGGTGTGTGATCAGGCCTTGCTCAACCAGTTCTTCGTAAAGTGCATCTGCTTTGCTTTCTTCAAGAACGAGCGAATGTCCTTTACTCAGGTTGTATTTCTCTAAAAACGCGTCATCTACACGTGCTTCGATATCTACAATGGTTTGACCGACACCAACAATAGTTGGGCGATATAGCTTAGGTGCCTGTCGGATTTGGTTTACTAATGGATCTCGAGCGTGAGTTGGGAAGTAGTGTTTAGATTTACGCTGACCAGGAAACTTCATGCTTGTTCTTGAGTGAGAAAAAAAAGAGGCGGGATTGTATCACAAAAAAATGAAAATCGTGGCGATTTATTACAAAGAAGTCTGCTCGCTGAAAAAATCAGCGAGCTGAGTAAATAGCAACCAAAGCAGCTGCAATTTATGACGCTTGTCGTATTGCAATGGGTTGTTTTTTAAACTTGTTGCTCAGCAGCGCCCGGAAAGAGCCTGCTCCGCGCTAACTAAATTTACCCGCGTTACTTTTTCACTTCAGTTGGCTCAACGTAAGCCTTGGTACCCCAAAGTGGGACTGTCGAAAGGCTATGCTTAAAACTACCATCGGTCTCTTTTGTTGTATAAGACAAGTAGAGTAAGGTTTGGTTATCGGCATCATAAATACGGCGAACCTTCATTGTTTTGAAGAAAATGCTTTTTGACTTCTTAAATACAATTTCACCGGACTTACTCTTATCTATTTTTGCAATCATTTCCGGTGTGATTTCGCCAGTCTGACGACATGATATTGAGCTATCACTTGGATCTGCTAAGCTGAAATCCGCTTCGATAGAGGCGATGTGACATGTGACACCTGTTACCACCTCGTCTTTCAACTCACCGACTTTGATGTCTTTCAAAGTAAACCAACCGAGCCCCACGTCAGCAACATCGTTATCTGAACAACCAACTAGAGTAGTAGCAAGCAATGCACTTAACAGCATCTTTTTCATTATTTTTGTCCTTAACTAGGAAAGATATTGATGAAATCTATCAGAGGTTTGCACCTAAAACAAAATTTAGCCACGGAAAGGTCTATGTGCGCTAGGTTTGTTGCGGGCTTCATGCTAATGTACTGCTCTAAACGAAGGTATCAAGATGAATGAACAACAGTTAGCCAGTATCGAGCGTAAAAATACATGGCTGTATGATCTGGTCGAAGTTGAATTTCCGACACCAGAGAGTTTGAAAGGGCGCGATGTCTATTTCAAAACGCTAGAAAAAGCAACGTATCAAGTAGTCGACAAAGACACACTACTGGAAAGTGACTCTGAATTTAACCCCGACGATATTTTTCTGGTCGATTTTCATCGACTGACCATTATGTTCTCTATCTTGCAATCTCAGCGCTGGGAACAGCAGTATGATAAAGATATGATCATTGAATATCTGACACAGATTATCCTCACGCCAGATTTTGAATTATATGTTGGTTTTAAATCTGGAGTCCCAATTGGTGCTGCTATTGTTAGCCATCTCGAAGGAAATACACTCATCTCTGATGTTGCTGTTTCTGAATCAAAATACAAAAGCTCGTTTGTGGCTGATCTGGCTAAAAGACTAAGCACCGAGCAAAAACTGTTAGACTCAGTGGTTATCGAAAACTAACTTACACATCAATGTGCATAAAAAGTAAAGCAAGATGACGTTGGGTGATCTTGCTTAGAAAAACTGTAATTGCTCCCTTCTATTTCCATGAAATGCCAAGCTCGTCGTTTCAACAATCCCAAACTCAAATAAGATTAATCCAAACATTCTTAAAATCAGCTTGGGCTTGAGCCTTTAAGACGTCTGGAGATGGCTATGGCAATTACCAATATTAAGTGCGTGATATTTGACTGTGATGGTACGTTGGTCGACAGCGAAAGACTGTGTTGCCAAGCGCTCGTCAATGTATTTAACCAGCATGGGGCTGAGTTAACGATGGAAGAGTGCGTTTCTCACTTTAAAGGAGGAAAGCTCGCTGACATCCTTTTAGATACTAAAGAATTGAAAGATATCAAAGTCCCAATTGATGTTTTAGAGCCGCAATACCGAGAAGAAGTCCAGTCTCTTTTTGTGCGCCACTTACAGCCGATGGATGGCGCAAAACGATTAATTCAGTTTTTGGATTCGCATAATATCGAATATTGTGTGGCGTCTAATGGACCTAAAGATAAAATTGAATACGCTTTGGAGTTAACCGGTTTACTCGATGCTTTCCGAGGCAAAGTGTTCTCGGCATTCGATGCGAATAGTTGGAAGCCTGAGCCCGATTTAATCATGTACAGTGCTATGAGCATGGGCTTTTTACCAAGTGACTGTCTTTATATTGATGACACGCCTAAAGGAGTTGAGGCGGGACTAAACGCCGGTATCAAAACGATACAGTTATTTAATGGTGAAGCTATCAATCTTGTTGATGACGAGCGTGTAATTCGCATCCATCATTTAGATGAATTAAAAGAGCAGCTGTGTGGCTGCTCTGTTTGACCTACTAATGGCAAACCGGACTCAAGCTGTGGATGTGCTTAAGTTTAGACTGTAGGTAAGGCGTTTGATGTAGACATTGGATAGATGAGAAGTTTTTTGTATGAAATCCACAAGCAGCGCATGTGAATTTCTCGCCATCCGATGAAATGAGATATTCATCTCCTTGGCAGAGTGGGCAATTCAGGTTCTCTATGTCTTTTGTGTCTTTGTAATTATTCATATTGTTTTCCAGCAGCAAATTGGAATTGGCAAGATCAAGCATAGCGGAACGCTTTGTTTAAGAACATTATTTCATCCGGTACAGCGAGAACTTGAGATTCACTTCAAATATCCACTTGGATGTCGTAGAAAATATCGAAGGTAATAGTTGAACACGGTTTAAAGAAAAGGGCTCCTTAAGGAGCCCTTGTTGATCATAAGTTCCACAACGTTATGCGGTGCGGTAGCGTTGTAATATCTCACCAAGAGAAACGGAGGCTTGCGTGAGATTAGCGACGCCAGCGGTAGATTGCTCCGCCACTTCTCTGATTGTGCTTGATTGACTACGAATTTCTGAAAGTTCCGATGCAATATCGTTAGCAACTGCGCTTTGTTCTTCAGCAGATGTGGAAATCTGAATGCTCATGTCCATTAATGAGCGTGCTGACTCGGCAATAGAGGTAACATCATGGCCGATTTCATCAATAAGCTGGCTGCTGGTTTGAGCTTGCTGAACGGTTCGGTTGGTGATTGAAGCAATGTTCTGGCTCTCAATTTGAAGCTTCTCAATCATGGCTTGGATCTCTACTGTTGCCTGTTGAGTTCTGCTTGCTAATGTACGTACTTCATCGGCAACCACTGCAAATCCACGACCTTGTTCACCAGCACGGGCTGCTTCGATTGCTGCGTTTAGTGCCAACAGATTAGTTTGTTCTGAAATGGCGTTAATCGTTGTGATCACGTCATTAATCTGCGTCGTATTCTCGTTTAAATTGGTTACTGACGTAGAGGCTTGTTCAATATAGCTAGATAACGTCTCTATCTCGCCAATCACGTTTTGTACACGGCTTCTGCTTAGTTCGATCTTCTGGGCATCTTGGTCTGACTGCGTCGTTGCTTGTTGAGAAATACTTGATACCTCCTTTGCAGAGGCTGTCATTTCTTCCATTGCCGTCGCGACTGAATCAAGCGTTTGATATTGATGAGATATCTGGGTTTCACTCAACTGCATATCTTTTTCGAATGCAGAAGATGTCTCGCTCAACATCGTTGCATTATTTTTAACACTATTAACCAGTTCACTTAAGGTATCCATAGACTTGTCTAGCGCACAGCCGATGGTACCGAATTCATCTCGACCAGGATGGAAACCAAGACGAGAGGTTAAGTCACCGTCACCAATTTTTTCGGTTGTTGTATATAAAACCCACAGAGCTCCTCCGATAAACGTTGCCACCCAGTAAGAGAATAGGGCAAAAGGAATAACCCATAAGAAGCTGAGTAATAGTGACGATAGAGCTGATGATTTTAACGATTCGTATTGTGTGGACACATTTTGAGTCAGCTTAATCACTTCCCCAGAATGCAACTTGGCATAAGCGGTCACAGACCCATCGACAAAAGAACTCTCGCTTACGCGGTTCGATTTCGATACGCCGTCAATTTCTGTAGCGCGGTTTGATTGAGCATCAACGATACCAGAAAGCTTCGCTTCGCTCGCCGAGATGGCTTGCTGCTCAAATTGTTGTATTTCATTGAAGTAGCGGCTTCCAGCCACTGAAGTGAGGGCTATTAAAAACAGTAGGAATATAACCCACATTTTGTCGTTGATAGACATCTTGATAAACAGCCTGTCTATCGTTCTAAACTCAACTTCTCTCATTTAAAGCTCCATTAGAGATAAAAGATATTGACCAAATCTATTGCTATATCGAAACAAAATATGCGAAGTTAATCAGCAAAATATGTAACGAATACTAAATTTAGTTTAAGAAATGAGATCTAAGGACGCCTATAACAGTATGTTATATCTTTAAATTGACATGAATGTTGATAAAAGAGTCATTTCTCTAAAGTGTTAAGCGGATATGAAACCTAATTGCAATCGTTTACTTTTGATTATGCTCATAGGTTTTTAAATCTTTACTTCTCGCTGTCATGAATGTGTCATATAAAGACTATAAAAAGGAGTTGCTGATGTGGATATGGCAAGAGTCAGGCCGTCAGCAAGTAAAAGCAAGAGAGCTTAAAATAAAGGAGGTCACAATGAGCGACCAATACCAAAACGATGAGAGCCTAGAGCTGCTAGATGCGCTTGAAATTGGCATTATCTTGTCGGAATACGTTGGCTCAGACAACGAAGCCGAATAGCGGAACACTCTCATCTCGTCGTAATTGACGTTATACTAGGTTCATGTCACACCAAGCCCTAGAGGCCAAAACTGGCGTCGAATGAACTTTCTAGCCCACCTGCATATCGCAGATCACAGTAACAGCCATTTATTGGGAAACTTGCTTGGAGACTTCGTAAAAGGAGATCCAAGCAAGCTGTATGATCGCGATATCTCAAATGGCATCAGATTACATAGATTTGTTGACCGTATTACTGACCATCATCCAATCGTCAACGAATGTAAGCCTCATTTCACTGGTGTTGCGAGACGTTTTGCACCTATCGCTTTAGATATGTTTTGGGATCATTGCCTCGCAAAACACTGGAACGACTTTCATTCCGTGTCTCTCGAACACTTTGTAAAAACGGCATACGAGAGAGTAAACCGAGAGGTTCATGAACATTTGCCGCCACGTTTTTTGGTGCTCCACAGCAGAATGTGGCATGGCCGATGGCTTCAATCCTATCAAGATCTAGACAATATAGAATTTGCACTACATCGGATGTCGCAAAGAAGTCCTAGAATGGCAGACTTAACCACAACATTTAAAGTGATTGAAAGTGATTACACCGAATTAGAAGAGAAGTTCTCGTCACTTTATCGAGATGTTTTGCGCCAGTCGTATGATTTTCAGCAACAGCTTAATGACTCAACTCAATGAGATAGAAAAGTAGTATGGCTTTAGGGGCTCTGGTAAACTCTGCGCTCCAAAAATAATGAGGTTACACATGTCTGTTAATTTTGCTGATTTAGGCATCGAACAAAAGCTAATCGAGACGCTAGGCAATCTAAATATCGTGACGCCAACACCAGTGCAAGAAAAGTCAATTCCACACGTCCTTGCAGGAAAAAACTTACTTGCTGCTGCACAAACTGGTACTGGAAAAACGGCTGCGTTTGGTTTACCTATCATACAAACCGTTCAGCAAAAGAAACTTAATGGCACACCTCAAGCATTGATTTTGGTTCCAACACGCGAGCTTGCACAGCAGGTATTTGATAATTTGAATCAGTACTCGGCAGAAACAGAACTTCGCATCGTGTGTGTTTATGGTGGTACAAGCATTGGCGTACAAAAGAGAAAGTTAGAAGAGGGCGCTGATATTTTGATTGCCACGCCAGGCCGCCTTTTGGATCACCTGTTTAATGGTAACGTAAACATCTCTAAAACCGGTATGCTCGTGTTAGACGAAGCCGACCGTATGTTAGATATGGGATTTTGGCCTGACTTGCAGCGCATCTTCCGACGTTTGCCTGCTGAGAAACAGATCCTATTGTTCTCTGCGACATTTGAGAAGCGAATCAAAACTATTGCGTATAAACTCATGGAATCGCCAGTTGAAGTCGAAGTTTCACCAGCAAATACGACTGCTGAAACGGTAACACAAATGGTTTATCCAGTGGATAAAAAACGGAAACGTGAATTGCTAGCGTACTTAATTGGCTCGCGGAATTGGCAGCAAGTGCTTGTATTTACAAAAACGAAGCAAGGCAGTGATGAGTTAGCGAAAGAGCTCAAGTTAGATGGCATCAAAGCGGTTTCTATCAACGGCGATAAATCACAGGGTGCCCGCCAAAGAGCTTTGGATGAATTTAAACAAGGTAAGGTACGTGCTTTGATTGCAACCGATGTGGCAGCACGAGGGTTAGATATTCAAGAGCTAGAACAAGTCGTGAACTTTGATATGCCATTCAAAGCAGAAGATTATGTCCATCGAATTGGCCGCACTGGAAGAGCAGGAAAGTCAGGTTTGGCGGTTTCTCTGATGAGTAGAGATGAGGAGTACTTGTTGCAAGCTATCGAGAACCTGCTTGATCAACGCTTACCCCAAGAATGGCTGGTAGGTTTCGAACCAAGTCTTGTAGAAGAAATTGAGCCTGAACAAAATGGGGGTGGGCGTCGTCGTAGTCGTTCATCTGAGAAGCGTAAGCTAAAAGCAAAATTGGCGATTCATAAGAATCGTGGTAAATCACGTAGCTCTCGCTAAACCGCGCAAACTTTTGTTCTTACATAGTCAGGCTGTTTTTGCCTCTTCATAGACGTCTAACGTTTGGGGGATAGCAAGTAGGTACCCTTGATACATATCGAAACCGAGCTTTTTCATTAAGCGAAGTTGATGCTCGGTTTCAATTCCTTCGATAACGGTTTTAGAGCATAACGCTTTTGCGAGCGATAATGCATCGTTAAGCGCTTTAAAATCACCGTTTTCATACCTTAGCAATAAAGAGCGATCCATCTTGATTATATCTGGGCAAACGCTTCTCACTCGCTCAGTTGTCGATGCATTGACGCCATAATCGTCAATCGCTAATTTAAATCCTTCAAGACTTAACTCCCGAGCAGCTTGAGACAAAGAGAGTTCATCCTCCACCTTCAATTCAAGTAACTCCATGACGATTTGTTCATTCATCAAATGCGATTCATAAATGGTTTGTTTTAGCAGTCGGTTATAAGTGATGTCTTTAACTAGTATCTCTGCCGCTACCGGTAATACATTGAGAAACAATTGTTTTGTGTGAAAGCGAGACTGAGAGAAATTTTTGATATGGATTAGGCGACTTAAGCGTTCAACATTGAGCAAATCTTGAGTGGGAGTCGCTTTGGATTGGAAAAACTGATCTGGCCTAACCATGGTGCCATTGGCATTGCTAATTCTTACCAGTGCTTCAAGGCCAACGATGGAAATATCGTTCTTATATATGGGTTGAAAGACACTGCGGAGAGTGAAGTTCGCGTATTTCGCAATATACTGCCCGTCGGCTTGTTTCCGGATGCAACTAAGTAGTTGCGAGATGCTCATCATTGTTACCACAACCTAAATCAATGTCTCAACATCAGCGTTATCGCGCTAATTTTTCTATTTCATTGGCAATGAATCTAAGTGTGCTCATTAACTCAAGCAAGAACGATGGTAATGGATGGGTAGGTTTGTCGAGTGACATCAAACAAATTGATGAAATAATTGATAATCTCAGCACTTCAATTTGATGCTACCATTGCAGTACGGCATACAACTGCAAATATTTTCTGACTAACTGCTGTTTGTTCGAACGCCGTAAAGGATGCCCAAACTTAATGTAACAAGGGCTAATACCGAATCGAGTGTCCAACGATTGCGTGAGTTGCGACTCGCTGGTGTACAGTGTGATTCCTTGTTCTGTGTATTCGTTGATCTGATCGGGTAGTTCACCCATCCACCAATGAAGCAATTCTCGGCTCGTTTTGCTGCGACTTATCCAATGATCGCAAACCAAAAAGAGTAGGTCATTAGGCTGTAAGGCATAGCCATATTCACTCTGCCATTCCGTAATTGATGAGAGTAAGTTTTCCCGGCAAGATTTTCCGGCACTGACCATATGGTGACTCAGAACCCAGACAGTGCCAATGTCGGATGAAATTCGATAGTGATGGGGAAGGTCTGGAGAATCCAACACTTCGATTGGCTTTATCACGCAGTTGTATCCAAAGTGACGAAAAGTATGTTCCATCCTTCTTGAAAACGCGAGACCAAGATGATGCTCACTCATGCCTTGGTTATGCACCGCAGGGTAATGCTTTTCACACAGCTTAAGACAGTCGTCTTGAAAATCATTAACACTTTGAATAACTAGGTCGAGTAGCAAAGAATATCCCTTAATAATTACAAAACGAACTGCAAAAGGTTAGCATAGTCTTTTGAGAATAGACTAATTTACTTCGGCAACTTCTTGATCTAAACACCAAATTTCTCACAAATGACCGTGTCTAATCTTTAATAGAGCAATACGAAAGAAGCAGAAGTTGAACAAAAATTTGAAAGGGAAAAAATGATAAAGCTAGAACGCGCACAAAAAGAGGCGTTGGCCACCGCCATTCAAGATTACATGCAAGACGAGCTAGATGTTGAAATTGGCCAGTTCGATAGTGAGTTTCTAATTGATTTTATTACAGAAAAACTAGGACCAATTTATTATAACAAGGGTGTTGAAGATGCTAAGTTACTGGTTGAACGCAGAATGTTAGAAGTTTCCGAAGAGCTGTATGAGATAGAACAAGAAATTAAGCTGTAAGTTTCAGTTTTACAAACGATTTAAAGTTCCTTCAAAAAATTCGAACAACTTGATAGATACGGCACCATTGGCTGGATGTAAATGATGGTAAATAATCTGTTTCATATGACGTAAATAGGTTAATGTAGTGTTTCTTGCTCAGCATTAACTTAGGAATATATCTAGGAACTTGAGATGGATACACTGGTAAAGAATTACAACCTTACTGCACGCGTGATGCATTGGTTATCAGCGCTGTGCATTATTGGTCTATTTGCAGTGGGTTTGTGGATGGTCGACCTTAGCTATTACAGCGAATGGTATCGAACTGCGCCGCATTACCATCGCTCTGTCGGTATTTTACTCGCTATTTTAACTTTGGCACGCATCGTATGGAAACATGTGACGGCGTCACCAAAGGTAGAAGGCAAACGTTACGAAGTGCTTGCTGCTAAAGCAGCGCATGGTGTCATGTACCTACTATTGGTCACCATCTTTGTTTCAGGTTACCTCATTTCAACGTCTGATGGACGCGGCATCGAAGTGTTTAATTGGTTCACCGTGCCAGGAGCGGGAGAGTTATTCCCAGGCCAATCAGATATTGCAGGTGAGATTCACTTCTATGCAGCTTGGGCAGTCATCCTGATTGCAGGTTTACATGCTATTGCTGCACTAAAACACCACTTTATCGATAAAGACAACACATTAAGAAAAATGTTAGGAGCTTCAAAATGAAAAAGTCACTTTTCGCTACAGGATTAGCTATCGCTATGGCACTGCCATTTGGTGCGCAAGCTGCAGATTATGTCATCGATACCAAAGGTGCTCACGCTTCAATCAACTTTAAAGTTAGCCACTTGGGTTACAGTTTCATCAAAGGTCGTTTCAATACATTTTCTGGTGACTTTTCTTTTGATGAAAACAACATTGCTGGCTCAAAAGTAAATGTTGTTGTTGATACAACCAGCCTAGATTCAAACCATGCTGAACGTGACAAACACATTCGTAGTGGTGACTTCATTGATGCTGGTAAATACAGTGAAGCAACCTTTACGAGCACAAAAGTGGTTGATAAAGGCAATGGCAAACTAGATGTAACTGGTGATCTAACGCTACACGGTGTTACTAAGCCTATTACTATTGAGGCTGAATTCGTTGGTGCTGGCAGTGACCCATGGGGCGGCGAGCGCGCTGGCTTTGTTGGCAACACTCGCCTAGAGCTTGCTGACTTTGACATCCCAGTAATGGGTGCTTCAAGCTACGTCGATATGGAACTTCATATCGAAGGTATTAAGAAGTAATTAGTTCCTTTTAGATACACTAAAAGCGCTCTTCACTTGAAGAGCGCTTTTTTATTATCTTAATCACATCACTAACATCGATAAACCCGTCAGTGATAGCGATTGAAAGCCAATAGACGTTGTAAATGTTTAGCGAATTACGCTGTTTCTAACTCGCTTTTTTCCACTAGGTTTAAACGCTCACCAAAAATCGGGCGTAGTGCTTTTAATACTTCAGTACGAGTAACCACCCCGACCATCTGCCCATTTTCAAGCACAGGAAGCACTTGTGGCTTACTTACTTTGATACTTTTAGCGCGTTCTTCGAGAGACAAAGACGTCAAGCGAGTGGCAATACCCATACTGCTCGCTGGGTACAACTGCTCTTTATCGATACATAGGAATTCCACAACATCAACGAGGCGATCACCAGCGTCAATTGCGACCACATCTCGGCTCATGATGTCGACGACTTTTTGGTCTTTCACCGGAATGTAGTCCTCACACCATAGTTCTACCATCACATCGTGAGCAGAGAAGAAGCCAACTAATCGATTTTGTACGTCTACAACAGGTGCGCTAGTTACGTTGTTATCAAGTAACACATCCAGCGCGGCTGCAATTGGCGTTTCTGCACGAATGGTGACTGGTTTTTGGTTCATAATGTCTTTAACAAAAGAAGCATTTTTCATGGTGAAATCCTTAACTGACGACAGTGTTGTAGTTGTAGTGATAGAAGAAATATTCGCTGCTTTTAGTTCTGGTCGGCGAAAAATACACCAGTTTGAAAGGCCAACTAATACCGCTCCGCCGACGATGTTGCCAAGCGTGACAGGAATTAAGTTAGCGGTAATAAAGTGGCTAATGTTTAGGTCTGTGTATTGTGACGCGGGCACACCGACAGATGCCCAAAAAGATTCAGGTGCAAAATTCGCGATAACAATACCAAGTGGAACCATAAACATGTTCGCAACACAGTGCTCAAAACCGCTGCTGACAAACATTGCCACAGGCAAAATTGTCATTGCTGCTTTTGTCATTGCATTTGCAGAACTAAATGTCAGCCAAATCGCTAGGCAGACCAACAGGTTACAGAGAATACCGAGTGCAAACGCTTGAATGAGAGTGTGGTGAAGTTTGTGTTGTGCGATGTTAAGCGCATTTAATCCCCATTGACCGCCATCCATCTGATAAAGACCAGCAGCAGTAACCAGCGCAAGTAGGAACATCGCACCAATAAAGTTACCAACGTAAACTTTGCCCCAGATCGAAAGCATCTTACCGAACGAGATTTGTTTATTGGCCCAAGAAATACTGGATAGGACGGAGCTGGTAAATAATTCACCACCGCAGATCACGATGAGGATCAATCCCATGCTAAATGAGAGTCCACCAGCTAGGCGGCTCAAGCCCCAACCAGCGCCCGTACTGCCGGTGGTCACCGTGATGTAAAACAAGAATGCTAACCCGATGAACGCGCCGGCCATAATCGCGAGGCTTAATGTCATACTGCTGGTTTTGTTTGCCTTACTTAACGCAAATTTTTCCGCTTCAACCATCATCTCTTTTGGAGAAAAATACTGGTGATTTTGAGAACTGGTCACCGCCATATTGACTCCTTAATTTGTAATCGCATAAAAAATCCTTGGTTATTAACTCAAAAATGAAATTGTTGTTTTTATTAAGAGCCTCAACGACTTCGGTTTCAAAACCATTGAGGCTTGCGGTGTTCCCGAACCGCGTAATCAGAATAGGGAGAACGGTTAGTAAGGTAAAATTGATAATATTTAGAAACCTCATCAAATTAATTGATAACTTTACGGGGCCAGGTAAAATGAACTCTATTGCTTATTGGGGCATGCTTTAACAATTGTGGGGATTGGGAAATACCCACTAATAATGGAGGACACTTTGCGCTACTCACTTAAGCAATTAGCGGTTTTCGACGCAGTTGCAGATACCGGCAGTGTAAGCCAAGCCGCAGAAAAATTGGCTTTGACACAATCAGCGACGAGTATGTCGCTTGCGCAATTAGAGAAGATGCTTGGCAGGCCGTTGTTTGAGAGGCAAGGCAAGCAAATGGCGTTAACCCATTGGGGGATGTGGTTACGACCAAAAGCAAAACGCTTGCTACAAGACGCATTGCAGATTGAAATGGGCTTCTATGAGCAACATTTATTGAGTGGTGAGATTCGTATGGGAGCGAGTCAAACACCAGCAGAGCACTTAGTTCCCGACCTTATTAGTATCATTGATAATGACTTTCCAGAAATGCGTATTTCCCTCGGTGTACAAAGTACAAAAGGGGTGATTGATGGGGTATTAGATTACAAGTATGACTTAGGGATTATTGAAGGGCGCTGTGATGATAACCGTTTACACCAAGAAGTATGGTGTCGTGATCATCTTACTGTTGTCGCAGCTTCTCATCATCCTTTTGCTCGTAATCAGTCTGTTAGCCTTGCGCAGTTAGAGCAAGCGAAGTGGGTACTAAGAGAGCATGGCTCTGGCACACGAAAAACATTTGATAGTTCTATTCACCACCTTATTGAAGATTTGGATGTGTGGCGCGAATATGAACATGTTCCGGTATTACGTAGTTTAGTTGCTAATGGTCAGTACCTTACTTGCTTACCGTATTTAGATGTAGAGCGATATATAGAAGCAGGTCATCTTGTGGCATTAAATGTACCTGAGTTAAAAATGGAAAGGACGCTTTCATTTATATGGCGTTCAGATATGGCAGAAAACCCATTAGTCGACTGCATTAAAAGAGAGGGACTGCGAATGATGAAAGGGAAGCCTTCAGTTCTTTAAAGGTTGATTAAACATGCCTACGAGATGAGTTGGGTTTATTCCCTAAATCTGTTGATTTATCGGTTGCGTCAAACTTTTAATGTAAATTGTGAAAATAATAATATCTTATTGTGATCAATATCACCGATAAGCTGAGCTGATGTATCTAACATGTGTCCTTGATTTCAATGTATGAAGGCAGTTATTGAACCATATAGGTACGATAATAGCCGAGCAGGTATGACTACCATGACGACACTTTTAGCTATTTCTATCACTACTGGAATTTTATCTGGCGTATGGGGTTGGATCGCCATCTCTTTAGGTTTGCTTTCTTGGGCTGGTTTTTTAGGTTGCACGAGCTACTTTGCAGCGCCAACGAGCGGATTGAAAGGACTAGGCATCAGCTTAATCACCAATATGACAGGCGTATTCTGGGCAATGGTAATTATTCACGGTTCCACTTACGTGGGGTTGGAAATTATTGGCTATGTGATTACCGCTATTGTGGCATTCTTCATGTGTATTCAAGCTAAACAGGCTTGGCTCGCGTACATCCCTGGTACTTTTATTGGTTCATGCGCAACATTTGCGGCTGACGGAAACTGGCAACTTGTTATTCCATCGTTGTTGCTAGGTGGTGTGTTTGGCTATCTAATGAAAGCGACAGGGCTATGGTTGCATACGAAATCAACCGCTACTTCTTCTTCGCTTGCTGAGCAAGCACAGTAGTGAACCCCCGATCTTATTGGTATCCACTGTGTATTGAGTTTTATCCCTCTCAATACCCTTAATCAAAATTAATGATGTTTGATACAAGCACACCAAATTGGTGTGCTTTTTTTGTATTATAAGACAATACGTTGAGTGTAAAATACGCCTAACTCATGTATTGCCGTTGGCCATGGTAACAACGCGTTTAAGTGTCCAGCGCAGAAGAACAGGAATACACTCCATGCCTTTCTCTTCACAATGAGAAACAATAGCCAAAGCTAAGTCCGGTTTTGCATGTTTTTTCAAAACACGACTTACGACTTTTTTAGCAGGGATAGGGTGGTCATGAGGAACTTTGATGATGTCCTTAAAGAAAAGTTCAAAACCATTGTTGTACAGAAAGTGCTCGATGTCTCGGTCGGGTAACTCCGTAAGCCGATGCCTTTCCTGATCATGGTCGAGCTGTGCTCGCACTGCATGCGCGTACTTTTTCCCTGCTGGGTCGCCATCGGTAACGACATGCCAATCAATACCAAACTCTTTTGCTACTTTGATGAGTGATTTTAGACCTGATTGAGCAAACTCAACGATTTGAACCCCTTCGGCAGCCAAGTCATACCCGCATTGACGAGCCAGTTCATGAAAAAGCCAAACTTCGGTTTCGCCCTCAACAAGTAACCAGCACCGTGCAAATAATGCTCCTGAACGATGAAAACGAATATGGAAACCAATTCGGCGCAACTCATCTCGACCAAACTTTGTTGAGTTTAAACTCTTAGCGATGGTTCTGTCTGATAGCCGAATTAAACGTCGAATTGAATACAGTGGAACAGAACCGAGTAACGTGCCACTGTTGGTGGTTAATATCTTTTGCATTGGCAACAATTGCAATAAGGACCACGCTCTCGCTAGATGAGTTGGATGCAGTCGACCTTCTGGATCTTCAATAATCAGTATTGGTCTCGCACAGCGCCTTAAATCGGTGGGACCCTTAGCTTGAAGATAGGCATTGAGTAACCCCATTAAAAGCAAGCGGCTTTGTTTGTCATTGGTTTCTTTCAAGAACTGACTCAAGCCTTTATCAGAGGAAGGGCTTGTATAGAAAAGACCATCACGAGGTTTGCGTGGGTTGCCTTTACTGACACTTCTGAACGCGAAATAGTGTTCAACAAGCGTTTGCATTGAGTCGAGGCTACTACGAATCTCACCTTTATTCACATGGCCAGGCATAGCCAATAAGCGTCGACAGGTGTTGTTGATTCGTTTTTCAATCCGAGCATTTTTACCATCGCCGTTGACATGGTTTAAATCTGGGAAGCGTCGGGAGTCACGTAGTCGGATTACAGGGTGAAGTGTCATTAACTCAATAGCGAGTTTCTCTGAGTGGTGAAGTTTTTTGGGTTTGCCGTTATGATCCAAAAACGCGTACTTTGTATTAATGCCGTGCTCATCGCGAGACGCACTAATACGATAGTAAATGACTTGCTCACCATCTTCGTTGGTGCACCATGTAGGCTTTATGCGTCTGTAGCGTCCCGCTTTTACTTCGTTTTTATCCTGTGCTTTAAAACAAACAATGATCTGTAAGTGTTGTGTTTGTGGATGAGAAATTGAGTAGTCAACGTGAAAATCTTTCAGTTTGAATTGATACAATGAGCCATTGGCAGGTAGAGCGATGGAAAGGGCATCGAGCAATGATGATTTGCCCCACGTGTTTTCACCGATAAGCGTGGTGAGTTCGTCAAAAGAGAGTGAAAGGCGTTTGATGCCTCTAAACCCGGAGATTTCGATGCGTTCTAGTCTCATCTCAATCCTCCTTGCAATTATTTGAATTATCGAGAGTTATTTTGCTACTCCTAAGCATATATGAATTCGGAATTTTTGAGTTAAGCTCAGTTCACAAAATTACGAGAGCCTCTTACTGAATAGAGACCGTTACAAGCGAGGCTTGCTTTCAAAGCTGGGGGACAGGATCGTGATCACTTAAACATGAAATCCTAAATCGCAGTTTCATAAAATTCATGATTCTGTCATGATTCACTTCTTATTATTATAAGGAATGAAAAAAGAGAAGATGAAGATGAATAACAATCATAAGCCAGTGAGAATCAAACTGGCACACATCAATGACACACATTCCTACTTTGAACCAACGTCATTACAGTTAAAGCTTAAGATAAACAATGAACTCACGCTAGAACCCTATGTCAGTGCTGGCGGCTTTTCTCGTATCGCAACCAGAGTCGAGCAGTTAAGAGATGATGCTCAGCGCCAAGGTCATGGGATGTTGTTCCTCCATGCCGGAGATTGCTTCCAAGGTACGCTGTATTTCTCACTATTTAAAGGCAAAGCCAATGCCGACTTATTGAACGCATTAAAGATTGATGCAATGGCGTTAGGTAACCATGAATTAGATATGGGGAATGAGCCAGTTGCATTGTTTTGCCAACGTACTCAGTTCCCATTGCTTGCTGGCAACTGGGATTTATCCAATGAATCACTTAAAAAACCTCACCGTATCAGTGATTGTAAGGATGTATATAGTTACCAACCGGATACACAGAGCGCTCAATACATTGTTAAAGAATTCCATGGTGAGCGGGTCGCGATTTTCGGATTATCCATAGATAAAATGAGCGACATCGCAAACCCTGATGCAGACACGCCTTTTCACTCAGCAATTGAAACCGCCAAGGCGACCGTAAAACAAATCCATTCATCAGGTATAAAAAATATTATTCTTCTGAGCCACTTAGGTTATGAAGGTGATTTAGAGTTAGCTGAGCAAGTCGCAGGTCTTGGTATAATTGTTGGTGGACACAGCCACCGGTTGCAAGGTGATTTTTCATCAATAGGGTTAGGACAAGACGATCCCTACGGTATCAAAATTAATGATACCTATGTGGTGCAAGCGGGTTTCCATGCTTTGACAATGGGGCACTGCGTCATTGAGTTTGATGAACACGGTAAAGCAACGATGTTGAGTGGACAAAATGAACTGTTGCTTGGTCGACGTATTTTTTGGGACTCGACGCTAAACCAACAGCTCGACCAAGGTGTATTCGAAACCGCGTGCGACTTCATCCATGGTCAACCGAATGTCGTGGTTTGTAAGAAACACCCGGAAACTCAAGCGATCCTGAGCGATAAATATATTCCTCAGGTCAGGCAGTTACAGTCACAAGTCATTGCTAGTGTTGACACCAAAAAGCGTCATGTGAGAATTCCCGATGAATTTGGTGAGAGTGAGTTGGCTTCCTCCGTTGCCCGATCATTTCTGCACTGTTTAAACAAACGTGGATATGACGTTCAATTTGCAATTCATAATGCGGGTGGCGTGCGAACCTCTTTGAACCCTGGCAACATCACAGTGGCAGACATTGCCGGACGGCTGTTGCCTTTTGCCGTTCCTATCGGCTTTTACGATGTAAAAGGCAGCGCTATTCGCCGTGCACTTGAAGGCGCGATAAATAATGCACTCAACAATGGCGTAGAAGGCACTGGATCTGGCAGTTATCCGTACACTTACAATTTAAACTTCGAGTATCACGCAGATGCCCCAAAAGGTGAAAGAGTTCAATCATTAGTGATTTTTGATGGCAAACAATGGGTTGGTGTTCAAGATGATGTTTGGTATCGAGGGACTTCTTCTGCCTATACGATGAAAGGGAAAGAGGGGTACGACGCATTGCAGGAGATGAAAGGAGAAGGGCGTGTGACCAGTTTGTCCATGGCTGATTGTTTTATTGAACTCCTGACCGATGAGCCAAACTGTTTGAATCAAAGTCACAAACTTTACACAAAGCGACGTCGATAATAGATACTGGTATTGATTTTGCTGCTCTCCACTTACTACATGGGTTGATGAGGATGGCAGTATGTGGAATAAAGATTGGGCAGATACGGCAGTCGTGGTTGCCTGGATCGCAATTTGGTCAACACTGGTCTACTTTGTGCCTCTAAGCGGCTTTTGAATTGCTAAGAATGTGGATGCTACAAAAGGGAGCAGTAATGCTCCTTTTTTGTATCTATCTTCCCCGTTAGGGCTCTAACCAATGAAGAGTTTGTCTTGAGCCATTTGCTGCTTTTTGTCTGTTTACTAAAGTTCAGGTGGTTGAATCCACTTCTTTCTTTTTATAGTGCTTCCTGATTTTTGATAAGAATTTTATTTCGATAAGACAAGGCTTTTTTGTTGGAAAGCCTGACGCTCGGCGTTATTATGTCGGCGTTTGGGGAGTAGTTAGCGCAAGTTTACTTATCGTCATCTCGTTAAGCATCAGCTTATCCGGTAAGTAAAGGTGTTACGTGGTTCATTCACGTCAACACTTCAACGAGACCAACGCATTCATTGACTAGCAGCACATAATCGTTATGTGGCTGTTGGTTGTTATTGTCTGCGGAAGGTCACCAAACGAAGTCCTTCCGCCATGGGAGGAAATATGTCTCTTATCGAAAATACCACCCAATTGAGCCAATCGGTGCCTCTTCAAGAATCATTAGCGATGTATGGTGCTTTTGGTTTATTTACCCTTGTTCTTGTTACGCTTGATATCTATCAAACACGTGGTGGCGTTATCACGATGAAAAAAGCCATCGTTTGGAGTGTTTTTTGGTTCTTGCTTGCCTTTGTTTTTGCAGGTTCTATTTATTTATTCTGGGACTTTTACGCGCCACATAGCGCTTATACGAACGACAAAGCAACGATTTCATTCTTAACTGGTTACTTACTAGAGAAGTCGTTAAGCGTTGATAACTTGTTTGTGTTTGCCATCATCTTTGCACAATACAGTGTGCCGGAGCATTTGCGTCCGAGAGCATTGCTTTGGGGGGTGATAGGTGCGCTAGTTTTACGCGCTGTCATGATTGCGGTTGGTGCTCAGTTACTTGCACAGTATCACTGGGTATTGTACTTATTTGCTGCTTTCCTTATTTGGACAGGTGTTAAGCTAGCTCGCGACAAAGGCGAAGCAGAAGAAGTTAATCCATATCCGGAGCAGTTGATTCGAAAGGTATTGCCAGTTACAGATGACTACCAAGGAAATCACTTAATCTTAAAGCAAGCTGGTAAGTGGGTGGCAACACCGATGCTGATCGTTGTTGGTGTCATTGCAGTAATGGACGTTATGTTTGCGTTGGATTCTATACCAGCTATATTCGCGGTAACGCGAGAGCCATTTTTAGTCTTAGCTGCGAACGTATTTGCATTATTGGGTTTGCGATCGCTGTACTTTGTTCTTCAAGCAATGTTAGACAAGTTTGTATACTTAAAACCAGCATTATCAGTAATCATGATGTTTATCGGGGTAAAAATGCTATTGGTTGGAACAGAATATGAGATTCCGACAACATGGTCTCTCACATTTTTAGTTGTTGTGATGACATCGGCAGTGGTGGCATCACTCCTAAAAAATAAAGCGAAGCGTCAAACTAGCGTTAATATTACTAATCAAAAAATATAAAGTAAGAACAAAAATCAAAAGAAATAACGAAAAATATTGTTAAATATATGTTGTGAGTTAAGGGGCGATTATGCAGGTAATGTTCAGTTATTCAATGTAATTACGGGAATTGTGATTATTTATGCCGTTATTATTCATTTGTATTTTTGAGTTTTGTAATGAGTTTGTTTTATTAGAAATTCTAATTTGAATGGGTAAAATTTGTCATTTCTTAAACAATAAGAAACTGACTAATATACAACCAACTAAACAGACTACTGCTTTTAAAGAGAGGCAATCATGGCACAAGCAATGCAAATGACAAATGTAGCTTTACCAACCTCTATGGATAAGAAAACCTACGCGGTTAACTTCAAAGGACTGATTGCTCACTTACTGGACATTCTATTTGTAGATAACACTGCGCCACGCAGTTACTACGCAGAAGACTTGTCAGCACATATTCAAAAAGACATCGGTATGTACCGTTAATATTGAAATAATGTAAGAAATACCGGCCTATGAGCCGGTATTTTTTTATTTGTAAAACATGCCTACTCAACCTACGCCCTAGAAAAGAAACACTCTAGAGGAGGTAGACATGAGAGTAGATTAAGTGTTGTATAGAAAAACGGGGCACCATTGGTGCCCCGTTTTGACATGACTGAAGTGCGATATTACTTCTTGCGGCAGTATTCTGCGATCACGTACATCGACTGACCACCATTTGCCTTACCCGAAACTAGCTTTGGATCATCGCCAAGGCTAATACCACGAATCACGGTACCTTGCTTGATTACTTGATTAGTGCCTTTTACTGGTAGGTCTTTAATTACTGTTACATCGTCACCTTTCTTAAGTTCAGTGCCGTTACAGTCAACCGTTTTATCGTCAGCAGACATCCCTTTCATTGCCCAGTTCATTTGCTCTTCTTCCATGTACATCATGTCAAGAGCATCTTGAGCCCAGCTTTCTGTGTTTAGGCGAGTGAGTTGGCGCCATGCCGTCACTTGTACAGCAGGAACCTGGCTCCACATGCTTTCGTTTAGACAACGCCAGTGGTTAATGTCTTTTGGCTCATCGATCTCACCCAGACACTTATCACAAACCATGATGGCAGTATCAACCGTCACATTACCGTGAGGTGGGACAGCGTATGCAGTTAGTTGAGATTCAGAAGAACACAGTTCACATTTTGACTCGCAGCGCGCAAGCAGAGTAGCTTCAATAGACATAAGGACTCACCTTAGTAATGTTATTTTGTGGCGGTATTATCCACTTTATCCTGAGAAATAAAAGGGTGTTAGCGAATTAAAGACTAGATTTTACAATACTCCAACCTGATTAAGGTGAAGATGTAAAATATTCGCTAAATAAATAATACGGAAGTATAAAAGACACTATTGATTGTTTTGGCTTATGAATTGGTTGTGTCAATTCCTACAACGATTACAAGCCTAAAAGAGGTAAATGTAAAGAGAGGGTGGCTAGAACATAGCCCTCTAATTTACAGAGGGCCTGTCGTTAACGTTCGACAATCTGGACAATATGCTCTTTTGAAATACTCATTTCTTTACCATCCATGTCTTCATATTCGTACATACCCGTTTCCTCGTTCAGGTCTGGTTTACCGTAAGAGGTAATAATTTTCCCTTCATTTGTCGACATCAGATATTGGCTACTTCCGCATGCAGAAAGAAGTAATACAGTGGCAATAACAGTCAATACGCGCATAGAGTTTTCCTTTTAAACAAGTGAGTTAGGCAAAGACATCGATTTAACTATAGCAGAGGAAATATGAGTGGGTTTGAATAGAATTGAAATGAAAAAGCCCAGTAGAAACTGGGCTTTGGTAGGAAGGGTGTTGCGATTACTTCAAAACAGAAGTGTTAGTGACACCTGTTAGTGCGTCATCCATTAAGAAGTCAGTGTTTTCCATCTGCATCTCTACATGATGATCAATATCAGACAAAGTGCCATTTGGCGAAGCAAAAGTACTGTGCGATGCAGTAGCATTAAACTGTACAAAGCTCGCAGTTGCATTCACAGTAGTGTCCGTACTGTTCACAGTCTTCAACCCTAGCTTATTAGCAAGCGGTTCAGTACCCGCGAATGGTGCATTTGGAACGCTGTTTGGTACTGTGCTATCGCCATCCACTTCTGTCATAAAGAATGGTGTCGTTAGCGAACCAGATGCCACTAAATCTGAAGCGTTTGTGAACGGATCGACAGTGTCTAGTGTAGTCTGTGCTGCATAGATAAATTGTGAGAAACCTGCTTCTAGCGCTGCTACTTGAGCTTCCGTTGCCGCAGCCTCAAATGCTTCGTAACATGTTTTATCTTCTAGATCCGCACATGATGCATCAGCGTAATTCGCATAGTCTTTTGATGCTGCATAAGCGAGGTTATGTTTGATCTGAGGGCCGTAATTGTCTGAACCCAGTAACAAATTACCAATTTGTCCACCAGAGTTCTGTACTGATGCAGAACTAAAGGTGTACAGCGCATCCGCAGTAGAGCTGCCCAGTGTATTGTTTGCTGCTGCGACGGCAGATGTAGCTACAATACCGCCAAGTGAATGACCTAGCATTTTGACTTTTGAACCCGTCATTGGGTTGAAGCCTTGCAGAGGACCTCCAGCTAAAAGACCGCCTTGAGCAGATACTACTAAGCTAGCGCGCAAACCTAACACATCCAGAACACTCTGACGTAGGTTGTCACGCGCAACGGCTAAGTTGGAAAGATTTAGATAAGCCAGTACATTCGCATTTGCGGAACGTTGTTCATCTAAGCTGCGCGTACCATGAATAGGTAAGTCAATAGCGATAACTGCCACACCTGCTTTTACCATATTGAACGCGAACGCGTACGCATTCTCTTTCGCAGAGGTGATGCCGTGTTGATAAATCACAACGTCTTTCGCGACGCCAGATTTAGGTGTGAAGACCAGTACTTCGACATCTTCAACCGATTTCACTACGGGAACAGGCGAGTAGCGAGTAATGATACGCTCACTATCAAGCTGGGTACCATCGGTAAGAGTAAGCTTAGCTCCAACAAGTTTTAGCTGCTCTGTAGGATCTGTAGCAAGCTTTGTCACATCAACAGGATCATTTGCAAAAACGCCTGTTGATAGCTGCTGAACCATGTTTGCTTGCTCGTTCGGATCCGCTAATGCTGCGCTTAGCTTCGCTAGGCTTGGCATCGCAGATACCATTGGTTGCATGTTCCAGCTTGCGCCTTTTTCCAAGTAATGAGGCAGTCTTACCACACCTTGTGTCACGCTTACATCGGCACCTGATTGCATGTAAAGGCCTTTAATTGCCGTTTTAGCTGCGTCTAGATCGCTAATGTATTTACTAAAGTCATCGTCAGAGTCTAGCGCAGTGCTAAAGTCTTGGGTTTCACCGAGCGTTATTGTGTAGGCCGTTGATAAGTCTACTGAACCTTCGTTTGAGTCATTTTTGTAAACGGTATTTAGTGTGTTTGCGCCAGTAGAAAAACCAGTAGCGGTTACTCCTTTGACTGCCGCTAACGTATCACCTACAGACTGGGTACTGAACCATGAGGAGTAAACGATGTCGTTAGGATTAACTTGAGCTAGACCAAAAATGCCTTCAACCGCCTGAGTGACTGCTTGAACAGAAGCAAGGTCGCCAGTTTCATAAACGATTTCTTTCGATTTACCAGTCGCATAACTTGCTGATGTACCAATTGGCTCACCATTCACGTCAGTAACATCTTGTGTAACCGCAAAAATGTACTCGCTTGACTCATCAAGTGCAGCCAAGAACTGGATGTATAGAGAGCTACCTTTTGCTTGAACTACGTAGTCCTGATTCTGAACGAGTACCTCTTCGATTGGGTTAGATTTACCGTCCCACTCGGTTAAGCGTTGGTTAATCTTGATGACTTTAACACCAGACGACAGCATGCCCGTTGCAAAACCGTCGCCGTTGAAGTTAAGAACGATTGGCATAGACGTTGACCATCCATCCATCGTGTTCATTGAGGCTCTAGGGTTGGTTAAAGCATCATCGCCATCAGTTGGCAGACCAAGCGTACCATCGCTTGTGTCCATTAATAAGTAAGACGGTGCCGGTACATCTGCGTTCGCTCCTTGAAGCGTAAAACTGATGGATGTTTCGCGATCAAGCAATGCTTGGACTTCATCTTCAAATTGAACTTTGTCGGAAGTACCAGAGCTGGAGGTATCATCACCACAACCAGCAAGAAGGATTGCAGAACAAAGCATTGATAATTTAAACGTGTGTTTCATTGGTTTACTCCGTAATCCCATTATTTGAAGGTGTAGTTCATCTGTACCGCGCTGATGTAAGCAGTACCTTCTGAGTCAAACTTAATCTCTTCACCCAGAGCATTTGTCTCAGTGAAAGAGCCTGATTTACTCTTAACAAGTGCAAAGCCTGCATCGAAAGTTAAATTCTCACTCATTGCGTAAGTTAGGCCCGCGCTGTACCAAAAACGGTCACTGTCAGGAATACTCAATGTCGCTTCACCTGCTTGTTCGTCGTACGCAAAGCCTGCACGGAATGTCCAGTCTGTATTAAGTTTGTAAGTTGCACCAATGGAGTAGCGATTGTTGTCTTCATATTTCTCAGGTTTAAAGAAACATACTCCGTCATTACATTCGTTACTGGTCGCTTTTAGTTCTTTAAATGTGCTCCAGTCGGTTTGTTGCCAGCCGTAATGTACAGCCCATTGTTCATTCAGTTGATGGAAAGCCGATAATTCGATAATTGAAGGGAGAGAGATTTTTAAACGGCCATCAACTTTTGGTGATGAAGCTCGACCAGAGTCGTAACTACTAAACTCACCGTCATCAAAATCTAGATCAACCTTAGAGCGGTAGCCAAAGCCAAAACGGTTGTTTTCATTTAGCTCAAATAAAGCGCCGACATTCCATCCCCAAGCGAAAGTTTCACCTTCCATGCCGACAAGGTTATCGGACTTATTACCACCTAAAATACCGGCGAGTGCGCCTTTGTGGCGAGTCAGCTCTGCTTCAGCGTATACTAGGTTGATACCACCACCGACACTGAAAGACTCGTTGATACGGTAAGCGACATTAGGGTTGATGTTTACTGAAAGTAGGGAAGTGTCACCCGCCATATCACCTGCGGAAATATCATTTGGATAGTCAGTGGCAACACCGTATGTTGTGAACATACCGATGCCCCAAGCCCAGTTATCATTGATAGGGCTGATGTAATAACCTGCTGGCACGATCTGTAAAGGGGCGACATCTTTCGCGTGTTCATTGTTTACAGTGTCGTACACATCGACTTCAGGGTCGATGATAGATAACGCGCCCGAAAATTGAGCTTCTTTGAAAAGTGTCATTGCTGCAGGGTTACGAGCAAGGACGCTGGCATTATCTGCGACAGCCCCTTCACCTGAAAATGCTCGACCAAGACCAGATGCCGAATGTTCAGCTACCTGGAAGCCCGCTGAGTGGGCATTACACGCAAACAATATTGAAATTGTAAGCAGAGAGCAGTGCTTCTTGTTCATCCTTGACCCTCCTAGGGTGTCATAATGCTGGACCGAAGTCCTTGTAATTGTTGTGTGGTACTTACACCAATTGTTAATACGCGAAATACAACGGTGATGTAAATGTAATGTTAATTGTATGTTTAATAACTTGTCAAAGTTTGAGCGTATTTTGCGTTTTAAATATGATGCATAGGTCAAACGATGGCTTGTAAGGGCATGTATTATCGTTATATTTTTGAAGAGAATGGTACGACCAGAATTGTTTTGCGAGCTTTATAGTTAAATAACGATCAAATCAAGAGATAGCTCGCTTTGCTGTTTCTTCACTTCACAGGCATAATTCGCGCTCGCTATGTAGTTATTCAATAGACGCAATAGGAGCCGCATTGGAATTACTGAATGTTGAATTTTTAGGTCGTTCGCTAAGGCTCGAAGGATCGATGGCTGGGTGGCAGCAGTTATATTGGGATAATACGTTGGTGTCTCAAATCGATGCCAGTGACAATACCGCAGAGACTTGTCTACACCAGTTTAGGCTCTCTGCGGGTGAGGAAATCCTGAACTGTCATTTAGAGTGTTCTTTAACATGGCAACCGTTTGAATTGAGTTACAAGGTCACAATTAACGGTGAGCTCGTCAACGAAGGTTGTCGAAATGAAAAAGACATCGAGCGCCAAGTGCCAGAAGTTACGCCACCATCCGAAAAGCGTTTAAGTATAATAGGTCTCGTATCTCTTGGGATGAAAGCACTTAAAAGTGCGAAAGTTATTAAAGTGGCGTTAGCGTCTGCAAGTCTCGCTGCATATTCTTGGCTATTTTCCATCGAGTTCGCGCTAGCGTTGATCGCTTGCTTGGTTTTCCATGAATATGGTCACATTAGAGCGATGAAGTATTTTGGAATGAAGACCAAAGGGATCTATTTGATTCCATTCCTAGGTGGTTTGGCGCTAAGTGACGAAAAGATAAACACGCGCTGGCAGGATGTGGTTATCTCAATCATGGGACCATTTTTCGGTTTAGTACTTAGTATTGTTTTTACTTTGCTTTATTGGATGACTGGTGAGGTGATCTTCGCTGGGCTTGCTGTGTTTAACGCCTTGCTAAACCTATTTAATCTGCTGCCTATTTTACCATTAGATGGTGGCCATGTGCTCAAAAGTATTACCTTCTCAATGAATACTTGGGTCGGGTTAGTTGGCAGTATTGCGACCGCTTTATTAGGCATTTTTATCAGTTACTATTTCGGTCTGACGTTGCTAGGGTTTTTATTGTTAATGGGAATGTTGGAAGTGGTGATGGAATGGAGAGCTCGACATCAAAGCCATTTATTGCCATTAACCCGTTATGGGCAACTATTTTCACTTGCTTGGTACTTGGTCTCTGTCGGAGGTTTTGTTTCTATCATCTGGTATTTTGCCACTCTCGGAGATAGTTTGTTAAGTTTGCCGCTACAGATATTGGGCACTTGATTAGAATCATTAAAAGCTCCCTAGGGAGCTTTTTTATTTGGCAAGCTTAAGTAGTAGACGATAGTAGCAATGAATTAGCCACATCTTGGTGCTTTCGCGTTATACGCAGGCAGCTTATTTATGGTTGCTTGTAAATCTTTAATGCGCGTACTGTGCGATGGGTGGGTTGAGAAGAATTCAGGTGGTTGAGAACCACCTGATGCAGCACTCATATTTTTCCATAAATCGACACTTTGACGTGGGTCGAAACCTGCTTTTGCCATGAATTCCAGCCCGACAATATCAGCCTCAGATTCCTGAGTACGACCGTATGGCAAAATAACACCGTATTGGACACCGACACCAAGTGCCGCCATCGTCATTTGTTGATACTGTTTGTACTCGGAAGCTCCAATGGCAACGTTTGCTAGAGACAACCCGGCATTTGCTAACTGACTTTGTGAAAGACGTTCATTACTGTGGTCAGCGAGGACGTGAGCGACTTCGTGACCAATAACTGTTGCCAACTGATCTTGGTTTTTCGCGACATCTAAAAGCCCGGTATACACGCCGATCTTCCCACCTGGTAGAGCAAACGCATTGACTTGTTCACTATCAAAAACAACGACTTCCCAGTCTTTAAATCCAGATTGAGCGGGAATGGTGTCAGTGATGTGTTTGGCAACGCATTGAACGTAGGCATTCGTTTTGCGATCTTTGCTGATTGGGATATCTTTCTTCATTTGTTCGAAAGATTTAGCGCCAAGCGATGACATTTCCTGATCTGAAAACATCAGGATCTGGTTGCGACCCGTCGGTGATGCGCTACACGCTGTTAAACCCGCGATAGTTAAAAGAGCAGAGGCTTTCATCCATACCTTCATAACAGGCTCCATTTAATTTTTTGTTTTGAAGCAATAGTATATACCCAAATAGTAACATGATGCATGGATCAAGTTATTCATCTGATTAATAAAGAGGGTGAGATGTTACGTCTTGAAGTTATGCCCAAGTAGCGTCTATGCTAGCTTCCTAGCACATCGTTACAACCTAACAAACCAGTTTGTGAAACTAAGAGTAAAACAATGAGTATATGGAAAAAGCCCGTAAGCATAGAGATTCTGAATGCCACGTCAAAAAATACCCTGATCGAGCACCTACAAATTAAATATACAGATTTCACTGACGACTCCCTTACAGCAACCATGCCCGTATGCAGCTTTACTCATCAACCTTTAGGAATGCTTCACGGTGGTGCATCAGTCGTGCTCGCAGAAACATTAGGCTCATTGGCTGCAAACTTCTCTGTCGATGAAGGCAGCTACTGCGTCGGTTTAGATATTAACGCGAACCATGTGCGAGCCATGCGAAGTGGTCATGTGATTGGTACGGCAAAACCGCTTCATCTGGGTATTTCAACGCAAGTGTGGCAAATCGATATCACTGATGAGCGAGGCCGTTTAGTGTGTACCAGTCGCTTGACCATCGCTGTGAAACAACACAAAACAAAGTCGGTATAAACTAAGATGGTGATTGAGTTTTCATTAGGAAAAATCATTGCAACCCAGCGTGAAATAGTGATTAAGCTCTCCGGTAGTGCAATGGTAACCTTGCAAGCGCAAACCGATGCAATTCAGTTGCTGGGTAGAGGAGCGAACGTTGTTTTATCTCATGGAGCAGAGTGCAAATGGTCTATCAAGCTGGACAACGAGGAACAACTGGCTGAACTTTCGCGAGAAATTGGTATCGATATTCAATAATCTATAGTGTGATGTTTGCACTTTTTGGTAAAAATGAGGAAACTTAGCTTATCGACAACAAGATAAGAATTTCCTCTTTATGAGTAGCCCTCGTTTACGTGTTCAGTTCGAAACACTGTTTGAAAAATTTTCCGGTCACGATACGGACGTTCAGCTCGAAGACATCACCGAAGCGTTGTTTTGTACACGTCGTAATGCTCGTATTGTTCTAAATAAACTTGAAGAAGAGGGCTGGATTGAGTGGCATCCGGCAGCGGGTCGAGGAAAACTTTCGAAACTCGTTTTTAAACGTAATCGAAGCGACGTCAGCGAAAACCTCGCCAGGCGTTATCTCGATGAAGGGAAAATCGGTCAGGCTCTAGATGCGCTTGATAACGATGCGGCACGATTGACGCAGGTTATCCAAGGTTATCTAGGGCTTCAACATCGACAGGGCGAGCAGGTCGTGCGTTTGCCTTATTATCGACCATTGTCGATGTTAAACCCGCAGAAACCGATGCGGCGTTCTGAACAGCACATCGCCAGACAAATTTTTAGCGGACTCACTCGCCTTGATGAAAATGAACAACTTCAACCAGATTTAGCCCACACGTGGGAAGCAATTTCTGATACACATTGGCGTTTTTATCTTCGTCGTGGAGTACGCTTTCATAACGGTGAACCGTTAACAACTAGTTGTGTTCTTGAAAGTGTGCTTGCGTTAAATAGCTTGAACTTGTTTTCTCACATAAAGCGGGTGTCTTCACCACAAGAGTGGACCGTTGATATTGAGCTCGTCCGTCCTGATCGCTACCTTCCTCTGGCTCTGAGTGAGTCGCAAGCAAAAATTTTGCTACCGAGTGCTTTGCGTTCTGAAAGCTTCGATAGACAACCGATAGGGACAGGGCCGTTCCAAGTTAAAATGAATGATGATAAGCGTCTTATTTTGACTGCTTTTGATGGCTACTTTGGTTTTCGCCCTTTACTTGACCAAGTGGAGGTGTGGGTAATCGATGAAGCCTATTCTTCAATGGTTTATCCAAGCCTGTCAAAGCCGAAGATGGATAAACAAGGTTCATCCGATGAAGTCGAGCTGGACCCTGGCTGTACATTCCTATTACTAAACAAAAACACCGGAATTGCAAAAGATCCACGTTGGGCAGAGTTCCTCTCGCAAACCCTCAACAGTCACCAGATTTACGCGCATGTTCCACAAGATAAAGTGATGGAACTGGGAGTATTGCAAGCCTTTGGCCTTAAGCCCGGTTGGATTGATCTCAGGCCAGCGGAAGCGGGCAGCGTACCACAGGCTAATAAGGTAATTTCCGTAGCGTATCAGAAAAAGCATCCGATGTTTCCAGTAGTTGCCAAGGCCATCAAGACACTCTTAAAACCGCACGGTATAGAGGTTGAGTTTATTCGTTATGATTCTCAACCGCCCGCGCCTGGGGAAGTGGATATCTGGGTGAAAGCTATGGGCATTGCAACGAACCGAAATGACGCGTTGGCGGGCTGGCTCCTGGATTACAGTGATATTGAGAAGTTCAGTTCAGGTTACGATTTTAGTGAATGGGCTAAACTTGTCGATCAATGGCGTGCCGGCATGCACACAGACTTTCCTGCGCGTGAGCTAGGACGACAGTTAGTAAAAAGCTGTCAGGTGATTCCTATGTTTCACTGCTGGCTAGGCGTGAATAAAGACCACAGCGGTGCGTTACAAAATGCAAAGTGTAATGCCTTAGGTTGGTTTGATTTTAATAATGTATGGGTCAAACCGGATATAGAAAGTAACCATGGCGAAACCGAATAAAAAACAACCGACGAAAACCGTCGATATCTTTTGCTCTAAATGTAAAACTCAACTATTTAAGTACCGTAAAGGCGGGAAAGGCGCACTGGTTAAATGCTTCAAAGAGCGCATTGTTGACGATTTCACACAAACCCCATGTATTTGCCCCGCTTGCGGACAAGAGTTTGCAAGAGATACTTTAGTAAGAGGAACCCCCGCTTACAAAATGATTGGCGGCAAAGTGACGATGAAATAATAAAGGGCTAGAAAATGAGTATGAAACATGACTATTGCATGGTTTTAAGTACAACCAGTAATGAAAAAAATCGAGATCAGATCATTAAAGGTTTGCTAGATGCTCAATTAGCCGCGTGTATTCAAACGATGCCTATTGAAAGTCACTATGTGTGGAAAGGGGAGATTTGTACTGACAACGAATGGTTGCTGGTGATCAAAACTCGTCGAGAACTTTATGAATTGGTGGAAGAGAAAATAGAAAACCTGCACGAATACGAGGTCGCTCAAATCGTACAGGTTCCAATTGTTGATGGGTTTAACCCTTATTTAGAATGGTTGAGAGAATCGACGTTGAGCCGACATTAAGAATAACGACAACACTGCACCAACGGTATCGCACAACATATCTTTCTGGGCGTCCCATATGTCACCTTGCGAGCCCAGAAAGGCAATTCCCTCATCGCCACCAGCCAACTCCGCATACCACCATTCGATAATCTCATAGCCAGCAGCAAGTGACATGATAGCAAACAAAGCAAACCAGCAAGAGAACGCTTTGTTGAACCGTTTTTTGTTTATCAAGTATTCAGCGATCGGATATGCGTAAAGGCCAATTGAAAAGTGCGCAACGCGATCAAAATTATTTCGCTCTGAACCAATCATGTCGTTAAACCAGTCAAACGGCACTTCGGAGAACGTATATTTCGCACCGATAGTGTGCAAACAGAGCCAGATGAACATTAAAAAGTAAGCCGTATTACTGAACTGATAGCGAATCGAAATCGCCCAAATAGCAACAAGAATACCAATCGCCGGGATAATCTCCGCAAACCAAACTGCACGTGAGTTAGGTTCCAACGCAGAAAATAAAAACACGATGGCATAAAAAATCGTTAATCCTAAGAGTGTCGAGGTGCTTTTCATAGAGTTATTTGATCCTTCAATTTATCTTACAGTGGGACTCCATAGATTGTGTTAATGATTGCACTTAATTGAACGGTGTGCAATTGATATTTTAATGGGTTTTTTGATCACTGAAAATGTTGATTTATTGGCAAACTGCTCAACATTAAAACGTTTGCGCGTGCACTTTTCATTAAAGTTTGATTTACAACATGCCCATCCATAGAATCCATGATTCAGTCTAATAAAAAAGAAGTAAAGCCATGAAACTGGAAACTGTCGATTATCTTGCTGACGATGCTGCTCAACAGTTCGTTACCTCTCTACGAGAAACGGGGTTTGGTGTGTTGAAAAACCACCCGATTCCACAAGAGCTTGTAGAGTCAATTTACAAAAACTGGCATGAGTTTTTCTGTTCAGATCAAAAGAATGATTTTCACTTTAACGTAGACACCCAAGATGGCTACTTCCCACCTTCTGTGTCTGAAGTGGCGAAAGGGCAAAAAGTGAAAGACATCAAAGAGTACTTTCATGTTTACCCTTGGGGGCAGATCCCAGAGCAGCTTAAAGCTGAAATCTTAGAGTACTACGAGCGTGCCAATGCATTTGCTCAAGAGCTATTAGGTTGGGTTGAAGCGTACGCACCTAAGGACGTTCAAGAGAAGTTCTCTATCGCGTTGTCAGAAATGATCAATAACAGTGACAAAACATTACTACGCGTGCTTCACTACCCACCGATGACAGGCGAAGAAGAGCCAGGCGCTATTCGTGCTGCTGCGCATGAAGACATTAACCTGTTAACGGTTTTGCCTGCTGCTAATGAACCTGGACTGCAAGTAAAGAGTAAAGAGGGTGATTGGATCGATGTACCATGTGACTTCGGGAACTTAATCATCAACATTGGTGATATGCTTCAAGAAGCGTCAGGTGGTTATTTCCCTTCAACGACTCACCGTGTAATCAACCCTACGGGTGGCCGTCAAGAAAAGTCACGTATCTCATTACCGTTGTTCCTGCATCCAAAGCCGGAAGTGGTGTTATCTGAGCGCTACACTGCACATAGCTACCTTATGGAACGTTTACGTGAGCTAGGGGTTATTTAACCTTTACGTGATCTCCTTACAAAGGCCGATGGTGAATGACTATCGGCCTTTTTGCATTTATGCTACAAAGTGGAAACTATGTTTTTTGTGCCGTGAATGGGGCCCTAAACTCGTGTCAGAGAGGATGAATGGAAGGACAACGTACTGTCAATAGTATTGAGCCTCATGCAATAGAAAATCCGCTGCTTTGGCCAATGTTAGAAATTCTGAGAAAACAGCCCTCTAATTGGAAAGTGCACACCTTGGCAAGCTCGTTGGGTGAACAAGGTTATATTTCAAAGCTGGACGACTCTCCCGATAAGGATTTATTCAAAAGAAATTTCCTGATCATGAATGCATTATATCAACTGCAAGACACTCTGTATCCGGATAGTTGGCTTCAAGTCGAAGCCATGGATATTCAGCTCATGTCTTCGATGGAAGCTTTGAGGCATAAGATCGATATTCATGATCCTTTGCGTGAGTATTACTTAGATTGGCGCAATTACGAAGCGGATGAAGATGAAGTGCGTCGACTGTTGAATGAATTTTGGACAACTTATCAAAAGTTCATCGGTGGTTCGTCAGTAGCCAGCGTAGATAAGACAAAGGCACTGTCACTATTTGAACTTAACACTGACGCTACGCCTGCGGAAATTAGAAAACAATGGCGAAAACTCGCGCTTCGTTGGCATCCTGATCGAGAAAATGGCGATGCAGAAAGATTTAGAGTTCTTTGTGAAGCGTGGAATGTACTGAGAAACGAATGATTCGCTAAGAATAAAGATAAAGGAAGGCAGCTAACTATAGCTGCCTTTTGATTGAACTGTCTCTGTCAGCGTATCAAAACTAGCATGATGACTTAAACTGAGATTTTCGCATGCGGTTGAGGGCAGCCATAACGTCTAGTGTGCGTGGTTTGGCTAAGTCGCCTTGCTTAGGAAGAGCGGCATGCCACTCACCAGACAGCATTTCTTCAATCTCCTTCGCCGGATGATTACACCAACCTGGAAGTTGAGCAATTTGGAACCATAACCAGCCAATTGTGTTGACTTCATCGGCTGACTCTATCTGTTCCAAAGCGCTAAGATCAGTAAACTCTTTACCAAATCGAAGTGACTCTTTGCCTTTCGCATTCACACGGAACTTGCCGTCAGTCAGAATATTCATCAACGCAACGCGGTTCAGTGCTCGAGGTGGGAAGGTCTGTAAACGTTCTTCTGACTCGTTATGGCGTTGAGTAGGGTGCTGAGCGATAACTTCTTTCGCTTTTTCAGTCACATCAACGGCTTGGTAGTCGTGCATTTGAATGACGGTATCGGCAACGTCTAAGTAGTCGCCCGACCCACCCATAACGATAATGGTAGAGATATCAAGATCATCTCGTAATTGACCAATGCGGTCGACGAGAGGAGTAATTGGCTCATCACCTTTTGCCACCAATGCCTGCATACGCTCATCTCTAATCATGAAGTTGGTAGCAGAAGTATCTTCATCAATCAATAATGTGCTTGAACCGGCTTCAATAGACTCTTGAAGCCAAGCGGCTTGCGACGTTGAGCCTGATGCGTCTTGAGTAGAAAAGTCCGCCGTATCTTTACCCATTGGTAAATGGTTGATGTAGTTCGACAGGTTCAAGTGGTGTACGCATCGGCCATCTTCGGCACGAATCTTCATAGCCTTGTTATCGGCAACAATGTATTCGCGACCATCTCCTGGAATATGATCGTAAATTGAACGCTCTATTGCATTTAATAAGGTAGATTTACCGTGGAAGCCGCCACCTACGATCAGTGTGATACCTTTTGGAATTCCTAATCCTGTGACATGGCCCTTGTTTGGCGCATGTAAAGTGACTTGTAGAGATTCAGGGGCTTTAAACTCAACGGCTTCTTTCATAGGAAGGTCGCAATTACCTGCAATTCGAGGAAGGATACTGCCGTTTGCGACAAACGCGACTAAGTTATTGGCCTCCAACTGTTCTCGCAGGGCATCTTGGTCTTCAACAACTTGGCAGTGCTTAATTAAAGCGGCTTTGTCGAGTTCACGCTCTAAAGTTGCTCGACGGATAAACTTAGGCAGGTGGAAAGTCAGTATGTTGTTGGCTTTTTTCCCCAATACTGAACGACCTTCGGCTGGTAAGTTAACTCGAAAACGCAGTTCAATACCTTCTTCAGTAAACAACACCGCGGTGCTATCCAGTACAGTTTGGCCTGTCAGTGAAATTGATACTGAGTTTTCTTGTTTAGCAAACTGTTCAAAACTACGCGCAATAAAATCACGTGCAGCTCTTTGAAATGCAGGAGACTCGTCTCTTAGCCACTCAAGACCAGTCAAAGACCATGCGCGAGTCGCACGAAAACGTGACGCCGATGCATAAGGGTCACCCTGTACATGATCGATAAACAAAGTGAAATCAGTGAAGTCGTATTGACCTTTGATTTGCTGATAAGCTCGATAGTTCTGCTTTTCAATTTTCTTAAGCGTGGCAGTCAACTGATCCATGAAGATATTAGCCTTTTAATAGAAGCGGGCGGCGATTATAGAAACCACCGCCCTCATAGTAAAGAGAATGCTTAGGAAGAGTAGGCGTATTGCCCGCCAGAAAGGCGCTGATTAAACAAACTTTGCTCAAATTCATTACAAGGCATAGGTTTACCATAAAGAAAACCTTGTCCGATATCACAGCCCTCACCAATGAGAAACTGCTCTTGTTGGGGAGATTCAATGCCTTCGATCACGACTTGGAGTTCCAGTTTTTTCGCAATGTGTATGATAGAACAAATTATCGCGCGATCATCGTCCGACTTTTCCATTTGCTGGACGAAGCTTTTATCAATTTTGATGGCATCAAATGGATATTTCTTTAAATAGCTGAACGAGGCATATCCTGTACCAAAATCATCAAGTGACAATGTCACACCTAGTTTGTGCAACTTATTTAACGTTGTGCGTGCTACTATTTCATCGGCAATTAGAGCGCTCTCGGTTACTTCGAGTTCGAGAAAGTGTGCTGGCAAATGGAAAGTGTCGAGTAGGTGTTGCACTTGTTCTGCAAAATTTACGTTTTGTAATTGAATGGGAGAAACGTTGACGGCAATTTTGAAGTTATCGATTAACTCAGACCATTGTTTCGCTTTGTCTATCGCGGTACGCAGAACAAAAGAGCCAACTTCAAAGATAAGCCCGTTTTGTTCGGCCATATGTATCAATGCTTCGTTGGAAACGTCGCCAAGTATTGGATGTCTCCAGCGAAGCAAGGCTTCTGCGCCAATCCATTTACGTGTTTTGGAGTCTACTTGAGGTTGAAAGTACAACACTAAATCGTCGTTACGCACCGCTTGTAAAAGGTAACTTTCCAGTTCATTGTGACTATTGAGATCCGCCGAATGATTTTCTCTAAAATAACTAAAAGGTTCGCCGGATTCTTTACATAGAAGCATCGCGTAACATGCATGTTGAAGGATACGCTTAGCATTGCTGCAATCTTTGTAAGCTTGAACTATACCGATGTACGTGTGCAAATGTATTTCTGTTTTGTTGAAGACAAATCCATCTACGCTAATTTTAGTGATATCATCTAATAGTTGATTTAACCGAGCTTCAATATCCTCTCCCCAAATCAATAAAACCATGTCATTCGAACTTGGTCTACCAGTGATAAATCCGCTAGCACCGTGTCTGGTTAATCTGGAGTGAAATTCTTTTAAAATGTTGTCAAAGACCTCGAACCCGTGCCTGGTCTGAATACTGCGAGCGTTACTAAAACCAATGTTGATGACCACAAGCGATTGCTGATCACTATCAAGGGACTGTAAGGTGTATTGGACAATGTTCTCAAGTGCAGAGCGATTTAGAAATCCAGTTCCCTGATCATGTGTTTTTTGGTAACTCACTTGTTTTTCCGCGGCTTTACGGCGATCAATTTCTTGTGTTAAGGAGTAACTTAACTGGGCTAAATCCGTGGTACGATTTTCAATTCGACTCTTTAGCTCGGTGTTAAGTCGCTGAAGTTTATGTTGTTGGTACACAACTGAAAGCTGTGCTTCGATTGAATCTTTGAAAGTTTCAAGCAACTGACGGTAACTATCGTTGTACTCGTTTCTCTCAGAGTCAAGCATACAGATTGTTCCAAATGTCTCCCCATTTGGCCAGAATAGCGGTAAGCCGCAATAAGAAATCATGCCTAGTTTGATGTCTGGGTTATTTTGCCATTCTTCATCTTCAAGCGCATTGGGGATTACAAGCTCGCCTTTCTGTTCTATAACTTGCTCGCAATACAAACCGTTACCAAGCAGCTCTGCATCGCCAGTACGATAAGGATTACCTAGAGTTTCGCTAGATGTATTTACTTCTATGCGATCTGGATGGATACGCATAATTAATGTGGTAGGTACGTGTGTTATTTGAGCCAGTAAGTTGACGATTTCCTGCCAACTTCTTCGCATAGACTCAGGGATTTCGTAGTCTAATGTTTGCAATCTCCCCATATAGGTCATCCTTTACGTGGTTTCACTTCCTGTGAATTAAAAATGCAGACTGCTCTATTTTGTTCTCGCTTTTTAATTAAGTATAGGGTGGCTAGGGCTCGAAACAAAAAAAAGTCCTGAAAAGTGTTCAGGACTAGGAATAGTTGTCACATATCTCATCCTTGAAACAGGTAACAAGTATCAAGGCTTAAGCGACATTAACGATTCAATAGAAATGTCTTGCGAATAGTCGACATCTTCAAAGTTAAAGCCATTGAGCTTCATAAACTCATCTTTAAAACCTTGGTAATCACCAATCTCTTTAAAGTTTTCAGCATTCATCTGTTCTAAAAGAGCGTGGACTTCTTGTTGAACTTGCGGTTCAAGTTCCAAGTCATCTATTCGAATCAAGCGTTCGCCGTCAACTGGCACTTTCTCTTGATCGTATAACTTCGTAGTAAACAGTCGCTGCATTTGTTCAATACAGCGTTCGTGAGTACCTTTTTCCTTCATCACTCGATAAAGCGCTAACAGGTAAGGGCTTAGAGCAGGGATGAATACACTGGCTTTCGTCACCAACGCCTTACACACGGTTGCGTAAGCACCGCCGTCAAAGTTGGCGAGTTTGAGGTTTAATAAATGACTGGTTTGGTGTAAATCGATTTTCGCTCGACCTAACGTACCATCGAGATAAATTGGGTGCGTAATGTCAGGGCCCATGTAAGAAAAGGCGATGGTTTTGCAGCCGTTTGCGATAGAGTCGTTATTGATGAGTGTGTCAATCCAGCTTTCCCAGTCTTCGCCGCCCATTACTTTAATGGTGGCATTGGCTTCCTCTTCTGTTGCAGGCGTTAAGGTGGTTTCTATCCACTTATCGTTCTCGAGCATGATAGAAGCGCCAGTGACAGGTTCACCAATAGGTTTAATGACACTGCGCCAAAACTCATCAGATTCAGGTTTAGGTCGAACACCGGTTGCCAAGCTATAGATGACTAAGTCAACTTCACCCTCAAAGTACGTTTCAATGGCTTCAATCACTTGATTGCGCACCGAACCAGAGAATGCATCGCCAACAATATTTATTGCGGTACGCCCGGCTTGATTTGCTTCTTGCTTAAAAAAGACGTTGTTATACCAACCCGCACTCCCACCCCCTTTCTCTGAAGGGCCACGCTCAAATGAGACGCCAATGGTATCGGCGTTAGCGCCACCGAACGTTAGGGCTATTCGTGCCGCTAGGCCGAAACCAGAGGAGGCACCAATAATCAAAACCCGTTTTGGGCCTTTTTTGATCTGTGGGGCGTGCTTTACGTATTCAATTTGCTCTTTAATAGATGCATGACACCCTTTGGGGTGCGCAGAGCGAGCAACAACACCTTGAATTAACGGTTCTATTCGCATGTTGTTATCTATCCTCGATGAGTGGAATTGAAAATAGATTAACGTAAAGTTACGTAAAACTTATTGAGCTAGACCATTAAAATTAGAGATGTTTAATTAATTCTTGAGCAACGAAATCAGCGATCCAAGGTTGTGCATCTGGTTTTGGGTGAAGGCCATCATCCATCATCCATTCTGGTTTGGTGACAACATGCTCTAAGAAGAATGGCATCAAGGCAACTTGTTGATGCTGTGCAAGCTTAGGGTAGATATCGTAAAACATATCGCTATAGCGCTTACCATAATTAGGTGGAACCCGAATTTGCATCATGACAACGTCCGCACCAGAATCTTTTATCATGGTAATCATTTTTGAAAGATTCGACGTAATAAGTTTAGGAGGGAAACCTCTTAGGCCATCGTTGGCACCTAACTCAATAAGTACCATGTCAGGGCTATGCTGAGCTAGCAACTGAGGTAACCGTGCTAAGCCATTGCCGGTTGTATCGCCAGAAATGCTGGCATTAATAACTGTTACATCTTGACCATGTTCTGACAACGCATCAGGGAGTAAGCTAGGCCAACTCTCTTCGATCGGCATCTGATAGCCTGCACTCAAGCTATCACCCAAGACAAGTAGCTTTTCGCTCGCATGTGCAGTAGCGGAAAAACAAAAAAATAGAACTAAGGAAAGTATACGAATCATGCAAACACCTGTACTTAATGCACCTATTGTTCAAGCCAATTTGGTTTCTAAACAAGTCTCTACTAATCAAGAACAATTAACAATCCTCAAAGACGTAAATGTTGACATCCGAAAAGGAGAAAAAATCGCCATCGTCGGAACTTCCGGTGCAGGTAAGTCAACATTGATGACGTTGCTAGCTGGTCTTGATACGCCGACATCAGGCGAAATTACTTTATTAGGTCATGAATTATCAAAACTGGACGATGAAGCACGTGCGAAAATTCGGGCTGACTCTTTAGGTTTCGTTTTCCAAAGTTTCTTGTTAATCCCGAGTTTGAGTGCATTACGTAATGTCACGCTTCCTTGTCTTTTACGTGGTGAAGCCGAAGATGAAGCAAGAGCAGCGGAATTATTATCTGCTGTTGGATTGGAAAAACGAGTCGACCATCTACCAAGCCAGTTATCTGGTGGTGAACAACAGCGAGTTGCGCTAGCGCGTGCATTTATGACACAGCCTGAGCTGTTGTTCGCAGACGAGCCTACCGGCAATCTTGACCATCAAACCGCAGACAAAGTGATTGAGCTGCTATTTGATCTTAATGAACAGCACGGGACAACTCTGATTTTAGTAACACACGATGGTCATCTAGCAAGCCGATGTGACCGTATTTATCGTATGGAGGCGGGTGAGCTTAAGGAGGAGATGTAATGTCTGCAGTATCATCAAGTGAAGCAACATCCACAGAGCAAAACAGTACAACACAGCACTCGCCGAATAAAAGTTTGATACGCTGGAGTTTCGGCGAAATAAGGCAGGGGAATCTTTGGCCTATTAGCGTTGCTCTTATTCTCGTGATTGCGAGTATCTTTGCGCTTTCTGCATTAGCAGAACGAATGGAGCAGGTGATCGTCAAGCAGGGGAAGGACGCATTAACGGCAGATGCGGTGTTTGTGTCTGCTAATCCCATTCCGGACATGTTGTTAGCCTCGACTGAAAGCCTTGAACGTTCGACGATGACACGCTTTGCCACTATGGCATTTAGCGATAATGGTATGCAGCTTATTTCTGTAAGGGCGGTGGATGATAATTACCCTTTAATGGGAGAGCTCGTTCTTGAAAATAATCCAGCCGGTCGCGTTAAAGAGAACCAACTCTGGCTTGATGAGCGGATTATGACTCAACTAAACGTAAAATCAGGTGACAGCGTCACGATAGGCGATGCCGAGTTTACTGTATCAGGCGCAGTATTGATGGAACCAGGCTTGAGCTTTAATCCATTTCAGCAAATGCCTTCTGCATACATTCATCAAAGTGACGTAGATAAAACAGGAGCAATTCAAGTTGGGAGCCGAGTTCAATACCGTCTGTTTTTACAAGCCGATGACAAAACACTAAAGAGCTTGCAAGATGATACGCAGCTTTCTCCGAGCGATCGCTGGCGCACGCAAGATACTGCCAGTCGTAGTAATGAGGTTTTTGAACGCACGACGCAGTATCTGTCGTTGACCGTAGCGATTGTCATCATTATGGCGGCGACAACATTGGTTCTTACTTGTCAAAATTACGTGAACAGCCGGACACAAACTATCGCGATGTTGAAAAGTCTTGGTGCGAGCCGCCGATGGATTGAAAAGTGGTTATTTATTCAAGTCACAATCCTTCTCATTAGTGCCAGTGTCGTCGGCCTACTGCTAGGGAGCGGGTTGGAGTATTTATTACGCATTCCACTCAAAGACTTATTACCCGAGCCACTCCCTGGTTACGGTGTCACACCATTTTTGGTGGCATTTATCTCAGCAGTCTTGATTACGGTGCCTGCTCTCGGTATACCATTGTTAGGCTTGATTAAAACTCCCGCGTTAGAAGTGCTAGAGCAGGGTAAAGCGCAACGTTCTTGGAAGCGAATGTTACTTGTTCTAGTTCCCGTTGTTCCACTGCTTTTACTGTATGCAGATAACACCTTAGTTTGGATCGTGCTCACTGGTATAGCGGTACTGTTTGTGGTACTCGCAGCAGTTAGCGTCACACTCACAAAGCTGTTTGCACGTGTGTCAACCCATCCTGCAATGAAGCTTGCGTTGAGTCGTATCAACCGGACGCCAGTAACCAGCGGCCTACAGTTTGGTGCTTTGGCATTATCTTTGATGTTGCTGTCTATCATTTGGCTTGTGCGCAGCGATATTCTCGCTGATTGGGAGAGAACCTTACCTGCAGACGCGCCAAATGTGTTCGCTTTGAACATTGGTGATTATGAACTCGATAACTACCTAGAAACCCTAGATAAAAATGGAGTTACGCGGTCACAAGCTTATCCAATAATTCGTGGACGACTAACAGAGATCAACGGTCAAAACGTCAAAGAGGTTGAGTACGAAGGAGAAGGTTCTGACGCGATACGTCGAGAGCTAAACCTGACATGGGGGGATAGCCTACCAGAATATAATGATGTGCTTTCGGGTGAATGGACAAACAAAGGGAGTGTATCTGTAGAAGCGGATGTAGCAAATGACTTAGGCATCAAACTCGGTGATACGCTGCGCTTTGTAATAAACAGTCAGAATTACGATGCAGTAGTAGATACCATCCGTTATGTCGAATGGCGTGACATGAAGCCTAACTTTTATTTTATTTTCTCATCTGACGTGATGGCTAATTTACCTGGTTCTTACCTCATCAGTTATAGGATTGAAGAAGGAAATGAAGCGTTGTTGACGTCAATGTCACGTGCTCACCCAACGGTTTCTGTTTTAGATATCCGAACTATGGGCGAGAAAATTCAGGCTTTGATTCAGCAAATCGTATCAGCAATCACCATCCTTGCTCTTTTAGGCGTTGTTGCTGGTCTGCTGCTCATCTTTACTCTACTGAGGTTAAGCTTGTCCCAACGTCAACAAGAGATTCGTTTGTATCGCACATTAGGTTCAAGTAAGAAACGGATCAACACAACCCTGTGGGCCGAGTACGGAATTATGGCGTTGATTGCTAGTGGTGTTGCGGTATTCGCTGCGGAAGTTTGTGTGGCCGCAGTCATGACATATGGATTCGATCTCAATGCACAAATTCACCCCGAATTGTGGATAGCTTTACCGCTTGCAACATTTGTTACGTTGGCACTTGTAGTGATGAGTTTGTTGAAAAGATTGTTAACGCCAGTAAACACTTAATCGCAGCGAGTGTTATCAAGTTTGGAACACTCCATGACACTTTTATTTTAGTTATCCACAAAAACAGTGGATAACTTTTGGGATAACTAAATGGGGTAAAAAGTGGGGTGTTTCTGCAGGCTTTGCGCCATGGGTCTTACAGTGAAATTCTTATTCACATAGACACAAAAAAGTGTCTTCTTAACCATGTCGTCAAGTACTTTTTCGCAAATTTTTTCTACTTTAATGCACTTTACTGGCGCTGTTGGATATTTCGCAAACCCATGAACTTTTTGTGATTTTAATCAAGTCCAAACACGAGTAGAATCCACCGTTAGTAAAGAATTTTCCTTATAAAATTTTTAGTGAAGCAATGAAGTCTGAGTTTCCAAGTTATAAAGATAAGCATATCGCTGTTGTTGGTGGCGGTGTAGCGGGTGCAACAGCAGCAATTCATTTTGCGGAGCTGGGTTTTAAAGTTTCCGTAATAGAGAAGGGCGTATCACTAGTAAATGGTCCACCCATTTGTCATTTGCATGCTGGTGGTAATTTATATCGAGAGATTTCCGAGCAACAGTGCTTAGACTTGTTAGCACAATCTATTGATACTGTTCGCCTGTATCCGCTTTCACTGAATATTCGTCCGACAATCATCGCGGTTCCTCATTCCGATGGTGGAGACCCATCCACACTAATTTCGCGATTAGAGGTTGTGAAAAGTGCTTATCAGACGCTCGTTGATAAAGATGAGAGTAATAAAGTGCTCGGCGAGCCAAGCGAATACTACAAACTGTATTCAAAAGCGGAGCTAGAAGCTCTCGCGCAACGTACTCAACCAAGTCATCCTACAAACTTCGATGAGTGGTGCATTCCTTTTGCTCAACATGCTGATCTTGAAGCGCTAAAGTATCCTGTTGTCGCAGTTCAAGAATATGGTTGGAGTGTTTTTCGCCTCGCCGCAATTGCCAACTTAACACTAGATACGCTTCCTAATGCTTCGGTCTTCACACAAGCAACGTTTAAGCAAGCCGATTGGATGGGGGAACACTGGCAACTTGGCTATGAACGTGAAGGTATCGATTACCTGATGACATGCGACTACTTGGTTAACGCGTGTGGCTTTGAAACAGGCTCAATTGACAACACAGTTGGTGCCAAGCGAGACAGGTTGGTGGAGTTTAAAGCCGCTTACGTTACGAGGTGGGCAGACTGTCAACAACAATGGCCAGAAGTTATTTTTCATGGCCCGCGTGGAACCGATAAAGGAATGGCTCAATTGACGCCTTATGGCGATGGTTACTTTCAACTTCATGGTATGACAAAAGGAATCACGCTGTTTGAAGATGGTTTAGTGGAGAGCACGAACTCATCTGCTCAACCTGAACTGCCTATGCCTTTACTCTCGAAGATCCGTTACGGCTGGAGAGAAGAAGTGTTAGAAGAGCGAACGAACAACGCCATCAAACACATGGCGCAGTTTATTCCCGACTATCACTCTGCTGTAAAAGGAGGAAAAGCATTATTTGGCGCTCAGCAAATTCCCGGAACAGATCCAGTACTCAGAGCGGCAGATGTGACTTTTGAAGATAACCACTACGCGAGAATAGAGGTGGTAAAAGCGTCATCGACACTACTCGCAGCGCAAAAAATGCTTCAATTCTGGTTTGACATCGATCCTAACCAAAATGTGGAAACACAGCATCCGGTCGCTGTAAAGTGGTCTGAAAAAGAGGTCGAGCAGTACGCGATTAAACTCACTCAAGAGCGAGGCTATCCTCAAGCTTTAGCAGTGCGTTATGGTATGCCTGCATAATCGGCTGTGTTTGGGCTCAGTGGTTGTATTAATACCCAAAAAACTGAGCCCATTGGCACCATACTTCTTGCAAGCCTAGTCTGTCTCCTTTAACAAAATTGACTTTTTGTCCGGGTTTCGCCTGTGCCAGTCTAGGTAAATCAATACGAGCTACGCAGCCAAATTTAGGATACCCGCCAATAGTCTGGTGATCGTTGAGCAGCACAATAGGGTTACCATCGCTAGGTATTTGAATTGAACCTAACGCAATTCCCTCTGATAGTACGCCTTCGTAAGGTGGACGAATGTTATTGCCCTCAAGACGGTAGCCCATGCGATTCGAATTGGGGGAGATGATGAATGCTTTGTTGTAAAATGCTTGGCGAGCGTCTTCATCAAAGTCCTCGTTCTGATAGCCTTCAATCACTCTCAACTTAATGGGTAAGTTGTAATCTGGCTTAAAGCGAAACGTCATTTGCCTTGGCTTACGTTTCGGTAAGTTATGAGGGACAAAGGGAAGAATATCGCCAGCTTTCAAAGCGCCACCATTTGAATCATAACCACCTAGAGATTCTCGCAAGACGGTCGATGCGCTTCCTAAGTGCTGAGCAACATTGAACCCACCTTTAACCGCTAGGTAGGAGCGAAGTCCATTCCTTGCGACTCCGAACTGAAGCTTCTGTCCTTTTTTCAACGTAAAGTCAGACCAATTTGAAATAGGTTCACCATCTATTTTTGCATTTAAATCACCGCCACATATAGCAAGGTGGCAGTTATGCAATGCAATAAAACAAGCGTTACCCAGAGTAATTTCAATTGCAACGCAATTGACTACGTTACCAAGCAAATGGTTGGCCCAACTGTAAGCATAGTCGTCGACCGGGCCACCTTGAGTCACACCGACATGCGCTAAGCCAAAACGACCAAAGTCTTGAACTAAAGAGAGCGGTCCTGGCTTTTCCACCAGTAATCCACCGTAACTCATAGTACGCCTCCTAAATCGATAAACTCTTGTTTTGAAATAGCATTAAAGGTGACCTTGTCACCCACTTCAAACGGTATAAAAGGAGGAGAGTCGGAGAAGAGCGCAAGCGGGCTTTTACCAATAATGTTCCATCCGCCAGGACTATCTGATGGATAGACGGCCGTTTTAGAGTCTGCGATTCCTACACTTCCGGCCGGCACTTGAGTTCTTGGTGTGGCAAGCCTTGCCATGTGCAATTGAGTATCAACGTCAGAGAGAAATGCAAAGCCTGGAGCAAAGCCAATTGCAGAAACCGCGTACTCGGTTTTCGTATGCAGGGTAATAAGATCGTCTAATGACAGACCTCGCTTTTGAAAACGAGATAGATCTAACGCGGTTTCTTCAGAGTAATATACAGGGATAGTAATGTGATTCGGCTGGGAAAGCTTAAGTGATTGAGTATCAAACTGGCTCACGATTTGTTGCAGCTCATTGACTAAGTTCTTTTCGTTGATTCGAAAAGGTAAGTAATCAATGAGAATAGTTTGATAGGAGGGGACAACGTTCATAACAATTGAAGCGAAAGTTTCTCTTATGCTGCGAGCAAGCTCTCCGACTGCATTTTCAGAAATACTCTCATCAAACTTAATGAAAATACTGCACTCGGAGATCAAAGAGATATTAAATTTCTCTTTATGCATTAATTTCCTCCAGCGTATAGGCTTTGGCGGATCTTTTGGATCAGCGCGATCGACTCTTCATTGTCACCATGAACACAAATTGTGTCGGCTTCCAATAATATGTAACCGCCTGAAGCGGTTTTGACACGCCCTGAGTCAGCTAAGGTCCGGACTTGCTCAAGTATCGCGTGCTCGCTTTTTAACACGGCATTGTGCTGTGTTCTAGGAGTCAGTAAGCCGTCATCTTGGTATAAACGATCTGCAAATGCTTCAAATAGCAAGGGAACATCATAATCGTCTGCGATTTCTAAGTATTTTTCGTTTTCCTGTGAAGCTAGGATCATTAACGGTACTTTGAACAGTGCTGCCGCCTTTACTACCGCTCTAAATATCGCATCACTTTTCATCATGTCGTTGTATAGAGCGCCATGAGGTTTTATGTAACTGATGTCTGTGTATTGCGCCCGGCATAATGCTTGTAAAGCACCAACCTGATATATAACCATGTTCGTAATTTCATCACCCGTCATGCTTATGCTTCGTCTGCCAAAGCCTTGTAGGTCGGCGTAACCTGGATGTGCGCCAATATCAACATCGTTGTCATTCGCTAGGGTGATAGTGTCGTGCATGACATTAGGGTCGGAGGCATGAAAACCACACGCGATGTTCGCCATATCAACATGGGGCATCACGTCTTCATCTGCGCCCATACTCCAAGAGCCAAAGCTCTCGCCCATATCACAGTTCAATGTAAGTTGCTGTTTATTCAATGTCATACGTTTTATTTCTACACAAGCAATGGGTTTACGATGCAGGAAAATGCATCTAGGTTCAGTGACTCACTTCATTCTTCTATCATGAAAACGAAGCTTTTTGAGCAGATAGCTGACGAAAAAGATCACGTTAGTCCATAAAGATGTTGCCGTTATTTGAGTTGATCCGAATTTTAAGGTATTTCGTTTCTTTTCCATCCAATTTTTGAGAATTTAAGGTTATTTTGCATTAGCATCGTGTTAATCTTGTCGCCCTTCATGGGTGATAGATTGCATAATGGTTCTTCTGTCATTTTTGTGGTTGTCTGCGACAGGAATATATATGTCATTACGAGCGAAGCTTATTTGGCCTCTTCTGGTCTTTTTAACGGCTATCTTTGTTATCTCAAAAGGTTGCACCTCGTATACTGTATACCAATCGTCTAAGCATGAACTGGTCGAGCAGACAAGAAAGCTGATTAACAATGTTTCTTTCTCAATTAAAGATGCGCTGACAACAAAGGACAAGCAAAAAGCTCAAACTATTCTCGCCAACTTTTTAAACCAGCCAAATGTAACGCGGGTCAAACTTTATGACCAAGATGACCAACCATTCGCTGTTATGGAGATAAGTGGGGCACTGGCACCCGTTCCAAGTCAAACCGAAAGAAGTAGGTTGCACGCTCTAGGCTATGCCTTATCAACCAAATTTCTTTATGTTCTAGAGCCGATTATCCATGATGGCTATGTCATTGGTAGCATGAGAGTTACGCTTTCTCATCGCCCAATTGTAGAAGCCATACAATCTTTACTTCGAGATGGCGCTTTACTTCTTCTGTTTCTGATCGCTGGTGGCACTGTTTTTTACATAAGTATCGAGAGGCTTGTTCTCAGGCCCGTGATGGAACTCAACCGCGTAATAGAGAATGTGACACACGGACGAAACACGGAAAATCAAGCTCGCTATTACGCCAAGGATGAAATTGGAGACCTCGCGAGCTCTTTCAATCAAATGATGAATAGGTTAACAGTACGTGAGAAGCAGCGGCAACATTCGCTAGACACACTAGAACAAAAGCGCGCATTTTCAGAAGAGGTTATCGAATCTGTTCAGCATGCATTAGTTATTACAGACAATTCCGGACGTGTTATTCATTGTAATACGGCGACCCAGCAAATATTTCAAAAAAAATTAGATGAACTTAAATATGCCAATATTCGTGATCTAATTAAAACCAAAACACCGAATGAGCTGAGTCAGATCCTGAGTCGAGGCCTAGAGTGCGATGATATTCACCTCAAAAATGCAGATAACGAACAGCAGTTGAGCCTAACCAGTCGTCGCCTCTCGACACATGAATACTTACTGTTTTCGATTCAAGATATCACCGAAATTGAAGAAGCCATAAACCGGCAACGTGTTGCGGGACGTGTTTTTGAAAGCAGCCAAGATGGTCTCATTGTTCTTAATCATCGCGGTGTCATTACGATGGTAAACCCTGCCGTCACTAAGTTAGTCGGCTTAGAGGTGGATCAGCTTATTGGGAAGTCATTCATCCAAACGCTAAAGTGGCGCAAGTTACAGGAAATGATGCCTAGTATCATCGAGTCGATAGAAAATTATGGCGTTTGGCAAGGTGAAGTTATCGAGAAGAACCATATTGGTCAGTTTGTACCGATGTTTGCTCGAGTCAATCGTATCGTTAAGTGTGAAGACTATGGTTTCTATGATCTGGTTATTGTTCTTACCGACCTTTCCGGCGCAAAAGAGATGGAACGATTAGAGCATTTAGCTCATCACGATGCTTTAACGGGGTTAGCCAATCGATCTAAGTTCCATTTAGAGTTGGAACAACTAGTACAACGCTCTGGATACTTGCGTGACGAATTTGCAGTTTTGTACCTCGATCTGGATGGATTTAAAGAAGTTAACGATACCTACGGTCATGATGCAGGTGATGAAGTTTTGAAAAAAGTTTCCGAGCGTCTAACATCTGCGACGAGACATAGTGATTTAATCGCAAGACTTTCTGGTGATGAATTTGTCATGTTGGTAAATCCCGCCAATCAAAAAGTGGTCACCCGAATAGCAGAACAGTTGCTCGAGAGCATATGTGCTCCAATTGAGTACAAAGGTCACTTACTCAAAGTTGGCGTTAGTATCGGCGTAAAATTAGTCGGCGTAAATGAGCGCGATGCTACTCGAGTTTTAAAAAGTGCGGATACGGCAATGTATCAAGCAAAGAAAGCCGGAAAAGGCCAAGCAATATTAATGGGATGCGAATTACAAGAGACAGTTTAAATCGTAACGTCAAAGCTTTAAACTAACCCAATTCGCGTCAGAAGGAATAATAAAATGAAAGTACTCGTTACGGGTGGTATGGGCTATATCGGTAGTCATACGTGTATTCAAATGATCGAAGCTGGCATGACGCCAGTGATTCTAGACAACCTGTACAACAGTAAATCTACGGTATTAGATCGAATTGAAAAGGTATGTGGTGTAAAGCCAACCTTCATTCAAGCCGATATCAGAGATAAATTGGCGATGGTAGAAGCACTAAAGTCACACAATATTGAAGCTGTTATCCATTTTGCAGGTTTAAAGGCCGTCGGTGAGTCTGTAGCAAAACCCCTAGAGTATTACGACAATAACGTTAATGGCACTTTAGTATTGGTTGATGCAATGCGTGAAGCCGGAGTTAAATCGTTGGTATTTAGTTCATCAGCGACTGTATACGGTGATCCTGCTTCTGTACCCATCACAGAGGACTTTCCAACTAGCGCAACTAACCCATATGGTCGCAGCAAATTAATGGTAGAAGAGTGTTTAACCGACTTCCAAAATGCGAACCCTGACTGGAGCATTACACTTCTTCGTTACTTTAACCCGGTAGGTTCACATCCAACAGGCGAGCTAGGTGAAGATCCTCAAGGTATTCCCAACAACTTAATGCCGTTTGTTTCTCAAGTTGCGGTAGGGCGCAGAGAGTTCCTTTCTGTGTTTGGTAGTGATTATCCGACCAAAGATGGCACAGGCGTACGTGATTATATTCATGTAATGGACTTATCCGATGGTCACGTTGCTGCATTAGAAAAAGTAGGTAGCAAAGCTGGCCTTCATATCTATAACCTCGGTACTGGTAACGGCTACAGTGTACTGGACATGGTGAAAGCATTTGAAGCCGCAAGTGGTAAAGATGTCCCATACCAACTTGTTGAGCGTCGTCCAGGTGATATTGCAGAGTGTTGGGCGGATCCATCAAAAGCGATGAATGAGTTAGGTTGGAAAGCAACTCGCACTCTAGAAGAAATGACTGGCGATACATGGCGCTGGCAGTCTACTAACCCTCAAGGTTATCCAGATGCCTAATCTTTAATTTACATAATAGTAACAAAAAGGCGCATAATTGCGTCTTTTTTGATCCAAATCGGAAAAAATCGTAAATTACTGGTCAAAAGGTAGCAAGTATATATAGAGCTGTTAAACTATGCCCGACTCTTAATTTGGGTTATAAATTTTCTCATAGCTATTGGGGTAGTTCATGGAACTCGGTCTGATCATCACTTTCATCATTGCAGCAGCAGTAATGGTGAAAAAAGAGATGGCAAAACAGTAAACTTTCATTTTTCATACTTTTCTTTACATTTTTGAAATGAAAGCCATAAAAAAGCCAGCATTACGCTGGCTTTTGTGTTTTTAAGGTTTAGAACTCGTATTTAACACTAATGTTGTAATTACGCTCAGCTTGCGTTTTGTCTCGACTTAACTCAGTCTTACCGCGAACATCGTTCCAAAGATGGTATTCTTCATTCGTTAGATTCATAACACCAGCACGAATGGTTATATCTTTCATTGGTTTGTAGTACGCCGTTAAGTCAACGACTGTCGCAGACGGCAAAGCAACTTGGTCTTTGATTCCGCCTTTATCACCATCAGAGTTGATATCACTGTTCGATTTCTTAGCCGTGTAGTTTACTTTTAGGCTTGTCCCCCAAAGTGCATTTGGTGAATCGTAATTTACAGCAGCTACGGCATTCCATGGGTTTACACTGTTCAAAGGATTACCATCACCATCTTCACCTTCTGTGTATGCTGCAACAAAGCGAGTTGTCACGCCTGATGGAAGACCAGCAATGGCATGCCAATCAAGACGGTTAGAGAGCTCAACCCCTTTAATGTTTGCTTCACTAATATTGATATTTGTGAATTCAGTTAAACCACCATTGTTTGATGACGTTTGCTCAATAAAGTCACTGTAATCACTGTAGTAGAACGCTACTTCAGTTGCAGACGCTGCAGTGTTATGACGGTAACCAAGCTCATAAGACAAACTCTTTTCAGATCCCAAATTTGGGTTAGGGCGATTGGTATAGCCATGAGCCGGATTATCGTAGGTGTAGTAAAGCTCGTCGAACGATGGCGCTCGGAACCCTTGGCTCACTTGCGCGAAGATCGTGCCAGGTTTCGATACAGAGTAAGTTGCTCCTAAACGACCAGTTAATGCAGAGTCGCTAAACTTCTCGAATGACTCTTCAGAAGTATTTGAAGGATTAGTAGAGAAGTAATCGTAACGCACACCTGGAGTCAGAATTAGCTTGTCATTAAGAAGCGAAATTTCATCTTGCAAGAATAAACCAAAGCTTTCTTCTTTTGCATCCGGTGTGTAAACGTAAACAGTATCTGGCGTGCCAGGATCGGAATTAAACTCGCGATTGGTATTACTGATGTCACTATGTTTGTACGATATTCCGTAAACAATATAGTGATTTTGAATCTCTTTATCTAACTGAGTTTCGAATTCAAATTTGTCTTCAGTATATTCGTAATCTTTTTTCTGTTGGTTGTCACCACTAGGCGGTACGTAAGGTGGGTAACCAGGGCTAGCTTCGATAAAGCGATTAGAGACGCCGTTTTCTTCTTTACCAATCCATGTAAGCTTGGACGTGATCGTATCCGAGATAGCTGCATCTGCAAACCAAATGTGCTTGAGCCCAATGCGATTTTGCTTGGTTGTGTCTTCAGCGTTGAAGTTTTTGTAACTTTTATGTGCGATCTCTGAGTCAGTCTCGTTGTAAATAACTTCTCCCAAAAACTCCAAGCGATGAGCGTCATTCAATTGAGATTGAAGTTTTACCAATAGATCGTTTTTGTAATAATCTTGGTTGTCCACAGAATAGTTATCGTAAGGCGCCTTAGAGAAATTTTGTAGCTCTGCACCATCACGGCGTGTAAAGGCTACAAGTGCTTCTGTACTACCGAAACGCTTTGCTAAAGCTACATGCTCACTAAAAGAGTTATCTTCCGATGAATAAGAGAGTTTAGCTTGACCACCAAAGTCTTTGCCATCTTTGAGGAAATCCTTCGGATCTTTTGTTTCGAATGCGACAACACCGCCAATTGCATCACTACCATGTAGGCTAGAAGCTGCTCCTTTAACAATTTCGACACTCTTTAGCATATCGGGGTCGACAGTAACGGCACTAGAATTGATAAACGAATATGGTCCACCGCTGAATACACCTGGTTGAGATGCACCGTCTACTAAGATTTTAACTCGTTTACCTTCCATCCCGCGAATGTTAATACTTTGGACGCCTTGGCGTTGAGTGCCATTAACAGTAACACCTGGCGTATACTCGAATAGATCATTCAAGTCCTTTACCATGTTTTCTTCGATGTCTTTCTCTGATACAACAGCAACAGAAGCAGCAACAGTGTTTATGGTTTGGTTGGTACGGGTGGCCGACACAACGACTTCTTCAAACTTAGAAGCTTCTTCCGCATAAGCAGTATGGGAAAGGGCAACTAAAATGGAGGCTGACAAAATTGATTTTTTATACATTGGCTTCAATACCTTAGATCCATAATAGGTAACAACACGCGGATATTAATGGATCTAAATGGTAATTACTATCATTACCATTGTCATTTATTGATTTGTATTGAATCTTCTTCTTAGGCTATTAGCATTCCTAGTCTTTAGTTATCAATATGTTATATAATTTGTCGTTAGTTCTTGATAAGTTCATCCAAATACAACGAATGTGATAAATGTCACATTAAGAGAGGCCATGTGCAGAGTCCAATTACGTTAGAAGCACTCCATATTCTAGATGCTATTGATCGAAGAGGGAGTTTTGCTGCTGCTGCGAATGAGTTAGACAGAGCCCCGTCATCGCTGAGCTATCAAATCCAGAAACTCGAGCAAGATTTAGACATTATTATCTTCGATCGCTCTGGTCACAAAGCCCATTTTACTGAAGCAGGTAAGCTTATTCTTGAAAGAGGAAGAGCCATTTTACAAGCCAGTGAAAAGTTAGTGAACGATGCAACGTTATTGGCGAATGGTTGGGAACTGGATATTACCATTGCCTTTGATGGCATTATTCCTATATCCAATTTTTTCCCGATGGTTGATGCGTTGGCCGAGGTCAGCTCAACTCGAGTCAGGCTGCAAGAGGAGATTCTGGCTGGTAGCTGGGAGTCTTTGAATACGGGGAGAGCTGATTTACTGATTTGCCCATCACTGGATACGCTTCCTCAAGAAGTTAAGTCAGAAAAAATTGGTAAAATGAGTATGTATTGGGTAGCTTCCGCTGATCACTATGTTCACAAGCGTAGTGGTAAGTTTGATGAAGCAGCGCGAGAAAAGTATCGGATTATTGCTATTGCAGATACCGCACGTGAGCAACCAGCGCTCTCAATTAATATCATTCAAAAACAGCCTCGCTTGACCGTCACCAACTTTACGGCAAAAGTAGAAGCGCTCACTGCAGGTTTAGGTATTGGTACATTACCAAGCCAAATTGCACAACCTCTTATTGATAGTGGTGTATTGAAACGAATCGAAGGCACTGAAGAACAGCCGATGGATATTATTTTGGCATGGCGCCGGAACACTATGGGTGAGGCAAAATCCTGGTGTATTCAGTACTTAAAAAAGAATTGGAAACTAAAGTAACAACGTAACTTTTACTTCTTAGATTCCCATTGATTATCGAATGTAAGAAGTAAAAGTCATCGCTAATGCTGCGCTTTTCAATTTAAAGGGAGCACCATATCTGCCGTACCGTCTGCAAACTGGACATCGATCTCAAACCCCAAGTTCTGAGCCAACATCAACATTCCTCTGTTTGTTGGCATGGTCATTCCAGACATTTGCTTTGTGCCTTTAATTTTGCAATAGCTGATTATTTTCTGCATCAGCACTTTGCCTAAACCTTTTCCTTTCAAATCTGAACGAACCAAAATAGCAAACTCAGCGTCACTATTGTCTGGTGTAATCAATGCGCGGGCTACCCCTATGATAGACGGTCCGTCAGTATTAAACGCTACCGCAACAAACGCCATTTCGCGGTCGTAGTCGATTTGAGTAAAGTTTGCCAAAGCCTCATGGTTGAACTCTCCAACTTCAGAAAAGAAACGCTTATAGAGATCTTCTTTCGATACGCTATTAATGAATTGAGCATGCAGCGGCTCATCCTCTGGCAAGATAGGACGGAGCAGGATAGGTTGGCCATCTCGAAGCGTCACCGTTTCGACAAACTCTGCCGGGAAAGGGCGAATCGCTAGCCGTTTTTGGGCGTCTCCTTCGTACTTACACAGTGTGACATCTGCATCAAGGATAGTTAAATCGCTTCCGGACACCAGTACTGGATGGATATCCAGTTTTTGTATTTCTGGTAACTCAACTGCCATTTGGGAGATACGAACCAAGAACTTCGACAACTCAGTAATATCGAGCGCATCTTTGTGTTTCTGCAGGCGAATCTTTCCAGACTTTAGGGCAACAACGACAAGGTAGCGCGCAAGCGTCATGTTCAAAGGAGGAAGTGCAGCGACGGCATCTTGGGCGATATTCCACTCAGAGCCGCCTTGACCAAGCAAGATCACTGGTCCAAAGACTTTATCTACTGCAATACTAATCCGTAGCTCTTCAGCGCTGCCGAGCTTTGCCATCCCTTGTACTAACAGCCCATGTACATTGGCGGAAGGGTAACTGAGCTTTACGGTATCTAAAATGGATAGCGCTGCGTTGGAAACTTCTCGACTGTTTCTTAAATTTAGAGCAACACCGTGAACATCCGATTTATGAGGAATGTCTGGAGAACGCAATTTAACCGCAACAGGATATCCAATATTTTCTGCCATATGAACGGCTTCAATGTCGTCAGATGCAATCCACGTAGGCAAAACGTTAAACCCGAACAGCTTAAATAATGGGCTGGTTTGATGCGTATCCAAGGTAACTGTGTTTTTATCCAGTAGTCGTTCGTTTACCCATTCTTTTGCTGAACTCACACTTCCAGAATGTAATGGCTCTGCCGTCGTTGGCGTTTCCATTAGTTGTTTCTGGTTTCGTCTGTATTCGACCAAGTGCATGTATGCTACAACCGCACTTTCAGGTGTTCTATAGGTTGGAATGCCTGCTTGAGTAAAGGCCAGTCGCGCTTCTCTCGACGTTTGTTCTCCTGACCAGTTGGTCAAGATATTAAAATGCTTATGCCGAGGGTGAGATTTGATGGCATTAATAACGACTTGAGCAGTTTCAAGAGGATCAGAAACAGCAGAAGGACTATGCATAATCAATATCGCATCTGCACAGTCGTTATTCATCAGTGCGTTAATGGTATCAATATAGCGTTTTTGGGTTGCGTCACCAGACAGATCAATTGGATTTCGAGCACGCCAGTTGGATGGAAGTACTGCTTGTAATTGCTCAATGGAAGCGTCATCAAGCGTTGCGAGTTGGCCACCACGTTCAATCAAAGTATCAACGGACATAACAGCAGGGCCGCCGCCATTGGTGATGATCGCTAAACGCTCTCCACGAAGTGGCACAGAATGCGTGAGTGTTTCTACCGCGGCAAAAAGCTCATGCGTATTGCTGACTCGTAACATACCAGTTCTGCGAATAGCAGAATCGTAAATTACGTCAAGTGTATCTCCGTCTTGCTGCTCAAAAGTATTCATCTCTTTAGAGCGGCCCGCTTTTAGCACCAATATACGTCGGTTACGTGAAGCGGCGCGCGCAGCAGACATAAATCGGCGAGCGTCTTGGATATTATCAACATAAAGCAGAATAGCTTCAGTGTTTCCATCCATACTCAAATAGTCGAGCAAATCTGCAAAATCGATATCTTGTCCGCGCCCAATCGAAATGAACGAAGAAAAACCAATGTTCTTATCATTTGCCCAGTCTAAAACCGTGGTACAAACCGCCGCGGATTGTGAGATGAAAGCAATTTTTCCGGGTTTAGCTGCAACAGGGGAAAACGTGCAGTTAAAATTGTGCCAAGGAAGGATGATACCTAAGCTGTTTGGGCCTAAGACTCGAATGTTCAATGATGAGATATCTAAAGGATTAGGGTCATCAGAGATAACAATCGCAAACGGTGTGCCTCTCTCATCTAGCTCTTTAAGCAATTGCTCGTTACGTGAAACGTTCGTACACAAAATTGCAATATCTGGCGTATAGGGCAGGGAAGCTACATCAGGGTAAGCGATCACGCCAGATACGGCTTTATATCGCGGCGTTACTGGCATAATCGCGCCACCAAATCCACTTTGTAGAAGGTTGCGCATCACAACATGTCCTGCTCGCAATGCTTTTTGAGATGCCCCAATAACGGCCACAGAGTTGGGTTTAAAGAGTTTATGTAGTTTATTCATGCTGACTCCTGGCCGTTTGTAAGTCACGTTGGCTTCTCGGTTTCATATCAATCATAAACGAATAATTTACTGATAAAACATCTTCAGACCAGACATTGCAGAAAATGTGTACGATGCTTATGGAGTTTGTGTTATTCATCACATCAAAATCACAGATTATTGTATTTGATGCTTGATAAACGGCCCTGCTATCGGCATGATTTATCGTAATATTTATCCAGAGCATTTGTTACTTCATGAAAAAAATCGCAATCATCGGCTTGTCAGTTCTGCTTTCTGCTTGTGCATCTGAAACTTACATCACGGATGTGACCTCAGAAAGTTACCGAGAGGACTACAAATCAGATCGTATCTCTAAACCAATTATGGCGTCTGAAAACGCTGTAGTAGAAAAAGACGTACAACCAACTGTTGTGAAAATGACGGCAAAGCCTGAAGAAAAGAAAGTAGTCAAGCTAACGCCAAAAGAGCAGGCGAAGCCAGTTAAGATCGTACCACCAAGTAAAAAGCAAGCTGGCATTCAACGATTCGGCTATACCATTCAAGTCGCAGCTGTGGGTAGCCAAGCTAAAGTCGATCAGTTTGCAAATAAGCTGCCACAGAACGGTCAGCCAATTTGGGAAAACTACAAAGTTGTAAACGGTACTAAGTGGTTCTCAGTTTTATACGGAGACTACGCAACAAGCGCAGAAGCCAAGCAAGCGATTTCGACTTTGCCAGCTCAATTTCAGCAGTTAAGACCATTTGTTAAAAGCATTGATGCAATCAAAAACTCAGCTTACCCAACGCTTAACAAATTAAATTAACACATCAAATAAGGGAGCGAATAGCTCCCTTATTTATTTGCTCAAATCCTATTCGAACAACATTCCTCACATTAAAATTACTGTACGTCACACTTCAAAGGTTTATCATAATAAATAGTATCTTTTGTAGGTCACGGAAAGATGGATTCATGATTAAAAATATTCTTTTACTATGCGGCGGTGGCTCTTCTGAGCACGAGATTTCATTATTGTCTGCAAACTTTGTCGAACAACAACTAAATCTTATTGAAGACGTTCACGTTACACGCGTAGAAATAAAAAACGAAGGTTGGATGACCAACCAAGGTGAGTTGGTTTACTTGGATCTCAATACCAAGCAGTTGTGCTCAAGTGAATCTAATCAAACCATTGATTTCATCGTGCCTTGTATACATGGTTTTCCTGGCGAAACAGGCGACATTCAATCTCTGTTTGAAATCGCAGGTATTCCTTATCTTGGCTGCGGGCCAGAAGCGAGTAGCAATAGTTTCAATAAAATCACATCTAAGCTTTGGTACGACGCTATTGGCATACCCAATACGCCATACTTATTCTTAACGCGAAACGATGAAGAAGCTCACGTTCAAGCTCATAAAGCCTTTGAAAAGTGGGGAAAAGTTTTTGTTAAAGCCGCTCGCCAAGGTTCTTCCGTTGGCTGTTACAGTGTCACAGAAAAAGACAAGCTTTCTAATGCAGTAAATGATGCTTTTGGGTTTTCTGACCAAGTGTTGGTTGAGAAAGCAGTAAAACCTCGAGAACTTGAAGTTGCTGCATATGAGATGAATGGCCAACTACATATCACTAAGCCAGGCGAGGTCATCGCGCCTGATGGTGCTTTTTACTCGTACGATGAAAAGTACAGCAGTTCAAGTCACTCGCTCACAGAAGTTGAGGCGAAGAATCTAACTCAAATACAATTAGATTCCATCCAACACGCGTCAGAGACGGTATTTAAACAAATGAATCTTCGTCATTTATCTCGTATCGACTTTTTCCTAACGGAAGATGATGAGATTTACTTAAACGAAGTAAACACATTTCCAGGAATGACTCCGATCTCAATGTTCCCTAAAATGCTTCAAAACAACGGGCACAAATTTCATGAGTTCTTGGAAGATTGTATAAACAGTGCAAAGTGATTAACGTTATCGAGACGCGTTTTATGATACAAGTTGTTTTCTAGAGCAAGGATTATTCAAGCCGTATTTGAATATTGCTCAGTAGCAATTATGATTATATCAACGCATTAAACAGATGACTCAGTGGTATGGCGATTTCAAATTATAGAGGTTTTAACCTGCAGTCAGTCGGATCAGATGGCAGTGTTTGGAAGGTTAAAATCAAGAACCACGTTTTACAGGGCAGTTTGACGGCGGTAAAGAAAAGCATTGATTGGTGGTGTGACACCGCATCGATTATTGATCCCAAAGAGTTTGCTTCACTCGGACAAAGAGTGCAGCAAACTGGTGTTGCAAAATCAGAGGTCTTTAACGGCTATACTATTCAAAACGATACAGGCCAACCTAACTCTTGGTACTGTATGTTTAATGGTAAACTGATTAAGGGCAGTAAAGCCGCTATTCAACGCCATATCGAAGCTTATTTGGTTGCAAAGCAAAAAGCGATGCAAGCTCAACAACAAAAGAAACAATAGAATGACTCTGGTATATTCAACAGAAACCGGTCGAATTAAACCGGAAGAAGAAAAAGTATCTCGCCCTAAAGGCGATGGTGTTGTTCGGATTCAGCGCCAAACGAAAGGCCGTAAAGGTAAAGGCGTATGCATTGTTACAGGTTTAGACTTGGATGATGCACCTTTAAAGTTATTAGCGGCAGAACTCAAAAAAGTCTGTGGCTGTGGTGGCTCTGTAAAAGATGGCAATATCGAGATTCAAGGTGATGCTAGAGACAAGATCAAGGCACATCTTGAAAAGAAAGGCATGACAGTCAAATTAGCCGGTGGCTAATTTAATATTTCCAGTAAACAAAAATGGCGTCTAAAGAAATAGACGCCATTTTTTATAAGTTGCTAATTGAAGAGCAAGCAATCGTAGATTGATAGATCGATATTAGCTATTTTATGGTAAATCAGAATACTGTTAAATAAACTTATTTATGAACCTAACGAAAACCACATAATTTTTACTTATGAAGTTATCGTAGACTCATCATAATAAATTGGCAAGTACGTGATCTGGTTGGTAAGTGGTTGATTTAAGCATAGTCATGAACCTAACCATAAACCCAGGCTATTTAACATAACACATATAATACGAACTTAAGGGTAAGAAGATTAGCATTGGTGAAGTCAGTTTAGTTACACCGTATTTGGCTGTTGCTGCTTTGCAAGCTTCATCAGCTGTCTTGTATGGGCCATGAACTTCGATTCCACCACAGCGACCACTTGAAATGTATCTTTGGTTTCGATTCCACCACAGCGACCACTTGAACTGTATCTTTGGTTACGTCCGACACCATGCACGTTGGTTTTGCATCTTGCTCGTTCAATATGAGTCAACATGGACACGCATTTGCTTAACCCAAAAGTGTAAGTACTAGATTATCTTTATAGGAACAAGGAATCTAACAAGTGTAAACTCGCTACTTTTCAATCTATACCTAGATCTTTCTTCATATGTTCACTCAACTCGTTAGTGGTTCTTACATTAATCTTATGTTTGCAATGATGGACTCTCAACTCTTCACCAAATAATTTTACTAGTGATTTGGTATACAAAGTACTAATATTATTTATAATTCTATACAATGTATCTTTCTGATAAACAGATCTTTTCGAATTTTGTGTTGCAGTCTTCATATTTAAATATCCTCACACGTTTAACTTTATAATTTAAAGAATCAATTTCAACTTTTATTATTACTTTTTCCGATATGAAATGAGTCTTTATCAATGATGCACAATCAACATTAAATCACCCGAATCCAACTTAGTAATTTTGCGAGACAATTTTTTTATTTTTAAATCTTTATTTTCTATATTTAATCCGATTGAGTTAATTCCTTCAGGATATCGGTTTAACTTAATATCCAATATGGTTTTATTAAGATAGTAGTCTGCCATTATTTCATGGCGGCTTTTAAATATCATTGTCCCCCTCCGATGATGCAAGTTATACTTTCCCACCAGTTAAAAGACAACGTGACTCAGAGTTGCAAAAAGGTAACAATCATGGAATTGATGAACAATGAGCTGATCTGCTTTGCTGCCATTTGTAAACACCTCTCTCTTACAGAGGCATCAAAAGAACTTGGAAAGTCGAAAGCTCAAGTCAGCAGGCAGCTAGCAGCATTAGAAAGACAACTTGGCGTAACACTCGTCCACAGGACAACAAGGAAACTCGTTTTAACTGATCATGGCGAAAGCATTAGAGAGCTTGCTATCAAGACGTTAGAGAGTTTGCACGAGTTAAATTACAGAGCTAGCTCGTTGAGTGAATGCATTGATGGAAAGTTCAAAATCACAATGCCCAACTCTATAGCCTCTTCTATTTTTGGTTCTGTTCTTAAAGACTTAAAAGAACGATATCCAAAAGTTGATTTTGAAATATCATCAAGTAACAATGTAGAAAATTTATTAGAAAGCAATGTAGATTTAGCGATTAGGCTTAATAATGTTATTGATGACACTCTTATTGCACATAAAATTGGTGATTATAGTGATGTTTTGATATCTAGGGTAAGTAATGCTAACAACAAAACACTATTAATCTACAAACATCATTCGAATAAGGAATCAATTAAAAATCAATATACTGATGTTATCGAAGTTGATAACACCTCTATTTTAATAAACTTTGTTTCTGAGGGAGTTGGGGTTGGTGTCATTCCAAACTATCTTGTTAAAAGTAACTATATAGACAAAAACATCCGAATATCGAAAACTTTTGATATAGAACGTTCCATGTATATTGCCTACCCTTATCAAAACCCTTTGCCAAGAAAGCTAGCTGAGATATCTACTTTTATTAGGTCTGAGTTATCACAAGTATTGAAGAGTGAGTCATTTTAGGGCGGTTGTTCAGATGCGTTGTCTACTCAACTAGGCCTAACGCTAATCTTTGTAACATATTGTTTCAGAGGTATTTATTAACACCCCCATCTTTATGCTTGCTATCACAATGTGAGATGCTCTGCCGTCTTGTTATCAAGGTTTTGCGTGGAATAAATCACGTGGGGTAAACGATAGATTGACTTACATTAAAATTTTCATCAAAGGCAACTTTATATAAAATTGATTTCATACCAATCTATGTGTATCTTCTACCCATATCCCCACAATAACCAAGGAGAATGCCATGGATAAGCTACTCGCGTCTGCATTAGAAATTAAGCAGCGAACTATGGTGACTGGCTTTTTTGCTAGAAATGGATTCAAAATCGCTATGACCGATTTTGATGATGTCACTTTTGAGCGAGAAGGCGTGCAAGTTAACGTACATTTTGATCTGCAGTCAAACGCGGAGTCTGCATCTGTTTTATCTCATGAGACATCAATCATTCCTGGCTAAAAACTTTTATTATCACCGATACACCAAGCCGAACATAAAAGTTCGGCTTTTTAGTGACAAAAAATGATGAGTGCGAACAAGAGTTGTCGATCACTCGTCTAAATAGACGATTAATAAATCAGCTTCAACTTCGTTCACAACCTTTGGTATCGATGAAAAAAAGCGACTCAATAAGTTGTGATGATGACCACAGACAACTAAATCTATCCCCTCTTTTTTGACGATTCCCGATAGTTTTATATGAAGATCGCCTATTACTACCATGGTCTCGTTTACTGGGTATAAGCATTTATCAGCGAGCTCTTGCAGCCTTCTTTCCAATTCTTGCTCTTCCTTCGCTTCCATGACTATGCGATCAACATCTACGTAAACAAATGAGAGTTTGCTGCTTGAGTTATCTGCTTGCATTATTGCTTTTTCGATAACGGCTTGGCTAGATTGAGATAAGTCGACAGCAACCAAAACGTGCTTATAACCCATCATTCCTCCCTAGGTTAGTTTTTGTTCTCATATTAAGTCTAGTCCACATAGAGCGAACACAACATCAAAACTACTGCTACATGATAGTTAAAGGAGTTTAGTGTAAAACAGGCAAATAGTTTTCATTGCAACCTTGTTGCTTCCTCTCATCCAAAGATCAACGATGTTTTTCCAATTTCTTCTCTAATTATCGGACTATTTAACAGGAAGGATGCCAGAAAACATTACGTTGTAACACGCGTTACTACTCTTGATTTCTACTACTCTTGAGGTTTCATATTACCCACTTCAACGTCGCCTAGTTTAGTAAAACTACTTTAGATTAAGCATGCTCAATATGTAACGCTCCGCTCAAATCCAGGAGACGTATTTCGGCTAAAAAAAGCAGCTCAATAAGATGAATTTCGCTTCATCTATTACATATGTCTGCGAGTGCTTACTGTTTTTATATCGCTTATTTAATAACTCCAGTTGAATTATCGTTATAAGTTACGGTGTCTCTTTTTTCTTTTTTTAGCATAATCTTCTGCCTGAGAACGAGGCTCTCTTGGGCTTTGTAATTAAATTACAAGATCAATCGCGACCAATATGGTTGGCAGATTAAAAGACCGAGGTAAATAATTGATATAATTGAGTTTAATTTATAAGTTCTTTAAAAAATGCCTAATTACCTGCACTATGCAAACCAAGGTTAAAATAATGAGGTAAAATTTTACCAACTCACTATTTAGTCTTAAAGGTAATTGAGCAAGATTAAAATCATATAGGTATAGTAAATTGTAGTTACAGCGTAACCATGGTGGTATTTGGGAATGTAAAGGAATAGAAAATAGAAACGCAAAAAAAACAGGGCGTATGCCCTGTCCATGAATTGATTAGTTTTGTTGCTGTTGTTTTTCTGCGTACTCAGATCGAATCCGTTCGGCAACAATTTTGATAGCTTCTGCAGTACTTGTGCCCTTCGCCATCAATTCTTGAATTCTCTCTACAGCTTGTTGTTGCTCTTGGTGAGATAGAGGGGGTAAATCGTCAAACATAAAAAGCTCCTCATTTTGAGGAGCTGACTATAACGATTCAATTAATAGGTAGCAAGGAAATTAATGGATGCACCCATAGCGTTCTCGTTTGTGTACTGAGCTGCGATATCCAATTCGAACAACTTAAGTGGAGACAACCCGATACCAGCAGTAATGGTTCCTTCGTCATTACTTCGAGCTAAGTTCTTCATATACCCTGCTCGTAATGCCATTTGACGCAAAATATCAAATTCAATACCAGCTCGAATCATTTGCGTATTATCATCAAAGGATGAAAAACGTTTTTCTTCGTTAAGATCGTAGTCAACACTCATCGTAAAGTAATCGGCAACAATCCCTGCCCCAACGGTGTATACAGGACGCATGCTATATTCGTATGATTTTATCGTATCGCTGCCATATTGGAATGACTTTGTTTTAACGTCTCTTCCGATCAAATTTTTCGCTGAAATACCGAGACGATATGGGCCAAAGAACCAAAGTGCGCCGGCGTCTAAGTTAAACATCGTTTCCGCGGTCTCATTTTCACGTAAGTCTTTAGTATCAAAATTCTGAAAACTCGTGGCGTATGAGTATGTGTATATACGCTGAAGTTTAGGAGTAACACCAAAAGAAAGGTGTTGGTTCATGAAATTAGTGTATTTAGCAAGTGAAATACCTGCTTCAGCCACGCCAATAGAAACACCTTGTACATAGCTATCATCTAATGGATTAGTACCTGAGGTATCAACATTTGGTTGTACGAATGATTCAGTGTATAGCTTACCGTATGCAGTTGCAGATAAGAATTTGTTGGGAATACCAATGGCAACGACACCACCAAGATCAAAGTCTGTCTTTTTCCCATCGATAGCATCCATCGATTTTTTGATTTCATCGACGTCTGTCAATTTGCTGATGCGTTCGATCTCATCAACTAGATCATATTGATCATCGTAGCTGCCACCAAAACTTGGCACGATCATGCCTGCATCGTCATTTCGGCGATAAATCGCAGTAAGAGCGGGGTTGAAAAAAGGCGCAGTTAGATAAGTTGCTGATACGGTACCAACGCCACCCATTGCATCACTACGAGCCTCTATCGCATAAGTAGCAGCAGAGGCAGCATTAGCGAAAAGAATAGTAGCAACAGAAGTGGCAAGAATTTTATATTTGTTTTTCATACTACACTTGTGATTTTAGTTCGTCCTGAACCTTTATCGGCACAAGTAGTATTTCTTTAACTATTCTTCCTGGGAAAGATCATAGGTTCGGCTAATAGTTTGAGCCTGCTCAACAATTATATCGCCCTGCCAACGGCGACTATTGATACTTACCGCCAATACGTATCTATCGTTTGGGACACCCGCTAGCTCCAATGAATTTGGATAGTTAGACTCATAAGTCTTTTTCCACATTTGCTCGTACTGGCCATCAATGTAGTCATACAAACCAACTTCAAGTTGCGGTAATGGACAATGGGGATTACGAAGTGCGCTCTTTTCTACTTTCCAATTCTCTTTAGATGTCCAACGAACATATTGAGAAGAGTTTGAATCTCCAAGTATTACCCAAGTTCGATACTCTTGTTTATCAGTAGAAACAACGGTTAAGTGATATAAACCAGCTTCAAGCTTGCCTGTTAAGTTATAGCGTTTCGAGTAACTACGCTCGTTGGCAAGTTCTGTCCCGTTCGGCTGTTGTTCATAGCTGAATGAACTGTCCGCGGATATAGAATCATCCACCCATCGATTAAATGAAATATTTTCGATGTCAGTTGTAGCTCTTAGCTTGATCACCAATCTAAATGTATCTCGCCCAGGGCTTTGAATAGTCTGACGAATAACGTTCACACCACTTATCCAATCAGGCAGCGTTACACCAGTGAGAGCCTTGCCACAGTTTTTAGATAGTGACTGACCAAGAAGATCATTAAGGTGAGGAGTCAAATCTTTACTTGGTTCCGTTTGCCAGAGTTCAACAAGAGAGTTGAACATACCCGCAAGATCATCTTCAAGTAAGTGTTGATGTGCCTGTGTTAAAGGCGTGTTAGTTTGAAACCAGTCCATCGCATGGACTGGTTTCACTAACGCTAATGAGACAACTACAGGGAGTAGTATTTTCATTACGACTTATGCTTTCATCTTGTAGCCAACACCACGAAGTGTTTCAATTTCCAGTCCTGGCAGTTTTTGACGAAGCTGTAGTACATGTGTATCAACCGTACGTGTTGTCGGGAAGTGATTGTAACCCCAAACGTGGTCAAGTAGCTCATCACGAGTAAACACGCGACCTAAGTTTGACGCCAAAAATAGCAGCAAATCAAACTCTGTTCGAGTAAGCGTAATTAGCTCGTCTTTATAAGTCACTTCACGAGTCGAGCGGTCAATCTCTAAGTCTTTTGTAATCACTTTATCAGCGTTGCTTTGTTCTGCTGAATCCGGTGCTCGTAGCTGTGCACGGATTCTCGCAAAAAGCTCCGCCTCAGCAAAAGGCTTTGTTAAGTAGTCGTTCGCGCCGGAATCAAGGCCTGCAACTTTATCTTTTACGGTAACAAGTGCCGTTAACAAGATAACTGGTACGTCTTTAATCTGTTTCCATTCTGGGAGACATTGTACAGAGTCACCATCTGGGAGTTGGCGATCGAGAATTACCAAGTCAGCTTTTTTCCATTGTGGCTCTACGTCTGCAATACGCTCCACATGTAAACACTCATATCCTGCTTGTTCCAGGCTTACTAACAGGCCGTCAGCCAAGTTTTTATCGTCCTCAACGAGAAGCAGTGTCTGTTTCACAAGGTATCTCCAATATAAAAGTTGTAGGTGGTCCCATTAAGGACATTTTTCCGCCCATGCGGCCTACCATAGATTCAACGATTGTTAATCCAAGTCCTAACCCGCTCTTACTTACGAACGGTTTCTTCAAATTTGCCCAATCTTTAGCCGTTAGGCCTCCTGCATCTCGGACTTGGAATACTATTTTTTCTTCACTAGTTGAGACATCCAATTCAACCGGTGCGACACCGTACTTAAGCGCATTACGAAGCAAGTTATCGATACAAGTTCCTAACCAGTACACATTAACTTTAGCAGCCACATCTTCATTGATGTTAAAAAGCACGGCACTATCAAATTCTTCTTCGATCTTAAATTCTAACCAATCTGCAACGGATGGTACCCAGTCTGTTGCAAGCATTTGGTTATCAGATTGCAAATAATCTTTACTCGCTTCTGCCAATTGACGCAGGCGGCGCGTATCTTCACACAATCTGCGGAATTCGTCATACACACTTTCAGGCAAATGCTCGAACTCTCGACGAAAGCCCTCAACCGTTAGTGACAGGGATGCAATCGGTGTTCTGAGCTCATGCGTTAAAATTTGCAACACGAGCATTCTACTACGTAGTTCTTCTCGCTTGCTATTCCAACGGTACACCGCCCAACCAATCACCAAAAGAATATTGGCGATTACCAGTATGATCATACTGATCCGCAAAACTTGCGAGTGATCTTCTACATCCCAACAAATATTGCCTCGTTTAACAAAGCAACTTTTGCTTTGAGAGGCTAGAGCGTATGACAGACCCGCATTCGCTACGTTCTCTTGCCAGATATCTTTCTCGAAAACAAAGTAACGGTCACCACGTCTTAGCCAAAGTTCATTACCTTCAATAAACATGCTCGCGCCTGCAATCAAAGCATTAATGGCGTCGTCATCCATGTTTTTCAAGCTTTCTAGCAACTCATCCCCTTCCTCGTTATCACGCTCTTTTATATGCATGTACTGAGATAGTTTGGGTTTGAGTTCTGGATACTTATCCACATAACGTGCCGCGTACGTCCCACCACCAGGGTGAATGAGACCACTACGCGAGAACCAACGAGGTGTCAGCTGCGTCCCTTTACAAATCGCTCTTGTAAATACTAAAGGCTCAGTAATTAAAGGACTTAATGGTAATTTGCCACGACAAGTATTCGCCAAGCTGTAAAGCTGTTGGATATCTTTTAACGGATAGTCAGACGTTTGCGGCAGAAGCGAATCTGGCGCAAGTAACTTGGTAGGATAATTTGATTGCAGAATACGAATATCGTACGACTTAAGAGCTACTTCATAGTTAAATAGCTCTGTAAACGTATCTATTCTTTCTGGTAGTGAATCGGAAAATGCAGGTGCCGAAAAAAGCGGCAATACAGTTGCAAAACCGAGCAAAAACTTTTTAATCAAACTGTTACCGTCACTTATTACATTAGCCAAAACTATACATCAATCTACAAGCAATTGACATCAGCTAACAGAAGGATTTGCATTACTATAACATTGAAACGGAACAAAAAAGGGCCAGCGATTGCTGACCCTGTATAGTTTTAAATCAAGAATGGTTAAAGTGCTTTAAAAATAGACTCAACACTTTCTTTCGCATCACCAAATAGCATTGATGTATTTTCTTTGAAGAACAGTGGGTTCTGTACCCCTGCGTAACCCGTATTCATTGAGCGCTTGAATACCACTACGTTTTTCGCATTCCATACCTCCAATACGGGCATACCAGCGATTGGGCTGTTCGGATCTTCCAGTGCGGCTGGGTTGACCGTATCGTTAGCACCGATAACCAATACGGTATCGGTTTCAGCAAAGTCATCATTGATTTCATCCATTTCAAGAACGATATCATACGGTACTTTTGCTTCAGCGAGTAACACATTCATATGCCCCGGTAGACGACCCGCTACTGGGTGAATCCCAAAGCGAACTTCAATACCTTGTGAACGAAGTACATCAGTAATTTCATGAACAGGGTATTGTGCCTGAGCTACTGCCATGCCATATCCTGGAGTGATGATTACTGATTTTGAGTTCTTCAACATCTCTGCAACTTCTTCAGCCGTTGTTTCACGATATTCGCCCTGCTCTTCGTCACCTGAAATCACTATCTCTTGACCAAAACCACCGGCAATAACACTGATAAACGAACGGTTCATTGCTTTACACATGATGTAAGAAAGAATCGCACCTGATGAACCTACCAAAGCACCTGTTACAATCAATAGATCATTTGCTAGCATGAAACCTGCTGCCGCTGCTGCCCAACCTGAGTATGAGTTCAACATAGAGACAACAACTGGCATATCAGCACCACCGATTGAAGCGACTAAATGGTAGCCGAATGCGAACGCGATCAAAGTCATCACAATAAGAGCGAACATGCTGCCATCTGCTTTTACGAAGTAGATCATAAGAAGCGTAGAAATAACAACCGCTGCGAGGTTCATTTTGTGCTTATGAGGCAGGTTAAGTGGCGACGAAGAAATCACACCACGCAGCTTACCAAATGCGACAATTGAACCGGTGAAAGTTACGGCACCGATGAACACACCCAAGAATACTTCTACAAGGTGGATAACATGCTCAGCATGTGTTGCTGCTTCTGGCGCATCTAGGTAGCTGTTGTAGCCAACTAAAACCGCAGCTAAACCTACAAAGCTGTGTAGAATCGCAACCAGTTCTGGCATCTCGGTCATTTCTACTTTCTTCGCATAGAAAATACCGATCGCACCACCTATCGCCATCGCGATAATGATCCAACCAAAACCTTGCGCATCTGGGCTAAAGATCGTCGCTATCAGCGCGATCGTCATACCAGCGATACCGTAGTAGTTACCATTACGAGCAGACTCTTGCTTTGAAAGCCCCGCCAAACTCATGATGAAAAATAATGCAGCAACAATGTAAGCTGCTTGTACTAATCCTGCAGACATTGTGACTCCTATTTATCTTTGCGGAACATTTCAAGCATACGCTTGGTGACGGTGAAACCACCGAAGATATTGATACTCGCGATCAATACAGCAATAAAAGATAGGAATGAAACGACGCCATTACCTTGTCCAATTTGCAGTAATGCACCAACGACAATAATGCCAGAGATAGCATTCGTTACTGACATTAGTGGAGTATGAAGTGCATGGGTAACATTCCATACTACGTAGTATCCGACAACACACGCTAGAACAAATACAGTAAAGTGAGAGAGAAACGCCGCTGGAGCAACAGAAGCAACCCAAGCAAAGGCTCCAACAGCCGCTGCCACACCAATAATTTTCTTCGTTGGAGACGTAGGTTCTTCTACTTTAGGCTCTGGCTTCACAGGCTGTTCTTGTTTCACTTGCGGCTGAGCTGAAACCTGAATTGGTGGCGCTGGCCAAGTAACTTCACCTTCTTTCACCACGGTAACGCCACGGATAACAACATCTTCAAAATCAATATTGATGTTGCCATCTTTCTCTTTACACAGCAGTTTTAGAAGGTTAACAAGGTTTGTCGCGTAAAGCTGAGAAGATTGTGTAGGCAAACGACCAACCATGTCAGTGTAACCAACAATTTTTACCCCGTTATCCGTCATGATAACTTGGTCTTTCACTGTATATTCACAGTTACCGCCATTAGCGGCTGCCAAGTCAACAATTACACTGCCCGCTTTCATGCTGTCGACCATTTCTTTGGTGATCAACTTCGGCGCAGGTTTACCAGGGATGAGCGCGGTCGTAATAATGATATCAACATCTTTAGCTTGCTCTGCGTATAACTCTGCCGCTTTTTTGTTGAAGTCATCAGACATTTCTTTTGCGTAGCCATCCCCAGAGCCTGACTCTTCTTGAAAGTCAACGGTCAGGAACTCAGCGCCCATCGATTCAACTTGCTCTTTTACTTCTGGGCGGACGTCAAACGCACGGACAATGGCACCTAAGCTACCTGCAGCACCGATAGCCGCCAAGCCAGCGACGCCAGCACCCGCAACCAATACTTTCGCTGGAGGTACTTTACCGGCAGCCGTAATTTGACCTGTAAAGAAACGACCAAACTCATGAGCTGCCTCAACCACTGCACGATAACCAGCGATATTAGCCATCGAAGATAGCGCGTCTAAGGCTTGTGCACGTGAGATACGAGGAACGGAATCCATGGCAAGAACGTTAATGTTCTTACTTGAAAGTTGTTCCATCAACTCAGCATTTTGAGCCGGCCAAATAAAGCTAACCAGTGTTGCTCCATCTTGCAGTAACGCAATTTCGTCAATGCCTTGCTCATCATCCACAATTGGCGCATTAACTTTTAAAATAAGGCCAGATGCCCAAACTTCTTCACTAGAAACGATTTTCGCACCAGCTGCTTCATAAGCGGCATCATCGAAACTCGCTAGCACCCCCGCTTGGGATTCAATCGCGACATCGAATCCCAATTTTATTAACTGCTCAACCGACTTCGGCGATGCAGCCACTCGCGATTCACCCGCGAGTATCTCTTTAGGTACACCGATTTGCAAAACGCATACTCCTTGTATACATATCAATAAATTAGTCCCAAAACAGAGCGTCGCTCTACTCTAATTCTTTTTTATTTCTATCTGTTTACCACGCAAGACAATTGCAAACGAAAGATGATGTTTGGGGACACCCATTTGCACAATAACACCTTGACTAACAGCCCTGTTATTATTCTGTTTGTATCGAACGCGTCTCATTACTTCAAGTGTTTTGTAATTTAAATACTAAATTTCATTACATATAACGCTAAGTAATGAATGATTGTCGCTCTGTGCACGAAAAATAACAACGCAACACCGTACTAGACTGAGGTCTAACCAGGTGACGATTAAATACTGACTTAACAGAGATTTAAGCGTTAAAAAGAAAGAGCCACTAGCATATACACTAATGGCTCTTTTTATGATGACTGGAATCAAATTGCAGTAAATTGCTAGTCGAAGATTTTATCGCCCATTTGATCAATAAACATTTGAGATTTCTTCAACATAAGGTCATTGGCATCTTGCTCTGAGCCAAGCAAATCGGAGCGAATAAACCGATGTGTTTTCACTTCATCATTGTCATGCTTTTCTATTCGACCAGCGATGCGATATTGTCCGCCCTCTGAAAGGCTCTCTGGGTAAATAAGGAAACCTTTATACTCAACTGGTTCGATATTTTTGGCTTCAACCGTTTTCTCACTACCACCAAACAAACGCGAAAAAAATCCCACGATTCCTCCTTGGGTCAGCTCACTAGTCAACTGAGCGACTCTTACTTAATATTAACGTTAAGGATCGGTTTTTCATACCAATCCAACTCTTTGTCATCATCATAACTAGTATGGGAAAAAATTACAGGCACATCATACTCTCGGTTCTTACGCCTGTCTTCTTTCACCATTTCTGCGGCGTTTTTCACCGCTATATCCGCGCTTTGCTTAAACTGGCTTAATTTTTGTTCAGGAAGTGAAGACAAAAAATCAATATCATGACGGATATAGACAGGCTTGAGCTGGATAAGCGCAAGGCAAGCAATATCGGCTAACTGTTCGTTGTCATACTGTTCTAAAAATTCGGGCAAACTGAGAACCTGGCCTACTAATGTTTCCATGTAATTGTGCACATCTGAGCTTATCTGCATCTGTAAATCTCCTTTTTCCTATGAAATGAGTATAGCAACGACTTGTTTATAACAACTTATTGATTGCTCTTAATTTAATCAATCTCTCTCTTTTTGCCGTAATGTCTTCCAAAATACTTGGGAAAAGGAACAAATAGACGTATTCTTGCTAGTTCTCAAAGTTCGAAATTCAATAACGGATAAATATCCATATTGATAAAACGATTTACCTAACCAATTATATAGTCAACTATTTTCAGGCAGTTTGTAATAGATGTCCTCATCGTCAATGACTTCATCAGGCTTCAGATTCTTATCCCCTTTTTTGCTACTGGGCATAGTGAGTTCGGGCATGGACAGCATTATTCAGATGACTCAGGCAAACTGGGGCATTGCCGCAAACTTGCCGTACATACTATTAGGTTGTGCGCTACTCCTTTGTTATTCATTTAAGCAAGGCAGAGAGTCCATGGTGTGCTTGGCAATGTTGCTAGCCTACTTCGTGATACAGCACCGCCTACAAGTCCCGCTTCAAAGTGGTACCGCTTTACTTGAGCTAACCATTTTAGCCACGTTACTTCCTGTCTCGTTTCTTACGGTATTTTTGTTTAGTAAAGAAGGTTTTGACTCTAGAGCCATGTTGACTTACATCTTGATGTTAGCAATGTTCGTTCTTTGGTCTTATCTAACGCTAGCATATTACGTTGAAGGAGGGTTTGAACAATGGACAAGCGGTATTTTATTTATTGTACCTACGGTCTCTAAACTGCCTTTAATTCTTGTTTTATATTGCGTGGGTATTGTCTGTTTTCTTGGAATCCTTGTTTTAAAGAAGAATGAAATTATCCATGCGATGACCTACTCTGCCATGGTATTGGCGTCTGCGACGTTCATTTTCTTTGATGTGCAGTACATATCAAGCACCATGTTTACGCTAACAGGGCTGCTTATCATTATTTATGCCGCTTCCGCTAGCCATCAACTGGCTTTCACCGATAGCCTAACGCTGATTCCGAGCAGACGTGCACTTGATCTCGATCTAAAACACATGGGTAAGAAGTTCACGATCGCAATGCTTGATGTTGACCATTTTAAAAAGTTTAACGACACCTACGGTCACGATACTGGTGATGACGTTCTAAAAATGGTCGCTTCGCGCCTCACTAAAACCCCAGGCGGCGCAAAAGTTTATCGATTTGGCGGAGAAGAATTTACCATCGTTTTTAAAGGCAAATACACTGACGAATGTAAGAACTTTTTGGAAGAAGCTCGCAAATCGATTGCAGAATACGAGATGATATTACGCGATGAAGAATCTCGCCCTGAGAACCATAAACAAGGACAAAAACGTCGTGGTAGCAACAGTTCGAAAAGAAAGTCGGTTTTTGTTACCGCAAGTTTCGGAGTTGCTGATAGCCGGAATGGGCAAGCTCCTCTGGACGTCATTAAATCAGCGGACGAAGCACTTTACAAAGCGAAAAAGGCCGGACGTAACTGCATAAAGCTTCGTTAGACTCTCACCAATCGTGAAAGTTAACAAGCTTGTCTGGGTTTACAACAAAACCGAACTTCCCCATCAGCATAATAACTGCACTCATCGTTGCCACTATCCCGATGTTATCTATCTAATCAAAGGTATAAGGTATACGCCCGATTGCGACATTCCGTTCGCACTGTTTGCCTATCTTACTTTGAGTGAGCTTTAAAATAACCACCAAAAAGTGACAACGCAACAAAAAGAGTGGCGTTCATAAGATTTTGTTTTTAAAGAGAATTAACTAAAGTATGTGTGTTTCTTCCCAAAGACTTCGAGGTATATAGCGCTTTATCAACGGTTGCATACAAGTCTGATTGCACTTCTTTCCCTGTCGGTTGAAAAACAAAAACACCCTGTGACACTGTCACTCTATTTGACACACTAGAATACTCATGTGGGTAATCGAGAAAATACATAGCCTCTTGTATACGCTCGGCTTCTCTTTCTGCTGTTTGAGTGTCGGTACACCCTAGCAACACGACAAACTCTTCTCCACCATATCGACCTACATATTCCCCAGAGCGACAAAAAGTAGCCTTGAGTTGATTCGCAATCGCTTGCAAGCAACGATCGCCTTCAATATGACCGTAATTATCATTAAACGGTTTAAAAAAATCGACGTCCAATAGAATCAAAGCCATTGGCATGTTGTGACGGCCATGCCATGCAACCATCGATTCCAACTTATGGTCGATATAACGGCGGTTATAGAGTTTGGTTAGGCCATCTTCATTCGCTTGTTGAGTCAAAAGTTGATTAACTTGCTCTAATTGAGCTGTCGCTTGCTTAAGCTCTCGTCTCATATGAGCAATACGCTGCATTGCGATAAGTTTAGAGTTCAGTACCAGTTTATCTACCGGCTTAATTAAATAGTCATCACCGCCCGCGTCTATGGCTTTAGCAATCATTTCTGGCTCTTCGTGACTACTCAAGAAAATAATTGGGATCCAATCCGGAAACGTTTCTCTTATATGAAGAGAGACTTCAAAACCGTTCATATCTGGCATTGATATATCGAGTAACACCAGTTCCGGATCAAAACTCTCGTAGGTATTTAACGCCTCTAGTCCACTACCTACGGCTTTTACAATATGTCCAAGTTGCTTTAGACGAATAGCCAACTGCATCCTGTCTAGCTGAACATCGTCAACCAGAAGGATTCGCATCGATGTCCCTGTCGGTTGCATAACGCGTTCCATTTTTAATTATGTCTTTATTAAACATATACCATACTCATAGAGTTGTTGCATTCGACTCATAATTAAGTGCTATATTTTTGTTTGAATATCACGGAATCCATTGCATAAAGCAGTTAGACTGGACGTTACCCTATCTAATCATAGCCTGTGAGCAGAAGTTCAACAAACTCATTCACTTTGGTCATCTTGCGGACTAATGGGTATAGCTATTTGATGCATTTGGTATTAATATTCCCGCCTTTTTGTAATGAGAGACACACCATGTCAGAAGCAACTAACAGCGAAAGCAAAAAAATCGATCTAGCCAGCATTTCTCCAGAGCTACGTAAAGTTATCGAATTTGACGAAGTTCCAGAGCAAATGTTCGAAATGGTTACCTCTATCCATGAAGTGTCTGAAGAAGCGGTACGTGAATCATGGGACGAAATGCCAGCAAGTGCACAGAACATTCTAGACAACTTTGAACAGTTTCATGCTCTAGTTTCTGTAGGCCAAGCATTCGCTGGTATTAATGTGATGGAAGAGTTTCCGACTCTTAATCTGCCAGAAAACATGACAGATGAAGATAAAGAAGAATACCGTGCTCAACTACTTGATAATGTGCTTCACAACTGTGTGAAAGACATGGTTAAGCAACTTAAGAAAGCACGTCGTGACCCACTTCTTAAGCGTGAATTCAAAGAAGTATTCGCGAAGTAATTCCGACATTCTTCTAGTAACAAAGGCCGCACTTTGCGGCCTTTTTTGATCATGAAGCGTAAATCAGTCTAAACGGTTAATGAGGCGCTAGTGCCATATCTTTTTGTGTCACACTGACACCTTTAATTTGTGCAAAAACACGGCTACCAATTTTTAGGTTGAGATCGTCAAGGGCCCACGGTGTGATCGTTGCCCACAAATAACATTTCTCGTCTAGCTTGAGTGATACATTAATACTCTGTTTGTCATCGGCTGCGTTAAACACTTCGATGGAATCGACAATAGCAGGCAGAATATTTCGAATCGACGTCGCCTTGGGCTGCTCGAGCGTGATAGAAACGTCGTTGGCACGCACTTGCAAGCGTATTGGCGTGTCTGGTGTTCCGTCAATCTTTTGCACCCACAGGAATACATTAGGTGCAAGGCTGATACAAGTCAGTGCATAACGTTCATGATGTTCAGCAATCCGGCCTTCAAATAAGCTGCTTTGATCTGAGAAAGATTGCCATGGACGCATAGCATGAGAAGCCCACACTTCTTCAAGCTTACCTGAACTCGAAATTTTACCTTGGTCAATAATTGCAAGGTGCTGAGCAAGCCTTAAAATTTCCTGGAGACTGTGTGTGACATAGATAATAGGGATATTTACCTTCTCCGACAACTCCTCAAGAAAAGGCATTACCTCACGCTTTCTTGGCATATCGAGTGAGGCAAGTGGCTCATCCATCAAAAGCAAATTGGGTTTAGATAGCAATGCGCGCGCAATCGCAACACGTTGCTTTTCACCACCAGAAAGTGATACCGGAAAGCGCTTTAGTAACGGTTTGATAGACAAGAGTTCGGTGACTGCATCAAAATACTCGTCATCTTTTTCTTTAACGCCATATAACAAATTGCCTTGAACCGAATAGTGAGGAAACAAACGTGAATCCTGAAACACATAACCAATACCACGCTTGTGCGTTGGTAGGTTGATTCCCTGTTCACTGTCAAACAAAACATGCTCACCAACCGCAACATACCCTTGCCTTGGAGTTACCAATCCGCTGATGATGTTAATCAACGTCGTTTTACCAGCACCAGATCGTCCAAACAAGGCACTAATTCCGTTACAGGGTAACTTAAGTTTGATGTCGAAGTCAGTCTCACCAAGCATTTGTTTAAATTGGACTTTAATCGTCATTGCTTCGCACCCAATCTGCTTGCCGCTTTACGATTTAGCCATTCAGAGATCATTAATGTAGACAAGGCTAACGCGATAGAAATGATACACAGACGAGCCGCCTGCATTTCTGCACCTGGCGTTTCAATAAAGTTGTACATTGCCAGCGGAATCGTTTGGGTCTCACCCGGAATGTTAGAGACGAAACTGATCGTCGCCCCGAATTCGCCAAGACTACGAGCAAATGACAGCATCGTGCCCGTAATAATTCCGGGAATGGTCAGTGGTAACGTGATGGTGAGAAACACTTTTAAAGGAGAAGCGCCTAACGTAGAGGCTGCGTGCTCCAATTTAGGGTCGACGCTATCTAAGCTTAAGCGTACTGAACGAACCATCAAAGGCAAAGCCACGACAAGACAAGCGACTACTGCCCCTTTCCAATTAAAGCTAAAGACTACCCCTAAGTTTTCATAGAGCCACTTTCCAAGGAACCCTTGTCGTCCTAAAGAAATCAACAACAAATAGCCGATTACCACTGGCGGCAATACCAGTGGTAAATGAACTAAGCTATCGAGAATCGATTTACCAAAGAACGTTTTTCGAGAAAGTAGCCAAGCAAGAAAAACGCCGAGAGGAATCAGCCAAAGTACTGCGTACGCGCCTACTTTGAGGCTTAACATTAAGGCTTGGTATTCCAGTTCTGTCACGCTTCGTTCCTATAATTGAAGGCCGGTTTATTGCTGAAAGCCATATTGAGCAAAAACGCGTGCGGCTTCGTCCGATTTTAGGTACTGGAAGAACTGCTCCGACTCAGTAGAATCATTCACAATTGCAGCCGGGTAAACAATAGCCGCATGCGTATCACTCGCAAATTCGCCGACAATTTTGACTTTATCAGTTAACTGAGCATCGGTTTTGTAGACCACACCTAAAGGCGCTTCTCCACGTTCAACCAACGCCAAAGCTAAGCGCACATTCTTTGCTGGTGCGACGTGAGTTTGAACCGCTTTCCATACACCCAGTGTAGTCAATGACTCTTTCGCGTACATACCAGCAGGTACTGACGTCGGATTGCCTAAAGCAAGACGATTTCCATGCAATGCCTTCTCCCATGCCTTTGCATCAGAAAAGTTAAATGAGGTTAATTCTGAAGACTGAGGAGCAATCAACACTAAGCTATTGCGCACTAGATTTGTGACATTGTCACGATAAATGACGTCTTTATCGACCAAATAATCCATCCATTTCGTGTTCGCAGAAATGAATACATCCGCTGGTGCGCCATTGATAATTTGTCGAGCGATAGAAGAAGAACCACCATAAACGGGAGTAATAGAAACGTCATACTTTTCTTCAAAGTTTTGCGCGATCTCGTTAATCGCATTCGTCATAGAAGAGGCTGCATACACTTTTAGGTTCGTTGATGCGTTTGCTGAAAATGAAATGCTTAATACTACCGTAAGGCAAGCATACTGTTTCCATGCTTTCATAGAGATACTCCAATACAAGGCAAGCGAAAGAACAGGTTATTTAAATATAAAGTTCAATCAGTTAATGGGCTATTTAAACAAAAAATCAAGGCGCACATGTTGTTCTATCGCATCTGCGATGCGATTAATGCCTTGCTCCTTTAACTCTTCAAAGTCTTGTTGTTTGATTTGGGTGCCGTTTACCCATTCTGATACCAGGCTTAAGACAGCTGCCTCGTCAAAGAACCCGTGAAGGTAGGTTCCCATGATTTGGCCACACTCGCTGATCGCCCCCTCCGCTTCACCGGAACTGAATGTAAGAGGTTGCAGGCCCCGTACTTCACTTCGCCCTACGTGGATTTCATAACCCTTTACATTGGCTGTTTTGCCGTTAAGAGAAAGCTGTGCTTGTGTGTTTGTAAGCTGTTTGCTGTTAGTTAGCGTCGTAGTGATATCAAGCAAGCCAAGTCCTTCGCTTTGACCTGGTTGGCCTTCGACGCCGTTTGGATCATCAATCAAGTTTCCAAGCATCTGGTAGCCGCCACAGATACCAATCACTTTTCCACCAAGACGAATATGACGCAAGATATCTTTATCCCACCCTTGGCTTCTTAGATACTCTAAGTCGTCTCTCACTGATTTGGTCCCAGGCAAAATAACAAGGTCGGCTTTATCTATTTTTTCGCCTTTACCTACATAACGTAGATTGATATCTGGATTCAATCGCAGCACATCAAAATCAGTATGATTACTAATCCGGGTTAAAACAGGCACAACAACATTCAGTTTTACCTCAGAGTGCAACTCTTGCTGCGCAGTGATCGCGTCTTCTGCTTCTAAATTCAAACCATGAAGAAAAGGAAGTACACCAAGTACAGGTTTACCTGTTTTTTCTTCTAGCCAATCGAGGCCCGATTGCAATAAACGAATATCACCTCGAAAACGGTTGATAACAAATCCTTTTACTCGCGCTTGTTCAGATTCAGAAAGTAACGCAAGTGTTCCGTACAAATGTGCAAACACTCCACCACGATCAATATCAGCAACAATGATCACTGGTACATCAGCGGCCTCAGCAAAACCCATGTTTGCAATATCGCCTTCTCGTAAATTGATTTCAGCAGGACTCCCCGCGCCCTCGATAATGATCGAATCAAATTCTTGAGTCAGACGAGAGAAGGAATCTAACACCGTGTCCATCGCCACTTTCTTGTAATCATGAAAGCCAGCCGCATCCATATTGGAAATCGCCTTACCCTGCAAAATGATCTGAGCACCTGTATCACTGTTAGGTTTAATTAAAACCGGATTCATATGTACGGTTGGCTCAATATTACACGCCTGTGCCTGAACGGCCTGTGCTCGACCTATTTCACCGCCATCTTTGGTTACCGCACTATTTAGTGCCATGTTTTGTGGCTTAAATGGGGCAACATTTATCCCTTTTCGTGCTAATACACGGCATAAACCTGCCACAAGGACACTTTTTCCGGCATCCGAAGTGGTGCCTTGAACCATTAAAGATGGGATCGCTGATTTCATGAACATTTGTAAGGAATAGAGGAAGATGAACAATCATAACGTCATCGTCCCCACTTACTCAAGCAAATGAATAGAATATGAATGTTGAAATCATCATTGGTTCAAACAAGCCCTGCTTTAATGACCCCATCAAAACAAACCGATGAGGATGTAACATGAAAAAGAATACAATTATCGCAACAATCGCCGCCTTAGCTATTGCTCCTTCTATCGCGTTCGCGAAAGATAACGCTCAAAACCAATCAAACTTGCAGTTTAACGGTCCTGTCACTGTGGAAAAATTGGATGCCTTGCTAAACGACTCCAATATGTTTACTGAAAAAGATGTGGTCGTTGAAGGTAACTTATTGCGTCAAGTTCGCGCGGATAAGTTTGTCTTTAGCGATGGTTCCGGTGAAGTGATGGTCGAACTCGATGACGATATTCAGCTAAATACTCCGATTGATCATACGACTAAAGTCCGTCTGTTTGGCGAATTTGAAGGCGGGAACAAACCAGAGATTGAAGTCGAACAACTCGTGGTCATGTAAAACAAACCCCGATTGCTGTGCATATCAACATGATGTAGTGACGATTACAGCTAAATAGTGACGGCAAGCACTTAAAATGATAGCTTTATCAATCTTGGTCTGCTTTTTGCAGACCATTTTTTTGTTCATTTTATTCATCTTGCCCGGAGACACCATGCTAGGTAAAGCTCTAAAGGTTGCAGCCTTTGGTTTGTGTGCTATTTTGCCACTTTCCGCACATGCAAATAATTTCAACTACAACACGATGGAATTTCGCATGGGCACTAGCCCTGGTACATTTGGTGGCGAGTTCAATACCTACTTTACAGAGAATACCCATTTCATTGCTCGCGCAGACAGTGAATTCAGCGGAGACTGGGACATTGCTGGTGGTATAGGCTTTAATGGGCCAGCAGGCCAATTTGCAGATATTTATGGCCAAATGTTGGTACACAACATTAAAGAGAACGGCAGTGATAAAGTCGGCGACGAGTGGCGCACGGAAGTGAATATTGGCACTCGTATTTGGTTTATGCAAAATGTTGAGCTACATGGCCGTATCGGCCAAATCATAGATAATGACGATTCGAATACCATTTACAATCTAGGCGCACGATTCCACTCAACTCAGCAACTATCGCTTGGTGCAGATTTTAAAAATAATGGTGTCTATGGCCAGCAAATTGTAATGTCTGCTCGTTTTGCATTTTAGTGGACATGACTATGACTACCAGGGCATCACAAGCAAGCATATGATTCAATAAAAATAGCCTCCGATTTTGGAGGCCATTTTTTGCTAATCAAGAATTATTAGCTTGTAGCAGAAACTAGCTTTAATACATCAGTTTTTAGCGGTTTTTTTAGGTTTATCTTGCACATATTTTTTCGATACATCCACAACGGCAATATCTCTAAAAAAGCTTCGACCAAGCAAAATTGGAAACGTCATATGTCCGCGATCCGCTAACGTAAACTCTGTCTTTTCTTTGTGATCCCCAACGGTAATGTAGGCTTTTACCACCGCTCGTTTATCCACCTCTTCTGACAAAGACTGCTTAACTTTAGCCCAGCGCTCAACGGGTACTTTAAATTCTTTGGTGTCTTTGTCACCTAAATCTATCTTAAATTTAACCCAGTCTTTACCATCACGCTCAAACGGAACAATGTCAGTCGCACTAATTGATGATGTTGTCGCACCTGTATCGACTCTAGCCTTGAAAGTCTGGTCAATTTCAGGAACATAAACCCATTCTTCAGAACCAAGAATTAACATGCCATCGGGTGTTTTTGTGACCTTGACTGGCTTCTTAGGCTTTGGTTCCGGCTTTTTCTCAGGTTTCGCTTCTGGTTTGGGCTCCACCTCTGGCTTTGGATCTACATCAGGTTTCACTTCTGGCTCGACTTTAACGGGCTCTTCGACCTTTGGCGACTCTGGCTCAACAGGTTCCTGCGTCGTTTGAGTTGACGTACAAGCAATTAAACTGCCGCTCATCATAAGCGGCAGAATCAGTTTCCAGTTTTTCATCCACACTCCAATTAAGCTTGAGATACTTTCTTAATTGCGTCCGCTACGTATGGAATATGAGTTTCGGTAAGTCCGGCAATGTTAATTCGACCATCGCCAACACCATAAATGCCATAATCTTCACGCAGTTGCGCCATTTGGTTTCCACTAAAGCCTAGCACAGTAAACATGCCTTTGTGACCCTCAATGAAATCAAATTGATCTGTATTATGGTTGTTTCTCAACTCGTTACACAAACTTTGACGAAGGCTAACCAAACGATGTTGCATTTCACTCAATTCTTGCTTCCAAACGGAAGTGAGATTGTCATCTTGCAGAATGGTCTTAACTAAAGCTGCACCATGGTCGGGTGGCATCGTGTAAGTCGAGCGAGCTAGAGTGAGGAGTTTACCTTTTGCATTGGTTACATCATGCATGTTCTTACCAACCACAATCGCTGCACCAGTTCGTTCACGGTACAGACCAAAGTTCTTCGAACATGAAGTAGTAATCAACATCTCTTCAACGTTATCTGCCATAAAACGAAGGCCTTTTGCGTCTTCTTCTAGGCCATCACCGAAGCCTTGGTAAGCAATGTCCACAAATGGGATGAAACCGTTCTTCTGCGACAATTCTGTAATGGCTTGCCAAGCAGAGAAGTCAATATCCGCACCAGTTGGGTTGTGGCAACAACCATGAAGAAGTACCACATCTGAAGGCCCAGCTTTCGCAAGATCATCCATCATTTTTTCGGTGTCTACTTGTTTCGTTTCCGAAGAGAAATAGTGGTAGAACTTAACTTTAAGGCCTGCTGCTTCCATCACTGGCTTGTGGTTTACGTAGCTTGGGTTGGAAATCCAAACCGTCGTATCTGGCTGTGCGATCTTCATTAGATCACCGAGCATACGCAGCGCACCACTTGCACCTGGCGTTTGAATAGCTGCAACACGATCCATTGCAGACGTTCCCGTCAGTAGCAAATTGATCATGCTTTTATTAAATTCTTCGCAACCTGCAAGACCAACATAAGACTTGGTTTTTTGAGTTTCAACAACGACATCCTGCGCCATTTGAATGGCTTTCATAATCGGCGTTTCGCCTGCGCTGTTTTTGTATACGCCAATGCCAAGGTCAACCTTGTTTGGACGTTCATCGTTACGGTATGCAACGGATAGAGATAAAATAGGATCTAATACGGGAGTTGGGAGATTAGAAAACATGAAAGTCATAACCCTTTGAAATTCAAGTACCGAACCTCACGTTAACACCATCGCAAAAAATGACGAAATGATTTTTCACTTATTTCATCAATTAGAGAACAAAATTCTGGATTGCGGTGAGTTTTGTGCGCTCTATCGTTCAGAAAAAGAACGATTCACTCCTCGTTGTACCAATCCACTCTACCGTTTTTTCTAAACTCTCTTGGTGTCATGGTCGACCACGCTTTAAAACGTGTACTAAAGTTAGCGCTGGTCGGATATCCGACTATTTCTCCAATATGCTGAATTGGCCATTCTGTTGAACGAAGTAACCTAGCAGCATATTCCATGCGCATACGCGTTAAATGTGCCATTGGGCTTCGACCAAACTGCTTTTGAGTCAGTCGATGCAAATGAGGCTCCGAACATGGATATAGAGCCGCCACCTGCTCAACGCTCCAATCCTTATGGAGCTGACGTTGGACAAGGTCAAATACACGCCGAAGCCTCAATTGGCTGCGTGATATCGACTCTGAGGGCGGCATGTTTAACATCAGCTCTAACTGAGCCACACTATGCTCACCTACCGCACCACCATAATCGATTGGAAGGTTAATGCTGCGTAGTAACGTTTGGATACATGCATACATCACTTCAGGTGTAGATGAAAGCTGGTAGCGAACATCGCATTCTAATATCGGCCACTCTCTATCAGGAGCAAGAAAAAGCCACGCGATCTGCCAAGGTTCTTCTTCTATACCAAAACCGTTTTCAACACCTGCGGGTACTGTAATCAACGAGCCCGGTTCCAAATCGTATCGATAAGTCCCACTCTCTAGCCACCCTTTACCACGCACCGTATAGAGCAGCATGTGTTTCTTTTGGTTTTTACGATAAACAGAGAAGAAGTCACGACAAGTGGCAATGCCGCACTGCACAATGCCTCTCTCCTCAAGTGCTAATACTCGACTGTGATCAATAAACTCTTGATAAGTTTTTTCTGAAATCGCGTAGCGTTCTTGTTTATCTTCCATGATTTATTGGCTCACATGTGCGTTAGTAGAGAGTTTTACAAAGGTTTTGGATTCCTTTGAAAAATACACCGCCAAATCATGAGGATAAACTACTCGCATTAATCTTTAAGGAGAAATGCGATGCTCTTAACACGCGAATACATCGATAAAGCATTTTGGCAAAAGCTGATTACGATTGGCCTACCTGTTTCACTTCAGTCCATGCTTTTTGCTTTGCTCGGCGTCGTGGATATTTTCATGGTAAGCCTACTCGGAGAATCTGCAACGGCAGCAGTTGGAGTTGGAAATCGTATCTTTTTCTTCAACCTAGCGGTTGTCTTTGGCCTGTGCGGTGCAGTTACCGTACTTGCTTCTCAATACTACGGCTCAGGAAACCTAGCCGGAATTCGCAGAACGTTGGCGCAATCTTGGTTTATTTCCATTTTGGTGACGCTGCCGTTTATCGTTCTTTATGCGATTTTTGATGAAGAGATCGTCTCTTTTATGTCAGACGATCCTGAATACGTCACTTATGCACGTGATTATCTTGTGGTTACGGGCTTTAGCCTCATTGCTACGGCGATAGTAGTACCGATTGAAGCGGTATTGCGCTCCGTGGGCCAAACCAAACTGGCAACCAACGTTAGTATCTCCGCCATTGTCGTTAACGTCGCGCTTAATTATGTATTGATTTTTGGTTTACTTGGTTTCCCTCAATGGGGCGTATTTGGTGCAGCCGTAGGTAGTTTTGTTTCTCGATTTTTCCAAACGGCCGTCTTGATTTATTTTTTCTACAAACGATATGCTTACCTAATTCCGACTAAGTTCGATTGGGTACAAGGCCGCTTAAAACAGTATCGAAAAAAGTACTTTAAGGTTTCTTTACCCATGTTGGTCCACGATGCGCTTTGGACTGGTGGATTGATCGTTTACAGCATCATCTATGGTCAATTGGGCGTTTCAGAACTGGCGATCATCTCATTCTTATCACCGATTGAAGGGGTACTGATTTCAACCTTTATGGGATTTGCGGTCGCTGCATCCGTTCTTCTTGGGAATGATATTGGTGCAAAACATTATGACCGAGTCGAGAAAACGGCGTGGTGGTATGTGTTAACCAGCGCAATCTTAGCCACCTTGCTGTTTTTCCTAGTGTGGTTGAGCTCGCCCATGATTCATCACCTATTGGTACTGAGCCCGTTAACCGATGCAGACATGGCACTTAACGTATGTTTAGTCATGGCGCTAGGTATGATTTTGAGGGTGTTTAACATGGTTGGGATTGGCGGCGTACTAAAGAGTGGCGCTGATATTCGCTATAGCATTTTCATCGACACGTTCGGTCAGTGGGCTATTGGCATCCCCCTTACTTATTACACAGGCATGGTGTTAGGGCTGCCTTTGCATTTTGTCTTGATGTCTCTGCTCGCGGAAGAGTTAGTGAAAGGCGTACTGACGACTTACCGTATTCAATCTAAACGTTGGATAAATAATATGGTTGAAGATGACCAATCGGTGACAGCGTAACCAAAAAGACATTAACGAACTCACACCAAAAGGGCTCACCCGTTCTGCACGCGTGAGCTCTTTTTATGTGCGGAGAATGCTTGATTAGATGTCCGTAAATCGATGAATGATTTGGTTTGAACTGCCACGCCATTCGAGATTGAGGTCTTTCTTGTCTTGTTCAAACTTACCATCAATCAAAACATCGATGTATTGCACCACTTCCCTTTGCGCGTCATTCAGTTCCGTCAGCGTGTAGCCAGTCCAAACCCAAATGTCTTTACCTGGGCACTCCTCTCTCACCCTTTTCACTATCTTCAAAATATGAGGCACATTAGCAGGGTGAAGCGGATCTCCACCCGACAACGACAAGCCACGGCGTTTGATACGCGTGTCGTTTAAGTCAGCGATGATTTTGTCTTCCGCTTCTTGCGTGAAAAGTACACCAGAATCCAAACGTTGCGTCGACTGGTTATAACAGCCACGGCACTGATGCACACAACCCGACACAAACAGCGTACAGCGCGTACCCGGTCCGTTAACAACGTCAATTGGATAGTATTGGTGGTAATTCATAATGCGTCTCTGTGTTATCGCGAAAGAGAAAATCAACCTGTTTAAAGTTGATTTTCAAAGTGTAAAACGAGTGGTAGTTAACCTTACAGGTGTTTAACTCGGCGCTTCACTTCTTCTTGCTTACCGAAGTTAAACGGGCGTGCATCTGGGCTGCCTAGGTAGCCACAAACACGACGTGTCACTGACACTTTGGTTGAATCATGGTTGCCACAGCTTGGGCAAGTGAAGCCTTTACTTGTACAGTCAAACTCACCGTTGTAACCACACTCGTAGCACTCATCAATTGGCGTGTTAGTTCCGTAGTAAGGCACTCGGGTGTAACTGTAGTCCCATACGTTTTCTAGTGCTTCAACGTTACGTTGCATGTTCGGGAACTCGCCGTAACAGATAAAGCCGCCGCTTGAGATTTCTGGGTAAGGCATCTCAAAGTCGATCTTGTCGTATGGGTTCACCTTCTTCTCAACATCTAGGTGGAAGCTGTTGGTGTAGTAACCTTTGTCTGTTACGCCTTCAATTACGCCGAACTCTTTCGCATCGATGCGGCAGAAACGGCTACATAGGTTTTCACTTGGCGTTGCATATAAGCTGAAGCCATAACCTGTTTCGTCAGCCCATTGATTCACAGCATCTTTTAGATGCTTGATGATCGCGACCGCTTTTTCACGCAAAACAGCGTCATCATAAACGTGCGCTTCTGTACCGAATAGCGCGTTAATTGTCTCGTGTACACCGATGTAACCAAGAGAAATAGACGCACGACCGTTTTTGAATATATCTGCGATTGAGTCGTCTGCTTTCAAGCGAACACCACATGCGCCTTCCATGTATAGGATTGGGGCCACACGTGCTTTCACGTTTTCAAGGCGAGAGATACGTGTCTCTAGTGCTTTACGAGCAAGACGTAGGCGGTCATTTAGAAGCTCGTAGAATTTCTCTTCGCTTCCGTTTGCACGGATAGCGATACGAGGAAGGTTCAAGCTCACGACGCCAAGGTTGTTACGACCTTCGTGAATCAGCTCACCGTTTTCTTCGTAAGTACCAAGGAAGCTACGGCAACCCATTGGCGTTTTGAATGAACCGGTTACTTCCACTACTTTGTCGTAGTTAAGAATGTCTGGGTACATACGCTTAGACGCACACTCAAGCGCAAGTTGCTTGATGTCGTAGTTTGGATCTTCTGATTTGTGGTTCAAACCATCTTTGATGCCGAATACAAGTTTAGGGAATACCGCTGTTTTACGGTTCTTGCCTAGACCTGCAATACGATTCTTCAGAATCGATTTCTGGATCAGGCGGGATGCCCAGCTTGTACCAAGACCAAAACCGAACGTAACGAATGGGGTTTGACCGTTCGCTGTATGCAGCGTGTTTACTTCGTATTCTAGAGATTGAAATGCGTCGTAACACTCTTTCTCAGTGCGCGCTTTTGCGAACTCTTCTGGCTCAGCAATGTTCCACTCTTTTGCAATCTCTAGGTGTTTCTCGTAGCTTGTGATTACGTACGGTTCTAGAACCTCATCAATACGGTTGATGGTTGTACCGCCGTAAATGTGGCTCGCGACTTGAGCAATGATTTGTGCTGTTACCGCTGTTGCAGTCGAAATTGATTTTGGCGTATCAATCTCAGCGTTACCCATTTTAAAACCATGCGTCAGCATGCCTTTAAGATCGATAAGCATACAGTTAAACATTGGGAAGAACGGTGCGTAGTCTAAATCGTGGTAGTGAATGTCACCCACTTCGTGCGCTTGAACCACATCGCGAGGAAGAATGTGCGTCTTCGCGTAGTGTTTCGCTACGATACCAGCCAACAAGTCACGTTGAGTCGGAATTACTTTGCCGTCTTTGTTCGCGTTCTCGTTGATTAGATCCAGATTACTTTCTTCAATCAAACCTTCGATTTCGCGAGTTAGTGCACTTTGCTTCTCACGAGCGATGTCGCGATCGTGGCGATATTCAATGTAAGAACGCGCTAGGGCTTTGTAAGGACCTTGCATGAGTTCATTTTCGACTAAGTCTTGAATCTCATGGATGTGAACTTCATCGTGTTCTCTTAACTGTAACTCGACAGCAAGAGCCACATTAAGAGCATAAATAGCGACATCTTTATCTTTGTTTTCCGCTGCTGCTTCAACTGCTGCTTGGATACGATCCCTGTTGAACGGAGCTCTTGATCCGTCGCGTTTGATTACGATTGGTTTCACTTTGTTCTCCTTACCCGAGCATACTCACAGAGTTATCCACAAACACACTATATGGGGTTATTTTTTATTCTGGCAACACAATATATTGTGGCGTATTTAACGAGAAGCACCACTCGAAAACATTGATTTTGATCAATAAAGATTGGCTAGCGAACAAGAAGAAATCGATCTTATTGGCGTTGATCTCAGTTGCGAAGAAAACCATGAAAATTGCAAAATTGGTACTAAATCTACTTGCTATTTTTGGAGGTCTTGTAGGATAAAGGATGGAAAGGAATACGCTAAAAGATAGGAGTGCAACAGGCCAAAATGCGATCACTTTTTGTTACGTTAATATTACTTTTTAGTTCTCTTTCATTTGCTCAAAACTCCATCAACCTAACCAGTTGGAACATAGAATGGTTATCTATAGATGGTGGAAAAGTGTCGAGAACACCACAAGATTTTGAAAAGCTGACCCACTATGTGGATAAAACACAAGCCGACATTTTTGCTTTTCAAGAAGTCGAAAGTGCTGCTGCCATCCAAAAAGCCGTTGGCAATGACTTCACTATTTATCTTTCCGATCGTTCAAACGCCTCCAACCGACACCTTCAGTTTAACGACACCAACCAATACACAGGCTTTGCCGTGCGCAATGGCGTAAGCGTATTAGACAAGCCAGACTTCTCTATCACACGAGGCAACAGCAAGCTTCGCTTCGCGAGCTACCTTGTTTTAAATCCAAACCAAGAAAACGAGACTCACCTACTCTCTGTACATCTGAAAGCGGGTTGCAGTGGCGCGTATCGTAATAACCGCGATTGTAAGATAGTGAAACAACAAGGACAGGCACTAGCTAAGTGGATAAAGGCGCGCGAGGACAACAAACAACATTATGTCGTGCTTGGCGACTTTAACCACAACTTGGGTTATCAAGGAGATTGGTTGTGGGACGTGATATCGGACAATACTAGTGCAAAGCTAGTGACTAAAGACACTAAAGCGGAATGTAAAGTGCGCTCTAATCGTAATCCGAATAAAACCCACCAATTCCGCTCGGTGATAGACCACATCATTGCGAGTGGTGATTTAAAGGCGTCGTCTGGTGTTCAAACCGTTTTCAAAACACAAGATGTACTCGACTATAAACTGAGTGACCATTGCCCGGTTTCTACGACACTCACTTTTTAGCGTTTAAGTACTCTTTTTAACGTTGAAGTACTTTCTTTATTGACGAACCACTCTTTTAGCGGTGAATGACCCAACCAACATTGCCGCTATAAAGAGCAGAACTTGTGTGTTGCCAGTAAAAAGGCTGGCAACCGCAGGACCAGGACACACACCCAGTAAGCCCCAACCAATACCAAACAGTGCTGCACCACCGACTAACTTTTTGTCTATCGTTTTAGAAGTCGGACAGACAACCTCATCACCAAACACAGATTCGCTTCTTGGCTTTATTAATAAAAGATAAGCAGGAACGAACACAACAAGTGCTCCGCCCATAACGAAGGCTAAGCTTGGGTCCCATGAACCGGTAATATCAAGAAAGCCGATCACTTTTGCCGGATCTGCCATACCAGAGACCACCATACCAATACCAAAGAGCACACCAGAAAATGCAACAACGGACATTTGCTTAATACTTTTCATTACGTGAGTTTTCATAACGACACTATTCCTCACGATACTAGCAAGACGGTTAACATGGCTGTGGCCATAAAAGTACACGTCGCGACCACAGAACGGATTGAGAAACGCCCTATTCCACAAATGCCATGGCCACTAGTACAACCATTGCCGATACGCGTACCAACACCGACTAACAAGCCAGCAACGATAACTAAAATAAGATCACCGCTGTACTGATCTGGTACATGCCCGCCAAGAACATAAACAGCAAACAAGCCACCTAATACCATCGCAATTAAAAAAACAATTCGCCAAACGCGGTCTGCGCTCTCAACGGCACCGTTTAAGATCCCACTGATCCCAGCAGTCTTGCCAGTAAATAGCATCAGTGTTATCGCTGATACGCCAACTATTATGCCGCCCAACAGCGACATCCAAGGAACTTCAAACATAGCAACCGCCAAACTAATTACTTACAGAAAACTTGCTTAAAGGCCTCAACCAACGGACCAACTCTTTCATCAGAAATTGAATAAAATACCTGCTGAGAAACTTTTCTAGCTTTAATAATGTCGTGCTTTCTCAATACGGTGAGATGTTGTGAAAAAGCAGATTGGCTTAATGATGAACCTTCAAACAGTTCACCAACCCCTTTCTCGCCTTCAATCAGCTTACACATCACGATTAGGCGCTCTGGATGAGCCATAATTTTAAGCAGCTCACTCGCTTCGGTCGCGCTTTGTAGCATACTGTCGCCCATTCTTATGCCCCTTCATCAATACGTTAATTTTTATTAGATATTACTAATTAACATTATTAAGTCAATGCTAATGTAGCCAAATTAACATTAGACACAGCTAATTTATTTAAGTAAGGTGTAGACGCTTTCGATCATTCAGTAGGAGAAATCCATGAGCAAAATCGTGATTATTGGTGGTGTTGCTGGCGGTGCATCTGCAGCAGCTCGCGCTCGTCGTCTTAGTGAAGACGCAGAAATCATTATGTTTGAACGCGGTCCATTTGTGTCATTTGCAAACTGTGGCTTGCCGTACCACATTGGTGGCGATATCCAAGAACGCAGCAAACTGCTTCTTCAAACGCCTGAGAGCTTTTTAGCGCGTTTCAATGTTGATGTTCGTGTGATGAACGAAGTGGTTTCAATTAACCGCCAAGATAAAACGGTTACGGTTAAGAACCTACTTGATGGCTCTGAATACCAAGAGAGTTACGACTTCCTTCTACTTAGCCCTGGTGCAGGTCCAGTTGTGCCGCCTATTCCCGGTATTGATAACCCGTTAACGCACTCACTGCGTAATATTCCAGATATGGATCGTATCATTAAGACGATCGAAACCAACAAAGTTGAACACGCTACAGTCGTTGGCGGTGGTTTTATCGGTTTGGAAATGATGGAAGCCTTCCACCAGCTTGGCGTAAAAACCACATTGGTTGAAATGGCGGATCAAGTGATGACGCCCGTTGACCGAGAAATGGCTGGCTTCGCACATGCTGAAATTCGTGAGAAAGGCATCGAACTTAAACTTGGCGTCGCACTTGAGTCGGTGAAATTCGTACCTAACGAGCACGTGGCAAGTTTCGACTCTGGTGAGAGCGAAAAACACCAACATCTAGAAGGTGAATTGGAATTAACACTAAACAATGGTGAAAGACTCACCACCGATATTCTGATTATGGCAATTGGTGTTCGCCCCGAGACCAAATTAGCAAAAGAAGCTGGCTTAGAAATCGGCGCTCTTGGTGGTATTTATACCAATGAATACATGCAAACCAGCGATCCTTCGATCTACGCTGTCGGCGACGCGGTAGAAGAGAAAGACTTCGTGACTGGCGAGCAAACTCTAGTGCCACTTGCGGGCCCGGCAAACCGTCAAGGCCGAATGGCAGCAGACAACATGCTTGGCCGCCAAGAAACTTACCAAGGTACGCAAGGCACGGCGATCTGTAAGATCTTTGATTTAGCCGTCGCTTCTACTGGTAAAAACGAGAAACAGCTGAAACGTGAAAACATCGCTTATGAAAAAGTGTATGTGCATACAGCAAGTCACGCGAGTTACTACCCAGGTGCAGAAACCGTGTCATTCAAAATGCTGTTTGATCCAGTAACAGGTAAAATATTAGGTGCGCAAGCAGTAGGTAAAGACGGTGTTGATAAACGTATCGACGTAATGGCAGTTGCTCAGCGTGCTGGTATGACGGTAGAACAACTGCAACACCTTGAGCTAACTTACGCGCCACCTTATGGCTCTGCTAAAGATGTAATTAACCAAGCGGCGTTTGTGGCAAATAACATCATCAAAGGCGATGCGACCGCGATTCATTATGATGAAATGGATTCACTGACAGAAGACCAACTGTTACTTGATGTTCGTAATCCTGGTGAATTGGAGTCCGTTGGTTATCTTGAAGGTGCAATTAATATTCCTGTCGATCAACTACGTCGTCGCATGCACGAACTTCCTAAAGACAAAGAGATCGTGATTTACTGTCAAGTTGGGTTACGCGGTAACGTAGCATACCGTCAGCTGGTCAACAATGGTTACAAAGCCCGCAACTTGATTGGTGGATACAGAACTCTCAAATTTGCTCGCTTATAACTTGATAATAAAAAAGAGAAAACCACGTGCTTGGTTTTCTCTTTTTTTGCAGGAAAGAAAGCGTAGATCATTCACCTTCAATTGCCAAACGGACTGCTGCTTGAGCATGGATAGAAGTTGTATCAAGTAGTGTAACCTCGGTGTGACTTTGGTTTACAAGTAAGGCAATTTCAGTGCACCCGAGAATCACAGCTTCAGCTCCGTGCTCTTTTAGTTTTTCAATAATTTGCAAGTATATCGTCCTTGACTCCTCTTTGATTTCACCTTGGCATAACTCTTTATAAATAATGTTATGTACTTTAGAGCGGTCGTCTTGATCGGGAATGACGACATCAAGCCCATAACGGTCGGAAAGCCTTCCTTTATAAAAGTCTTGCTCCATTGTGAATTGAGTACCAAGGAGTCCGACCTTTTGAACCCCTTTCTCACGAAGTAACTCAGCAGTCGCGTCTGCGATATGTAGTATGGGGATATTAATACTGGCTTCAATTTGAGGCGCAACTTTGTGCATTGTGTTAGTACAAATAAGAATGAAGTCAGCGCCCCCTTTTTCTATTGAAGATGCAGCATCAGATAGAATGCTTGCCGTTTCTTCCCATTTACCTTGATGTTGAAGTTTCTCTATCTCCGAAAAATTCACGCTATACATACAAATTTTTGCGGAATTTAGGCCGCCTAACGCCTCTTTGACTCCTTCGTTGATCAATTTGTAATAACTAAGCGTCGACTCCCAGCTCATACCACCTAGAAGGCCGATAGTTTTCATATAACTCTCCAATCGTTATACACCACCGTGTCAGGGGGGTTACAAACAAAATTAACCACTTAAATAAGAAGCATTCAAGCGTATTCACTATTGAGCATTGGGTAACACGAAAATAAAATCATTCCCACAGGGACCGCTACGCGATTCTCATATATCCTCGCAATATAGTTACCGCACTTCCAGAAAGTTTAACGTGCTCAATGCTTAACAACTCTGTATGAACGACCCCACTTCTCTTAGAGGCTTGGAAGCCTTTCAGTTGCTTTTTGTTGAGCTTTTTAGCCCAGTAAACACATAAAGCGCAATGTGCAGAGCCTGTAACTGGGTCCTCGTTAACACCCACCCAAGGCGCGAAGTATCGAGAGACAAAATCGGCGTCAGTGCTTGATTGAGCAGTGATGACGACGCCACGGCCTTTTTGTTTAAGCAGCGCACCAAAATCAGGGTCGAGCTGTTCAAGTACAAATTCATCATTAATGACGACCAACTGCTTATTATCAAACTGACCGTAGGCGACTACATTGGCGGCATCTAACCCCAAACCATGAAGTAAGTCTTTGTTAATACTAGCTCGCATATCTAAAGTTGGAGCAGGAAACACCAAATGAATTTCTTCATGATCGAGTTGTGCAGTTAAAACCCCAGATAGCGTAACGAACTCAATCGTATCTCCAGTATTATATAACCCCTGCTCTTTCAGAACGTGCGCCGTTGCAAGTGTGCCGTGTCCACACAAAGCAACTTCCGTCCTCGGTGTAAACCAACGAAGTTGCATTGTACTGAGTGACAGAAATGCCGTTTCAGATAACGACATCTCGGCCGCGATGGCCAACATCGTTTCCTCATCAAGGCTTGACTCTGTGATACAAACACCCGCGGGATTACCTTTGAAAACCTCTGATGTAAACGAGTCAACCTGAAAAATTTTAACTTCCACGAAATATCCTTAAGTTCTATCAAACACGTAATTCTGTATCACGTGATTTTTAATATCTGTTGTTTGAGCAAAAAAAACCTATGAAATTTTCTACCAACCTTATAGGTCTTGTTGGAAGCGCTAACAAACAGGAGAATGTAGTTAATTATGCAAAACGTAAAAAGCCATCATCAATGTGACTCAATTGGATATCTTATCGGAGTTTTCGGCGTTTCTTTAGTTCTAATATGGATTGGTATTTATAAATTCACACCTACAGAGGCCAAGCTTATACAACCGCTCGTTGAAAATCATTTTCTGATGAGTTGGTTGTATGATGTGATGTCAGTTCAAACCGTATCAAACATCATTGGCGCAACAGAAATCATTGTCGCTATTGGATTAATCGTTGGCCTTAAAAACACACGAGTCGCTTATTTTTCTGGCATAGCCGCCGCAATTATTTTTCTTGCGACACTCAGCTTTCTAATTACAACACCGAATACATGGAAAGTGTCTGATGGGGTTTTGGTGACAAACTTCTTTTTAGTAAAAGATATTCTATTTTTAGCCATTGCGATTAGCGTCATCGAACGAAACAAGCCAAACAGAGAATAACTCTAAATAGTTCGAAATCTTGTTTTTCCAGAACGTAGCCTGAAAGGTGCAAACGACTTACAAGTCGAATGGTTCTGTCAATAACTCTAAACAAAGACTCTTAAATTTAGAATGTTTAAGAGTCTTTGCCTTCTAATGATGCGAAACAACATCCTAGCGTAAAGTGAAAAGAAAAGCCTTTTACTCTACTGCTAAGGTTTATTGATACTTTGCCGAAGTAATGAACTCACCGAATGTCTCGCACCATACAACAACCGTATTGTATTCAGAAATTGAAGTGCTTTGAGGAACCTCAACAACGAAGTTATCGAACGTTTTGACATCACCAATTAAGCTCATCTCAGATTTAAGGTCATTAAACTCTTGTTCCGTTTCGACAAACTTAGGAGATAGATAGAGTTTATAGTCTGGTCCGGGAGCGAGTTTTCCTACCAACGTAATGACTTCAGAACTCAAATGAATTTCTCCCTCTCCCCAATGAAAAGCGTCGCTACCTTTGAGTTCCCTCTTAAACACTGCGCTGTATTCTGCACCTTGCTTGCTCTTAGCAACTTGTTCATCGGTCGGCGCAGGTGGTGCAATAAGGATCGGTAAAGTATAGATACCTATCGCAATGCCAATAGAAACTGCCACTAAGTGACTGATTGTTAATTTAATTATATTTTTCAAGGTCATAAGCATCTTCTTATTAGTTTTACTACTTGAAATTAGATTCAAATCGGCCTTATCTGTCTATTATCGAGCAGCATAATGTCATTAACATTATACACAAGCTATGCGCACTAAATGCAGACTGAGCGCAATTAAAAACGGCTGATAATTAATATCAGCCGTTTGCTTATCGGAAATGTCGTTGTGCCGGTTTGGTCACTATTCCGCTTCCACCAAAGCGATCTTATCGGATGTCGATTTTTCCAATTTTATCGCAATAAACTTAGAGGTTGGCGTAAACGTTCTATCCCCATAACTGTCCAAAGGAACTAATGGGTTTGTTTCTGGATAGTAAGCCGCCGCCTGACCTGCTGGTACATCATAGGCAACAAGCGTAAATCCGCTCACACGGCGCTCAACGCCATCTTCCCACAATGACACCATGTCCACTTTGTCGCCCGGTTCAAAACCGAGTTTACGAATATCCGCTTCATTGATAAACAGCACTTCGCGCATACCAAATACTCCACGATAACGGTCATTCAAGCCGTAAAGTGTCGTATTGTATTGGTCGTGTGAGCGCATGGTTTGCAAGATCAAATCTGGCTTTTGGCCTTTTTCGAGTATCGCTTCGCTGATCAACTGCTTCGGCAACTCGCTAGAGCTGAACTGTGCTTTGCCGCTTGGTGTATTCCATCGACGCTCAGCAGCTGGGTTTACCAAGTGGAATCCACCCGGGTGTTTAAGCTTATGGTTAAAGTCGGTAAAGCCCGGAATCGTGTCGGCAATCAAATCGCGAATACGGTCGTAATCTTCAATCGCCCACAACCAATCAATTGGTTTTGCCCCGAGTGTAGCATTGGCAATACCGGCAATAATCGCTGGTTCTGAACGCAAATGCTCCGAACGCGGTTTTAGCTGACCAAATGAGATATGCACCATGCTGAAAGTATCTTCAACCGTCACGCCTTGTGGGCCAGTTGCTTGCTGATCAATCTCGGTACGGCCTAAGCACGGAAGAATAAGCGCATCTTTACCTGTGACAAGGTGAGAACGATTTAACTTCGTCGAAATGTGTACGGTTAAATTACAGTTTCGCATCGCGTTGTGCGTACGTTCTGTGTCTGGCGTTGCTTGTGCAAAGTTACCGCCCAAACCGATAAATACTTTCGCTTGCCCTTCTTCCATCGCTTTAATGGCTTGCACAGTGTTGTGGCCTTCACCGCGCGGGACGGCAAAGTTAAATCGACTTTCAATGCGATCCAACAACAGATCTGAAGGTTTTTCATCAATGCCCATCGTACGGTCGCCCTGAACGTTACTGTGACCACGTACTGGTGAAAGACCCGCGCCCGGCTTACCAACGTTACCTCGTAACATTTGCACGTTTGCGACTTCTTTAATGGTTGGTACAGAGTGACGATGCTGAGTCAACCCCATCGCCCAACACATGATCACACGTTCTGCACGTCGATACATGCTCGCCACCATCTCGATTTCACTTAAATCAAGACCCGATTGTTCCGCGATGTGTTCCCAAGAGGTTGCGTCCACTTCAGCCAAATACTCATCAATACCTGTTGTGTGTTGCTTGATGAATTCACGATCAAATACCGCTTTTCCACCGTTTTGCAATGCCTCGCGTTCCCATTGCAACAAGAATTTCGCGATGCCACGAAATACTGCCATGTCTCCGCCCAAAGCAGGACGCAGGTACGCCGTGTTTGTAGGCTCTGAGCCATTACTCAACATCTCAATCGGCATTTGTGGGTTTTGGAAACGCTCTAATCCGCGCTCTTTCAGCGGGTTTAGACAGATAACCTGTGCACCACGTTTCACCGCTTCGCGCAGAGGTTCAAGCATTCGTGGGTGGTTCGTGCCCGGGTTTTGACCAATCACGAAAATCGCATCAGCTTCTTCAAAATCATCAAAGATCACTGTGCCTTTACCAACGCCAATGGTGTCTTTCATCCCGATAGCACTGGCTTCGTGGCACATGTTGGAACAATCTGGAAAGTTATTGGTACCGAATGCGCGCACAAATAGCTGATACAAAAACGCCGCTTCGTTGCTTGCACGACCAGAGGTATAAAACTCAGCTTGGTGTGGTGAATCCAATTGATTGAGATGTTTCGCGACAAGTGCAAAAGCCTCATCCCAAGAGACTGGCACATAGTGATCGGATTCAGCATCGTATCGCATTGGGTGCGTGATACGGCCTTGGTATTCCAACCAGTAATCGGTTTGCGTTGAGAGAGAAGAAACGCTGTGATTGGCAAAAAACTCAGGATCAACCAGACGATTGGTCGCTTCCCAGTTTACTGCTTTCGCGCCATTCTCACAAAAATTGACTTTACCACTATCTGGCGACTCACCCCATGCACATCCCGGGCAGTCGAAACCGCCATTTTGGTTGGTTTTGAGCATGGTGCGAATGTTTTTAACTGCATTTTCACTGCCCCACCAACTTCTGGTTACGGCTTTCAGTGCACCCCAACCACCAGCTGGACCTTTGTATGTTTTTATTTGTTCTTTTTGGCTCACGACTTTACTCCTCGCAGATATACCAGCAAGCAGGGTGCCCGTGAAAACAAGCGCGTTATTTATTTAGATAATGCGGAAGTATTGAAGGGCTTAGTTTCTAATCCATGTATTTTTTAATCCAAATAAGTAACCACTCAACATGCTCTCGCTTGTCCGAGCGTTTACTTATCTAGATTCTTGATATCGGATACCCGCCTACTGTTTCTAAGACTGTTAGATTCAATTCGCATTGTTGCGCCTTGATCTAAATCAAAGATTAAGTCGTTATTCAATATGCGTCCAATTGATAATCCTGACCGAGTGATAAGCAAAATCTATGACGAATTTTTCCACTGACGGTCGTCACATTTTTAATCAATACAATTTATGAGGTTAATCGTTTTCCCATCAGATTCCACCTAGTTCGCTTAACGAACTCAATAAAATCGGCCCTCTTGATAATAGATAATATCTATCACACTATAGATACTTTAAATTTGACCCTAATTAATATCAGGAATAGCCTTGATTCAGATCAATTTTGAGTGTGGTTTTATTCTTGACTTGGTTTTGGTTTTCCATTCCCCAGTTAAAACGCTCCAGCGCTTAAAAAGTACGGTAGTGCTGTGCCCTTTTTAGGGAGTTCCCCCCGTACATGTGACTCACAACGCAAGGTTAACAAGCCATTATGGATATCAAACAACTTAAATATCTCATCGCACTTGAACAGACCAAACACTTTGGTCAAGCCGCCGCATTGTGCCACATTACGCAGCCTACCTTGTCCATGAGAATCCGAAGCTTAGAGGAAGAACTCGATCTCGAATTAATCCAAAGAAGTCAACGATTTGAAGGGTTTACTGAAGCAGGAGAACGCATTTTAGCTTGGGCAAAAACCGTCTTAGCCGCTCATGATGGATTGCAAGCTGAAGCCGCCAACTGCCGTGGTCAGTTGGTCGGCTCTCTTCGGCTTGGAATGGTGCCACTCGCCAGCCAAAACCCGATGCAATTGCTCAAACCATTAGCTCACCAGTTCCCTGAGTTACGCTTTCAAATACTCTCCATGACGACCGAACAGATCATAGACCAACTCAATCGCAATCAACTAGATTTGGGGATGTGTTATGTCGATCAAGTTAACACCGCTTACTTCGATGTTATCGAGCTCGACTCGACCAAACTTGGCGTTTTATTCGATGAGCGTCATTTTGATTTTGCCGAATCTGAAGTGTTGTGGGAGTCACTCAATAACATTCCGCTAGGGCTGCTTTCGAAGGGTATGCACTATCGCCACTCAATTGATCTTAGCTTTGTGAGTAAAGGGCTAGTTCCGCAAACCGTCATTGAAAGTAACTCCACCTTTCACTTGATCCAAGCAGTAACCAGTGGCCTTTGTTGCGCCATTATGCCGCTGAACTGTGGATTAGAAGAGTTGAACGATACGCTTCGCATTATCCCTATCGAAGAAGCCGCCGTTCACGCCCCACTAGGTTTGTTAAAGCGAAAACAAGAACCCTTCTCCGCGCTAACCGATCAGTGCTTCGCAGAAGCAAAAAACATATTCAATCGATAACAACAACCCACACGTCAATGTTTGGCATACATAACGGCTTATGAGGTGATTTCATGAGATGTACTACTCAATCTTATTTTGAACTGTCCGATTTCAATCAAGCACCACCTCAACCAAGTGCGTTCAATTACCGAGAATTGATTGATGGCCGCCCAGTGCAACAAATGTCGCTGGCGAGTGAATCCGCCTTAGCTATCAGCTATAACGGCATTAGCCAAGCGGTCATGATGGTGACGCCAGGCCATCTGGAAGACTTCGTGAAAGGATTTAGCCTAAGCACAGGCATCGTCCACGATTTCAAAGAGATTAAAGACATTGAAATTGGTGGCGATCACGAATCTCACTATGCGGAAGTGGAAATCAGCAACCGCGCTTTCTGGGCGCTAAAAACACAGCGCCGAAATCTTGCCGGCACAACCGGATGCGGCATTTGTGGTGTAGAGGCTCTGGAACAAGCTTTGCCTGATTTGGCACCGCTAACACCGTCTCTTCCTCCGCGCTCCGATGTATTCGAAGGGCTGCGAGACAAAGTCGCACTGCATCAAGAAGCCGCACGTGAATCTGGCGCGTTACACGCCGCTTTATTTGCAGATTTACAAGGCAACATCAAGTTGTGCCGAGAGGACATCGGCCGTCACAACGCGCTAGATAAGTTGATTGGCGCATTGACCAACAATCACATCGAGCCTCAAAGTGGCTTCGCAATCATGACAAGCCGTTGCAGCTTGGAGTTGATCCACAAAGCCGTTCGCGCGCGTATCCCCACTCTGGTTTGCTTATCTGCGCCTACAGCGTTAACTGTCGAATGGGCAAGAAGAAACCATTTGAACCTAATTCACTTGCCAAAACACGGCTCGCCGCGTCTATACAGCCCCGCGCCTTAACACGTCAACCTAATCGAATTCCTAATATTTCTAACGGAGACCTCTGGGTCTCTGTTGTTTGCTTCTCGTTCCCAATTGATACTTAGCGACAAGACACTATTCTCTCCAACCAAACGTGCTCACCCCTTGTCAGCACTAAGCTTGCGTATATTAACCTGCTTGCATTTGAACGCTTTCCAACCCGATAAGAACCCTGTCAAAAACCCATAAATTAGTAAGGATTTTGTGTGACTCTTTTCACGCTTTTCCGCCTTCCTAGGCATTTCTAGGAATTTTTCCTAGCCGATCTAGGCAACCATCTCATGTGCCTTACAAAACCACTCTCTAGAATTCCGCTCAGTCAAAGGTAACAAGAGCGCATAACGGCCGCCGTTGTGTTTCTAAAACAATTACAAGAGAGTTCATCATGTTAAAATTCCTCGAACAGGTGCGGAAGCCGACCCTCGATCTTCCTGTCGAAGTTAGAAGAAAGATGTGGTTTAAACCGTTCATCCAATCTTACTTGGTCGTATTTATCGGCTACCTAACCATGTACTTGATTCGTAAGAACTTCAATGTCGCGCAAAACGACATGATCTCAACTTACGGTTTGAGCATGACAGACCTAGGTCTTATTGGCCTTGGCTTCTCCATCACATACGGCATCGGTAAAACCGTTGTGTCTTACTACGCTGACGGTAAGAACACCAAGCAATTCCTCCCTTTTATGCTGATCCTTTCTGGTCTTGCAATGCTTGGTTTCAGCTTCAGCATGGGCGGCGGTAGTGCAAGCCTGTTCTTGATGGTGGCTTTCTACGCTCTGAGTGGTTTCTTCCAAAGTACTGGTGGCCCTTCTAGTTACTCAACCATTACAAAATGGACACCTCGTAACAAACGCGGCTCTTACCTAGGCTTGTGGAACATGTCACACAACGTTGGTGGTGCGGGCGCAGCGGGTGTTGCTCTTTTCGGTGCCAACTACCTATTCGACGGACACGTAATCGGCATGTTCGTGTTCCCTTCTATCATCGCGATCATCGTTGGTTTTATCGGTATGCGCTTTGGTAGCGACTCACCAGAAGCTTACGGTCTAGGTAAAGTAGAAGAACTTTTCGATGAAGCAGTGAGTGAAGAAGACACCGCCGCTGAAGAAAACCAGATGACCAAAAAAGAAATCTTTGTTGAATACGTTCTTAAAAACAAAGTTATCTGGCTACTTTGCTTTGCCAACATCTTCCTTTACATCGTGCGTATTGGTATCGACCAATGGTCAACGGTATACGCGTACCAAGAGCTTGGTCTGTCAAAAGAAACGGCAATCTCTGGCTTTACTCTGTTCGAAGTCGGTGCGCTTGTGGGTACTTTGATGTGGGGTTACTTATCTGACCTAGCAAACGGTCGCCGCGCATTGGTTGCTTGTGTGTCTCTTGGTTTGATCATCGTATCGCTTGAGTTCTACCAACACGCAACAAATGAATTCATGTACTTGTCATCTCTATTCGTACTTGGTTTCTTGGTGTTTGGTCCGCAACTTCTTATCGGTGTTGCCGCGGTTGGTTTTGTTCCTAAAAAAGCAATCAGTGTGGCTGACGGTGTGAAAGGTACATTCGCTTACCTAATCGGTGACAGCTTCGCGAAACTTGGTCTCGGTATGATTGCAGACGGTACACCAATCTTCGGTTTAACAGGCTGGAAAGGTACCTTCGCAGCCCTAGATACCTCCGCCATGATTTGTATTGTTTTGCTTGCTTTCGTCGCTATCGCGGAAGAGAAGAAGATTCGACACGCGAAGAAGCTTCAACTTGCACAAAACCAAGCCTAACTTCTCTGCGCGCTTTACTTCGGTAAAGCGCGCAAGATCATTAAAAAGCATGGCTCAATTCAGTATCATTAAAGATTTTTCTATTAGCTCCTGTTGGAGCTTATTGTTGTTAGTCGTCTGCTCTATTTGGTTGTAATAATGATTCATGTTGCTCTAGTTGATGATCACGTCATCGTGCGTTCAGGTTTCGCACAATTATTAAATTTAGAAAGTGATATTACCGTTGTTGGTGAATTCGGCTCTGTCGCCGAAGCGCGAAAAGGGTTGCCTGCGGTACACCCACACGTCGTCATCCTAGATATTTCCATGCCAGATGAAAGCGGCTTAAACTTTCTCAGCGAAATACCAACTGGCATTGCCTGCGTGATGCTTAGCGTGCATGACTCCCCTGCGATGGTGGAAAAATCACTAAAGCTAGGTGCAAAAGGCTATCTTAGTAAACGCTGTAGCCCAGACGAACTTATTCAAGCTGTGAGAACCAGTGCTTCTGGCGGCTGTTACCTCACATCAGATATTGCACTTAAACTTGCAACGCCTAGCGACAACACCACCTCTCTATGCCAACTGACAAAACGTGAAAACGAGGTATGTCAGCTACTTGCCACTGGGTTGGATGTAAAGTCTGTCGCGGCAGAGCTTGGCTTGAGCCACAAGACTGTGCATGTTCATCGTGCGAATGCCATCGACAAACTCGGCGTGAAAAACAACGTTGAGCTCGCCAAACTATTTTCTCAAGAGTCCTTTTAATGCGAGCTTATGCTGTTACCACCATTTGCGGACTTTTTGTTATGGCTTGCGCCTGGTTCTGCTTATGGGTGATTGCCTATTACTTTGTCAATGATCCCGAGCTGGCGATCTTATTGTTTCCTTTCGCTTTACGATTAGGTGTCGCCCTACACACTCGCACCGCTTATTGGCCAACGATTTATCTTTCAGAGTGGGGGCTTTCCATCGCACTTGCGATCTTACTGGGTCAACCGCAGTGGCTTACCGTGCTGATTGCGAGCATTGCCAGTATCCCGGTCACTCTGATTGCGAAAAAATACTACTACGGTGACCAAAACCGCCACTTAGCCGTCATGGGCATTGTGATCATCATTACCGCCTTCATCAACGTAATGGCGGTCGGATTTCACGTGCCTTCTGTTTACATGGTATGGCTGGCTAGCATTTCTGGAGGCTTGCTCGTGGTGCCTATGTGCTACCTGTTGTGGAGCTATTTGTTCCAAAGTCGTTGGTCTCCGCTTAGCTCTCTCCTACTTAGTAATGCCGTTGTATTTCAGGTGCGTCATATCGTGCTTTATGCGCTGCTTTTGATCGGCAGTATTTTGGTGCAAACCAGTTTACCTGAAGAGCTAAAACGATTTGCGCCATTTTGTATGGCTATCCCAATCATCGTGTTGGCACTTCGTTACGGCTGGCAAGGAGCCCTGCTCGCCACCATGCTCAACAGCATTGCTCTGATTGCGGCTCGCAGCGGCGTATCAAATCTAGAAATCACCGATTTGTTATTATCTCTCTCGGCGCAAACCATCACCGGCATTATGCTCGGCTTAGGGGTTCAGAAACAAAAAGACCTCAATCACAAACTGCGCGGCGAACTTGCACGCAATCAGAATTTGTCTCGCCAGCTTATCAAAGCGGAAGAATCGGTAAGACGCGATATTGCGCGCGAGCTACATGACGAAATCGGCCAGAACATCACGGCAATCCGCACACAAGCCAACATCATTAAGCGGGTAAATAACACAGAAACACGCGTGGGTTGCGCCGACATGATCGAAGGGCTTTCCCTCAACGTGTACGACACCACTAAGCGACTGTTAAGCAAGCTAAGACCAAAAATGCTGGATGATTTGGACTTGAAAGAATCCGTCGAGCAACTGACGCGAGAGATGGAATTTGCCAATCACGGAACGACTGTTCAACTGAACTGGCAAGGCGATTACACCAACTTGAGTGACACGCTCAAAGTCACCCTATTCCGTTTATGCCAAGAGTCATTGAATAACGCAGCCAAGTACGCAGAAGCGCAGTTGATCAATATTGAACTGACAATTGGAGAAACGGCGATGTCATTGATGATTCACGATGATGGTGTCGGTTTCAAAGTTCAGGAGAGTATGAAAGGCATGGGCGTTCGCGGCATGCAAGAGCGTGTGCACGCGTTAGGTGGAAAAATGGTTATCTACTCCACCAGCGATCAAGTGACTGGCACACAAATCAGCATTACTTTACCTAAGGTGTAACTCAAGATGTTTGGATTTTTACGTTCACCTAAATTTACTCAACCGAGTCTAAGCAACGAGCAAATCGACCAGCGTTACCGCCATTGGCGTTTGCACATTATGTTGGGGATGTACATCGGCTACGCAGGTTTCTACTTTACCCGTAAGACCTTTAACTACGCCGCACCAGCGATGATTACCGATCTTGGCTTAGATAAAGGCGATTTGGGTCTTATCGGTACGCTTTTCTACATCACCTACGGCTGCTCGAAGTTTATTTCTGGCACGATTTCGGATCGCTCTAATCCTCGTTATTTCATGGGATTAGGATTGATTGCGACAGGTCTGGTCAACATCGCGTTCGGCTTTTCTAGCTCACTCGCGGCTTTCATTACTCTGTGGATCTTAAACGCGTGGTTCCAAGGCTGGGGCTGGCCTTCATGCTCCAAGCTGTTAACGACTTGGTATTCACGTTCCGAGCGTGGCTTCTTATGGGCGATTTGGAACACCGCACACAACGTTGGTGGCGCGCTGATCCCTATTTTGGTGGGCTATTTAACGTTGCACTACAGCTGGCGTGAAGGTTTTATTCTACCCGGCATCATCGGTGTATTACTCGGTCTATTCGTTTGTTGGCGATTGCGCGACAAACCCACAACAATGGGTTTACCAAGTGTCGGCCAATGGCGCAACGACGCGCTAGAACTTGCGCAAGAAAATTACGGACGTGGCCTCACCTACCGCGAAATTCTGAAATCGTACGTATTTAACAACAAATACATCTGGCTGCTCGCGTTCAGTTATGTGTTGGTTTACATCGTTCGTACCGCAATCAATGACTGGGGAAACCTGTACTTGACCGAGCAGCATCACTATAGCCTGATTAACGCCAACGCTGCTCTGTCTATGTTTGAAATCGGCGGTTTTGTTGGTTCATTGGTTGCGGGTTGGGGCTCAGACAAACTCTTTGGCGGTAACCGTGGGCCAATGAACTTGCTGTTCGCGATTGGGATTTTCTTATCTGTCTCTGCGCTTTGGCTGATGCCTCTGACCAACTTTGCATTCCAAGCGGCGGGATTGTTCTCCATCGGCTTCTTTGTTTTTGGACCACAAATGCTGATCGGTATGGCGGCGGCGGAGTGCTCTCACAAAGATTCTGCCGGCGCGGCAACAGGATTCGTGGGCTTGTTCGCCTACATGGGCGCAGCATTGTCTGGTTATCCACTGGCGTTAATTCTTGAAGAATATCATTGGACGGGTTTCTTCATCACCATTTCAGTTTGTGCAGCCGTCATTGGCCTTTTGTTGCTGCCATTTTTGCAAGCGCAGCCATCACGAAAACCACTCGAACCAAAGCCTCGGTTGTAAATCGACTTATCGCCCTTAGGGCAAATTGGCGAGTGACCTAACCGCGCTCGCCCTCCTTATTTAACGTATCTCTGCTCAATTTTTCTTCCGATTCAGTTCGGAGGGTTAACTATGGGAAAAATTCATGAATTTGAACACTATTTCATCGCATAGCTTCTTTCAAATGAACAACAAAATCCAAAACTACGCCTGGGGAAGCACCTCTTCTATTCACGATTTGTTTGGCTTTTCTAACGAAACGAATGAGCCTCAAGCAGAAGTATGGATGGGTACTCACCCAAACGGCTGCTCTGAAGTTCAGGTTGAGCAAAACACGCTGCCTTTGTCTGAACTGATCAAACAAAACCAACCCGCTTACTTATCAGCAGAAACCGCAGCGAAATTTGGCGACCTGCCCTTTCTGTTTAAGATCTTAGCGGCCGAACATGCACTGTCGATTCAAGTTCACCCAAGCAAACAAGATGCCGAAATAGGCTTCGAAAAAGAACAAAGTGCCGGGATCCCACTAAACGCAAGCCATCGTAACTACAAGGATCCAAACCATAAACCTGAGTTGGTGTACGCGCTGACAAGTTACCAAGCCATGAACGGTTTTCGTTCGTATGACGAGATTATTGAGGCATTTGGCCTTTGCGATATCAATGAGCTACGCACACCGCTAGATGCATTCAAACGCGAAATCAACTCACAAGGTTTACGCGATTTCTTTGTGCACATTCTGACCATGGAAGGCGAAACAAAAGAGCGTGCACTGAAACAGCTTCTTGCCCAAGCTTCAGACCAATCAGAGCAAGGTACTAACAACGACGTTTTCCAGCTCATCTTGGATCTATCCACTCAATACCCTGGCGATGTCGGCTTGTTTGCGCCATTACTGTTGAATGTCATCACGCTGCAACCTGGCGAAGCCATGTTCCTGAGCGCAAGAACGCCACACGCTTACATTAAAGGTACGGGATTAGAGATCATGGCGAACTCAGATAACGTTTTGCGTGCAGGACTCACGCAGAAACATATGGATGTTGAAGAACTGGTTAAATGCACAGACTTTGTGCCTAAGCCGTTTCACAGCCTTGTCCTAAAACCCAATGCCAATGGTTGCCAGAGCCTTTACCCCGTTCCAGTGGCAGACTTTAGTTTCAGCATTCTTAACCAACCGAACAATGAAGTGGTTGATGCCAATAGCGCAGAGATTTTGATGGCGATTGATGCCGACCTGACACTCATCAGTGATAACGGTGAGACGTTAACTGCCTCGAAAGGACAATCTGTATTTGTTCCTGCTTACGTTGGTCATTACCGTATTCAAAGTGCGGGACGTGTGGCTCGCGCCTTCAACTAGTTTTTGAATAACTGATTCAAACTAACGTCTGACCCAAGGGACTGGGTTAGACAATTTATTCCTTTCATAGATTGAACCATTCCGCTTTTAAGGCACTCATGCTTACACCTTGTCGAATCCAAACACCTACAGGCCAGTTTCTCTAAGAGGCATAACCTCCCGGATCTGCCATTTACTGCAACATTCATTGTCAAAACCCATTTATGTCCGGTAAATTCGTCGCTCCAATATCAAATCACTTGGATAATAAAGGCGCTTGCACAGTGGTATTTGTTGCAAAACGTATAATCAACGTTGTAATCAAAGCCTCAATCACTACAATCTCTGGTTCGATTTTTCAGTTAACGTTTGTATGCCGAAGTTAAACCAAGATAACCCTGTTCAAAGCTCCGCCCTTTCCGATATCGAAACCAGCAGTAAGATTCAATCGGCATTAGAACCGAAGTTTCACAAGCCAGAGAAACGTCTCTGCTTAAGCCCTGGCCTGTCGGATAAGCATTTGGCGCGCCGTTGGCAAGTATTGGAACACGTGACCAATAAAGATCATCTCCTTGATCCTTTCACGCAGTCACATTGCGATGCTTACTCCAACAACATCGAGCACTTCATTGGTACTGTTAATGTGCCGGTCGGCATTGCAGGCCCTTTGCGCGTCAACGGCTTGTATGCGAACGATGACTTTTTGGTTCCGCTCGCAACGACAGAAGCCGCGTTAGTCGCTTCCTACAACCGTGGCGCAAATCTTATCACCGCCGCTGGTGGCGCGAGCGCATTGTTACTAAGTGAAGGGGTGAGCCGAACACCAGTATTCGCCTTTAATCACCTTGCTGACGCCGGCCAGTTCGTCAGTTGGGTTGTGACCCAGTTTGACGTATTTCGTCAAATTGCGGAATCCACCACCTCACATGGCAAACTCAAAGACATCAATGTAAATATCGAAGGAAACCATGTTTATTTGGTCTTTGAATACGTGACTGGTGACGCTTCCGGACAAAACATGGTGACCATCGCAACAAACGAAGTGTTCCATCATATTTTGGCGACCAGCCCAATCAAACCAACTCAAGCATTCTTGGATGGCAACTTATCAGGCGACAAAAAACCAAACGCACACACACTGCGCTCGGTACGCGGTAAGAAAGTATCCGCCGAAGTGACCATTCCTGCTGAGTTGGTGGAAAAATATCTGCATACGACGCCGGAGTCTATGGTTCAATTTGGCAAAATGACCACGGTGGGTGGTTTACTCAGCGGGACAATTGGCGTCAACGCGCATTACGCAAATGCCCTTGCCGCGCTTTACATTGCTTGTGGTCAAGATGCCGCTTGCGTTGCAGAGTCTGCCATTGGTATCACTCGTATGGATGTGGACGCTCAAGGCAACTTGTACGCGTGCGTGACCTTGCCAAACATCATGGTGGGAACGGTTGGCGGTGGTACTGGCCTTCCAACGCAAAAAGCATGTTTGGATATTTTGGGTTTGCACGGCAACGGCAATGCGAAAGCGTTAGCCGAAGTCGCAGCTTCGCTTTGTCTGGCTGGCGAACTCTCGATTGTGGGCGCATTTTGTGCCGATCACTTTTCTCGTGCTCACCATAAGCTTGCCCGAAAATAACCTTTGTTGCTTTGTACAAGAGAACATCCGTGTGGTTTTCTCTTGTGCAAACCAATGGACTTTATTTATTGGCTCAATAATTTCTTGAAACTAACTTAAGCCTTAACAAACATACCAATCTCTTGTTAACCGTACTTTAGCTGTCCCCCTTCTATATCCATTGCGATATCTCTGCTTGTTACTCTTCATTGGCCATATTTAATATCAGTATCTTAGAAAAAATAGCATCAAAAACTTCTAGCACTATAGTACCAAATTCATCGTTTGAGTTTTTTGTTCACCACTTATAGCTACTATACTCGCCTATGCAGCTGCTTGATTTTCATAAATTTACTAAACAGCTCAAAAGAGCTTAATAACTCCCGTTAAATGGACTTAAATCGTTACTTCGGGTAAGCGAGTTAACTATGAGACGTCAGAAGCTAAATAAAATCTCTGCTTGGGTACTAGGATTGGCTATCTTATTGCTGAGCCATGTGTCTAATTTATCAGCACAAATACAGCAATCCCCATCCGATCAAACCGTTGCGCGTTTTCTCTATCAAACCTCTTTTGGACCAACACCTGCGTTAATTAATGAGGTTAGGGAAAACGGGTTAGAGGATTGGATACAGAAACAAATCAACCTGCCAGCAACCTACCATCAACCACTTTATCAAACGCCTTTTTCTAAAGGCCTACAGTCAAACCGAGAAAATGCTTGGTATCAAATTGTTGTTACTGCTGAAGATCAGCTTAGGCAGCGAACGGCTTATGCATTGAGTCAGATCGTAGTCGTTTCTCGTTATGGCGGCGTTCTTTCCAGCAAACCTACAGGGTTAGTGAATTACTACGATCTGTTGGTTGAGCATGCGTTTGGCAACTACCGAGACCTGTTGTATGACGTTTCCATCCATCCAGTCATGGGGAGCTATTTGTCTATGCTCGGTAGTGCAAAAGAAAATAGTGCGACAGGAACGCTTCCCGATGAGAACTTTGCTCGAGAGTTAATGCAGTTATTCACTATCGGTTTGTATGAACTCAATTTAGATGGCAGTAAAAAGCTAAACCACGCAACAGGCAAACCTATCCCCACGTACAATCAAACTGATATTCAAGAGCTCGCGCGAGCATTAACTGGATGGAAAAATTCCGACATCGCATTCGTGAAACCGATGCGAGTTATCAGTCAAAGACACGACACCGGCGAGAAGCGATTTCTAGGGAACGTGATCCCACCGGGTCTAACCGCACAAGAAGAGCTTTCAAAAGTGATTGATATGTTGATGTCTCACCCAAATGTTGCTCCATTTGTTTCAAAGTTACTTATCCAACGTTTGGTCAGTTCAAATCCAAGCCCAGAGTACGTCGCGCGTGTTGCTACGATATTTAACAACAATGGGGAAGGAGAAAAAGGCGATCTAACCGCCGTTGTTCGAGCCATATTGCTCGACCCTGAAGCATTAGGGATGACGGATACCCCGCCTATAAAAGTGAAAGAACCGATACTGGTCCTGACTAATTTTCATCGAGCATCAGGTTTTACGGTTAAAGGATCACGTTACGAAGACGCAACAACGATGATGAACATCGCTAATCAAGGGCCGCTTCGTTCTCCTTCCGTGTTTAATTTTTACTCTCCAGACTATCAGCCGTCTAACGAGTTTACGGAGTCTGGTATTAACTCTCCAGAGTATGAACTTCTCAATTGGTCTGTTTATACCGATTTGGTCAACTATATGTTAACCAGCACTCGTAGAGGAGGTGGTGATTCCTACCACTTCGATCTTAACGAGTTTTATCTTCTTCTGGACAATCACCGTGCCTTAGTCGAATTGGTTAACGAGCGTTTCTTTGCTGGAACGGCTTCTGCTGAATTGAAAGAGCTCATGCTCACCGCCCTGAATGATTATCGTGGGGACTATGTGCCAACAACAAAACTTGCTCTAGTGATATTTACCGCCATTTCTGGCGACGAATTCTATATTCAGGATTAGGAGTGAATTATGGATATTTCACGACGACATTTTATACAAAGCACGCTATCAATGGGCGCACTAGCCTCTCTTAGTCTGCCAGGTTACTCTCTCGCAGCGCCATCCAATGACTTTCGAGCATTAATATGTGTGTATTTAGCTGGCGGAAACGATGCGTTCAACACCGTACTGCCATTATCGGAGGCGCACTATCATCAATATTCCAAAGTCAGAGGGCCACTCTCTGTCGCCAAAGAAGACATACTCCCTATCAATTTGAGTGCTGTCGATAGCTCAAATCACCCAGTGAAGCTCGGCTTACACCCAAAGTTAAATGCGTTAACTTCCGTTTTCGAACAAGGCGATGCCAGCATCGTGCTCAATAGTGGCATTCTCAACCATCCCGTCACCAAACAAGCTATTGAGCAAGGTGAAGCATCACTACCCGAGCAACTGTTTTCTCATAATTCTCAAACAGACGCTTGGTTACTTGGTGGAATGAGCGAGTCTAAAAATCTTGGTTGGGCTGGCAGAATGTTGGATGTATTAAACTCTGAATCAGAAATAACACCGCTATACAGTGTGCATGGCAACTCGCTTTGGTTACGGGCAATGGAACACCGCCAAACCGTCCTGAAAAAAGATCGTGCAGTTCAGCTTACCGCGATTGATAACCCGCTATACAAGGGGATCTATGATCGCCTTCTCTCTCATCAAACTGACAATCCATTTAATGGTCATTTTAATTTGATGGTTGATGAGTCGATGGTAATGAGCAGTGTACTGAGCGAGCAACTCAACCACATTGCTGACGAGCCGCTGTTTACGTCATCGACGCTCGGCAAGCAGATGCAAACCGTGTACAAATTGATAGCAAGCCAAGATGTCCTGAAGCAGCAACGACAAGTCTTTTTCGTTAAACACTCTGGGTATGACCTGCACGATTCGCAATTGGCACGTCATCCAGTGCTACTTGAGGATCTCGCGACAAACCTTTTAGCAATGTATCGTGCGGTCGAACGGTTAGGGCTAAACAAGCAAGTCACCTCTTTCACTATGTCTGACTTCGGTCGACGGATGATGAGCAACGGAAATGGTACCGATCATGGCTGGGGTGGCCATCAACTATTAATTGGAGGCGCGGTAAATGGGAAACAACCTATCGGTACATGGCCGGAACTAATACTGGGCGGAAACGATGATTACTCTCAAGGCCGACTCATACCCAAAATTGCCGCTGATCAAGTTGGTTCAACACTAGCGCAGTGGATGGGCGTGAGTGATAACGCTGCACTGGAATATGTGTTCCCGAACATCCGTAAGTTTACTCATTCAAACCTAGGTTTTATGGCTTAAGATATTTTACAGGTTAGCTGTAGAACGCATCATCAAATAAGGGAGCCTCGCGCTCCCTTACTCATCTTATGTTTGCAGAGTGTCCGTTACACCTCGTCGCGACGGCGTTCGTTACACAGCTTAATGGCACGCTCAAGTAATTCTAACGCGGATTGCTCACATTCAGGCAGAACCGCATCACTTTCAGAAACTGGCGTTACGCGGTCACCCCATTTCAATACTGCCGCCCCCCATGTCAAACCTGCACCAAACGCAGCAAGAAGCATGTTATCACCAGGGTTAACTCGACCTTGCTCTACCGCTTCACACAATGCAATTGGCACCGTCGCAGCTGAAGTATTGCCATAGTTTTGAATGTTAACAAACGCTTTGTCGTGTGGAATTCCAGACAGGTCACACAAGGTTTGAATAATACGAATATTCGCTTGATGCGGAATCACAACATCGATTTGTTCCGTCGTTAACTGTGATGCTTTCAGTACGGTTTTCGCAGCTAGCCCCATGCCTTTTACTGCACGTTTGAAAATTTCTTGTCCTACAAAGTTGAAATCCCAGTAACCGTTGTCTTCCGCAAAGCGATCCATACAAGTACCAAACTTTGGTACGGACAGAATATCTCGGCCTTTTGCGTCACAACCGATTTGAGACTGTAGTAAACCCGTTTCTTTTTCCGTTCTTGATAACACAACGGCGCCCGCACCATCACCAAATAGAACAGCGGTATCTCGCATTGCCCAATCGATGTAGAAAGACAATCTTTCCGCACCAATAATGATCGCGTTACGATAGTTACCTGATTGAATCAAACGTGTGCCCGTTTCTAGGCCATAGACAAATCCCGTACATGCGGCATTTAAGTCAAAGGCAGCGGCTGCACGAATACCTAGGTTCTGCTGTACCTTAGACGCGATATTTGGAATCAATGAATCTGGTGAACAAGTCGCCACAATGATTAAATCCACGTCTGTTGCATCGACGCCTGCTCGAGCTAATGCATGTTTAGCAGCAACGGTCGCCATGTCTGACGTGTTTACATGACTAATACGGCGGTTTTCGATACCAGTGCGGGTACGAATCCACTCATCGGAAGTATCGAGGAAAGTGCTAAGATCATCGTTAGAGAGCACGGCTGGCGGAACACATTTCCCCCAACCTGTAATTTCAGCGTAGTAATTTGTCATCGCAGACCTATTTATTGTTGTATTTTAATAAAATTTCTTAGAACCTTAGGCTCAAATACAAACCTGCGCTGCGTTATTTCGGCAGGTTAAAAAATAAGTATACAAATAATGAGGCTGACTGGTAAGTCATGTTTTCATCAATACGTAATAAAGGAAGAAGTCATGCCATCGTTTAAAACTCGCTGCCCTTCGTGCGGCGGTCTAAATCGTGTCCCTAATGAGCGCGTTGCCGAATCTGCAACTTGCGGTAAATGTAAAAGTGCACTTTTAGACGGCTCGCCTATCGAAGGTACACAAGATAACTTTTCTGCTCTATTACAAAGTGATATGCCTGTTGTAGTAGATTTTTGGGCCCCATGGTGCAACCCGTGCGTTGGTTTTGCTCCTGTTTTCTCTGATGTTGCTCATGAGCAAGCCGGAACGGCTCGTTTTGTTAAGATTGATACCGAAGCTCAACAACAACTTGCGGCGCAATTTGGTATTCGCAGCATTCCTACCATTATGGTTTTCAAAAATGGTCAACGTGTTGATATGATCAATGGTGCGTTACCTAAAACTCAATTTGATCAATGGTTAAATCAAGCACTTACTAAATAATCTTCCACGCCAACCTTGTTTGTAGGTTGGCGTTTTTATGCAACTTATCAACCTATCTAGTTAACAAATATTATTTATCGAAACGACTTAAATTTATCATTTTACTTGCCTAACTATTAGCCTCATATTCGCGCCGAATAACCCTTAGATTTCATTTAACTTATAGGCGCAAAACAGTGGAAAACACAGTCGTTCCTGCAGCATCACCACGAGTTACAGTTCCAGTCGTCGCACTGTCTCTTTATGCGGTGGCTTCGGGCTATTTAATGAGCTTGATCCCTCTCATGCTCGGTGAATACAACATCTCAGCAGATTACGCGAGTTGGTTGGCGAGTGTGTTTTATGGCGGCTTATTAACCGGTGCTATTTTTATTGAACGTATCGTACGTCAAGTTGGTCACCGTAACGCGTTTATTGGTTGCTTGGCCGTATTTTCGCTAACTATCGTCACACTACCCGTGTTTGCTAACGGATTGATGTGGCTTGCCGCTCGCTTTATTGCGGGTATCGCGGTTGCTGGTGTTTTTGTCATTGTTGAATCTTGGCTAATGTCTGGAGACGAAGCATCGCGTGCGAGACGTTTGAGCTTGTACATGCTATCGCTTTATGGTGGTTCAGCATTAGGCCAGTTTGGTATTGGCGTGCTTGGCGTAAGTGGCGGCGTTCCGTTTATTGCGATCACGACGTTGATCTTAATGGCGATGCTGGTGCTAATGTTCATTGAGTGTGAGCAGCCAAACAGCCATGAATCAACCGCTTTATCATTTAAGCAAATTGCCAAACTAAACCATGCAGCAATTATTGGTTGTGTTGTTTCAGGTTTGACCTTAGGCGCGATCTACGGATTAATGCCAGTTGAGTTAACTAACCGTAAAATTAGCCATCAAGACATTGGTACATTGATGGCGCTAGTGATTCTAGGTGGCATGCTAGTTCAACCAATGGTGACCGCGTTAAACAAATACATGAGCCGCACAGTGCTAATGGCGTTTTTCTGTATTTTGGGTATTTTTTCGATCGGTATGACGTTTATTTCCTCGTCAGCCGTGGTATTGGCTGCTGCATTATTCTTTTTAGGTGCAGCTACTTTTGCCTTGTACCCGATTGCAATCAACTTAGGTTGCGAAGGACTTGATGAACGCTTTATTGTCTCTGCGACACAAGTCATGCTGTTTAGCTACAGCATCGGCTCTGTTGCTGGTCCTGTTGTCGCTGATAAATTTATGGGCCAAGAACACGGCTTGCTAGGCTACTTGTTTGCCGCTTTGGTTGCGACTGGCGTATACATGCTACTTGCTGCGAGCAAAACCAAGCAGCGTATGGCCGCTGGCCTCTAACCACGCCGCTTCTACTCAACGAAAACGAGGGCATGTCGCCCTCGTTTTTTTATTCTTCGCATTTTTGTTTAGATAAACGCTTGTGACGGTTTGACGCGTTCGCTGCAGGCTTTTCCGGTACCATTCGCTTTTCATGAAGCAAATGACGAACCGCCAAGATGGGATGTTTCAGTAACATTCTGGGGCCAGAGTAACGCATGACCAAACGCATTTGTTCTTTCGGCTCTGGTTTGTAGCAGTGAATCGGACATTTATTACACGTCGGTTTATTCTCTCCATAAGGACAGCGGTCGAGGCGCACTTCTGCGTATTCAAGCAGCTCATGACATTCTGAGCATAAGTCACGTTTTGTTCCATGATGGTCATGACAGTAAACCTCTACCATGGCTTTTACTGTCTTAAATTCAGTGGCGAGTTTGCCAAGTAAAATATCGCTCATGCGCTATCCAAAAATCACAACATCATTGTGTAAAGTTCTAACGTGCGGCCATTATCATATTGCTGCTCAACTCGTTCAAACTCAAAGCCCAGTTTTTTGAGCAAACTTATACTACGAATATTGTCATTGTTGGTGATGGCAACCAAATTATCGAGTTTCATTTCCTCTCTAGCGTATTCCAGCACTGCGGTTGCAGACTCCGTTCCGTAGCCGAAGCCATAAGCGGAAGGTAAAAATCCATATCCGAGATCATAGTGTTGTAATGTGTCACGTTTAACCAACCCACAAATCCCGATGGGTTGTCCATCTTCTTTCTTCTCTACAACGAGTAAACTCACGCCTCTAATTTTTTGCATGCGTAGCATGTTTTCTTTTATGTAACGCGCCGCTTCATATTCGGTACGAATTTGTTTGTCTCCGACAAAACGGTAGAAGTCTGGGTGGTTATAAAGTTCTAGTATAAATGGTGCATCATTTACACTCACAAGACGCAGTATCAAACGTTCGGTGTACAGTGTTTTCATTTGGGCTCCATTAAAACGCGATAGATGATTGGACATAGGAACGTACTTGAATTTTGCGACCGATACCGGCGCTTATTTAGTTGTAACTTGATAAAAAAGTAACTATCCTGCCTCGCTAAATTAAAGGACCACCACCATGAACCGCAAGAAGAAAATCAATCAGATCTTGAAAGCGAAGCAGAAGAAGCATAACGCTAAGCTACATAAGAGCAATAAGCCGCGTTATATCTCCAAAGCTGAACGCGCGAAAATGGAAGCTGAAGAACAAAACCAAGCTTCAGAACACACGGAAAACGTTGTAGACACAGCGCAGACAGATCAAGCCTAAAAGAAAAGCCGCTTCAAGCGGCTTTTTTGATATTTGGAGCGAGTTAGCTTTAGTATTCAACACTGTAGTTCAGTGTGAATGTGCGACCTCTTCCTTTGTAGTCGTACGCTGCTGCATCGTAGTGTGCTGCATAAAGAATCTGCGCACGTTGTCCCCAAGCGGTTGTGTAGTCTTCGTCAAATAGGTTTTGAATACCAAAACCTAACTGCCCGATAGGTAGTGTTACGTTACCAAGAAGATCAAACGTAGTGTATCCATCTAGTTTGTTGTTTGCGTCATCTTCGTAATCAAACATCGTCTGGCTTTGTAGACGTAGTGAATAGCCATCCTGATAGTAAGCCGCCCACGCGTTCGCTTTTGATGTACTTGCTTTACCCGCACTTAGATCTTCCCACTTACCGTTGGTTTTCAGCTCAGAAACCACATAGTGACCTGATGCACCTAACAAAATATCACGGTTTACCCAGTAGTTAATGTTTGCTTCGGCACCGTATACACGTTGCTCGTCATCAACATTGGTGATTAGGAGCGTCTTCTTGTCATACTTGATTGAGTTATCCGACACCGAGTAGTAACCCGCCGCTTGCAGTGCGACAGTATCCGTATCTAATCGGTAACCAATTTCATAGCTGTCCGTTTTGATGCCCGACATTTTTGAGTCAGATACGTTAATGCTATTGTTCAACGCGTAGTGACCATTTGCATCCGCGGCATCGTAGCTACCTTGGCCGTAGTACTTTGCAGGATCAGCGAGTTCGAAACCTTGAGAGAAGTTCGCCCAAAGCTGAGATTCATCGTTAAGCTGATAAATGGTGCCCAAATTAAATAAGCTCACAGAGTAGTCAGTGCTGCCACCTGGTACCGCATCCGCTGATACACCATTACCCGATGCGATCTTCTTTTGTATACTATAGGCAACAAAATCATCAATCTTATTGTCCATGTATTGGTAGCGGTAGCCTGCTTGTACTGACCAATCTTGATTGATTTGGTAATCCCCTTGGACAAACATTGCGTAAGACGCCACATCAACATCTGGGTAACGCCCCACTTCGGCATAGGTTCGATTAATTAAGTTCCCAGAGCTGTTCGCAATGGTTGAATCGAACAGAGCCTGGTTACTTTCAAAACGGTCTAAGTACGCATCGACACCATAAACAAGTTTGAATGACTCCCAGCTTTTAGCTAATGCTAAGCGCCCAGCAAAAACTTCTGTTTTTTGTTGAGAGGCACTTTGGTAATAAGGAGTAAAGGTTTGGTCTTCACTACGGTAAGATAACTCGCCTATCAGTTGATGACCGAATACGCTGTCGTGAGCGTAGTTCGCACTTAAGAGAACTCGCTCTGTACCATGTTCACGGTCGGAATCGAACCCCTCTCGTACATCAACAAATTTATTGTTAACAATGTACAAACCGTATGGCGAATCTTGCTGGCTGTCATAGTATTGTGCGACAAGGTTTAACTTGCTGGCATCGGAGATTTGAATCTCGGTCGATCCCATAACATCGAGCGTTGAATTATACTGCAAAGAGCCCTGTGAAATGTCTGGGGTGACAATGTCGCCATTTGCGTCAAATGCACCTTGTGTCTCGGTGTACACAACCGAACCTCTAGCGGTAATTCGCTCATTACCACCCGAGATAGACTGAGCGAGTTTGTAATCAAAGTCATCGCTGCTATTAAAACCTGTAGTGCCACTCACGTAGGATTCAAACGACAAGTCATCCGAGTACGCTTTCTTGGTGATAATGTTAATAACACCACCAGTAGCGCCTGCCCCATAAATGGAGGTTGCACCAGATAGTACTTCAATTCGCTCGATGTTGAATGGGTCTATTGCGTCTAACTGACGACTAATCGGGCGAGAAGACTGTAACGAGACACCATCAATCATTACCAACATTGCTCTACCGCGAAGGTTCTGACCATAGTTAGTTCGACCACCGGTGCCGACGTCTAAAGAAGGGATGGTCGCAGAAAGAATATCACCCAGTGTCTTGCCCGCACGATATTGCTGAGCAATCTCTTCTTGGCCAACAAACCAAACCGTTCCTGGAATATCGGAGATCGATTTCGGCATCACACTGCCTACAACAACCAATTGCTCATCGCTCGGAGTCGATGTTTGTTGAAGATTTTCTGCTGCTATTGAGCTAACTGCGTATCCACTGCTCATCGCAAGTACGATGAGATTGAAAGAAAACGTCCTTTTCATCATTGTATTTATCTTTTTGTTGTCAACAAGAGCATGCAATGATACTTATTCTCACTCTCAAATCGAGCACTGTTACACAAGTTAAATAAATGTTAATTGAGAACCTTCTTGCTCATAAGCTGTCGATTTTCCTCTAAACGAGGACAATCTGCACAAAGCTTTCTGCCTTCACACTTATAGACTAAACAACAACTTTTTCTTACTAACTTTAGCGGCTGATCAGATTCCGTCTCATGAAGTGAGCGGCTATTATCAACATCCAAACCCATTGCGCTTAGCCACAAGACCGCATGCTCCTGAAGTATCGAGTTAGTCATTTGCGGAAAGCGCTGTTGGAGACGAATTAAACAAGCCATGATTCCGTCCGACATCAATTGATGGGTGAAGCCAGGACGAATGCGTGTCCATTGACTCATCTCTTGTTGATAGAAGTCGAACAGTTCTCGGATTTGACGCCCCGCCTCTTTTATCAACGCTTCTGGCTCGCCATGTATATGCGCTTCGTCGGCGAATCGGTACCCAGAAACAAAACAAGGTTTGAGGTGCTGCGCTATCTCGCGAATGTTTGGCAACGTGTGGTAACCGTAAATAGAGATGAATGCGACATAAACTGGCTGCCAACAAAGTAAATCCCACGTTCTTGTCAACCAATATGCTTTTCCCGCTTCCGGATGAGCCTCCGAGATTTGCTGGTAAAGGCCTTGGATGATCGGGTTGATATCATTCTCGATATGGATAGCTTCTTGCCCTATCTCGCCGATATCACCGTGTAGGTAAGGTGTAATCTCACTCGAAGTTTGAAACAGTTGCGGGAAAAATTGCTCAGACATGATGGCTTATTGTTGGTGTAGTCATTCTGACACCTTTATACCCAAGCACCAATCGCAATGCAAACTATTATCCTTTGCGTTTTCATAACAAAGAAGCAGTCTTAGGGTTAGTTATGAATGTATTTCCGAGTTCTGTGAAGCTGTAAGGTCTGGTTACGTATGCGATGAATAGCAACAAACTCTTAAACCTCTTCGCATTTAACGCTCACATGATCGCAAAAATACACAGCATAAAAACACCCTGATAAAACTGTGTTAACAGTTTCCCGGTGTAGCGTGAGTTATTGCCAATAATTGAATATTGCTGTTTCTTATCCAGCGGATTGTGAACAACATGAAGTATTTTCTTTCTGAATATCGAGACAATACAAAGAGGTAATTTGGCTATGTAGCCCTCTGCTTTGAATAAGGAAATCCACATGTTGTATCTTGAGTTTCTATTTTTGCTCGTGATGCTGTATATCGGCTCACGTTATGGTGGTATCGGCCTTGGGGTCGTATCCGGAATTGGCTTGGTGATTGAAGTATTCATCTTTAAGATGCCGCCAACCTCTCCTCCTGTCACCGTTATGTTGATCATTTTAGCGGTGGTAACATGTGCTTCCATTCTTGAAGCCGCTGGCGGTTTGAAATACATGCTGCAAGTTGCCGAGCGTGTGCTTCGTGAGAACCCAAAACGCGTCACCCTTATTGCTCCGTTCGTGACTTACTTTATGACCTTCCTACTTGGTACAGGTCACGCGGTTTACTCTATCATGCCAATCATTGGCGACGTTGCGCTTAAAAACGGCATTCGTCCAGAGCGTCCTATGGCTGCCGCTTCTGTCGCGTCTCAAATCGCAATCACAGCCTCGCCAATTTCAGCGGCCGTAGTTTACTACTTGGCGCAACTCTCTGATATTCAACACGAGATCACTCTGCTCTCAATTTTGCTCGTTACTGTACCTGCAACGCTATTCGGTACGTTGTTGATGTCACTTTACAGCCTAAAGCGTGGTAAAGAGCTAGACGACGATGAAGAATACCAAGAGCGTTTGAAAGATCCAGTGTGGAGAGAAAAAATCCTCAACACAACTGCAACGTCTCTTGATGAAGTACTACCAACAAGTGCTCGTAACTCTGTATTGCTGTTCATTGCATCGATCTTGGTTATCGTCATTATCGCGATGTGGCCAGACATTCGTACCATCGTAGATGGCTCGAAGCCAATCAGCATGGCAGTTGTGATTCAAATGATGATGCTCTGCTTCGGCGGTATCATTTTGCTTGCGACCAAAACTGACCCGCGTGACGTACCAAATGGGGTGGTATTTAAATCTGGTATGGTGGCGGCGATTGCTATCTTCGGTATTGCATGGATGTCAGATACCTACTTCCAGTACGCTATGCCTCAATTTAAATCTGGCATCGTAGAGATGGTAACTAACTATCCTTGGACATTCGCGCTTGCATTATTCATTGTGTCGGTTGTGGTGAACTCTCAAGCTGCAACGGCTCGCATGATGCTGCCTGTTGGTCTCGGCTTAGGTTTGGAACCTGCGCTGCTTATCGGCTTAATGCCAGCGGTATACGGCTACTTCTTTATTCCCAACTACCCTTCAGATATCGCGACTGTGAACTTCGATACCTCGGGCACAACTAAGATTGGTAAGTGGTACTTCAACCACTCATTCATGTCTGTGGGCTTAATCGGCGTGATTGGTGCGTGTTGCTTGGGTTACTTGCTAGGGCAAATGATCATTCCTTCGTAACTAGCCAAATCAACGATAAATTAGAGGCGAGTCATTGTACGTTTCGTACAGCCTGAGTGACTCGCCTTTCTTTATTGCACTATTCACTACAGCAAGAAATCGTCATCAATCGCGACAAAATTGTCGGCACAATCAATCAGAGTTTGGGATGTTAGCTTAGGTACACCATAAACGGTCACCGTTTTATTGAAGCACTGCTGAATTCTCTCTACTAGCAGACTAAAGTCTCCATCTCCCGAAACTAGAATCACTTCCTCAACTTCGGGAGCAATTTCAATTGCATCGAGAGTAATACCCACATCCCAATCGCCTTTCGAGCTGCCATCACGACGCTGGATGTAGGGTTTAAGCATCACCTCAAATCCAACACCACGAAGAATATGGTGGAACTGACGTTGTTTTGGATCGTTACTCGCGATGGCATAAGCACGAGCACTTACCACCTCTTTCCCTTGTGTGGCGACATACCAAAACTGGTTGTAATCAAAATTGCTTCGATACGCTTCGCGACAGGTGTAATACACATTCTGTACATCAACCAAAATGGCGATTTTTTGTTTGCTTTCCGAACTCATCTATTTCTACGCTCAATTTATTTGCTGCCTACCCTATGCCAGTTTTGGAAAAAGCACAATGAGCCAATTCCACTAAACTTAACGTATAAAAAGTTATTTGGGTTTCTAGGGGAACTGTCATGGGCGGAAAGTTACTAGTGATACTGCTTTCTTGTATCTTGTCATCGACAGCATTTGGTTATCCAGCGCACTCCAAATACTGGCCACATAGAAGTGTGCTCTACTTTGCGCCGGAAAATGATGAATACGTCAAACAATTCTTGCTAGAAACACTTATGAATGAGTGTGAGTTGGAAGACAGAGATGTCGTCACACTGGTCATTACAGAACAAGGTTATACTTTTCCTGCTTGGCTTAAAGAAGAGTTCGACCTAAAAATGCTAGCTCGTCTTTATGCGGTCGAAAAAGGTTCTCATACTGCTATTTTGCTTGGTAAAGATGGTCTAGAAAAGCACCGTTGGGGCGCAGAAACAGACTGGCCGTTTATCAACAACCTCATTGATCAAATGCCTATGCGTAAGCAAGAAATGCAGAGGCAACAAAGCCCCTGTAAAATATAGTCACTTCTGGGCAGTATTACTTTGCGAACCAATCCAATTTGTTGTGCAGCTGAGTAACGCTACCAACCACAATCAATGCTGGGCTCACAGCTTGCTCTGCCATGCTCGATAACTCGTTCAACTTTCCTTGGAACACGCGCTGCTCCGGGCGCGTACCGTTTTCAATAATGGCGCATGACATCTCAGGATCTAAGCCGTGAGTGATCAGCTTATCCATAATGTGGCCGCTTTGCTTCAAACCCATGTAGAACACAAGCGTGTTGTTGGATTGCGCCAGTGAATGCCACTCAATCTCACGACCATCTTTTTGTACGTGACCAGTGATGAATTGAACGCTTTGCGCATGGTCGCGGTGTGTTAATGGAATACCAGCATAAGCCGTTGCACCCGCTGCTGCTGTGATACCCGGAACCACTTCGTATTTGATACCAAATTCCGCTAGTTCTTCTAACTCTTCACCGCCACGGCCAAAGATAAATGAGTCACCGCCCTTCAGACGCACAACACGCTTACCTTCTTGTGCTTTCTGCACCAAGATTTGGTTGATTTGATCTTGAGGCACACAGTGAAAGTCTAATTTTTTACCTACGTAGATCATCTCTGCTGATGCATGAGCCAATTCTAGAATGTCTTTCGACACCAAACGGTCGTATACAACAACTTCAGCCGCTTGAATGGCTTTTAAGCCTTTTACTGTGAGCAAATCAGGATCACCTGGACCTGCACCAACAAGAGAAATAAAGCCGCTGTTTAAAGATGAGTGAGCAGTAGTCATATCAACGCCTATCGAAAATTTGGACATAAAAAGTAACACTCAAGTCATTAACTCAAGGTTAAAATCACCCCAAGGAGTTATTACTTTTTATAGCTAAATCAATAAAATATGTCGCGAAAGTGAAAGTTAAAAATTGAAATCTAGTTAGAGAATAGTCCCGCCCATCCAGAAGCGGGACCATATTAAGCGAATTACCCGTTAATGGTTATTTAGCCATTGCAGGTTGCGCTTTTACTTCTTCTTCAGCATTGATAGAAGGCGCAGTTTTAGCGTGAGTTAGGTACAGTGGAATACAAGTCATTACTAGACCACCAACAATGTTACCTAGGATGGTTGGGATAAGGTTGAAGTTCAACCAAGTCGCGATACCAAAATCCGCACCTAGAATCATACCTAGTGGGAATAGGAACATGTTTACTACTGTGTGCTCGAATACTAGAGCGAAGAAGATGAAGATTGGGAACCACATCATTGCTACGCGACCAGATACTGAACGTGCTGTCATGTTGCCGATAACGCCTAGACACACCATTAGGTTACAGAAGATGCCGCGTACGAAACACGTGATCCATCCGTCCATACCCATGTTTTCAAAACCAAGGCTACGCGCGGTAGAAACAACGACAAATTTCTTCGCTACTGCATTCAGTTCTAGAGAGAAGTTACCTGTTAGAGAGATAGCCACTAGGTAAGCAACGATCAGAGAACCAATAAGGTTACCCAAGCCTACAAGCCCCCAACAACGGAAGATACGACCCCAAGTGATGCCCGGACGGTTAGCAAACTTAGCCAGAGGCGCTAGACCAAAAACACCGGTTACTAGGTCATACCCCATCACACTTAGAATTACGAAACCAACGGGGAAAACAAGTGCTCCTACAAGGCCGATACCCGTTTGTACAATCGCGGTAATAGCAACCACCACCGCAAGCGAAAGAATAACGCCAGCCATCGTACCGCGAAGCAGAAGGTCTCGCGTGCTTGTATTGGTTTTCGCTTCACCAACATTGATCATGGTTTGCACGAATTCTGCAGGCTTAAAATCAGTAGACATGAATGTGTCCTTATCCAAAATTGAAAGTTAAAAAGTTAAAGATTGAATAGAGAAAGGCTTCCCGTTGACACCTGAACGCTGTCTACAACACCTCGCTTCCCTGTTCCCCTGAGATGATGCTTGGAAAGCCTTTGTCTATTGAATCTAGGTTTCAGTTCATTCCCTCCCCCTAAGAGGAGGGAATGAAAACCAAGCTTACGCAGAGATTTCTACTTCGCCGTTGGTTACGCGGGTTTTGTACGCTTTCACGCTAAAACGCTCGTCTTCCATGCACGCACCTGTTGTCAGGTTAAAGCGTTGCTTCTTAAGTGGGCTAGCCACCCAAAGCTCGCCTTGGTGCTCACAGATCAAACCGCGAGAAAGCACGTTTGATTGGAAGAACGGGTCTGTGTTGCTGATCGCCAGCACTTCTTCTGCTTGTGTTGGGCGGAATACCGCAACTTGCTGACCATCAACCAGTGCACAAACACCTGTGCCCGGTACGATGTCGCTGATTTGGCAAATCTTTTCAAATGACATAATCAACCTTCCCTTATGCTTCAATGATCGCTACGTGTAGGATGTCGCCTTTCGCTTCAGGATGTTTTTCCGTGAAGGTTGCAGGGCGGTGCTGTTCACGCTCTTGTACAAACACAACGTTTTCATCGCGCTTGTCAGAGTTGATGAAGTGCGCGAAACGAGTCAGTTGTGATTCGTCGTTGATGGTCGCAGTCCACTCACACTCGTACTCGTCTACAAGCTTCGCTACATCAGCTTCTAGTTGAGTGTTGATGCCAAGTTTGTCTTCAACAATCACTTCGCGTAGGTAGTCAACGCCACCTTCCATGTTTTCCATCCAAACTGATGTGCGTTGTAGTGGCGCAGCAGTACGGATGTAGAACATCATGAAGCGGTCGATGTACTTGATTAGTGTTTCTTTATCTAGGTCACTTGCAAGTAGGTCTGCGTGACGAGGTTTCATACCACCGTTACCACATACGTACATGTTCCAACCTGCGTCAGTCGCGATAATACCAAGGTCTTTACCTTGTGCTTCCGCACACTCACGAGTACAGCCAGAAACACCGAACTTCATCTTATGAGGTGTACGAATGCCTTTGTAACGGTTCTCGATGTAAGAACCCAGACCAACAGAATCTTGAACGCCGTAACGACACCACGTTGAGCCAACACAGGTCTTCGCCATACGAAGGGCTTTTGCGTACGCTTGACCTGTTTCGAAACCAGCGTCGATAAGCTTGCGCCAGATCTCTGGAAGATCGTCTTTTTGAGCACCAAACAGACCAATACGTTGAGCACCGGTTACTTTGGTGTATAGGTTGTATTCTGCTGCAACGTTCGCTAACGCACCCAGTGCTTGAGGTGTTACTTCACCACCCGCCATACGTGGGATAACAGAGTAAGTACCGTCTTTTTGGATGTTACCTAGGAAGTTATCGTTCGTGTCGTGCAGCTTAACCAGTTGTGGCTTAAGAATGTGCTCACCCCAGCAAGAAGCCAAGATAGAACCAGCCAGTGGTTTACAAACTTCACAGCCGTAACCTTTACCGTATTTCTCTAGAAGCTCATCAAACGTTTTGATCTCTTCAATACGGATTAGGTGGAACAGCTCTTGGCGTGAGTATGCAAAGTGCTCACACACGTCGTTCTTCACTTCGATACCAGATTTAGCAAGCTCAGCATTTAGAACAGACGTCACTAGAGGAATACAACCACCACAGCCTGTACCTGCGCCAGTCACTGCTTTGATGTCAGCAAGCGTATGATTACCATCAGCAACCGCCTGTGCGATCTTGCCTTTTGTCACGTCGAAACAAGAACAGATCACTGCGCTTTCTGGTAGAGCATCTGCACCTAGTGCTGGTTTCTCAGCGCCTGCGTGTGCAGGAAGGATCAACGCATCCGGGTGTTCTGGTAGGTCGATTTCGTTCAACATAAGTTGAAGCAGGTCGCCGTAGTCAGACGTATCGCCAACCATAACCGCGCCAAGCAGTTTCTTGTTGTCTTCAGAAACGACAAGACGTTTGTAAACTTCTTGCTCTTCGTTCTGGTAAACGTAACTCTTACACCCTTCAGTACGACCGTTCGCGTCACCGATAGAGCCTACTTTCACGCCAAGAAGTTTCAGCTTCGCAGACATGTCAGCGCCTTCGAATTTGCTTTCTGTGTTACCTAGTAGGTGGTCAACAGCAACGGTCGCCATCTTGTAGCCAGGAGCAACAAGGCCGTAGAACATTTCGTTCCAAGACGCACACTCACCGATAGCGTAGATGTTCTCATCAGAAGTCTGACAATGGTCGTTGATAGCAACACCGCCACGAGGTGCCACTTCTAGCTCCATTTGGCGTGCTAGTTTGTCTTGTGGGCGAATACCTGCAGAGAATACGATGAAGTCTGTTTCTAGCTCTGAACCGTCAGCAAAACGCATAACGTTGCGTGCGTTTGTGCCTTCTGCCGCAATCTCAAGCGTGTTTTTGCTGGTGTGAACGTTCACGCCCATACGCTCGATCTTTTGACGAAGTTGGTTACCACCAGCCAGGTCAAGTTGCTCAGCCATTAGCTTTGGCGCGAACTCAACAACGTGCGTTTCTACACCCAGTGCTTTCAGTGCGCCTGCTGCTTCAAGACCTAGCAGACCACCACCGACAACAACGCCTGATTTGCTCTTCTTCGCACACGCTTCGATCGCTTTAAGATCTTCGATAGTACGGTAAACAAAACAGTCTTTGCTTTCGTGACCTTTGATAGGTGGAACAAATGGGAATGAGCCAGTAGCAAGAATCAGCTTGTCGTATTGAACTTCACGGCCAGTGCTTGAGTAAACAATGCGGTTTTCACGGTTGATGTTAATCGCGCGTTCGCCGATCAGCATGTTAATACCGTGTTTCTCGTAGAAGCCTTCTTTCACTAAAGAAAGTTCATCTGCAGTATGGTGAGAAAAGTAAGAGGAAAGGTGCACACGGTCGTATGCGACACGAGGTTCTTCACAGAAAACCGTAATGTCCATATTAGACATATCAGCTTTCTCGACTAAGTCTTCAATATAACGGTGCCCTACCATACCGTTACCGATGACTACTAGCTTCAACTTGCTCATTATAATTCCTAAGGGTTAGGTTCTTATCACTGAGCTCATTGTTAATTGTGAAAGAAAATTAATACATGATGTAAATCAATTACAATTTCAAACTACCCTAAAGGGGTAGATGAACGTATTTATCTGACTATTGCGAAATAAAAAGTAATTTATTAACGGATATTGGTAGTTTTAACAAACTGAGATAACCGAAGCCATACTAGCAACGGACTATACCGTTTTGCTTTATGAAGTAAGGCTGACCATCGAAACCGAGCACACCTACGATAAATCCTGTTTTGCTTCTAAACGACGCACTCACTTGACTTCACCGTTTCAAGGTGATCAGAGAACAATATCTGAAGTGATTGAAAGGTTTAGAAAAATCAAGCTTCACAATAAAAATTTTTTACTAGCTAAGTCGCATTATAAAGACTAAAATCAGGTTTAGTTCATATGGAATAGCGTCCATATGATTGATACCGTAATTGACATATAGAGTGCCGTCCCATTTTTGTGAGGCGGCCTTTTATTTGGGAGTCATAAAATGTCAGAAAACAATTCTATCTACATCTCAAGCTTAGATATGAACCGAATCACGGCCTTGTTGGATAAAATGCCAAACATCGCAGCGGAGCTTGTGGAATTAGAAGCAGAGCTCGACCGAGCAACAGTTCTTGAGCCAGAACAAATGCCAGATAACGTGGTCACGATGAACTCAACTGTAGAGTTTAAATTTGCAGGTGAAGATAGAACCATGACAAAGACATTGGTTTACCCTTCTGAACTGAAAAGCAGTGATGATATCTCTATTTTTGCGCCCGTAGGCAGCGCACTGATCGGTTTGTCTGTTGGTCAAAAACTTGAATGGCCAATGCCAAATAATCAAGTGAAGACAATTGAAATTGTCGATATCACATACCAGCCTGAGCGTTGTGGTGCACTAAACCGCTAACCCTCAGTAGTCCCGGTGCAAAGGCCTCCATTTAAGACTTTGCACCAGGAGAGCCCCTCGCTTGCCCCCTATTTCCTTCTTTTTCCAAGTATTTACTTTGCTGCTCTTAAGTAACATCACCGATTTTTTATTATTTACCGCATATTCAATACTTATATCTCCAAGCTCAATCATAGAAATTGCAAAGTATTTTTCGTATATTGTCGCTCCGAAAACGACGTAAATTATGCGCAAAATGGAAGAATATCTAACTCGAATTGCCTGCTTAGAAAAAGAAAATGAAGAGCTGAAGCGGAAGAATGCGCGACTACAAGAAAAGTTGAATGCTGCACTCGACAGTAATGGACTGTGTTTGTGGGAGCAGCATATTCCTTCAGGTACTTTGACGATATTCAATATGCAGTGGGGAAAAATGCTAGGTTATCAGCCCCATGAGTTAACCGCGACGGTTGAAACGTGGAAAAACAATCTCCACCCTGAAGATTATGATCTTGCGGTGGGTGCATTTGAAGATCACCTAGCAGGCAAGACCGACCTTTATGAGGTAGTGCATCGCATGATTCATAAAGACGGCAGTGATAGCTGGGTCTACGATCGAGGGCGCATCGTCGAGTATGGTTCTGATGGCGAACCACTACGGATGATGGGTACTCATATCGATATTACAAAAGAAAAGCGTTATGAGCAGCAACTGGCCAAGTTGGCTTCGAGTGATCCATTGACTGGATTGTTAAATAGAAAAGCAATTGAGGAAAACTTTAATCATCAACCTCAAACCGAACCGTCTCAGCAGTCTGCTTTAGTGTTTGTTGATATAGATAATTTTAAAGCAGTTAACGACCAGCTAGGCCATCATACTGGCGACACCCTCCTCATCAATATCGCCAATAGCTTAACAGAGCTTGCGTCAAGCAAGTCTCAAGTTGGACGCATAGGAGGCGATGAATTTGTTATCTTAAACTGGCATTCAAGTCGAGAGGAAATATCCCAACTTTGCAATCAACTCTTAGATTCAATCATTCCAGCGATAAATCAAGACTTACATAAAGTAACGATAGGAATGAGTATCGGTGTTTGTCTCTTTAACAAAGGAAAGCAACCGTTTAATGAAGTGTATCAAAAAGCCGATCACGCAATGTATGAGATAAAGAAAAATGGCAAAAATGGAGTACAATTTTTCAACTTAAAAAGTTGATATCTCTCCATAAATCATCATGTTATGAAATCAGTCATTTGCTACAACTTGAACTAACTAAAGATAAATTCTTTATATCTAAGCCAGTTACCGAAATTACCCCTAGGTACTCATAAATTTGGCACGATACAAATAAATCCCCTCCTCTCCTAGCATCAACCCAATAAGCAACTACACTCATTTAACTGATAGATTAATTACTACTATTATGAAGGGAGTTGTTTTTGATGGATACAAAACAGATTTCTACAGTTATCATAATTTTAGTTCTTTCTGCATTAGTAGTTGCTTATTTAAAGTTAACAACGGTATCAAATGCTATCCACAAACCTACAACAATCGGTATATCTAAGACGCCTCTGTCAGCCCCTTTTATCATTGCAGAGCACATAGGTGCGTTTGAAGAAAACGATTTAAACGTCGAACTTATCATGTGCTTTGGAGGGGTCGAATGTTCAAACCTACTTCTAGAAAACCATGTTAATTACGCCACTTTTTCTGAAAGCGTACTGATGTTTAAAAGCTTTGAATACAAAGATTTAGCATTAATCACTTCTTTTGCATCTTCTACGAATGATATTAAGCTGCTAACTAAAAAGCGGTCTGGCATAGAAAGTATAGATAAATTACCAGGAAAAAAGGTTGGTGTAATAAAAAAGAGCGCTAGCGAATATTACTTAGACTTGTTGCTACAGGTAAATGACATTGATTTAGAAAAAGTAGAAAAAATATCATCAACAACGCAGGTTATTATAAATCATTTAATGCAAGGAAACGTCGATGCAATATCTACTTGGGAGCCATACGGATTTATGGCCAAGAATAGAATAAATGAAGAAGTAAAGAACATAGGAATTATTGGCGTGTATAAACTTTACTTTTTGCTTGTATCAAAAGAAATACACATTGAAAAATCAGATCAAGAAGTAATGAAAATAATAAAGTCACTTCATCACTCAATTAACTGGATGGATAAAAACCCTCATTTAACAATGAAAATACTATCACAAAAACTTAACACAACAGTTGAAGAAATATCTTGGAGTTGGGATGATTATAACTTTCGATTAAATTTAACGAATTCTTTATTATTTACATTACAATCAGAAGCTAATTGGGCATTAAAACAAAACTATGTAGAAGGACAGATTCCAAATTACAGAAAAATATTTAAAGAAAACTATATCAATTCATATTTTGATGGTCTAGATTAAAATGCATCGTTCGTTAAACCACTATTTAGCATCACTATTCAGTCTAAGCGTAATACTATGTATCAGCGTTATAGTATACATAAGCTTCATAAAAATAGAAGATTATAAAGCCAAGAAACAATTAAACCAAATAATGGACATACAAATATCATTAGAGTCATTAAGTAGTTATCTTTGGGCTTACACTCAAAATAGGGGAAAAAACAATTTCACACAATTCATGATTTCTCATAACAAATTAAACGAATTATTATCTCAAAATGAAGATGTTTTATACCTTACTAAAGACCTAAAAAAAATGAATCTCGAACTGTATTTTTTAGTTCAATACGAAAATAATCATTTACTAGACAAAGATCGCCATTATGATTCAGTCGTAAATTATAATAAATCAAATCCTGTCATACAATCCAGAATAAACATTGTATCCCAGGATATGAATAATGAAATAATATATATTTATAAAAAAATACTTAATAATAAGTCTACAAAACTACAAAATTTAAATTATTACACTCAAGCAGGTATTATTTTTATCTCTCTGGTTGTTATGCTATTATGCTTTTATATAAAAATAAAGTTCAAGAGAAGCTTTCAAAGGTTTATAAATGGAATAAAACAATTAAGCAGGTCAAATTTTGACTATAAAATCCCTTCAGAAAATCAATTCACGGAATTTGAAAATCTGTCTTGTTACTTCAATAAAATGGCGGCATTGTTAAACCACACAACAATATCAAAATCAAAACTTAAAGAAGAAGTAGAGAATCAAACTTCAGTTCTAAATCGTCAAAAAGAAAGTTTGGTATTTTTGTCTGAGCACGACTCCTTAACTAATATCTACAATCGTCGAGCAATAGAAAAACATTTGATCCAGCTTACGCGTAATTTCAGAGGCAGTGAGAATAGTTTTAGTTTGTTTTTTATAGATTTAAATTTATTTAAGGATATTAACGATAGCCATGGCCATGAGGCAGGTGATGCAGTGTTAAAATCTGTAGCTAGTAGATTATCAAGTATTATCGACGAATCAGACATGGTAGGCCGCTTTGGTGGAGATGAATTTATTATTATTCATCGTTCACACACAACAGGTACGTCTCTGTCTGCATGTGCACTACGCTATATCCAAGAAATAGAAAAAGTAATTCATTTTAAAGGTAAAGAGTTATGCGTCGGAGCTAGCATTGGTATTGCACTCTATCCTGAGCATGGGTCGAATGTACATGAATTATTAACAGCGGCAGACAAGTCTATGTATCAGTCAAAACGTTCTAAAGCTAGCTCGTTCACTATTGTCGACAACAGCAGTTCGCTGTTAAAGAGGCCTATGTTTTAATCTAAAGTAGCTGTGGAAACGTTCTACATGCGAATATTCAACGACATCGACCACTGTGGCCACTTACAGTAATAAAGCCGCTTTTATCACATAGCAAAAGCTAAACTCGTAAGCTAAACGCTCTCCAGGCATTGAAGAAAAATAATCCATTGTGAATGGTTAATCCTCCCCTTTTAAACGTCAACTTTCACCACCATATGATAGTTAAGATTCATTAACAGGCTATAACTATCCTATGTCTTTTCCTCGTTTATCTGTTCTGGATTTGGCACCCGTGTCCGACGGAACAAACTTCACCGAAACGTTCGAACGCTCCGTTGAATTAGCTCAATCAATCGAGTCCTGGGGCTATCATCGGTTTTGGATGGCTGAACACCATAACATGCCCGACATCGCCAGTGCCGCAACCAGTGTATTACTCAGTCATATTGGAGCGCACACGAACTCGATCCGTTTAGGATCAGGTGGAGTCATGTTACCTAACCATGCACCACTAGTTATTGCAGAGCAATTCGGAACGTTAGAGGCATTATACCCTGGTCGTATTGACCTCGGATTAGGACGCGCACCAGGCACCGACTACCAAACAATGCATGCATTAAGGCGGGAACCAGAGCATATGGATCCTGACTTTGAAGAGCTGTTGGAGGAACTTAATTTCTTTCTTGGTCCCGTATCTCGAAATCAACCAGTCGCGGCTTATCCAGGTAACAACACATCTCTGCCGATTTGGCTTCTGGGGTCGAGTACATACAGCGCACGTTTAGCAGCTAAGAGAGGCTTACCTTTCGCATTTGCTGCACACTTTGCTCCAGATGCAATGTCTCGTGCTCTAAACTTTTATCGAGATGAGTTTGTCCCATCCGAGCATTTAGCTCAACCCTATGTGATGATTTGTGCCAACGTTATCGTAGCGGATACTCAGTCACATGCAGATTTTCTCGCGACAACAGAGAAGCAAAAATTCTTAAAAATGATTCGCGGCAATCGCGAAAAACTTCGCGCACCAGTGAAAAGTATGGCACCACTATGGTCAACACAGGAAAAGCTTCACGTTGAAACTCAATTACGTGAATCTATCCATGGTGATCAAACATATGTAAGACAGAAAATTGAGAAACTTTTGGAACGCACTGGGGCAGATGAAATTATGGTAAACACGATGGTGTTTGAACAATCTGAGAAGTTGAGATCCTACAGGTTACTATCGGAACTCATGGACAAGTAAAAGAATGGAGGCGCCTCCCGGAGTCGAACCGAGGTCCACGGATTTGCAATCCGCTGCATAGCCACTCTGCCAAGGCGCCTTTCTGATTTTGTATCTCTGTCACCAAAGATTTTGATGGTGCCCCGGGCCGGACTTGAACCGGCACAGCGCGAACGCCGAGGGATTTTAAATCCCTTGTGTCTACCAATTCCACCACCAGGGCAACGCAATCATGCGATGGGTTAGACACCATCTGTCTCATCGACCTTTGCCGTGAGAACGAGGCGTACTTTAACGGATAATAATTTTAGGTCAACAAAAAATATTCTATTTATCAACTGACTGGAGATAAATCCACCTATTTGTATAAATTAATACCAGAAATGTCGATTCCTATCCCCTTTTTGTACTAGCAATTCGTTGCCTGAAAACATATCGTAAACGCATACTTCTGCTAGTTTATAAATCAGACATTTACAATAAGTAAAATATTCTTTATTCGCTAACTTTTAACCTCAATAAATACAACTCATTTTATATCAACCTATTGCAAACAAATGGGCTCATTTCTTTTAACTAAACTCATACTATTTCTCCTACTCTCCATTAATAATCAACTTTTTTTACTACTATGCCAAAGTCTGTGCTTTCTATAGTTTGAATTGTTAAACAACGAATGCAATTGAACAGATAGGGGCGAGTAAATGACTAAAATATTTTTTACTCTTCGTAGATTCGTGATAACGCTAACGGTTATGAGCCTATCGATCCCTTTCTATGTCCGTGCGAACACCTTGACCATGGGGTTAGCAGGTCAAATTAAAGATCGTTGTGAGATTACTTTTTTATCAGGCAATGTGATGACCTTTTCTGAGCAGAAGACGCAATCATTGCCCTTCTCACTATATTGCAATCGCCCTTTGGGGATCACCATCAATTCTCAATATGGTGGCCTTAAATATGAACATCAGGGCGTTGAATTAATTGAAAATTACGAATTATCGTTGCAAGTCGATGAGCTTCGATTAAATGAAAGTCGACTTAGTAGACAATTGCTTTCGCCCGCAATGATAGACAGCTCTGGTGTTATTCCTTTTACTCAACGAGGAGTACTTAGGGTAACGCTCGAAAATAACTTGCTTTATGCGGGTTATTATCATGACGTTATTGAAATTGAAGTATACCCTTCAATTCATAGCGTAACAAAGTAGGAACTCTGCAAATAACTGCAGAGCAATATACGCTCAGCCGTAATTGAGCCAACAATCAAAAGTGAAAGGAATTTCTTATGAAAAAGCTAACACTCTGTGCAGCTGCTGTAACCGCTATTTTTGGTGCTAACGCTTACGCCGCTCCAGGTGACGTTCAGTTAGTTGGTTATGTATCACCTGTTTGTGAAGTGACTGGCCTTGCCACACAGTTAATTGACTTTGGTAACGTCTCAACAATTCAAAGCGTTAGTGTAGGTGGTCTGGAATTGAAATGTAATGATGCAGATGGTGCGACCGTTACCATGACCAGTGCGGAAGGTGGTTTGGAGTCGGATGATAATGAAGACTTTGCTCTAAAATATGACGCAACATTTAACCCTGCTGGCGGTTTAGCATCCTTTACATTGAACGCACCGGGTGGCCCTGGTCTAAACGATGTTTCAGCTTCTCAATCTTATGGTGGTTCAGGCAATTTGGCTACTGGTGTAGGTGCATCAATTGACATTGTTACTACCGAGACATCTCCTTGGGCTGGTGGCTACTCTGACACATTAACTGTGAATATCACCTCAAACTAAACGTACAGAATGAGGGGGCGTATTTCGCCTCCTCCTTTATTGTCATGTAAGATTTTTTTGATGGAGCTCACTGCTATGATTCGTTGGTTCACATTTTTCTTTTTGTCGTTTACGTGTATGTTCGCACATGCTTTTAAAGTAGAACCGATGTCTGCCGAGATGGCACCATTAGGGAAACGTGCTCAAATGACGATGCGGGTGGAGAATACCTCTACTGTGCCATTGACGGTAGAACTACAACCCTATTTCATGACCATGGATGAATATGGTAACGAGACCATTGTGCCTGCGGATGAAGAATTATTGGTCATACCCGTCACTGCCATTATAGAACCAGGCCGGGCACAATCAGTTATGATTCGTTACTTAGGCGATCCATCCATCACTGAATCTAAAGCGTATCGGGTTGCGGTTAAACAAGTTAAAGTGGAACGAGCCAGCAGCAATCAAGGCCAAGTGAGTTTACTTCTTCGATTCAACACGCTCATCAATGTTCGTCCGCAAAACACCTCGCCCCAGTTTTCCGTCACAAGTATAAAACAAAACGACAAAGACAATTGGGTTCTAGATGTGCTGAATAGCGGCAACAGTTACGGACGATTAACCAACACGACGTGGAAAGTATCCGATGGCACTCAATCTACTTATTTAAAAGGAAATGAAATTTCACAACGTATCTCAGGGACGTTAGTATTGCCCCACTCCAAACGTTCTTTTGAAATGTTGCCACTCGAGAACTTCAACATTCGTACACTATCAATTGATATTGAACAGGAGGAGTAACGATGCAATGGCGTTTATTAGCCGGAGTGATAGTGTGCTTTATATATACTCAAGCGTTTGGAATTACACTCTCCCCCACGGTCATTGAGCTAAATACGGATCATCAACTAACTTCGCAGTTGGTAGTTTCCAACAACTCAACCAAAACGCTCGCACTTGAAGCCAACGTTCGACGTTTGACATTTGCGCCTAATGGTACGTTTGAAACGTCTACGTCTAGCTCACCAAATGAAGACATTTTGGTGTTTCCGCCCGCAGCAATGCTCGCGCCCGGAAAGCGTCAAACATTTAGAATACAATGGCTAAGTAAAGTGCCTCTCGAAATGTCGCAAAGTTACTTTATCCGCTTTAGCACCGCCGATATAAATCGAAGCAGTACTCAAGTTGAAAAGGTGAATGGTTTGTCTACTGGGATTAATCTACAGATCCACTACAATGCACTGTTACACGTTCACTCGTCTTCTCTTCAACCGGACATAAAGTTACATATTGGTGAACATGGTAGTTTAACGCTCACTAACACCGGGAATCGATTTACCTTCACTTCATTACTCAGGTTCGACAACCTTCCTGATGATATTAATCAGACCGTGCATAAGGCGCTGGGTGAGCAGTTTGTTCCGCCTCATTCTACTATTACTGTACATTCTTCTTCGATTCAATTACCCGTTGGCATATATCATGGTTATGAAAACTGACATTTTTAAGATCATGCGCACGTTGGTTACGCCCACTTTCATGTGCTGCTTGGTTCTATTCATAATAAATTCTGCTGCCCACAGCCAAGAAATGGTGCTTAATCCAACTGGCCGAGATATTAAACTCACCTCTTTACTAAGGGTCAGTGATACTATATTAGGTGAAGCAGACATCACCATTACGGCAGACAACCAAATTTTATTACCCAAAGAGGACACCCTGTCTCTCCTAACGTCAGTTGTGACACAAGAGGTAATAAATGCGCTTAAAGAATCCAGTGGTGATGACATATTGTCTCAACAGCACTTCGCACAAACAGGGGTAAGTTTAACCTTTGATTTTGCTTCATTAGAATGTGTCTTGACAATCCCACCACAGTCCAGCCTGACACAGAATTTATCTATGAGCGAAGCGGGAAATTTATATAATTATGCGAAGCCAAGCCTTTTGAGTGGCTATGTGAATGTGTCGCTTTCCGCCAATGAAAGTCAATTTGTCGACGAAGACTCTGCTCGAGAAAGCCTATATCGCAGTCGATTCGACTCAGCATTCAATCTAAGCATGCTTAATTTTGAATATGAATCCTTTATAGAAAATGGTTCTCTAACCGGTTCAAGCTACATTAGAGAAGGCACACGCCTTAATATCGATTACCCCCAACAAGGTACTCGAGTAGTAATAGGCGATATGTACAACAGTGGTCAAGCTTTTCAAGATGGAACAGACATTTTGGGAGTTGGCGTGACGCGTGACTTCACTCTTATACCCACCAAAAATGTACGCCCTCGTGCAAGTCAATCATTCACACTCCAGCGCACGTCTAATGTCGATGTGTATATCGATGGCATCCCTGTACAAAGATTAACCCTTGGTGCGGGCAGTTATAATCTCAGTGATATTCCACTAGCACAAGGAAACAATGATATTGAGCTCGTTATTACTGATCGTTCAGGAAATGAAGAACGCATTGAATTTTCGATTGCGACCGGTAATGATTTATTAAACAGTGGCGAATTCGAATACAGTATCATGTATGGCGTTCCATCAGAAATCCAAAATAAACAATTAGAATACCTCACGGATGAACGTATTTTTCACGGTTATCTCGATGTTGGTGTCTCACCTTGGTTAACCTTAGGAGTTAATTCTCAAGTGCGTGAAAACCTATACCAATATGGTGCTAGCGCACTTTTCGCTTCTAAACTAGGCATTACTGAATTAAACGCTTCACACAGTGATCATCCGATTTATGGTCGCGGTGACGCTTATAAAGTAGCATTCGATGCCGAATTTTCTAAATCAAACTCACTAGAGCCACAGTTAAGCCTCAGTTATGAATATTTAAGCAATAGCTTCAGTGGAATATCGGCATATGAAGCATCAAGCAGTGATATTAATTTAACGACTCATTATGCTAGTGCTTTTGGATCCATCTATCTTTCACGTTCATTACGCGCGGCTGTTACTCTAAATTATCGAGCTGGCGTTGATAAAAAAAACGACTATTGGATTGTAAGCCCCAGCCTATCTGCAAGATTATTCGATACACCCGCCACGTGGAGCGCTCGTGTTAATTATAAGAATAACGAGAGGGGGAGCGATGACATTAGCACGACTCTCACCTTAAGTTGGCCACTCAGCAAACAAACACGTGTCGTTGGTCGTTATTCAACAGAACTCAATGAAAGTGCCTTAGATTATAGTTATCAAAATAATATTGGAAGCACTGGCGGCGTTTCTGCATTTGCCAGTGCCATTAATAACAAAGAGACTGACGCGGATGTTAATCTTGGGGTTAACTATACGGCAAACCGCTATGAATTAAGCGCGAGTCACACCTCTCGCCTTGAGAGCATCAGTGATAATACGAGAAATCATAGCACCGATCTTAAGCTTAGTAGTGCGGTGGCATTTGCAGGGTCATCAGTGACAATAGGAAGACCCGTTAGAGAAGCGTTTGCCATCATTAATAAACATGAAAGCCTTGCAGAGAACGACATTGCCATCGACCCTACCCGAGACGGTAAGCAAGCACGCGTCTATCTCTATGAAGACTCTTCTGCGTTGGTTCCTGACCTTGTGGCCTATAGCAGCCAAGTGATCGGATACGACGTGGAAAACTTACCACCCGGTTACGATCTCGGAGAAGGCGCTTTTTGGGTTAAACCTGGCTATAAAAAAGGATTCCAACTGCAAATTGGTTCTGATGCGGTATTAACCGTCATTGGTAAACTGTTCGATCGTCAAAGTAACAGCCCTATTTCACTTGTTGCGGGCTTTGCGCAGTACCTTGGTAAAACACAGCAACAACCAATTGAATTCTTTACAAACCGTAGTGGTGTTTTTGCGATTTCTGGATTAAAACCGGGGCAATACAAACTCGTTCTTGACACTAAAGAACAAGAGTCAGTAGTTATTAATCTTAGTGAACGAAGTGACACCTTGATCAGATTAGGAGAGTTATATGTCGATTAAACAACTAAAGCGGAGCGCGTTGTTCTTGCTACCATTGGCTAATATACCTTCTGTTTGGGCTTGTGAAGCTAACTCTCTGTCTATCCAACCAGTATCAACACAAGCAAAATACGATGTCTTCAATAACAGCAGTTTTGCAACAACCAATACCTATCGTGTGAGTGCAAATATTATTGGTGAGGGCTGCAAACTGAACTTAGTTTTACAGCTTGACGATACAAGTAAATCATTGAAAAGTAGCCGTCAAGATTCGCTCTTTTTCGAGTGGAGTGGGCAATCAGGTAACACAATAGCTAATCAATGGCGCTTTACTTTGACCGAGAACCAACCTGCTGCAACCGTACAAATGCGCTTTCCCGCTAAACAATGGTTAACGTCAGGGATCTATCGAGGCGTATTAGAAGTTGCTACGTCATATGCACAAATAGACGGCAAAATAGAAATAAGTCCTACTTTGCTTCCTGTCACTGTGGATGTACCACCAGCAGCGAAAATTCATTTTTACGGATTATCACAACCACATTATGACCTTGACTTAGGAACGTTACACTCAAACAAAGTAATCAATTCATCGCCTAACCTATGGGTTCAAAGTAACTCTGCCTATGCGGTTGTTTTGGAGTCATCAAATCATGGTGCATTACGCCACGAATCACATGAACCCAAGTGGGATATTCCCTATCAAATTATCTTCGACAACGACTACGTCAATCTTACACAATTTAGTGTACGTATCCCACGTCACGCTGCTACGACTGGTCAACCTATTCCTCTGATCTTTGTTATTGGTAACGCAGAAGAAAAACCTGGAGGTCAATACGAAGACACATTGCAGATATCAATCGAACCTAATTTATCCCAACAGCCATAAAGCGATACATATATCAAAATATGAATACCACATTGGCAAACTTCCGCGTTGTTACCTAGAATTGACTAATCTATAAGTGAGCACAATAAAAAACGGAAATTATAACTATGAGTTATGTAGAACAAGAACATAATTGTAATCGGGCTATAAAGCATATACTTTTGATAGGCGATGACGGGATTAGCAACCAATTTATAATACAAGAAATAAACAAAAGTGGCTATTTTTCTTTTGAAAGAAAATGCTTACAAGAAATTAATAAATCTACTAAGACCATCAGCTCTGATCTCGTTCTTATTAGTTATCTAACCTTAGAAAAGGTTATCGATATCCAAGTAACGTTATCACAGGTATTATCCAATAAATGGATAATTTATGATTTTCCTAAAGAAATTGGAGAAATGATAGTAGCAGAAACACAATTAATGTATCTCATAGATTTGAAAGGGATTATCTACCAGGATGCACCTATAGAGCACTTTACGCGTTGTTTAAAAAGCGTAATTGATGGTGATCTGTGGCTGCCAAGAAAAGTAATGACAGAGATGATAACCGACATTCGTCCTTATGCACTACAGCTGCAAGCGAAACAGACTCATTTAACCAAGAGAGAGATTCAAATATTTAAACTTGTCATCAAAGGCGCATCCAATCGTGAGATATCTGAAGATTTATTTATCGCTGAATGTACCGTTAAAACACATGTTTACAACATATATAAAAAATTAAAAGTAAATAACCGTAAGGAAGCCATTCAAAAGGCAAGCTTTATTTATGATAAAATTTTATTTACCCAGTATCATCACTAACCTTTTCATTGCTTGCAAACTAAATTCACGGTGAAAACATCTAATTCATCTATCAGTTCTTTGATAGTAACTATTCACCCGCGAGCTGGCTTTGTTGCTTAAATCGATGGAACTAAATCAAGAAGCTACGATCTGATCGGCTACACCCATTAATCATCGTAGCCTCATGCCTAAACCTCGTTACAAAACAACTAACTGGACGCAGTACAACAAAGCCTTAATAAACCGTGGTTCTCTGACCTTTTGGATTGATGAGGAAGCGATAGCCGAGTGGAAGCAAAACAAACAAGGCAAGCGCGGCAGACCTCGCCAATTCAGCGACTTAGCCATTACTACTGCACTGATGGTGAAACGCATATTCTCTATGCCGTTGAGAGCACTGCAAGGATTTCTAGACTCGGTATTTAAGCTGGCTAACATCCCGCTAGTTTGTCCCCACTACACCTGTATAAGCCGTCGAGCTAAGGAAGTTGAGGTTTCATTTAAAACTAAAACCAGAGGTGCGATACAACACCTAGCCATTGATGCCACTGGCCTCAAGGTTTATGGCGAAGGCGAATGGAAGGTCAAGAAGCATGGTACTGACGGGAAGCGTAGGGTTTGGCGTAAGCTGCATATCGCAGTAGATACTAGCACCCACGAAATAGTCGCAGCAGAGCTGAGCTTATCTAACGTAACCGATGCCGAAGTACTTCCCAACTTGCTTAAGCAGACACGTCGTAAAATCATTGAGATATCAGGCGATGGTGCTTATGACACAAGGAATTGCCATGATGCCATACGGCTCAAGCGAGCTGTTCCGCTCATTCCGCCACGAGAAGGGGCAGCCTTCTGGGAACGAGGACCTCCTCGCAACTTAGCAGTGGGTTGCCAGAAGCTCTACGGCTCTAACAAGAAATGGAAAAAGCGGTATGGTTATCATAAGCGCTCGCTCTCAGAGACAGCAATGTATCGGGTAAAACAGTTGTTAGGTGGGAAATTAAGCCTGAGGGACTACAACGCTCAAGTTGGTGAGACTTACGCTATGATCAAAGCGCTGAACAAGCTTACAGGGCTAGGTATGCCTGAAACTCAGTATGTTGTTTAAGAACTGAACAACATGGGGCTACCATGTCTTCTCATCGAATTAAGCAACAAAGCCTCGTGTTACTTTTCTGCTACTGACAAGCGCAAGTATCACCACGATGACAGCACCAGCGATAGCCACGTGAATTATTGAGATTTGTTCCATTTACCCAGCCTATTGATTGCTTGTTATTTTGATATAAATACAACATAGCGCATATTCAACAACAGATTTCTAGGCCAGATCACAGACCTCGAACTCACCAAGTGGCCACCAACCCTTTAACATATTATTTTTAAAGGCTTCGTGGCCACTTTACTGTATTTACGTCCCCGCCACCTGACATAAACGCTACGTAAATAACATTACAAATCAACCAGATAGCCCCAAGACCCACTCTATGGGAATCCGTGAGATTCTATTTCCTGTCCTATTTTGGGCTCTGACTACATAATCCTTCCTGACTGAGCAGTTCGCTCACATATTGAAACATTTGATAAGGACTAAACCATGGAAAACAGAATCCCAGCTTCCATCCAAAAAGATATTAAGATTCTGACTAACCTACTGGTTGGTAACGAAAACTCTCTGGTTAACGAGCAAGATGAAACTGTAGAACTGGTCGCATACGGAGACTCTGAATTTGGCGGCCTGATCATGGCCTTTAACAACTCTGAGTCGCTGATCTGTACTAACGGAGAGTATGACCACGAACGTTTCTTAAGACTGACCGATCACTTCAGAACAGAATCTGAACATCTAGTAGGTAATACCCACATACTGACAACTAAAGTAACCTTCGAGGGTGTAGAACCTGCGGAATTTGAAGCCGTGTACGACTTTGACAATAACAAAGGACTGCCTCTGCAGATGTACCAAGCTTATGAGTACCTTCGCTCCAACCTTTCGCTTCCGTTGGACATTATGCTGGAAATATTTGGTGCGATTACCAGTGCAATCACATTCCACCAAGAGGAGTTATTTCATACCGGACTAGCCGGAACGATGGGCGACCACTTTGATGTCGAAAGAGCTATTGCCCACGATGTAAGACTTCAACACCAAAGCGACTAACACTTAAGTCTGTTTATTCAGACCGCACGAAAAATAAACACATATTAATTAAGCAACTAGCCGTGAAATATCGGTGACGGCCTCTTGCACCCTGAAATCACCGCTTAAGTTATTAAGCGGCCAATACAACACGGAGATTTATTATGAACAATTCAGTACAAGCTATTATTCCGAAGCCACTGACAGCCTATGTTGAGGCATATTTAGGTCTTATCACCGACCCGTTCTACTCGAATGAAGACCTGGGCATTAACCCAAATAAAAACCGAATATCTATCGGGGCAGAAAATATTGGTCCAGGTGCCTTTAGTATTTGTCACAATTCAGATGTTTTCACGAATGATCAGGAAGAAAACGCTCGTCGCATAAATCATTTCATCGACAGTGAGTTTCTCATCTATTTCGAAGTTCCAGAAGAACTCGACGCGCACTCAGAGTTTGCAGGCATCCACTTTGAAGATAAAGAGTTCTGGTCATCTTATGATTATCAAATGCCTGGATATCCGCAGTTCCTATACGACTTTCTCTCACATTTGATTGAAAGCAAGTCCTATTCCGTCGAAGGCACGCTTGCCATCTTTGGAAGCCTATTACATCAAATCACCGTGCCTTACTGGGGTGAGTTCATGGATGAAGAAGAGCTCCAACAAACCGAGGTTTCTCGTCTCCTTGGACTGCATTTTGACATTGTAACCGCTGTACGACATGACCTCGACTACAGTCAGCAACACCACTCAAAGATTACACAACCAGCTGAAGCTTAATGAATTAGCACTCAGTGGGAATGGGTGAGACACACTCTGATAGGACGAAATCACAATTCCATTTACATTCTACGGGTGGCCCCAGAGAGGCCCCCATTCAACAAATTTTTATGTTTAGAAGGATTCAATATGAACACTAATATCCAAACTAATGCTGTCACAACTGTCGTATCTGGTGCCCTTTCTCCGGAAGCATCATTAAACGATACACAAAAGAAACTCCAGACACTTAAAGATCGTGCCGCCGCTAATACCGTGCCAAGCCAAACCGTACTTGAACAAGCAAGAGTGGGCGAAAGCGCAACTCCCTTCATGGCTTTTTCCGTTGAGCATGAAGATGTGAATATTCACTGGATTGATACGCCAGAGAAGAAAGGCTACATCCTGTGTAACGGTAATGGTTGCCCGCTATGTCGTGCTGGCAACAAAGCATACAACCGCCTACTGCTACCTGTATTTAACTTCAGCTCTCGTCAAGTTGAGATTCTGGCAATCACCGATGCTACCCATCCCAAAGCAGCTCTGCCGCAAATCCTGCCAGTTTTTGATGCTGTAGAGCCAATGATGATACTCATGAGTCGTCACCGTAACAGCTATACCGTGGATTTAAAACCGATACCTGAGAACATCGATCTGGGCCAGTCAGAGATCGAAGTTTTTAATAATGCCTACGCTAACGGGGAGTTTAAACTGAGCGACGTGTTCCAGAAGTGTTCTAGCGAAGAGCTGGCAGCAATACCGAGTATCCAAGTGATGCTTCAATGTTATGGCTACACGGCGGCTTAACAATGAACTCGTCTCTGAATCAAATCAGCAGCGCTATGGCGCTTGCTGGTTTCAGAAAAGAAAATAATGGTCTCTATGTCCTGTCACTTCTTAAGAAGCACCCTCACCTGCTGATTAACTGGGCGGTAGGTGTGGGTAAATCTACCAATATGGATCAAGTGATAGAATATGGCATAGAATCAGGTCAGTATGATTTGATCATCGTGCTGGCCCCCACTCGCGCTATCATCAATGAGCGCGACTATATCCAGTTCCCGCCTGAAAATATCAAAATCACTAATCTCCGCCCGCGTCCTAAAGAGCTGTGCGGTAAGCAGCGCAATGCTGACTGGGCGGACTATGAACAGCGTGGCCTTTCTATACTTGGTAAACGCACTATTTGCGCCTTATGTCCTAATCAAGAGAAATGCCACTGGAAAGATCAATTTGGTGATGTTTTGCGCGGCACCCAAGTGCTCTTCGCTACCCAAGCCCATTTGACAAATGACTTGAATTTTATTGCTCGAATGAAAGCTAAGTGTGAAGCTCAGAATGTACTGGTTATTTTTGATGAAGCGACGGTATCGCTAACACCATATAGCCGCACTATCACGCAAGAAGAAATAGCGAACCTAATCTTCTGTTTGTGCGAATCAGACATCTCTCAGAAGCGCAAGGCCGCCAGCGTGTTTGCCTTGCAAAGCCTACTCAATGCAGCAACAGATGACCTGAGAGAGCCTGACGTATGGTCTATGCCCTCGATCTATCCGACGGAAATCCGAGAGCTGGTTACTATTGGGGAGCGCCACTGGCCGGGAGAATTCCGCAACATTCACTTTGACCTGCAAGCACTGATGAATTCGCCTTTAGATTCACGCGAGAAAACCGAGTTCGGTGATATACGCTTTTCTGCAACACCACTTGCGGCGGACTGCGATGTTCTACTCTACAGCGGCACGACTCATGAAACATTGCTGAACCATAAGCTGGGGCTTAATTTTCACAATTTCTATCAGGACACAGCCTTTAAAGGCGATGGTACTCAGTGGCTGAATATTGCCTCTTCTCTGGGTACATCTGGTCATTTCCTGAAGAACTCCCCACAGATATTGGACTTTTTTCTTGAGTTAACTCTCAAGCGCATCCGGGAAGGTAAACGAGTGCTGCTGATCTCAAAGAAAAAGCATAAGCAATATTGCATTGATACGCTGAATGAGATGCTAACCGTCCGTAGTATAGATGATGTTCAAATCGTCGATGGCGAAGAATACGATTCCAATGGCACCATCACTCAGATACCAGTCATCCACTACGGTGTAATTGGCATTAACCAGTTCGAGCAATTCGACTGTGCTTACTGTCTGAATAGCTACTACGTTACCAAAACCATATTAGCGAATGCCCTACAAGACATGCGAGCCAGTGATGAGCAGCTGGAAATGGAAATCAAAGTACTGCCGAACCCTCGCCGCCGTCATGCCCGCATTGCTGACAATAAGTACCGATATACCGATGTAGCTCAACTGACTGACCCGATGTTGCAGACCCTAGAAATGGGCACCGTGATACAGGCTGTAGGCCGAGTGCGTCCTTTCACATCGCCATGTGAGGTTATTACTTTCCAGAACAATCCGCACCCTAACTATCAGTACGATGCTGAGTTCAACAATCTGGCAGAAATACGCGAGCACTTCGGCATTGATAGTCAGCGCGCACGAACAACTGGTACTAAAAAGCAAGAAATACAGCAACTTAAACAACAAAGCTTAACACAAAAGCAAGTTGCTGAGCAGTTGGGTATAGGCGTTCGCACCGTCCGTCGCTACTGGAGTGGCCAAAAGTCCTAATAAAACCATTTTTATAGGGTTGCTGGCCACCCGGAGGCCCTACGTTTCCAAGAGAGAATATTGATTATGAATTTATTGCCCGCACTAGCAAAACGATTTAACGAAGCCGAATTCGAGCCAAAGAAAAGTGCTATTATATTGCCAATGCTGCCACCACTAGATTCAGCGGCGGTGACGTACATTGGAACCCAAGAAGACTTGGAAGATCTGATACATCTAGCTCATCAGTTGCCATTGACCGGCGTGTCACTAGACTTTGAGTTTAAGTTCAGCCGCCTCGCAATCCCACTTCGAGGTAACAAGCAAAAACAGGATATCCGAAGTATTCAACCCCTATTGATGGCTGTTACTTTGATGACCAACACAGGCAATCAGTTGCATCTTCACAATTATGTTATTGATTTAACTAAACTCAAAGATACGAAACGACTTCAGCCATTACTTGATCTACCCACGACCTATATCGCCCACCATGCCAAAGCCGAGTTACATTGTCTCTGGCAACTGGGTCTGACTGAGCCTCGCACTATCTGGGACACCTGTATCGCCGAGAGAGCACGATATCTGGGCCTGCATGTGTTTGACAATGATCAGGTATTTGATTCAGAGAACGCAGAGATTTGCGCCAGAGCAGAGCACGCTGAAAACAATCGGATCCGTTATGCATTGAATACCGTGGCGAGCCGCTATGATATTCACCACCGATTCAATTTGGTGAAATCAGACTTGCAGCACTCCTTTATTGACTATGACAGTGGAGAATTTACCAGCGAGCAGATCCACTATGCAGCTGAAGACGCTATTGTTGCAGCAAAGCTTTACCTTTCTCAGATGCAGCAGTTAACCCTCCAGGGAAGTTACCACCACCTTATCACGGTGGAGATGCCCTGGACCATCACCAATGCAGCCATGGAGTGGCATGGGGTGAGTGTTGATCGGGAAAAATGCAACGCTGTGCTCAATGCCAGTACGCCTAAGCTGGAAGCGCTCAGAAGTCAGCTGGCACAAATGGGGTTAGACAATCCCAATAGTCACCAACAAAAAGAAACGTTTTTCCGTCAACTCAACTTACTCGATCATTTTAACAAGGGCGGCAAATACAGCTTCAAGTTACAACTATTGAAAGATCTGGCCCATATCCACCCTGCTATCGGCCTACTGGCTGAATTTAGCAAGGTTCAAGCCATTGAGAGAGATATACTGCTTCGGCCTACTATTATCGGTTCCGATAGTCGCGTGCACCCAGAGCACAAACAGCTGGAAGTCGTAACCGGGAGACAATCTTGTGCCAGCCCGAACCTGCTCGGACTACCTGGCGCAATGCGCCCACTCATCATCCCGAAGACAGGAAATGGAATCGGTGAAGCGGACTATTCCCAGATTGAAGTCGGCATCACAGCTGCGGTCTACAGCGATAAGAATCTGATTGCTAAGTTCAACGCGGGGGATATCTACACAGTCATGGCTCAGGAGTTCTATGCCAACGACCTGGATGACGAAGATCGGCAATGCGATTCCGACACTTTCAAGCATAAGCACAAAGACAAGCGGGATATCATGAAAACATGTGTACTCGGTATTCTGTACGGCCTATCCCCCTTCGGACTGGGTAGCCGTCTTGAGATATCAGAACTCGAAGCCAAACAGTTGATGAATCGGTTCCTAGCTATGTTTCCTACCCTGAAACACATGATGGAAACCGCGCCACAACAAGCAGCATATCGGGGTTGTGTGAGCACCAGTACCGGATTACATCGCCACCGTTCTAATAGCGGTGCACTAAGCCGCCACGAGACAAACTGGATGGTGAATATGCCTGTTCAAGGAACAGCTGCCGCTCTGTTTAAGATCGCGGGGAATCGACTCTACCAACTTTACAAGCCCTATGGTGCTAAGCTGATCTTGGCTATGCATGATGCCTTTATCTTCGAAGCCCCATTAGACAAGATGCCAGAGGTTGGACGATTGACAATCGACGTGATGATTCAGACTGTGGTTGAATTCTTCCCTGAACTCAAGCCACGCATCGACCTGAATGACTCTGCCACTCATTGCTGGACTAAAGATGGGGATGCAGGCAGTGTTGAACGTTGGATTGCAGAGCGTTAACAGTATATGGAGGGGTTAGCAATGCTACCCCCACAATCAGCCTTTAGCATCTGATTACGACTATTCAGAACCCGCGTAATATTTTAGTAATTCACCTGGCTTTTTGATCTTGCTGAGCCAACGATTTACCGATTTTGATTTATCACCCTGACCATCTGACAAATTAAATTTATCGATGATTTCATACACTAACTGTGTTTGCGCATACTCTTTTTCATCGTTGGTCATGTGGTAGAGCCAGCCTTTTAAGAACACCAGCTTAACTGTTTCCTGAGACAGGTAGACTTTTTCCATGTCTTGTTTGTCTGTCGTGCTCTCTGCCTTCTTTTTACGCCCAGCCTTACCAAGCTGGTTAGCTAAGAAAAGATCGGGACACTTTACCTGTCTTTTCTTCTTCGTTGATCTTTCCTGCACTTGCTCTTCTTCAGCTTTCTCTATCAAAGAGTAAATCAGAGGGAGCAAGCGCTTAGCTTGATTTAAGGTCCATAACGATTCATGCTCTTTCAGGAAGTGAGTCAAGTTGAGCGCCAGTACTGCAAAAACATGGTGCCCTCGGATTTTCGTATCTGACGTAAGATCTTTTGTCACCTCCGATACGGTCCCTTTATCAACACAGTACTGCGTCAATTGAAACCAACTTTCTTTGCTTCTCTCTAAAGCAAGCTCATATGGCGGCACAAATGGCTTTGTCGGTTCATCTTCGTCAATAAGCGCCATTATTTCTGAAAACTCAATACTGGATACCATATCTGATACCAAGGTATCGATGCTTCGCAACGCTTTGCCTATCAGCTCATACAGCCGCTCATCTTGCTGGCTATGCTCAACAAGTCTCGGAAGAACATTCATCACGATCGAGAAGTTTCTCTCACTCACATTCAGCAAAAATTTGCAATGCTCAGTACAGTGGCGAAGATAAAGCTTCATCAAGGATCCATAAAACAGATCTAACTGAGACCAGCCGTACGCTTCTGTTCCAGGTAAGTGTGTTCTTTTATGTTTTGGATGGAATACGTCCAGATCATCTCCGTACAACTTTTTCATAGTAATAATATCTGGATCGCTGCTACTGATTATGTAACCCATTGCCCCTCTCTTTTCCCAGCCAAATCAAAGGCGCATAGTACAGCAATTGGGAATGACCACCAATCCTATTACATGACTTTAAAAGACTCTTAACCACGTGGTATCTCCAACTCCGTGGCGATTGCTGCTGGCGTGTATGGCGGCTCAAACTTAGTCAAGATGTATAACCAAGGCGATCTATACACAGCCATGGCGCAAGAGTTCTTTTGTGATGAGTTAGAATCAGAATGCCGCAGCTGCGATTCGTCGGCCTTCAAAGAAAAATATTCTGAGAAACGATCCATCATGAAGCAATGCACACTTGGCCTAATTTACGGTATCACCAGCATTGGAATAGCGAAAAAACTCAATATCAGTGTCAACAAGGCCTCGGAACTGATGAATAAGTTTCTATCGATGTTTCCCGAACTACAAAAAGCCATTGAGAGAATGCCCCAGTATGGCGCTCTGCGAGGCCATGTAAGCACTGCAACGGGATTGCACCGATACCGCCAATTGGACGCTAAGCGCGGCCATACTGAGAAAAACTGGATGGTGAACATGCCAGTGCAAGGTACAGCTGCGGCACTGTTCAAAGCAGCCGGAAATCGACTTCATCAATTGTATAAAGGTTACGACGCCAAATTGATCGTTGCGATGCACGATGCCTTTGTTTTCGAAGCACCGAAAAAACACCTAAGCGCAGTCAGCGAGTTAACTGCACAGATCATGACCCAAGTAGTGCAGGAGATGTACCCTCAGTTGAAGATAAGAGCCGATATCAACATAAGCCAACCAGATTGTTGGACCAAAGATGGTGATCCGAACACACTTGATGTGTGGCTAGCTAAATGACCAGAACTGGACGCAAGGCCTAATGGATTTAGTATTAAGGTTTTGTGTCCACTTTTTCTGTTTCTCAAATAGTGATTAGTGGGCAAATCGATACTTAGTTGATTGGATAGCTCTCTTAGTGGTACCAATTCCCTAGCACACTTATGCCCCCTTTTCTTGTTATCACTGAAGCTAATTAATTTCTCTTGGATGAAAGTTCCCCTTACCCAAAGTTTTCCGAGGGCGCGTCGAAGTAAGCAATTTAAAAATTATGCGTCATTTTGTAATCTAAGATCCAACAACTCTCGTTAACCTATTGATTATCAAATGAACTATGATTGGAAAGGCTGCATGATAGGAGTATGAAAAGCTGCTAAAAGAGTTAAAAGCATTCTATAGTGGAGAAATAATGTTCGAGTTTCAGAGAAATAAAGCAGAATATTTGTATCACCATACAAAAAGTTATACCGCGATTAACTTTATCCTCAAGAATAACGTTTATTTTAAAATGCAATCAAGTGTGTATACTATATGCCGTTCAATGGGGCTAAAAATAAAGGAACTATATGTTTAATAATAAATTACTTTTAGTAGGGTTGTCGTTAGCTGCGTTGGGTGGCTGTACATCTGTTCAATACAATGGTTCGCCAGCGAACTCGGTCACTAAAGTTGACTATCCATCTGTTGGTGAAGTTAAAACAGCTTATGTCGGAGACCATTTGGTTAGCAAAGGCACAATGGCTGAAATGAGCGTATTACGCGTATCAAGCATGATTAAAAGTTTGGCGTATGACATACCTCAGGGTGACTACAATCAACTCGGATACGATAACAAGCAACAGTTTTTCTCTCCTGTTGGCGTTATTAAAGCGGCATTAGCGGACCCTATACAGGGCATTGCCGTAGAAAATAATCAACAAAATGAAGTTTGTTTTGTAACCATCTTTGGTGCGAAGTCTTGTGTAGATGATGCTTATGGTAAGTTTACTATCACTAAGAAAATGTCCCAGTTCCAAGACAGTTTCCAACAGACTTTGATATACAGCGGTAAGGTAGGAAATAAAATCAATATTAGTTACCGTGAGTTTTCCAATGACATGGCAAGACCAGCTTTTAATAATGAAGCAGAGTATGACCTAAGTGAGTCGAATCAAATTGGTTATAAGGGCGCTGTGATTGATGTTTTGGAAGCCGACAATACCAAAATTACATATCGGCTTATCAGAAACTTTCCAAACTAAATATTAGCCCACGAAGAGGTATAGTTTTTGGGAATGGTTGTACAGACTCAGATATATCTTCAATTTGATCTGCTCCAGTCAGAGTGGACACTGAACTTAAGTGAATTTTCCATACTTGAAGTTATTCGTGTTTTGCTACTTTAAGTAGAAACTCTAAGTAACTTCTGTCCAAAAATAATTTGGAGACACTCAGAACTCAAAAATCAAGTGTAATCACTGCGTGAACGAAAGTGGACGACATTCCTTAATGAGTCATTTACTAAGGAAACACGTCCACTTTTGTGAGCCTCATTGCCCCTTAACAAAAAAAAGCAGAGGGTTCTCCCCTGCTCTTCTGGCGCTCAGTCAATCATCTATAACCTCGTCGGCGACAATACCGATCAAAAACCCAGCAACTCCACCAGCTAAAGCACCGTAGGCCCCATAGTACCTAGCTCCGAGAGCTGCACCTATTTTCGCTGCACGAATACCTGTGTTCTTTTTGGATTGGGATGACGATTGTGAAAAGGTTCTGCTTTGCATGTTTGCCTCTTTTATATATGAAAAAGGACCATGCTCAGTAAAGAACATGGTCCTCTAATTTTTTGTAACACTGCTTAGTGAGAGTGACCACACACCTGACAGCTACCATCATCATAAGCACGCTCACCGCATGCCGGACAGGTTGTTACTAGGGTTGTGATTGATTTAATCGTCATATAAAGACTCCTTATTGTTTATTGGATGAAGTAATGGGGTGTTGCGAAGCTCATTGATACCTCGGCCTAGAGAGTCCAATTCGAAACCGATGTACCTTGAGCCAAGCTCCGCAACGAAACTTATTGTGCTTTACCTTTAGGGGTATCTAGACCGCATTTCGCCACATCCATGACTTTGCCATTCATGGTTCCACAGGCATCGGCATACCACTCAATACGTGGGCCAGACTGAGAGTAAACTTGTTTACCTGCTTTCCCATTCCAGGATTTTTCTATCTTCGAAATGTCAGCCGGATTACCGCCGAGCGTACCGCCAGCGAATGATGATGTGGTAGCGAATAGACACGTTAGACCTAGCAGGATGATTGATTTTTTCATTGTGTTGTTTCCTTGAATACGTCATGACGCCATCGGTAAAGGCACCGAAAGCGAGAATGGTTAATAGTTTAAAGAGGGTGATCGACAGGTAGTGTCGAGACGAGTGAATCAATTTCACTCAAGTTATATATGCCTTGTCAGACATACGCTGTGGCGACCAATAAAAGCTATAGCAATATCAGTAACCTTATGAAGTTTAGCTAGAAATAATCGGATTCTCTCAAAGCACGACATGCCCTGACGAGTGGTCTATCTAAAATGCGTAGCATGAAAGAACACGACACCCTAGCGAAAAGACTTGGTATTATTTTGACCCGTTTGAATACGGGAGAACGGCTATATCTGGAAGAATTGAGGCGAGAGTTCGGTGTGAGTGAAAGAACCCTGCAGAGGGATTTCAATGAGCGATTAAATTACCTCCCTATTCAACGCGAAGGTGCATGTTATTTTCTTGATCCAAAAGTCTTGGGTAAGCAGACTAACCACGAAATATCAACATTACTTGCCAACATGGGACTCGACACCCTGTTTTCAGGCAAGCACTACCTGAGTAACGGAGTGCTTAACAACAAACCGACGACGCCGTTTCTATTCAAGAACCCACGGATTGAAGACATCAGCGAAAACGCTTCTATGTTCCAGAAACTTATCGAATCGGTTCAACTACGGCACGTAATCAGCTTTGTCTGCGATGGACAGGCCTATGATCAGTTCCACCCATACCGGTTGGTGAACGATAGAGGACTCTGGTATCTCGCCGGAGCACACAGAAACCGCCTAGATTTACTCAGAGTTGCCAGAATTTCCGAGTTAGTCCGATATGAGGACAAATACTCTCCCGATACTAACGTCGAGCAGAGCATCACTGGTTGGCGATCAGATGTTGAGTTAATAACTCCTGTTGACGTGGTTATACAGATTCGGGGACGAATTGCCGATGCCTTCTTCAATGAAAGCACCGACCATGATTTTCGAATGTTGAAAGTACTGGATTCCGGAGACGTATTAGCCTGTAACCAAACCAATAACATTCCACACTTGCTTCGTCAGCTAAAGGCGTGGCTTCCTGATGCAGAGGTATTGTCACCCGACTGGTTGCGGTACCAGTTGAAGCAAGAACTTCAGATCTACCTGAACACCGTCATGTAAAAGCCACAGTTCCTAGTCAATCACCGTCTAAATCTTGGTGTTGGCTGACATCTCCGTCGTAGACACCCCGCTACATAATCAAGCCGCGAGTTACCCAACTCCTCGGCCCTAGCCTTGAACATTCCAGTATGAGCCATTTTCTTGTCTTTCCATGCTCCGCATACAAAGCCCTTGACTTGATGGAATCGTAGACTGATACCGAATAAGGGAAAACTTAAAACGTTGCTATTTTTTAGTACATCCTAATAAACTAATAAATAACCCGCTAGGGGCCGAATTGTTAATAATATATAGCTATTGAAATTACAGATTCAATCACCTCTGGCTATCGTTAGAGTGCATCACGTTTAACGAAAATTGTCCGTTTGGCGATCCATTACCCTTCCTCATTGCCAGTAATAGTAATGGGGCCGGAATAGCCGATTACTAATCCGTCCCCCATCAACCGGCCAGTTCACCTTATAACAATGTGATTTAGGCTCCGTGGCCGCTTTGACCTTCCACAAACACAACGCACCTGTTTTCAGCCCTTGCTTTTACATGTAGCCATGAGTCGAACGCTAACTTTCTCGGGAATTTTCCCTGACAGTTCCAACTACTGATTTGACACAAGGTCATTCAGATCTCCTCCTTTGGCTTTGAAGTTCAAGGATTTTCTAATCCCTTGGCTCGGTGACCAGTAATGAAAAGGCAAAAGCCATCGCACCTTGTTTTCACTGGCATGATGGCTTGTCCAATGTACAGACCAGAGCAACGTGAAAATTTCTCCTGTTCATTTCTTGTCCCGGTCTGGTCGTTCCTTCAGTCCACAGTTAGCTTAACGTCATCGTAAGCTTCCATTGCTACATAGCTGATAAAGTTAGCCTGGTAAGTTTTAAAGAAGTCCTGCACATCTGGCCTGCTTAGTGGTACTTCGCCCATGAACCGGATGAAAGCGACATCGTGAGTCACATCGAAATCAATTTCTTTCTCAAGTTCAGAGTAAAGGCCAGCATAGGAAAAGTCAGTCAGGTAAGCCAGATGCCAGCAGTTATCTTTTTTCTCAAAACGTAGCTCTACTGGGTGAAATCCTCCATCTTCGGGTGTATATAAACTATCACGGTAATTAAGCGTAATTGCGGTAACGTCATTGTTGATTTGATGTTTACTGACTTCTTCATTAATTAGTTGTTTAAAAGCATCAGACACAGGTAGCCCTAGCTTTTCGCCATAGGTCAGTTTCATAATAATTTCTCTTTGATTTTTCGAGGATTGCGCTCTTGATTAGTGCGCAGTATGAAAGGGGTTTATGCGGTAGTTTCGGTGGAGGTGTCAGCGTCAACTAATGCGAGCAGTTGATCACGACGTTCATCAAAATTTGTCGACAGAACGTGAAGAAACAGACTATTCGGCGCAGCCTTTATTAGTCCAATCGTATCAGATCTCAGTGCACTAGCTGTAAACGAGGGATTATTAGCACTTCCGCCGATTATTGCTGGTTTTAACACTGTACTTTTAAATGATTTATCTTTGTACTCCTTAAGAATATTTATCAATTTTCTTATTGAAATGAGTTCTTTGGTAAATAAGCCCCCACTATCATTGCCCGTTAGCTTTAGATGCAGTTCTTCATCTTCTATTGTTTTGACCAAGTCGAAATAAATGTAACTCTCGCTCTTTGGACTAAGCTTTTTAGCTTTCCCTGATAGCAAAGTGGCAGTATTCTCACACTCTATTGCTTCCTGATTACCTTGGTCTTGTGTCTCTTGTACTTTCTCCGGTTCCATTCCTGTCTGTAAGTTTTCTTCCATAACTTCTACCTCGCTATCGGCTTTATTTTTATTACTGGCGGTTTTGCGGGACATAGATATTTATCCTTATTGTTTGGCTTGAGTTATAGCGACTCTGCGTGCGGTAACAAAACCTGTACAGGGTGAGACGTATTTGATGTCGGACTAACTAAATAAACGCCGCCCCCTGCTGATGTGATGATGGCAAGGGCAATGATAAAATCCGTGTCAGTACTGTTAATAAGGTAAACCGTTTCGGGGTAGTTTTGTACAAAACGAATAAGATGCTGAACACTCTCTGGTTGCTGATTAATGGATTCATCCGTATCTGACTCTTCGATTAATATCAGGCTAGTGCTAACCTCTTGCCAGAATTCAGCAGTAATTACATCATCAAATTCGAATGGTTCAGTCATGTGGTGTCGTAAAGCTGCTATCGTCTCTTTCGATAATGGTAGAGAGTCAAGCTCATTGAATTGTGTGATTATTTTCATTTTCAAAACTCCATATATAAGAAAGCCCGAACTCATTCGTTGAGTTCGGGCTTGATATGTTGATTTAATATCGAAGCGATTAGGCTTCGTCGATTAATTGGATTAGAACTTGCGAAGATTGACGAAGAGACTCATTCCCAGCTCTCGCATAACGCATTGTGCTACTAATGGACTTATGGCCGAGAAGTTGCTTTAGCACACCAACATCAACGCCTGCAGATATAAGTGATGATGCATAAGAGTGACGTGCTGTATGAAAAACGATCTGATCGGGTTCTTTAAGCATCAATTCTTTTTTGATCTTGTTGAACAAATGTCGAGGTTGGCTGATGTGTGACTTTTCTTTTTGCCCTGGAAATACATATGGGTTCCCCTTCTTCTTGAGCCTTAGCAAAAAACGAAACTCTTGAATCGCCTGGGGTGTAAGCTGGATCTGGTGTTGAAACCCATTCTTTGAGTCTTCCCTTGGTATACGCATCACACCATTTTCAAGGTCAATATTTGGCCAACGAGCAGCCCTGAGACTGCGTTCTCTGCATCCCAGCATGAAAAGCAGAATAATAAACCGGCTACGAATAGGACAATAATCCGGTTTTCTTAGCTCTTCGAAAATCCGTTTTATCTCCTGAGGCGATAGCCATCGCTCCCTAGCTCCTGTTTCTGGAAACAACTTAACACGAGCCGCAACGTTGGGAATGGAGTACTCTTCTTCTATCATGCGGCCCATTAGCTTGAGCAAACATAACACACGGTTAATTGTTGAACGACTTAGCTTCTTACCACGTAAATGAACCTTATCCATCAATCCTGCAACCATGGACTGTATGTGTGAAACTTTAAGCTGGTCATAACTGATATCCCAAATATCAACACAGTGGTTAAATCTTGCTATATCATGACGCCAGCTTTTCTTGCGTGACTTAGAAATTTTAATGAAGTGATTGTTGAAGTATTCAGATACAGTAGGTATGTCTGGTTTGACGGTTGAGTTTTTTGGATCTATTCCTTCAGCAACCATTAGCTTAATACGTTGCGCTTGCTTCCTTGCATCCGCCAAGGAAACTTCTGGAAACGTACCAAGAGATAAAGAGCCTTTTTTACCATTCAAAGTATATCGAACCAACCACTTCTTTCGCCCATTTTTACCAACCAGAACCTTGAAGCCCGATAATTCGGAACAGGAATACTCTGCTTCAGTGGACCGAGAATTAGGATCATTGGAAGGTAAGCTAGTGATCTTAGCCGTAGTGAATTTAAAACGTTTCTCCATATTAAGTGAACCTCTTTACTGGCTTACTCAATAAGAATATATGTCTAATTTTTGTACTAATCCGGAAGAAAGTCGGACACGAAGCCTAATGTAATACAGACAAGTCAGGCTTCACATCTATTCCAGGTTACTGACAAAGAAAGTTCAACTGTTTTACTCTCTCAACGTATCGTACCAAAAACTACCTTCAGGTGTTTTCCGGTCATTCCCTACTTTAATAACGGTAATTCCTGAATGGTCTTTCAACCTCAATCTTTCTTGATAATACTCTTTAAGCTTTAAATCAGATTCTGCACCAAAGTCATTTGTGTAGTGAAAAATAACTAGTTCCTTTCCATCATCTTCTATACAAGAACGGAATAGGCCATTAATATGCCCGTCATCCACATTAAAACCATAGCCTATAACTGCGACTACATCAGACTCCTTTAGGTTATTGTATAATTTCACATAACGTTCAGACATTTTAATTGATGTGAGAGGTTTAATCCCACTTTGAGTAAATAAAAATGGAACTGTAAAATGCTGACTATCGGCTGAGATTTCTTTAGATACAATAGTATTTAGGTAAGGATCATAGCAGTCATCAACTGAACCATTCAAATAATAAACATCTTCATCTGATATTGTTCCGATAAAGTTGTTATAGTTCGTTGTACCAATAGCCTTAATTTCATGCTCTTCTTTAATATTTAGAATATCATGATAGTAACCATCACCACTTATTATTTTCTCATGGAATTTATCAGCTATAGATGATATATATCGTTGAGCCGTATTCAAAAATATATTTATCTTGCAAAATTTGGCCCAATCTGTTTTTGGGCTATAAAGATAGCGCCAGTTAGAATCAATCAGTGATTGATAGTCTAGTGAAGCAGCAAAGATATCTTCAAGAATTTCTAGGGCAAATGCACATATAAGGTGTTCATCACTTGTATCAGCTGTTATTGCAATTGGCTCGCCATCTAAGATAACTTCGAGGCCTGTCAAACCTGCCCCTCTATAATCTAAAGAAAAAATAGCCCCGAGATCATCAAATATGTCAATCTCATCAGGTTTCTTTTCAAAAATGCCATCATTTAAATTATGCACTAATTCTTCGCCACAAGCCCCTATAAGCAGCTCAAGGACAGAACGACAAAAGTCACGGCACCTTTTTCTTATAAAGAAGTTTTCATCCGTGGATGGGAGCTCAAGTGCTTTCAAGTAACTCGAGAAAAAGTCGCTTGAGAACAGTTGATTATAATCTCCCAAAATACCAGAAATTCTAATTTCATGGCTAAATGTTTCTGAACCAAATGATATACCCAAAACCCTTTCAAAAGCTTCGCGTATGTTTCTATCAAATGTTTCATCAAACTTACGGGCTAATTCTGAGACTCTAGAGTCAAATTCTGATAGATATCTAATAATATCAAAACGTTTGTACTCTAAACTACTTTTAACCAAGCTTTCATATTGAGTTCTACCAAATGATGATATGGGCTTCTTCTCATAGTCTTGTGGTAGCCAATTCTTGGCATAATTTGAGCGTTTATTGACTTTTTCCCTTGCTTCTCTTAACCGTTTTTTGTCTTCAGCAACATCCATTCTAAATATGTCGAGGGCAAATTTCCCTCCTGACGGTAAACCATAGCCAATTTCGGCACCAGCACCAAAAAACAATGATACTTTACTCATTAACTCGCCCTTTTCCAAATATGAATCTTGAATGTCTTCAACAAACAGGTTTTCGATAGACATATTTCAAGCTGATCTTTAGCACACAATCATATCAACACGCTGCATAAGAAAGATATTCCAGCATGCGCATACTTGCCAAAAATTGTGAACTGATAACGTTTGGGCCGGGATGATTACTAGTTAATTTTCTATAAAGTGGACACTAACCCTTAAGTAAAAACTTTTATTAGGTTTCGCGTCCGCTTCATCACGCCCCACCAGACCGGACACAGACAAGAGACCCACAGCAATTCAGCCTTGGCTATATTGGCACGTAAATCACGCACAGTTCATCAGCACAGGAGATTCTTGACACTTTAATCGCACAGGAAATCTGCACAGAGAACAGGAGATAGACAGGAGGTAGGTTTGAGGAGAAGGCTTACCCTGAATTTCAGGTACAAAAAAACCAGCATTAAGCCGGCTTGATATGATTTTTACTGATTACGACACCGCAATTTTTCTAGGATTTTTAAATCCCTTGTGTCTACCAATTCCACCACCAGGGCAACGCAATCATGCGATGGGTTAGACACCATCTGTCTCTGCGGCCTTTGCCGTGAGAACGAGGCGTACTTTAACGGATTAATTTATCTGGTCAACAAAAAATTAGTCTCTTTTATTCAAATGGTTAAAAAGCCAACTCAAACGAACAAAGGGCGATCATTTTGCTCACAAGAACATCAGCATGTTTTGCTCTCGTTTACTTTGCTTCATCACTTCATGTCAATGAGGAATCGACAAGTCGCACAAATTGGCAGTATGGGTATAAACTTAACTCGTACTGCAGGGGACAAATAAGCGCTCATCATGTTTCGAAAGTCATCATTTCAATTACCGCTACATACTGATTCCGAACTCGACTTCGTAGTGTCCCACTTCTTACTTACTGAATTTGATTATGCTCGCTCTCTGGAACAGGGGATCGTCCATGACTTGGACCCTGAATATACACACCAGTATCGCGTCACACTAAGGCGCATACGCTCACTATGCTTACTACTTCGCGAACTGATCCCTCCTTTTGAGCAGCGTATTTTGAAACCTCATTTAAAAATAATGATGAAGAAAACAAATAAGCTGCGTGATTTGGACGTATTTATCTTGGGCAAAAACCAATACATTGAAATGCTCCCAAACCACAAATCGTCTCTTGAGCAGCTTTTTGGCTTTATCGAAGCCGAACGTGCTTACGAACAGGCAAAAGTTACGCGTTGGCTAGCTACAGAAGAATACACAACGCACTGCACTTTGGTCAGGAATAGTCTGCTGCGAAGTACGCAACACGAACGAGTGGATAGCAACGTACCTGCGTTACTCTTCGCAAGCCAAAAAATCTCCGATCAATTTAAAAAAGTTGATAAAGCACGACGCAAGATCTCGGACAAAAGTCGCGACAGTGTGATTCATTCGATGCGGATAAAGTGCAAAGCGCTGCGTTATTTGTTAGAAGGATTTTCCACGCTCTATCCTTCCCAACAGCACAAAAACAACGTGAAACAACTAAAACTATTGCAAGACAAGCTCGGTGACTTTAACGACACTTCAAGTCAAATTGAATTTTTCGCACAACTCAAAGAGACAGCAAATCTCAATAAACAAGATCGTAAGGCTTTGAAAAAGCTAATTAACGTACTTAGCGAACATCATGAACTCTCTCGCCAAACCATCTTGACGCATTTAAGCCAGTTTGAGTCTTTCATTCGCGATACCAATACACAGAATCTCTACCGACCCTAAATCAAGGTTCACGTATTTTTAATATTCATTAATTACAGTCAACCGTTAGGCTCCACTAAGAAAGTTAACGTGAAACCATTAAAACGATACCAATACGAGCGCTATGCGGTGCTTTGTAATCTCGCCTACCCTCGCGTCTTCAGGCAAACTCAATACGGGTTCGATCCTAATGGGCAACGAGTCATTAGAAATGAACACGGTAAGATTATGATTCGCGTGCTCTGGAGTAAAAAACAGAGTGAAGTGGTCGTAGTGATTAAAGGCTCACACAGTATCAGTGATTGGTTGTTGAACTTCGCGATGTGGACGAGAAGCTGTCGAAGGTTGGGACTAAACTATCGCATTCACGCGGGTTTCTATCATCTGTTGTTCCAAGAAAGTTTACCGAGCCGGAATGAAGATCGGTTAGGGTTGACCGTGATCGAACGCCTCGAAGGTATCGTTGTACCACTTATTCTCAGGGGAAAAAGAATCACTATTACTGGCCACTCTTCAGGTGGCGCGATTGGCAGTGTTTTTGCTGACTATATTGAGAAAAAATACCCCAAAAGCATTAAACGCGTGGTCACTTTCGGACAGCCCGCTGTCGGGGATTGGACGTTTAAGAAACGCTACCGTTTGGGGCACAAAACATACAGGATTTGTTGCGACATCGACATCGTGACCTTTATGCCGCCCGTACCTTTTTTGTATTGGCATGTAGGCAAAATGCTATGGTTATATAACGGGAGAATATACGAGAACACCCCAACGCTCATACGGCTTGGGCGCTCCTTATTTAGTTGGCTAATGCGACCGTTCTCTTATCACTTTATGAGTAAATACATTCGCGACAAAGACTTTTTTGATGAACGCTGAGTTAAACATCCGAAAGGTATGACGTACAGACACGAAAAAGCCGGACTTCGCCGGCTTTACGATTAAGTGGTGATCTACAGAGAGGCAATTTCTTTTTCAAGTTGATATTTGTTATCTGTGACAATTCGCTCTAACACTTCAACACGTCGCTTCAAGTCACCAATTTGCTTGTTAAGGTTATCTTGTTCTTCTCGGCTCATCGTATTACGTTCAGATATCTCCAACGCTCTTACTTCTTTACGATGGTTCAAGATTAACTTTATTATCCCGCCCCCAAATATGGCACCGAACACAATAGCCACAACCAATACATCAGCAATAGATTCCATTCTTTATCTTCCTCTAGATTATGCTCAAATATAAGTTACTCATTTGTTGAATGAATATCAAATAACACATTGATTCATTGAAAAGATTTATCAAGAATTGCCTACTCTGTATCAAAATCACAGGAATGGATTATTCAACGCCAACCCAAACCGAGACAGATCCGCCGTTTACTGGGAACTCAGCCCAACCATTCGCATCAGTCCAAACTTCTTCAGTTCGGATACCCAACTTGTCTACGTAGCGAGCACTTGGTTTACCCGTATACATCCACTTCGAGCCGCCAGGTCCATCGCTCATGATCACGGCCATTGAATGTGGATGCTTTGCATCACCTTCTCGAGTCCAACCAATTACGTCCCAGTGGTCGAGATAAGAATGTTGTTTGCCATACGCATAATCTTTACGCAGTGTTACTAGCTCTTCAATGTAAGGCACTTTGACCATATTGATGTCATGCCCTTTATCACTGTACTGCGCGCCGTAGTAATCTGCATAAAACACGGATGGATAGCCTTCTTCACGCAATAAGATAAACGCGTAAGCGAGCGGCTTAAACCACCAATCAACCGTCGACTCCAAAGCCTGCAAAGGTTGAGTGTCATGGTTTTCTACTAAGGTTACCGCTTTGACTGAATTGTCCTTCATCAGCGTACCATCCATGATTTGACGCATATCGTAGCTACCACCCGATTTAGACGCATTATAAAAGTTCATATGTAACGGTGCATCAAACAAAGACATGCTGCCAGAGGTTTTGGTGATAAAGTTATGCAGCTGATTCACATCGTAGTTCCAGTACTCTCCGACCGTGAATAGTTCTTTCCCTGTTTTCCAACGTAGGTGATCAATCCATTCTTGCAGGTATTGATATTTGATGTGCTTCACCGCGTCCATTCTAAACCCATCAACACCAGTCATGTTGATATACCACTCACCCCAGTCTTTAAGTTCTTTCTTAACTTCAGGGTGATCCATGTCTAGATCAGCGTACATAAGGTAATCGTAGTTGCCTTTTTCCGAGCTCACTTCCCAATCCCATGCCTTACCCTCACCTTTGAATTTGAAGATAGCTTTTTCTTCGCCAGCATCGTCCCAGTCCACGCCATCAAAGTGGTACCACGTCCAATGAAAGTTTGAGTACTTGTCGTTGCGCCCAGGGAAATCAAACTCTACCCACGCTTCAATCCATTTATCACCAAGTTCAATATTTCGGTTGTTCCAATCGACTCGCTTGGTATCAACCCAAGACTTTCCATCCGCACCACCGCGATGGTTGAACACCACATCGCCATAAATCTGGATATTGTTTTTATGGGCAGTATTGATGGCGCTTAGGTACTGATCTTTGGTGCCATACTTGGTGCGCACCGAACCTTTTTGATCAAACTCTCCCAAATCATACATATCATAAACGCCATAACCGACGTCGTTGCTACCACCAGCACCTTTATAGGCGGGCGGTAACCATAACGCAGTAAAGCCGTTGCCAGATAGTGCCGAAGCGTTGTTTTCAACTTGTGTCCAGAGCGCACTGTCATTTGGCACATACCAATGGAAATACTGCATCATGGTGCCATTTTGTGCCGCCATTACAGGCGAACTGAGCAGCAAAGTTAAGGGTAAAAGTGTAGGTTTAAGGTTGAATGTTTTCATTATTTTTCTCTCACGTTAAGGACTAGAATCCTCCTTTCTGCATATACGCACCAAGCGATACTAACTATGACGCTAGCTAGGTTGCTGCCTGTAATACAAAAAGTTCGGATTACAATCGAAGAGAAACTATCACCAATCACACTATACAATTATTGAGTTGTCTAACATTTATAAAATCAATGATTAGCGCGTTAAAAATATTGAATGGTGATCAAAACATGGGAGACTTTAGGAAAGCGCGAAGGGTTACGAAAAGGTGGACTAAAAACGAAAAAAGCCAGTCATTTAAGACTGGCTTTCGAAATAGTGGAGGCGCCTCCCGGAGTCGAACCGAGGTCCACGGATTTGCAATCCGCTGCATAGCCACTCTGCCAAGGCGCCTTTCTGATTTTGTATCTCTGTCACCAAAGATTTTGATGGTGCCCCGGGCCGGACTTGAACCGGCACAGCGCGAACGCCGAGGGATTTTAAATCCCTTGTGTCTACCAATTCCACCACCAGGGCAACGCAATCATGCGATGGGTTAGACACCATCTGTCTCAGCGGCCTTTGCCGTGAGAACGAGCCGTACTTTAACGGATTAATTTATCTGGTCAACAATAAATTTTATCTTTTTGATTTAAGTGCTTAAAAAGCGATCTGCCTAGTATATTTGGCATTCAATTAGACCAATAAGCACCCGTTCCCTTTCATTAGCTATGAAGTCATACGCATACTAGTGTCCGTAACTGCTTCGAGGTAAACACGCGACTATCACGTTATGAACGCTGATCTTTTCATCGTTGTAACATCTGTAACAATTTGATTCCCTACTCTTGGCACGACTGCGTACAGAACATCATATTTTGTTACCGATAACTTTATATCGAATGTGGTCGTACCTTTATAAAATCATTGACTTTTTTTATTTTCAAACAAAGCTCAATTCATTATCGAAAATATCAATAAATAATGGTACGTTACACGAGTTGCAGTAATTTAATGGACATATATCACATATAAGGATGTGGTTTACTTTGGCGACACAACATAAGAAAAACAAGGTATATCACTAATGTCTATCAAGAATCTTTCTATAGCGAAAAAGATATCGCTATCGTTTTTACTCATTGCCATCGTCAACATTGCATTTGGCGTATTTTTATCTACAGAGCTCAAAAGCATCAAATCTGAGCTTTTAAACTATACCGACGATACGCTTCCTGCAATGGAAAGGGTCGATTCGATTCGAGATCATTTGTCTCGCTGGCGCCGAGCTCAATTTGCTGCGTACACTTATGAAGACGCAGACCAAGTCAAAACTAAAATTTCTAACAATATTAGAGAACGCGAAAAGATCACTAGAGAGCTCAACGCTTACGGTGAAACTATCTGGCCTGGCGAAGAGCAGCAAACTTACCAGCGTCTTATGCGTCAGTGGAAAAAGTACTTGGTTACTATGGACCAGTACAATGAAGCGATGCTAGCTAACGACAAAAGCAAGGCCCACCCTATTTTGGCGAACTCTTTGTCTGCTTTCGAAGCGGTTGACTCAGAGTTAGGCGAACTAATCCGTCTCCTTAAAGAAGCTATGGATAGCAACAAAACTCATATCCTGTCCTCTGTAAATGGATTGAGTAATTCTTCAATTGCAAGTAACGTGATTATTCTACTGATCATGGTAGGCATGACATACGTGCTGACTCGCCTAATTTGTGGCCCACTTAAACTTGTTGTTGAGCAAGCAAATGCCATCGCGACAGGTGATCTATCAAGTGACATTGACCGTAAAGCAATCGGCAATGACGAGCTTGGTGAACTGGCAGACGCGACCACTAAGATGCAAGACGACTTACGCCAAGTTATCGATAATGTGATTGCTGCAGTTACTCAGTTAAGCAGCGCTGTCGAAGAGATGAACCAAATCTCCGATATTTCTGCGTCTGGTATGAAAGATCAACAGCTGCAAATTACGCACATCGCAACAGCAATGACAGAAATGAAAGCGGCCGTAGCCGATGTTGCTCGTAACACTGAAGACTCAGCGAACCAAGCTAACGAAGCAAACCGCCGCACACAACACGGTGTTCGTGAAACCCAAGGTATGGTTGACGCGATTCAAGAAGTTTCAAACGTAATTGGCGCTGCAGGCGATACCGTAGCAGAGCTTGAACAGCAATCGAATAAAATTAACGTGATCGTGGATGTTATCCGCGACATCGCCGATCAAACCAACCTACTTGCACTTAATGCAGCCATTGAAGCGGCGCGTGCTGGTGAGTCTGGTCGTGGCTTTGCCGTCGTTGCAGACGAAGTTCGAACTCTTGCCGGCCGTACGCAAGATTCAACGAGTGAAATCACTTCGATCATTGAGCAGCTACAATCACTTGCAAAAGACGCAAAATCAGCTACTGAACTTTCTAGAACCAGCATCTCAGAATGTGCAGAACAAGGCATTCAATCAAAACAGCTGATGAGCGACATTGAGCATTCGATTTCGGACATCTCAGACATGGGTGCCCAAATCGCCACGGCTTGTAACCAGCAAGACTCTGTTGCGGAAGAGCTTAACCGCAGCATTGAAAACATACATTTGGCATCTCAAGAGGTCTCGCAAGGCTCGGAGCAAACCGCACAGGCGTGCCGCGAACTAAGCCAGCTATCCATTTCTCTTAAAGATGTAATGAGCCGCTTTAAACTGAGTTAAACTCAGTGGGTACCTTAGTAGATATCAAATCAATCCCGATTTGCTTAAATTGAATGTCATCACTGAGGTATATTTAGGTATATATTAAATCACTATCTTCATAAACGCTCCAAAGCACCACTTGGAGCGTTTTACTTCGTCAGGTACTTTCCCCAAGTACTCAATAACATAACCAATACAAAAAACGCGTACGGAGACTTTATGCGCTTAAATAAAACCTTACTATCACTGACTATCGCTGCTGCAATCGCGGCTCCTGTAATGCAAGCTACTGCTGCTCCTCTTCAAATTAGCAATACAGCAGCAAAAGCAGAGCAAGTTCAAGGTGCTAACGCTTGGCTAGAAATAAACTTAGGTCAGTTCCGCGATAATATTGAGCAGTTTAAATCGCACATGGATGGCAAAACGAAAATCTGCGCCGTGATGAAAGCCGACGCATACGGCAATGGTATCGCAGGCCTGATGCCGACTATTATCGAACAACAAATTCCTTGCGTTGCCGTTGCAAGTAACGCCGAAGCACAAACTGTTCGCGACAGTGGCTTTAAAGGCCAACTTATGCGTGTACGCTCAGCGGATATTGGCGAGATTGAAGCCGCAATCGACCTAAATGTCGAAGAGTTGATAGGCACAGCAGAGCAAGCTAAAGCACTGTCTAAACTAGCCGAGAAAGCTGGTAAAGAAATCAAAGCTCACCTTGCTCTGAACGACGGTGGTATGGGACGTAATGGTGTTGATATGACGACAGAAGCGGGCAAGAAAGAAGCGCTAGAAATCGCTCAACAAGCTGGTGTTAATATTGTTGGTATCATGACTCATTTCCCTAACTACAATGCAGACGACGTGCGCCAAAAGTTAGCTTCATTCAAAGACAGTTCTGCATGGCTGATTAAAGAAGCGAATCTAAAACGCGACAACATTTTACTGCACGTAGCAAACTCTTACACCGCGCTTAATGTTCCTGAGGCCCAGCTTGATATGGTTCGTCCTGGTGGCGTTTTATACGGAGACTTACCAACTAACCCTGAGTACCCTTCTATCGTGTCTTTCAAAACACGCGTGGCATCCGTTCACCACCTGCCAAAAAATAGCACAGTCGGTTACGACAGCAGCTACACAACAAGCAAAGAAAGCTTAATGGCGAACATTCCTGTTGGTTACTCTGATGGCTATCCACGAAAAATGGGGAATACAGCAGAAGTTCTGATCAATGGCCAACGTGCAAAAGTTGCGGGCGTTGCTTCAATGAACACCACAATGGTAGATGTTACAGGTATCAAAGATGTTGAGCCTGGTTCTGAAGTTGTTTTGTTTGGCTCCCAACAAGGCAAAACGATTTCAGCTGCTGAGATGGAAAAACACGCAGAAGTCATCTTCCCTGAACTATATACGGTTTGGGGAAGCGCGAACCCTCGTGTCTACGTAAAATAAACCTACTAAGTTATTCGTAACAGAGCGAAAAAGCGAGCCTGGTGCTCGCTTTCTTTCTTATCTACTAATTTGTACTAGCTCGTGATTCTATCAATTAAACAGAGCTTACTATTTCTGTTGTTTTACTCTTCTTTAGCACTACCAAGTGCGACTCTCTACACTCTGTTTCTTAAAGCCGCTTGGATGGCTCATTTTTATATAGCACTTAGTGTTTGAAAGCCCCTCTAATTGATGTTAAACATGAAGTTTACAAAAGAATAACAAACACACTCGTATGGCACTGCCCCTTTGCCTGCTAGCTAGGTATCTCTATGACAGAAAATACTCAACATCTTCAACGCTCCTCCACTGAGTTGCACGAATTTAATCGGCTTGACGTCTGGAACGGCTTCACCCAACTTTTACCTCTCTCTATGTTCGTGGTCATATTTGGCCTCGCTTTCGGTGTTGCTGCCGTACAGACTGGACTAGATGTATTTCCCACTATGTTGATGAGCACACTGGTCTTCGCCGGTGCTTCACAATTTGCCACGTTAGAAATGTGGGGAGCAGAAGTTCCTCTCATTCCAGTTCTTATTACTGTATTTGCTATTAATGCTCGTCACCTCTTGATGGGAGCCACACTTTATCCATGGTTACGACAACTCCCACCAACAAAACGTTACGGTGTAATGCTGGTTGCATCAGACGCCAACTGGGCAATGGCACTCAATGCATTTGGTAGAAAAGAACCAGGCTTTGGCTTGCTTGTTGGTGGCGGCTTAGCGATGTGGTCTTTTTGGATTGTGGGCACCTGGATCGGCATTTATTTTGGTAGCGCAATCAAAGATCCGGTGGGCCTCGGGCTCGATATGGTTATGGGATGCTTCCTGCTGTCTATGGTGGTGGCCGGGCCGAAAGACTTAAGAATCTTTGCGATTTGGGCCATAGCAGCAGCCTCTTCTATGTTGGCGTATTGGTATTTGCCAGAGAATAGCCACGTAGTGGTTGGCGCCATTACTGGCGGAGTATTGGGTGCTTGTTGGAAGGAGAAGAAAGCATGAACATCGAAACAACCATAGGTGGCACACTGCTTATCATCATCGCTATGGCGTTAGTCACGCTCATAACCCGCTGGGGCGGAGTGTATGTTATGTCATTCATTCCAATTAGCGAACGGGTTCAACGTTTCATTACTGCGATGTCAGGCTCCGTACTGGTTGCCCTTTTAGCTCCGCTAGCAGTAGAGGGTGATAATGGTGCTAGAGCAGCACTGTTTTCTACTGCTGTTGTCATGTTCATCGTGAAAAAGCCTCTACCAGCAATTGCAGCAGGCATCATCGCCGCCGCCGCGGTACGTGCTCTTTAGTCGCTGTTTCAACGCCGATACCAGTCATCAATAAAAGACCCAAAACACAAAGCCCTGATGTCACAAGTGTCATCAGGGCTTATCTTATGCTCATCATTTGAACGATGAACAACGATTATTAATCATAGTGAGACAGCACATTACGCACAGCAGTTACAATTGCGCTTATATTTGTCCATTTTACCAATACCAGGGTTAAAGGTATTGGTTGGGTCTAATTCGTGGTAAAACTTCTGCAACGAGTTTTCGGCTTCATACAAGTGACCCACATTATGTTCTGCTGGGTATTTGGCACCACGGCTATTGAGGTGCTCTAGCATCAGCTTTTTCATCAACTTCGTGTCAGTCCCTTTTTTGAAAATGTAATCTTGATGGAAGACGTAACACATAAAGTGACCATAATAGAGCGCTTGAACAAGGTTCTTACTCACCTCTTCAGGCAAAGTTTCTAGCCACTCTTCATCATTGCGTCGCAATGCGATATCAAGTGCAACGATGTCTTCTACGTCTTTTCGATGAATCGTCTCGTACCGAATTGCTGCACCAGCGGCTGCAAAGCGATGTAAATAAGCTTTTTTACCTTCTTCCGGCGTACACTCGAAGAAATCACAGTCGTCTTCAACAGCCCAAACTTCTTTGAGGTATTTTTGTGCTTCAGCAATACCACCATCACTCATTTTCAATACCAGGTGATGCTCATACTTGTCACGGAAATCCAGCATTCGCTCTGGTAAATGTTGTGGGAACAACTTGCTCGCGTAGTACAAAATGGTGTCTGGCAGATATTTACTGACAAACGGGATGCGCTCTAAGAAGTTTTCTACCTTAGCTTTAAGTGCGAACATTTTTGGCAGCTTATCTGTGCCTAACAAGTCGATGGATAAGAACACATCCTTGCCGTACTTCTCTGCCATGTTGAAGATATCTCGATGCAAGTATTCTCCCATCTCAGGCAAGTTATCAAACGTAGATAAGAAGTCTTTTCGCAACTTCGTTAGTTTCGCAGGGTCATTGGTGCCAAGGTAAAAAACCTGCTCTTTTTCGGGTACTGGGTAGCTGTCAACCCGAACGGCAAAAACCCCCAACTTACCAGCGCAGCCACTGGCTTCAAATAATCGGCGTTCATCGGCATTAAAGCGAGAAGGAATGTCAGAAGTCACGTCTCGAACACGTTCATCGTATTCTTTGTCTGATGCCATTCGCTCATCATGAATGATCTTCGCTGGGTCAAAGTTCCCTTCTTGCAAGTTTGTTAGAATTTCTTCTGGCGTTTCACCTAACCCTTCAATACCAAGGTGGTTCACCAAATGTAACTGGCCTTGCTTATCGACCTGCGCGTAGAGCGCCAGTTCCGTATAAGCAGGACCACGCTTAACTAGCGCACCGCCTGAGTTATTGGCGATACCACCGACCACAGTGGCACCTAGCGATGAAGAGCCGATGATAGAATGCGGTGCTCGGTTCACTGCCTTCAACTCTTTCTCCAAAGAGTGTAAGCTCGCACCAGGCAAGCAAACCGCCTGCTTACCACCATCTAATAAGTGAATCTTCTTGATTTTGGTAATATTGACCACAACCACATCGCGATCATAATCATTACCACTCGGAGCCGAGCCCTCTGTTAAACCTGTTTTAGCCGCCTGCATGATAATGATGCAGTTTGCTTCAACACACTGTTTAATAATCTTCCATTGTTCTAGAAGAGTGTTAGGAAACACGATAGCAAGCGCATTACCACTACCCGAACGAAACCCCGAGCGGTAATATTTCGTTTTAACCTCGTCGGTTAGAACATTTTCTTCCCCAACGATGGTTTTAAATTCTTCAATCAGCTGCTTTTGTTTCATATCCGTATCTCTAGTTATTGTACTTCGCTCACAACACCGCTTAGCGGCAGGCATAGCGTTTGAGCCACTATAAGCAGTCCATTTCTCTGCGTCTATGTCAGACGGGCGAGCAATACGTAATCAATAAACAACAAACAAAATAATTCTTTATTTTTCTGTCACTTATCTTTCACATTTGAGAAATTTAACGTAAGAAACAGACCGTTTCTTAAAAGAAACAATAGCAAAACCATTTGTTAACAGTTGTGCGGGGTATCTTGTTATCAATATTAGTGAAGAAAACGAGGAGAAGCGTAAGCCCCTAAATTTAAGAGGATTCTTAGAAATGAAGATGGAAACATAAGCTCAACACCAATATAACGATCGGTGTTGAGTTATTGGCTTAAAATCGATGGTTTTGACTTTGAAAGCTTGAGTATAGATGATCGATAAAGATCTTAATTTTTTCTGGTTGCTGACGAGTGTAGGGATACACCGCATAAATACCCAAACATTTGGCTGTTTCGTCTTTAAATAACTGAATCAGACTGCCTTGTTTTAAGTCTTCATAAACCAATACACGCGGTACATAGATGATTCCCAGCCCTAACAGCGCTACATTTCTCAATACAGAAGAATTGTTGGTACAGAGGTTACCGTCGACGGTGATTTGATATACCTCGTCTCCATCTTTAAACGCCCACTCATGCGCTCCGGTTTCTTGGTAGGAATAGACTAAACAATTGTGTTTAGCCAAGGCTTGAGGTTGTTTAGGTATGCCATGTTTAGCTAGGTATTGGGGTGACGCGCAAATGATCCAATTCGCATCCACCAGCTTTCTTGCAATCAGACTAGAATCTGGCAACACACCCGTTCTAATTGCCAAATCAAAACGTTCATTCATGATATCGACGAAACGATTATCTAGATCCATATCGATATTGATGTCTGGGTATTTCTGATTAAATTCATTAATCACTTGAGGAAGAATTAATTCACCAGAGATAGTAGGCACCGAAATTTTAATGTGTCCAGATAAGTTTTTACCTAAACCCACAATGGATTCTTCCGCCGTTGCCACTGCTTGATAAACCGCTTTTGCATGAGTAAAAAACGCTCGTCCTGCTTCAGTCAACGTTAGCGTTCGCGTTGTTCGGTAGAGAAGCTGTACACCAAGCTCTTGTTCAAGCTTGGCAATGCGTTTACTGACGACCGATTTAGTCAGTGACATATGTCTAGCGGCAGCACTGAATGAGCCTTGCTCGATCAAGTGATAGAAAATGATGTAATCGTCGGTATTTCTCATGCGTCTTCGTCAAATCCTTTGGAAGCCCGTATTGTAAACTGAAATTGGCTGAGGTGCGAAGCATCGGGTCACACTTAATATCAGAAACTCGTGACAGAGATGGGGTTGCTAAGCTCACAGGTAATGAAAAAGAGATGGTGTGAATTTATCAGTCTTCAGATACAAAAAAACCAGCTTTCGCTGGTTTTAAGTTGATGCACTTGGCATCGAGATACCGCCATGGCCATATCTGAATAATTTGGAGCGACACACGAGGTTCGAACTCGTGACCTCAACCTTGGCAAGGTTGCGCTCTACCAACTGAGCTAGTGTCGCATTTATTCTCGAAAGCCATTCGCTCTCAAAAGAATAATGGAGGCGCCTCCCGGAGTCGAACCGAGGTCCACGGATTTGCAATCCGCTGCATAGCCACTCTGCCAAGGCGCCTTTTTATTACGCTTCAGGGCTCTACCCCGTTGCGTTGGTGGCTACTTTACGGATTGAGAGAAGATAGTCAAACAAAAACATTTCATTTTCTGTTCGTTTGATTTCTTTTAAGTCAATTCGACCAAAGTTCGATCTTATTGGCTTAAAACGAAGCAATATAAATCTCGCTTTCAGTTCGTTTTGTCCCATGAAACATTAAGGCGTTTAATAGTTGCTGACCCTTTTTAGCAATCTTCCCACAACATTAGGGTGATAAGACCAAGTGTGATCAAACATCGACATTAATGCAGGATTTCCGTATTTCGATAAGCTAATCGCGTGAAAACGGTTTTTCTTCGCTTTGAGCGCATCCACTTTGGCCAGTAACTCGTCTTGTTGTTTTGGCGCGATAAAGTCGGAAATGACTACCATGTCTGCGTTTTTATATTTATCACCGCTCATCAAGTCGATAGATTTAATCAAAGTTGGCTCTAAGTCTGTACCACCATGGAAGCTATAAGTTAGAAAGTCCGCCGCCTCGCGCAGACCATCTTGTTTGGTTAGTTCGTAGGTAATGTGTTCCGTAGAAAAAATAATGACATAGCAATCACGTTGCTCCGCTAGTGCGATTTGCATCAGAGCATAAGCCATGGATTTGGCGCATTGCTCAGGAAAGCCACTCATGGAACCGGACGCGTCCACACAAACAATGAAGGGGCCTTTTTCGATATCTACCGCTTTATGGTCAGGTCGGTGAGCTTTAACTTTACGTAACGTGCGCGATTTGCCTTGTGTACGATAGTTCATGAGCCGTTTATCAACTAAGTGTTTATAGAACACAACTTCAAGTTCAGGATACGCCAAAAACATCGTTTCGTTGGGAAGTAGCTTATTTAGATCATCGCTTTCGTGAATACCGACAATATCATCCGTCGCCTCATCACTTTTCTCTTCGACCAATTGAAGTTCTTCAGTGGGCGCACGATTTAGTTCAGGATCATTTACTTGCCCCGCCATACGACCGAGTTGCTCCGCAATTTCTTGCAAGCCTTGGTGCTTCTTCAGAAACTCAGCATGGCGCTTCATCACCGTTAAGTCTGTTTTACTCAACTTGGCAGATGCCATATCCCACAGGCGCCCTACACTTTCAGCATCACCCGACTCCGTGACTTTATCCATATTACGCATGGTTTCCATACGTTGATACAGGTCATTCAGCACCTTTTCTTTATTGGCTTCAAGCTCGCTTACTTGCGCTTGTTTTATTGCATCGGTGAGGCTTTGGTACCATTGGTCACAAAAGTAATGTGGGAACATAGGGTTATTCATCCCTTTGTTCTTTTCCATCATTCGGCGAGCTTGCATGTAAAACGCAGAGTGCCATTCCAGCTTTTTAATCACATCTTCGATGTTTTCAAAAAACGCCTCTTCATCCCAGTGAATAACCTCTTGATATAAAGACAGCTCTTGTTGGAAACGCTCTGTCTCACATACCTTGGTGATCCGTTTTTTAACGCTGCCTCGCCACTTTAACAAGTGACCTTTGACCGAAGATTTAACACCTCGGTTTTCTGCCATCATCATGACTTGTGAACGAGCCATCAAATCATTAACTGCGCTATCGATGATGCCGGAGTCGGCCACCATCAGCGCGAGGTTAAGTCCGTCTGCACCTAGCATGTCGTCTCCTTATGAGAAAAACTGATTTAAGTTTTTAAAGCGTTGGATAACTTTTTCACTTTCTGCTTGGATTGATTCAAGCCTCTGACTGACCTGTTGCAGACTCGACTCCATTAGGCGGGGTAATTCAGGATCAACAAAGCTATGCGGAAGCGCATCATGAAAGTTCGCTTTCACCTTACGCATATGGTGTTCTGCCTCACTAAGCTGATTTACGGCTTTTTCGCTCTGCGTTAACCACTTTTGGTAAAGCTCTACATCCAAGCCCTCTTGAGTCACTAGGCTAACCAGAATGCCTCGGTTCGCGATATCACGGATAACTAGGTTATTCGCCGCGTCAACGTCAAATCGTAAACGGCACATGTTGGTGTTTTGATTGACGTAACCATACACATCACCGCTTCCCTCTTTAATGACTCGATCTAACTCATCTTTGGGTACATAAACCCAGCGGCTATCACCTTTTTCTGATTCTGAAACCGACATGTTGCTTTGCAAGACCACCAATTTAACTAAGTTAACGGCTGCGCCAACTTTGTACATCTTGGCTTTAGAGGTATCAAAGCGCATGGTTTCTTTGCGCAAAATACCCGTTGCCGCTTCAGACGTTAACGTCATGCGGTAGGCATCTTCAAGTTCATGTTGAACATCAACCAAAGACTCACGGCAGTACTCGATTTCCTGCTCCGCGTCTTGTTGATCAAATGCATGTTTTAAGGCGAACTCTTGAACCACTTCACGTACCACATCTCGCGATTCAGGACTGTTCCATAAACAATCTTGCAGCAGTAGAAGGTCAAGAGGATTGATTTCATCGCGACCATTAAAAAACGCGCTCGCTTTTAACAACTTCACGGCTTTCTTCCAGCGGCGGTCAGAGACATACATGTCGGTATTGGCCACATCACCAAACTGAGCTTCAACTTTGCTTTCTAACATCGTTTTAAGCTGGAAAAGCTTTTCGAATGCATTATCGGTTAGCGTCAATTTGTCGAGCTGTTGTTGCCATTGATGATATTCTTCATCAGTTATCGCTAGGCCTTCTGGTACTTGTGCCTCTTGCGATGTGCCCACAGTCAACATCGACTTAAAGTTTTGTTTATTCTGAATTCGATTCACAAACACACGCACCAACATGCGGTCGTAGAGGGCATCCAATCCACTATCTTCATCGGGTAATTCATTGGAAGCCGATACCAACAGGCGCATTGGCACACGCTCGATATCGCTGCCATTTTTGAATGTTTTCTCATTAACCACTGTCAGCAATGTGTTAAGAATTGCAGGCCCCGCCTTCCAGATTTCATCCAAAAATACGACTTGTGCAGTTGGCAAATACCCTTTAGTTAAGCGAACATAACGGCCGTTGTCTTTTAGCTCTTGGATACTCAGTGGCCCAAACACCTCTTCAGGGGTTGAGAAGCGCGTCATCAGGTATTCGAAGTAACTGCTGTTATCGAACGCTTGGATGAGTCGTTTGGCAATTAAGCTTTTTGCAATACCAGGGGGGCCTAAAAGAAAAACACTTTCACCAGCAAGTGCAGCAAGAAGGCAGAGCTTGATCGTATGTTCACGCTCATAAACGCCATCCGTTAACGCTTTCGCCAATTTATTGATGCGTTCTGAGAGAAGCGCTTTTTCGGCATTTGAGGCAAATAAGGTTTGTGTCATACGTTCTCCGGCTACTGAAGTGGTATTGCGTTAACATTTTTATACACTTGTTATAACTTTGTTACAAATGTATTTTGTCGAATTCCCCTTATAGCAGATGCTTTTCCCCTTCTTGACGAAGCAATCAAAGTTTCCATTTATGAGACATTGCTCACTTAAAGTGCAAACGCTTTCGTCGTGTTGCAGTATTTTTTGCTTTTGTTTCCCACCATTTGTGGTTAATGTCGAAAAACGTCAAAAATGCGGTAACAGCTAGGGTTCATAACTGCATGAGCAAGATAATTCATAAATGGAAGCAAATTTCTCTGATTGAAGAAGACGTTGTGCTTCCTACAGGACAGGCAATTACGCACACCACAATCCATCATCCGGGTGCTGCGGTGATTCTCCCTATTACAGCGGAGGGTCACATTGTCCTTGTCCACCAATTTCGGCCTTCACTTAATAAATGGCTATTGGAACTTCCTGCTGGTACCAGAGAAGGCAACGAAGAGCCACTCTGCTGCGCCAAAAGAGAGTTAGAGGAAGAAACTGGGTTTAGTGCAGAGAAATTCACGTCTCTCGGCCAAGTCACCCCTCTTGCCGGATTTTGTGATGAGATACAGTATCTATTTGTTGCCGAAAAGCTCAACAAAACAAACCGTTACGAGTGCGATGAAGACGAAGTGATTGAGGTCGTCACCTTGTCAATCAAGCAACTCGAAGAAAAGATTGTCGATGGCTCGATCACCGATGCCAAAACGATCGCTTGCTTAAGCAAAGCGCGCCTTTGCGGATATATTTAGGACTTTGACCAAGGAGACATTCATGGATTTTCGATCAGATACCGTTACACAGCCCACCCAAGCCATGCGAGAAGCCATGTTTAAGGCCCCCGTTGGGGATGATGTTTATGGTGATGACCCTACGGTCAATGAGCTTGAAAAATTTGCTGCGCAGCTTGCTGGTTTCGAAGCAGCTTTGTTTACCACTTCAGGCACTCAAGCCAATCTGCTCGGTTTAATGGCGCATTGCGAGCGGGGAGATGAATATCTATGTGGGCAACAAGCACATAACTACAAATACGAAGCTGGTGGCGCGGCGGTTTTGGGATCAATTCAACCTCAACCAGTCGAAAATAACCCAGATGGCACGCTACCATTTGATAAACTGGCTGCTGCGATTAAACCAGATGATTGTCACTTTGCTCGCACTAAGCTTCTCAGCTTAGAAAACACAATTAATGGTAAAGTACTACCTCTGTCTTACTTAGCAGAAGCACGTGACTTCGTGAATAAACATAACTTGCAGATGCATCTAGATGGCGCTCGCGTTTTTAACGCAGCCGTTGCACTTGATGTTCCGGTAAAAGAGATCGGTCAGTACTTTGATTCAATGACGATCTGTCTGTCGAAAGGTCTGGCTGCCCCTGTTGGCTCGCTACTGCTTGGTAGCAAAGACTACATAGCAAAAGCACGTCGCTTAAGAAAGATGGTCGGCGGTGGTATGCGTCAAGCGGGTATTCTTGCCGCAGCAGGCAAACTTGCCCTTACCGAACAAGTGGAACAGCTAAAACAAGATCACATCAACGCAAAAACCTTAGCGGAAGGTTTAGCAGAACTGCCTGTTTTTTCAGTCAACCCTGAATTTGTTCAAACGAACATCGTGTTCGCGAAGCTTGCTCCTCAAGTGGACATAGTAAGTATCGCTGCGAAACTAAAGGAACAAAACATCACGATAACCCCTGGAAATCCAATTCGTTTTGTAACTCATAAAGATATTTCAGCGAAAGACATCGACACTTTCTTATCAAGTATAAAATCTCTACTTTAATTTGATTTTGATCATTGAGCTTCCCCTAAGGGGAAGCTTTATTGTATCGGCATGATTTTTAGCGAATAGATAACCTCCATGCTCAGATTTGTACTTCTAATCTCTTTTATTTTCTCTTCCGCTATCCATGCCGAGCCGTTTGGTGATGCTGATAAAGGTAAAATCAAATCACCTAGCTGTGTCTATTGTCACGGTGTTACAGGCATCGCAACGAACAACACCTATCCAAGCCTTGCTGGTCAAAATGCTCAGTACCTTTACAATGCAATGAAATCTTATCAAGCCGGTGAGCGTAAAGGGCCACTTGCAGAAATGATGGCAGCACAGTTAAAAATGTTAAATGATGAAGACCTTCGTGATGTCGCTGCTTTTTATGCAGAACAGACAGAAATCAAGTGATTAGATCACCTGTAGATGTACTATGAAAGCTCGTGAATCATCCAAACTCAACGCATATTGAAACATTAACCCAACATTTGACCACAAAACAATCAAATTAACTTCACTTCAAATATTTGATGAATTTATAGTTCAACATAAGCATTAATATTGACTTTTTATTCTATTTTATCGATATTTCATGCTTTATTGAATTTGACGTGAAGTAAGTTATGTCTCACACACATGCGCAACCAGCAGACTCGGTTGCTACCCCTAAGTCGTGGCAGATGCCAGATACCCTCATTTTGATCTTCATTGTTGGTATTCTTGCTGCGATTCTTACCTACTTAATTCCTGCTGGTCATTTTGATAGCCAACAGGTGACCTACATGGTAGACGGTGCAGAAAAAACTCGCACAGTTATCGATCCTTCTTCTTTCTCTTATGCAACCGACGAAAACGGTGAACTGGTTTACAACAAGGTTGGCCTGTTTGCTTCTGGTGGTGGCATTGGTCTGATGAACTTCCCTTTCGAAGGGCTAGTTTCTGGCTCTAAATGGGGCAGCGCAATCGGCGTGATTATGTTCATGTTGGTTATCGGCGGTGCTTTCGGCGTTGTAATGCGCACAGGCACAATCGATAACGGTATCCTGCGCCTTATCGATAAGACCAAAGGTAACGAAGCGCTATTCATTCCAGTGCTATTTTTGCTGTTCTCGCTAGGCGGTGCGGTATTTGGTATGGGTGAAGAAGCCGTAGCGTTTGCGATTATTATCGCGCCGCTTATGGTTCGCCTTGGTTATGATGGTATCACAACGGTAATGGTTACCTATGTTGCGACTCAAATTGGCTTTGCTACTTCTTGGATGAACCCTTTCTCCGTCGCTATTGCGCAAGGCATTGCGGGTGTACCTGTTTTATCCGGCATGACAGTACGCATGGGGTTATGGGCTGGCTTTACGTTAATCGGTATCGCTTTCACAATGATCTACGCCGCTCGTGTGAAGTCAAATCCTAAACTTTCTTACAGCCATCGCACAGACCAGTATTTCCGTCAGCAAGAGCTTGGCAATCAAGATTCTCGTTGGAACCTAGGTGACACACTCGTTATCCTTACGGTTATTGCGACCACGGTGTGGGTCGTTTGGGGCGTAGTCGCTAACGCATGGTACATCCCAGAAATCGCGTCTCAATTTTTCACTATGGGCTTTGTTGTCGCGATCATCGGTACGATTTTTCGCCTGAACGGTATGACGCTAAACTGCGCAGCTGATGCATTTAAAGAAGGTGCAGCTATTATGCTTGCACCTGCCCTATTAGTGGGTTGTGCAAAAGGTGTATTGTTGATCCTTGGTGGTGGTACAACTGATGAAGCGAGTGTACTGAATTCAATTCTAAACAGTGCTGGCGGCGTAATTAGCGGGCTTCCTGACGTGGCTGCGGCATGGTTAATGTATGTATTCCAATCTATCTTCAACTTCTTCGTCACTTCAGGATCCGGACAAGCGGCACTAACGATGCCTCTACTGGCCCCTCTGGCAGACATTGCAGGAGTTACGCGCCAAGTGGCAGTTTTGTCATTCCAACTTGGCGATGGCTTTACTAACGTTATCGTCCCTACTTCGGCATCTCTCATGGCAACGCTTGGTGTCTGCCGTATCGACTGGGGTGACTGGGCAAAATTCTGCTGGCGATTTATTCTATTACTCTTTACCCTATCAAGTATCGTCGTTATCGCAGCTCATATTATGGGTTTTGCGTAAAACGAAGCCAATTGGTAATTAAGGCGAGACATGTTCTCGCCTTATTAATATTCATGGTATGACGACGCTAAGGTTTTAGATTAGCTCATGGTTTTGGAGTGGTAACTTTAATGGCAACACAATTTCTCGATGACGTGATTCAAGGTCATCAAGTGATTCAATCTCTCAATGTAGCAGACCTAAATTCGGGCGAGCATAAGTTTTGGTTTCGCATCGCAACGAATGCTCTCTCTCAGTGGCAACACCTACCTGTGCTAGTGTTCAAAGGTGAAAAACCTGGCAAGAAAATCATGATTACCGCAGGGGTTCATGGTGATGAGTACAATGGTGTGTTAGCAGCGCAGCAAACTGCTCGAGAGCTCATCGGCACTGAAGTCGCTGGTACTGTCACTATTGTTCCAACCGTTAACATGCCAGGTATGCTAAACCACAGCCGTGATTTCTATTCCGCAGACCCTGATGCGTCTCCTGCAAACTTAAACCGCTTTTTTCCTGGTGACCAAAACGGCAATGAAGCCCAACGCTACTTATATGCATTGTGGAATGATTTGCTCAAGCCAAATGCTGATTTAGCCATTGACCTTCACACTCAAACCAGTGGTGCGGCCTATCCACTTTACGTGTTTGCAGATTTCCGAATCGAGCAATCATTAGAAATGGCTCGCCTCATTAATCCTGATGCGATTTTAAATGATCCTGGAGATGCTGGCGTCCTTGAAACGGTCTGGAATAACCATGGTGTCCCAAGTATTACTGTTGAAGTAGGTATGGGGCGATATACCGAGCAAGAACTTATCAGTCGAACTGTAACAGGCATTTTTAATGTGCTGAAAAAGCATAACATTGTTGAAGGTGATATGGACCCTATTACGTCATGCTTGGAAGGAAACGAAATCATCAGTGTGAAAGCGACACACGGCGGCTTTGTACTGCCTCATGTCAGTTTGATGAATTTTGTCGAGCAAGGCCAACTTCTTGCGATTCAATACGACAGCTTTGGCGCTGAGATTAAACGCTACACCGCCCCAACAAGCGGCACAGTACTTAGCCACAATGTTGAATCTATTCGAGCACCAGGTTCCCTGATCGTTCGTTTGATTAAGTAAACCATAACCGTTTGTTGATAGATCAACCTTTCGACGCTCACTCAAATTTATATAAGCCCCATCACGAGTAATCACAAATGATGGGGCTATATCCATTTTGACCACATTAAGTTACGCGGTAACAAATTACTGTTAAGCGAAATGACAAACTGAGCTCTTAATTAGGAAGCTGCCCCTCTGTCCGCTTTTTCAGCCACGCTGATGAACTTAAAGCTGTCTTTGTTTCTCTTGTTCAACAAAAATGAGCTCGTCGATAGCGAAACCTTTCTCTTTAGCTACGTACTTAAAGCGCTCCACTACTCTCTCATCAACGTTAGGCGTTCTAGACAATAGCCACAAATAGTCGTGGTTGTAACCGGAAACAAACGCATAGTCATAGTTTTCACCTAGCTCAAAAACAATGTAAGAAGAGTATATTGGCCCAAAAAAGGAAACCTTTAAGTGTCCAACCGTTTTATCTTCAACAAAATAAGCTTTGCCTTCAGCTTCTGACCACTGTCGCTCTTCTTCGGAATATCCACGGTTTATCACCTTAACCCCACCATCCTCGCGAACCTGATACTCAGCGGTAACGTTGGATAAGCCTCGCTCAAATGAATGGTCTAGGCGTGCAATTTCGTACCACTTACCTAGATATGGCTCTAAATCGAAATTATTGACGGGTTCCACCCCATCCGGCTTCGAGGTACAACCAAATAAAGTTGCAAGTGACAAAAGTAAAAATATTTTTATCGATTTCATACAACACCTAAATTTTAATTAGTGATTGATTTTACTCTAGAAGATAACAAATCGATCACTAAGCCGCACCATCACCTTCATAGGTACACATCACAATTCTTCATCAATAGCGCACTGAACACCGAAACCTCGTCATCTCAGCAAATCGTTAACAAGATTGCTCTATTTTTGACTTACAAGCTGACCATGCTTGTACATTTTGTCAGCATTTAACCCTATGCATATAGAAACTTTGCACAACATAGACATTCGTAGGCATATCACCCTCCTATAATACGTTGCGTTATAGACAGAGGTTATTGTTATGAAATTAAAAACAGTGTCAGTTTGTGCACTTTTGGTGTTACTTGCAGGTTGTCAGCAGGAAAAGCCGAGCGAAACGACACAATTAACGACCTCGGCAGATGTATGTAATGCACAAGGAAACATGCCAGGTGGGTGGAATGAGTTTAACGCGACCCCTGATGCACAAAAGGCAATGGCCTTTGTTTTAGAGAAAATGGACACAATAGCGTCGTTTAAACAAATACTGAATGTTCACGCGCAAATCGTTAGCGGCGTCAACTATGCTATTGAGTTTGAATTGGATGATGGCTCTGTTTGGAACACGATTGTTTATCGCAACCTCGATGGCGAATATGCGATTACCCAATCGCCAAAAGAAGGCTACTTTTGCGAACAGTAGCGACTTAGTCAGAAAGCCCCTAACAATAGGGGCTTTTTGATCTAACAGTAGTCACTGAATTAGACAGCGAAGCGACATTGAGATTTAATCGACACCGTTGAACCAAGTCTTGATGGTTCAACATCAATCCTCTGCGCCATTTGCTCTTTCAGCTCAGAAACGTGAGAAATAACACCGATCATGCGCCCAGTCTGTTGCAGGTCCACTAGTGTTTGAATAGCAAGATCTAAAGACTCTGGGTCTAAACTACCGAAGCCCTCATCAATAAATAAAGTGTCTAAACGGATACCGCCACTATAGGATTGCACAACATCCGACAAACCAAGTGCCAGAGCAAGCGCTGCCATAAATGATTCACCGCCGGAAAGTGTCGCAACATCACGCGTTTTTCCTGTGTAGCCATCTTCAACCATTAAATCTAAGCCGCGACCCGCAGCGCCTTTGAAGCCCTCTGTTTTTCGAGCAAGAATATAGCGCCCTTTACTCATAAGGCTTAAGCGTTGAGAGGCCTGAATCAGCACATCATCCAACAGTACACCAAGAACAAAGCGATGTAGGCTAACCCTGCTGCCTGTTTTACCGCTAGCAACGTCGTACAACGTACCAAAGACTTTGTATTCTTCTTCTAACTTACTATTTTTCTCATGCAACACGGCAATATCTTTACGAACCTTTTCAAGACGTTCAAATATTGAGCGTGTGGTATCAAGTTGATCCCTTACTTCAATATATTGCGCCTGCAGAGTGGTTAACCTATCGTTAAACGACTCTAAATTAGGCCTTTCAAGATCTTTCAATGCATGATTTAAATCATGTAGTGTTTGCTCAAGCTTGGTTTGTGCCTGTTTGAAGCTGTCTATTTCTTGCTGCCAGGCTTGAAGTTCATCATCTCCCACTCGACTACTTAGATAATGGCTTTCATCCTCAAATTTACTCGCCTGTAGTGCCTCATTCCACGCTAATTCTGCTTGGCTAAGTTTTTGCTCTGACTCAGATAACCACTGCTTGTTCGTCGCTAAGTGACTTTCCGCATTTGATTTCTCCAATATCGCTTGCTGCAAAGCGGTTTGCGCCTTTTCTAAGCCTGTGTTCAAACTCAGAATTTGCTCTTTTGTCAGCAAAATTTCACGTTCAAGCAAGTCAGCGGAACTGTATTTTGGGTCAATAGAAGCTTGTAATTGAGCCAATTGTTCTTGGTTCGCTTTAACGGTTGATTCATTTGCCGCCATTTTATTCTGCAGCTCATGAATTTTATTTTCACCCACGACGCAGCGTTGATTAAGCTGTTCAACGTTCTTTTCTAGCTTTTCAATATCAATAGCTTGTAGACGTAGGAGTTGAGCATTGATCGCTTGCAAATCATTTTGAACCGTCGAGATCTCAGATGTAGCATACTCACCCAACTCCTCTTTCAACTGGTTACACTGATTCTGATACTGACTAATGACAACGTTATGTTGTTCTAGCTGATTGCTTAGTTGGTTCAACAAGGTTTGAGCTTCTCGCTCTTTAGCTCTAGCCGCCTGAACTTGCTCTTTTGTAACGGCTTCTTCAACAAACGTTGCGGGGTTAGGATGCGTTTCGCTACCACACACCGGGCATGCTTCACCTGCTTTTAGTCGCTGCGCTAATACTGCCGCTTGAGCGTTGTGCCACTTAAGCTCTATCGTATCAGCGTCTTGTTGACACTGCATATAGCGCTGACTGGCTTCGTGTAGTGACTGCTGCTTGCCTACAGTTAGCGCATTGAGTTTAGAGAGCTCTAAAGTAAGATCATGCAGCTTTTGTAGATCCTGTAACAGCCGTTGTTTTTGTTTTATTTCCGCATCGATGCTGCCAATAAGCGCAACATCAACTCGTGCTTTCTCTAGCTCCTTCTGTCCCTGCTGGGCCTGTAACGTTAACTTATCTTTTAGTTCTATGTACTGTTTTAACGTTGCTTCAAATTGTTGTTTTTGTTGATAACCCGCCGTTATTTTACTTTCCAAATTGTCTTTCTCGACCAACTTGTTTTTCATACTTTCAAGCTGATACTGCAGTTGCGTTAACTGCGGGACCTTTGCCGCTGCCTCTTTTGCACTTTGCTGCAAGTTTTCTTGTTCTCTCGCAACGACATTAGCTTTTTCGAGACTCTCTTCCAAAGCTACGATTTTTTGCCTAAGCTCTTGCGTTTGAGCTTTTGCATTTTGTAATGAGATGTAGGGCAACTCTATCTTATTGGCATTTTTAGCGTTTTCTAATTGCTGTTGACGAGCTTTTATCGAATCTGCGTGTTCTAGATGCAGCTTGAGTGCGCTTTCTGCTTGCTCTCGTTTCGAAAACTCTCCATTCAAGGTTTCCGCTTTTTGCAATTCAGATTTAGCAGTATTGAGCTTATCTAACGCTGCTTGCTCATTCTTTTTATCAGACTCTAATTGCTTAGTTACTTGTTCCAGTTGTTGTAATAGTTCTTGTTCAGAACTCGCTTCTGCAACTTGTAAAGCACCTCGAATTTGATTATCAAATTCGCCTTTCGCTTTACTAATTGCACTCGCTTTATCTTTGAGCGCGTACTCAATTTTTTTATATATGTCAGTTTGAAAGAGCTGGCCAAAAATTTCTTCACGCTCTTTAGAGCTAGCAAGCAACAGTTCTCGGAATTTTCCTTGAGGCAACACCATAACTTGACGAAATTGAGTTTCATTCAAGCCAATAATATTGCTAACTTCAGTTTTAACCTGAGTCGTCTTGCTGGTGATAAGCGTTTCAGTCTCACCGAGTTCATAAAGAGCCGCAGTGTGCTTTTTAATCGTCATCCCTTCACCACGGGCCTTGGGCGCTTCCTGCTCAGGGGATCGAACAACTCGGTATTGTTTGCCGTGTAACGAAAATTCGAGAACTACTTCGGTTGGTAAGTCTTGCGCGGATAAGTCACACCGCATCTGAATACCTTGTCGCTCATTACCTGTGGTTTCACCATAAAGGGCGAAGCAAATGGCATCTAAGATCGACGTTTTACCGGAACCTGTAGGACCATTAATCAAAAATAGAGGGTTACTGCCAAGCTTCTCAAAATGAATGATTTCAGTTTTTGCAAACGGACCAAAGGCTTGCATGGTTAGTTTAATTGGTTTCATCTTTGGTCCCTATTGCTGTGATAATTGCTTAATAATGTCAGTAACAGCTTGCTCTTGCTCTTTAGACAACTGGCTATCTTGCGCCTCAATAAAAAAATCTCGGAACATATCAATTTCGCTTCGCGCCAACTTTGCTTGCGCCATTTCCTGCTCTACCCCAATTAACATGCCAGGTTTCTCAAGGTGTAAAACGTTTGGATACACTGAACGAAGTTTTTCCATTGGGTTTAAAATCGCATGTTTATCCATCAAACGAACTAACAAATAATCTTCATTCTTGGGGTCTGTTTTCCCTTGCTCAATAACTTTATCCAGCTCGCCCTCTACAATACGCATTTCATGAGGAGCCGTAAGATCAATATGCTTTGCAGAAACGAATCCTTTCTTGTCCAGTTCAACTAACGTGAAACCTTTTCTCTGGTTCTGTTCACCAAAGCTATACTTCATGAGAGAGCCAGAGTAACGGATATGCTCTGCGCCTTTCTTTTGAGGCTGATGCAAATGACCAAGTGCGACGTAGTCAAAATCTAAGAAGTGTTCATGACTCACGCGATCAGAACCACCAATAGATAATGGTCGTTCAGAGTCTGACTCGATAGCCCCATCAACAAAACAGTGACTCACGAGCACGCGCTTTTGCTTAGAGATAAAGCGCTCTTTAATTTGCTCAACAAGCAATTGATGAGCCTCATCATGAGTGGATACCGAGGCTTTGTAGGCAAACCTGACCTGTTCAGGGTCGTTATAAGGCATACCATAAAACGCGACCTCGTCCGCAGAGTCCGTTTTTATGATGATGGGAGTGAGCATCTCTTCAAAGTTGCTAACAATATGGAGACCTGCATTTTTCATTTGCTCTGAGCCGAAACCTAACCTTTCTGCACCATCATGGTTGCCAGATATCAATATCATTGGTGTTTCTAACTCGGTACAAATGCGTTTCACGACTCGATTTAACAGTTCTATTGCAACCGTTGGTGGCACCGAACGGTCATAGATATCTCCCGCCACTACAACTGCATCGACGGGGTTGCGTTCAATATAGTTAATCAGTTGTTCGAGTACTGCTTGTTGATCTTCGAGTAGTGATACGTTGTGGAATTGTCGACCAAGATGCCAATCTGAGGTGTGGATAAACTTCATTCGAATTCACTTTCCGCCAATTCTATGAGTAGGCTTGCTTCTGTCAGAGTCCATGTACCGTTTATAAAAAGGAATGCGTCACGGGTGGGATCTCGAACAAGCCAAAACTCAAGTTATTTTATTTCGGTAAGGATATCTTGAGTCGAACAGCTTTTCATGTGGTTTGTGTTCTATGGCTGGCTATTTAATCAGAAAGCGAGAAGAACACTGTAAAAACGCGGTGAGCAAAGCTATTTTGAAAAGCAAGCTGCGCCTAGTCATTGTCCAAACATCATTAAAGGGCCAGTTTCGAGTCAATCCCCCATAACATTTGCATCACTAAAACCTCAGCTACTACTAGAAGGAAAAGCAATAGCCAGACCTATTCACTACGCCAATTGTATATTACTCCTACCGCATAGCCATCTGACTCGATGTCCGCTTGCAACACGTGAAAGTCTGGGCAGGGGCTGCTTCTTTGAAGCTCATCAATCACTAACGCTTTTAAAACGCCGCCACATGCACTCAATCCGCCAAGTTTGATATCAACAAATTGATACTGAGTTTGATCGGTCACCCACGGAGACAAGAATTGCATTGAGTTTAACCATTGCGGTTCTTCCTTACTAACGGATAAATACAATTGACTGAGTGGATGTTCACAACTTACTCCTAATTGCTTAAACACCTTGTCCACGGCGATGCGTTGTTGTTTGGCATCTAAATCAATTCGAACAACATCAGGCACAAGACCTGAATGTCGAAAAAAACACTTGGTTAAAATGATAGAGCTTTGAGGTTTGACATGCCCTTCTACATCACTCGTAACCTCTATAGCCAGTATCCAAGTCGCTTGCGTTTCATTAACTTCACGATTTATCCGATTTAGTGCCATCAAAAATGCAGCTTGGCCATAAGGATAAAAGTAAATTTCAGTATTGACAGTTTGGCCAACGAAAATAGAAAGCTCGCTTATCAATGCTTTAAGCAAACTTTTGTCCACCGAAGATGGTAAAAGAACACAGAGATTCCCCTTGATATCAGCTTGCTCAAGACTCTCGCGCTCAGAGCGCACGAGGCTTAATATATGCTCATCTATTGATTGAGCAAAGTCAGGGGGTCGGATTTCCTCGGACAATCTAAAAGAATCATCAGCTATCTCGCGAACGGTGTGTGAACGGCCATTAAAGGATAGAAGATGCGTTTGAAATGCGAGTGGCATCTAGCCTCCGATTAAAACCGTAGGCATACCAGATAGAATTTTGCCACCATGAGACGTTGAATCGCCGACTCTCGCGGCTGGTTTACCGTTGATTGTTACGCTAGAAGAACCTGCTGAGATACTATCCGGAGGACCGATACAAATAAGCTTGTCGCCTTGTCTTGCCGCAGGTATCCCGCCAATCGTTACGTTTGGTGAACCAACAACGACGGGACCACCGACATGCGGTATCTTTCCTGTTTTTTTAGGGCAAAGATGAAAGCTGCCCAAAATTGCGGCTGGTTTACCCACTTTAAATCACCTTAGTTCAATGAAATTTGCCCAGCTTTAAGAGCAATAGCTGAGCCGTTGATGGATATTTTATTACCTTTGATATTGATTTCTCCAGAGCTAGACATCTGAATAGAAGCACCACCTACTTTGATCTCGACGCTCTTTCCTGCATTAAAAGACAGTACTTCACCCGTTTCATTCGAAAAGTTTTTACCTACTTTCAAGCTCGCGTTCTGACCAACCTCTTGATTAACATCATTGGTCACTTTTTCGGTTTTACTGTTTTCAACGGCGATATCAACACAGTCTTCAACTAGCATTTGGAACAGTTTTTCAGCATGAAGATAAATGTGCTCTTCACCAGGCTTATCATCGAAGCGCAACTCATTAAAATTGGATGTACCTTTTTGTACAGAGCGTGATTTATAACCACTCTGAGAACTTTGCTCTGGTAAAGCGTAAGGAAGGAGTTGACTACCGTTATATAGTGACCCCGTAACGATTGGTTGATCAGGGTCTCCGTTAACAAACTCGACGATGACCTCTTGTCCGACTCTAGGGTGAAACACCGACCCCCATCCGTTACCTGCAATATTTTGCGCAACACGAATCCAACATGAACTATTTACATCGTATTTACCAACACGGTCCCAGTGAAACTGAACTTTGATACGGCCATGTTTGTCTATGTAAATTTCACCATCTTTGTTCCCCGTAACTACTGCGGTTTGCAAACCTTTCATCTGAGGTTTCGGGTAGTTAACTGAAGGACGCAGGATTGTCTTTGAGTCAACACAACTAAACGAGACTTTGACACCTTGCGCACCGGTCCCACCTTGACCAGTCTGGTTATAAACAGCAGCAGACAAAAAAACAGAAGACAGTACATATTCTTTGCCGACTCGAGATTTATCTTCATGCTTTTTAAACTTGAAGCACTTGCCCACACTGAATGTTCTGCACGTAGCCTCGCCACGACACAAATATGCATTTTGCTGTAGTGCTTCTATTGCATGCGTGTTTCTCAGTGCGTATTGATCATTGCTCTCCATTTCACCCATGTATTCAAAATACTCGCTTCCAGGTACTGTAAAAAAATCACTTTCACCCTTTGCAGTATTTTTAGGATTCGAAGAAGGCTTGAGCATGTTATAGCCTGACTTTTGACTCGCTTTAGTAGTCAGAATTTGCGTTTCATGCCAAGAAGAAATGTGGCTAGATTTCGCCGTACCTGTATCAAAATCGACTAAAAACTCAGTACCCGGCTTATAAAAACTGATGTCATCAAAAATATTGAGCGTATGGGCAGACTTAGTATGTGTAAAGCAAAATGATAGCCCCTCCTCCGATAACAGACGTCGAACAAATTCAAGATCTGATTCCTCATATTGTACTTTGTATGTGTATTTAGGATAGGACTTGGTTAACTCAAAACTAAAGGCAACACTATGCTCCGATAGTACTTCAGAGATAATTTCCTTTATATCTTTATGCTGAAATATTCTGCAATTTTTTCGATATTCAGCGAAACGTAATTTAGGCTCTATTAATAATTCTATGTTTTTATAATTTTCGCCTTTATGTGTATTAGAAACCCTTTTCCCTTCTAATCTTGCAGCAGAAACATAACCATGCATATAACGAGGATTTGAAGAAACATCCTCATTATTTTCAAGGGTAATGGTAACTTCCTTACCAATAATTTCGTTTAACTCACTTCGTTGATCATTAAAGTAAGCTTTAGCACGCAATGAAAAAAGTTCTGAGATCTCTTCTCTATACTCAAACGAGTTTAGTATGATGGCATCTTTACCGAATGGGGAAGAAATTCGGATGAAATTGTTATCTTGAGTTGCTCTTTTCATTAAATACTTCTTTCAAAAAAATGCGGAGGAATACTCCCCCGCATGAAAATTACATTTGTTGACCTTTAACACCGCTGTAGCCGTATACCAATGGAGCAGAAGTGTTGTTCTTATCGTCAGTAGGAGTCACTGTCATCATCATTTCTGTGTAAGAAATTGTGATAGTTTCAACTGGACGATCGTCTTGGATAGAAACTGAGTAGTTAGAAATCATCGCATCAGTCAGTTCGATCTTCATGATCTCTTCAACCTTCTCACCCTGCTTAGTAATATGGAAAACCGCTGGTTTACCTTTACCAATCGTCGCTTCTTTAAATAAGTCAGGAGAAGAACGGTCTTGAAGTTTAGTGATAGTCAAATCATATAGACGAGTAGCGCTCGCTTCACGGTCCATCGCTGTACCAGTGTATGATGAGATCTCACGACCTACACTCCAATCTACAGATAGTAGTGTAATCAAATCTTTGTATTGCTCGGCTGTTGCCTCACCCTTAATATCTGCGTATTTAAGATACGTATTAGACTGCATGCTAATCTCCTATAGCATTATTAATTGACATATATCGTAGTAATTTAATTATCTGACGTTTGGTGATAATTAGTGATTAATGTATCAAAAACTTCATTTTAAATACGCCCTGTTATATCTTTAAATAAGATTTAATTTAAGCGTTTTTTATAAAAAATAATAGTTAATATGAACCAACTCCCAATTATTATTGAGAGTGTAAAGGATGTTAAACTATTGAGACATCAAGTCCACTAGTTGTACCTTTAACAATAATTTCATCAAACGTCTTATCATTAAGAATTGCATGCAATATTTCATGAGAAATCTTCGGAAGCAATGTATTTTCTATGGTTGTTTGTACCACACGCGCACCACTGCCAGACTCATTGCTATTGTCTACAATATCATTAATTAGTTCCTCATCAAAAAACAGGTCAGCGTTATAGTGCTTACGAATACGAGTCGTAATTTTATCCAACTTTAATTTTGTTATTTCTATCAATAATTTTCTTGATAGAGGCAAATAAGGTAATACGTTCACACGCCCTAAAAATGCAGGTTTAAAGTCGACCAACAAATCATCGCGTAAAGCATCTTTTAGTGCTGACGGCTCAGGAGATAAATCAGGATCAGAATACAAAGACATCGTCGTTTCGGTCCCTGTGTTCGCGGTCATAATAATAATAGTGTTTTTAAAGTCTATATCTCGACCTTCACCGTCTTTAATTGAGCCTTTATCAAACACCTGATAAAAAATATCTTGAACACCAGGGTGCGCTTTTTCCATTTCATCGAGGAGAATTACACTATAAGGTTTACGTCTAACAGCTTCAGTCAGTACACCTCCTTCTCCATAACCGACATAACCAGGAGGAGAACCTAATAGCAATGAGACTTTATGCTCTTCCTTAAATTCCGACATATTGATAGTCGTGACATTTTCTTCACTACCATAGACTTTCTCTGCAATCGCCAAAGCCGATTCGGTTTTACCCACTCCGCTTGGTCCGGTTAGGAGAAATACACCATTTGGTCGTGTCTCATCCGTGAGCTGCGCACTCGCGGTTTTTATCACTTCAGACATGAGCTCTAAAGCGTGATCCTGCCCGACAACTCGCTTACACAAACTTTCTTTCAAACCCAATACTGCTTGGATTTCATCATCCTGAAGTTTACCTAGCGGTATACCGGTCCAATCCGAAATAACTTCTGCGATTAGCGCTTCATTTACATGCGAAAAAACTAAGGGCTGTGAGTTAGCGGAAAGGTTATTTTCAAGCTCTTGTAACTTGTCTCTAGCAGTTTCAGAACCCTCCTGGATTATTTGGGTTCTAAGTGACTTAGCTTCATTTACCCATTCTTTTTCTTTTTCCCAAAGTACTTCTAATTCAATAATGTCATTAGATAGCGCATCAATCTCTTTTCGGACACCTTGCAGCTGCACATCAAGAGATGCTCCTAGCCGACTCTCTTGGCTAAGATGCTCATACTCAGCTTGCTTTGCTTTAAGTTTGTTTCTTTTCGCATCTAGGCCTCCCGGTGTAGATGACTGACTTAACGCAACTCGAGAACAGGCCGTATCCAAAACAGAAACCGCTTTATCTGGCAGTTGACGACCATTAATGTATCGAGCTGACAGTTGGACCGCTGCATTGAGAGCTTGGTTAGTGATATGAACATCGTGGTGTTGTGCCATTACATCAAGTAAGCCTCGTAACATTTCGATCGCGAGTTCAGGGGCAGGCTCATCAACCTTTACGACTTGAAAACGCCTAGTTAAAGCTGCATCTTTTTCAAAATACTTTTTATACTCTGCCCACGTTGTTGCTGCGATCGTTCTGAGTTCACCTCTCGCTAATGCTGGCTTCAGAATATTCGCCGCATCACCTTGGCCCGCTTGCCCACCACCGCCAATTAGGCCATGAGCTTCATCAATGAACAATATAATAGGCTGTGGAGCGTCGTTTACTTCCTTCACAAGGTTCTTAAGCCTGTTTTCAAACTCACCTTTCATGCCTGCGCCGGCTTGCAGTAACGCCAAATCCAGAGACTTAATTGCCACATTTTGCAGAGCGGGAGGTACATCGCCATCAATGATCTTTTGCGCCAAACCTTCAACAACGGCTGTTTTTCCAACACCAGCTTCTCCCGTAAGAATCGGGTTGTTTTGTCGGCGTCTTAATAAAATATCGATCATTAGGCGAATTTCATTATCTCTACCAATCACCGGATCTATTTTACCTTCCCTAGCTTGCTCAGTAAGGTCTGTTGTAAATTGATTCAAGGCGGAATTCGCGTTTGACTGCGCTAAGTCATTCGATCTTGATTGAGGCGCATTACTTTCTTTAAAGTTCAATAAGCGAGATGGTTCTATCTTGTTTAGTTCAGGACTAATCGAACCAGCCATGTTGACTAACGTATCATCAGACAAGTAGGCAAATAAAAGATGGATGCACCCCAACTGTTCTTGATTGAATTCAATGGTTGCAGACAACAAGGCATTTTGCATAACAGTCACCGTATGAGCTGATAGCCCAGGCACCGACTGGCATCCTGTTTTGTATTTTTCTAATGCCTTTTGAATATCGGTTTCAACCTTGATTTTATCGACATCAAATTCGTCAAAAACTTCAGAGTAAATATCGTCAGGATGGCGGATAATCATCATTAACCAGTGAGACATTTCAATACTGTGATGAGTTCGGGAGCTTGCCATCGCAGCTGCCTGTTCAAGTGTTTCCTTAGCCTGAGGAGACAATCTTTCGACCAACGCTGAAAGTGAGAGTGAAGCCATTACATTTCCTTTAAATAGTAATTGTTATAGTTCGATCTTTTGTACGTTCGTGTTTTTTAAGCACAGAACCAATACCTAACTGCCCCTGCTGTTTCGATAAACAAGCTTGTGGTAGCAAACTATGTTTGGTGGTGAGCTGCCACTTCAGTTGTTTATGTTTTCCAATCAACTCATAAGCAGCGTTCTTAATGATTGCTATATTGGGTTGGTTAGGAAGCAATTTACTAACTAGCTGTTTATCTTTTGGCAGAAATTCTATTGTTGTCCCCGCGTTGATATTCCATGCTTTCGAACCCAAAGAAGCTCCTACACCAAGTTGAGCAAACTGCCCTTCAGGCATAGTTCGGGATGCAAGGCGTGTTTGCTCTTCTTTCGTAAGGTGTAACCATTGTCCTTGAAATTCATGAACTTTTACTTGGCATCCAGATAAACATTCAAGAATACTTTTCAGTCCACCTTTACTTCTCACTGGTGAAGCAAACACACCACCATAGTGCCGGGACAGTGAACTCCCTTTCCCAGTTAATGCCGATTTACAGCTTTCTAACGGCGAACGCGCGCCCTGCGCATGCGCACGAGACTGAACAGTCAGCTGACTCAGTTGCCAACATCGATAATAAAGAGATAATAAGCGATGATTGAAAATATCGTAGAAGTCCACCATAGCCGTATCGCCTTCTTTTTGGCGATGTAAAGCTAATTCACTATAGTGCTGGGGAAGCACACCTTGCTCACCCGTTAGGCCTATTAAATTGGTCTCAATCTCTAACTTGCTGTCATCTATATTTTTCAGTTCACAAAGCTGAGCATTTTCAAAACCTAATGATGGATTAACCTTTAAGTTTAGCTTTTCATGCTTCGGTAACGCATCTGTTCCTATTTGCGCCTCTGCTTGCAGAACTTCGTGTTCAATAAGATGAATCGCTTCAAACAATGGATGTTGCTTTAATTCTCGATAAAATTGTTCCGCGCTCATAGCAACACCTTATCGCCAGTTAATGCGGGCCATAGGTGGAAAGACTTTCCCGTGGACTTAATTCTTATTTCTAACTGCGTAAAAATGTTAATTTCAGCATATTGCGAGAAGTAAACAGATAAAACACTACCTAAGAGAAAGATCTGCTCTTTAGGTAAAATTTGATCAGAAACCGTCAAAATAATTTTTATACCGTGCGCAAATCCAACTTTGCCTTTCTGACTAATTCTTCCTGTAGTAGGCTCAAACTCTAACTTAGTTAAAGCATCGATTACCGCTTTCGTTTCTGCTGTCCCAGAAAATGCATAGAGATTAAGGGTCTGCTTCAAAGTTGCTAAACCATCTTCCTCGGTAAAATGGTTTAAAGTTAAAAGCTTAGTTAACTGCCATCGTGTGCTTTCATCCATTTCTGGCCGAATAGTTTCTGATAAAGAAACTAAACAACGAACAGATTCGAAATTGTCATTTACCTCCGGTAAAGATACTTGCGGCAGCCCACCTCCAAATGGAAGTTTCTGCGCTAAGTTGCGGTTACAGCACTCAGCTTCCACGTACATTAACCAGTTTTCCCGGCTATCCGGGCTGAACAATTGATGTTTTTTATCAACAAAAGAAATGTAAGTTTCTCTACCTGGCTCATCATACCCACCAGCCCAGTTCTTATCCTCACGTCTCATCAACCAATAAATCTCACTAGTGTTCGTATAATGCGTGTGCTCACCAGCGTGATAACATGGCAAATTGTGGTACGTTTTGTTCCAGTTTCTCAACGTTACGTCAGAAATTGAGACAACCTCATTACTTTCAGCTTCTTGGTATTGCGGAGACAAGTGGTAATCGTATTCAGTTGGTAGAATACGCTTAGGCTCCATAATACTTTTAAATAAGTTGATCACAGGCACACAGCCTACCATTAAGCTTTCTTCGTCCACTTGCTTTGGAAGCCAGTCATCGTTGGTATCAAAGTAAAAATACAGTTCGACTTGCTCTCTAAGATCTAGCTCTGATAATCCAAGTTCGGTGATATCAAAGAACATAAACTTCTCAGGAAAGTGCAAATACTCAACAAGTAATCTTGCTCCTGAAAAGCTTCTTTTACTGTATGGCACAACTTTCTCATCTTCTGAAAATCCCACTTCAGAAAGATGTCTTTTGGTTAAAGGACGAACTTCTTTGCCATCCACAACAACAGATAAACCAATTAGGTTTTGAAACAGCATTTGGTAGAGCTTAAAAGTCAATTGAGATTGACCGTTTAAATAGAAGCGCAGCCGTTCTACCCCCATTTCACCAAGAGGAGTCTCTTCATCTTGAGCCGTGAGCTGTACTTTCAAAACTGAATGAGCATTGCTTTCCCATCGTGAGCCAACTGGCTTGAAAGGCGCATTTTTAAAAACGCCATAGGTCACATCAACAGGATACATTCTGACCGGATAACAAGTTCTAAACTCGCACTCATGATATCCAGGAGCACCGATAACAACTCGCTCGCCTTCTTCTACATCAAAATAAGAGGAAGTGGAGTTAGAACAGCTCATTTTAATGACTGACATTGACGGGATTGGGGCGTGAAAATCCGGATATAACTGTCCCATCAAAGACTCTGTAAACTGAGGGTAACTATTGTCTAAGCTTTGTCTAATCCTTGCTGTTAGAAATGCGCAGCCTTCTAACAATCTTTCTACGTGTGGATCGTCAACCTGTTCCTCACTAATACGAAGTCTCGCAGCAATCTTAGGATACTGCTCCCCAAACTCTTGCCCTTTATGACGCAAATAAGCTAACTCGCGATTATAGTACTTGAGAAACTCTTCACTCATTTTGCTCTACTCAGTTTCATACCTAAATTTACCGGCTCTACTTCAGAATTGAATCGCACTTCATGAATACTGTTATCAATTAAGCAAGTGGCATTTATCTGTAACCTCAATACCCTATCAATAGCGTTTTTCTCGTCCGAAATCTGGACATGAGGGTTCCTTAACCTCGGCTCAAACTCTTTAATTGCATCATGAACGATGTCGCAAAGCTGATTCTGCCCTTCTTGGCTGCTATAGGGCATTGAGGAAAAATCTGGCAGCCCATAATTCAATATTGAATAACGAACCTCTAGAAGATCATCAGGAATGTTTTTCCATCCAATACGACTATTCAGCATCGACTCTAGATCTCTAAGTAAGCTGCTCAACATCTGTTGCTGGCTTGCAGGGAAGTCTTTCTCATCTCGAGTGAGAGGATCACTATCTATCAATTTGTCGAGCAGAGAAACGGTTAACGACATGATATTTCTACGCTATTTGTTTCTGTTCTAATAATGTAGTCAAATCACAGATTGGAAGCGCTGAGTCACCGACTAACCAACATTTTTGACCCAAGCCAACAAAAGATTCTTGCTTACCAATCTGCTTCCAATCCGTTTCTCGACCTAACTTTTGCGCATCGGTCTCTGAGTCAACATATGTCAACGGCATATGGCCTTCGCCTTCACCAAGTCCATCGATATCAAACTCGACAGGTCGCCAAATACTCTCTAACAAAGAAGTAGGTGCTTTAACTTCTAGCGTATGGATGCTCGATACGGGTACAAGAAAATAGTTACCTGCTGTAGAAAACAGTTCAATGTAACCACCTAAACGATCATCAATATCTCTAGCATCTTCGTAGTTTGTGCCGTTTACGTTAAACCCTTTAATAGTACGATGCTCTTCAATGCGATGCGATAGACGTGACGCTTCTTCGTACTCTTGATTTCCGAGAGCAAGATTAAATCGAACAAGCTCTTTAGTTAATTCCTCATCACCTAATACTTTGGCACTAGCCGCACCATTGATAAAATCCTTTCTAGCTTGAGCTGCTTTCACTAAATGTCGTAGCTGACTTGCACCAGGCAGATACTCAGGAAACAATTTAATCGATTGCATGAGCTGAGCGTCCGCACGCTCGAAGTCCCCATCAATGCAAAGAAGCTCAATGAAGGAACTTCTCAAGCTCGCATCTTTAGGGGTTGCTTTAATTTCATCAATTAATTGCTCTAGAGCGTGTTGCAATAGGCCTTGGGACAAAGCATTTTTCCATTGAGTCATTGTTATTTCCTTACACCATGTGCTCTGGTGATAATTCGGTAATTAATTTAATGCTAGATACCATTTGATCGAGTTGAAAATGCGGTCGCAAATGGATAACTGAGTAATAATGTCCAGGAGTTTCTCTTTTCTCTCGAACTGTAATTTTCGCTTCATTTAGGGGGTATTTAGCTCGAAGCTCATCAGACGCTTCATCTGATGCGGTAGTGTACTGATGTAACCAGCGTTGAAAGTCACGCTCTAGGCTTTCTGCGTCTTGATACCCACCAATTTTGTCACGCCCCATAACCTTGAGATAATGTGCGACTCGCGATACACACAATGTGTATTGCAACATCGATGTCAGTTTTGCATTCGTTGAAATATGCTTTTCTGCGTATTGTTTGGGCTTGTAGAGAGATACATTCGAGGTCATCCCCACCATATCGGTCTCAGGTATTGGAGAAATAGAAATAAAACCGCACTCAGACAATTCTTGTTCTTTTCTCTCAGAGATTTTCAAGTTTAACGGACATCTTTCACGATCATTCTTGCCATTAACACGCATCTTGCTCCTTGTAGGAGCGACGATAATACCCTGACTGTAATCGCCTTGTTTAATCCCTCGCATATGCGTGAACCAACCATGTTCCTGAAATGCTCTAATTGATACGGCAGCAAAACAGTACGCACTACTCCCCCATAGCAAATCTCGATTGGAGTCGTAGATGTGTTCTTGAAAATTGAATTTATCATTCCGCGAGCCATCACTTTTGTATGGCTGACGGAACAAGACGTTAGGTGCAGTCAAACCAATAAATTTAGCGTCATCGTTGTCTCTCAAACTACGCCACTTTGCATAATCTTCCTGTTCAAATTGGGCCGCTATATCTCTTATCGCAGAGAGTTGAGCGAAACTATCAACACCAAACATCTCTGGCGATGCAGACATGATAAATGGGCTGAATGCTGCAGCTGCAGACTGAGAGATCTTACTCAACACAGACAGATCTCTATCAAAATAATTTTTACTAGGATCACAGCGAAGCTGATAATCTCCAACCACCACACCAAAGGGTTCTCCCCCTGCCATCCCATATTCATTTTGATAGAGCAACTTAAATAGTGCTGATTGGTCAAACTCGATGGCTTTTAAAGCATCTTTACTGATTTCATTCCATGTCGCCGTTAAAACCTTAACTTTTACAGAATCCGATGAACGAGAATCAACCTGTTCACATAAATACCTAACTCCAACCCACCCCCTTTCGAGCTGTTGAAACTCAGGATGATGTAATATTTCATTTAGTTGAGATTCTAATAGCTCATCAATGCGGTTAATTGTGTTCATCACACTATGACGAAAGCTGTCCAAATCTCTTGAACGTGTACCTTCTAGCCAAATTCGCGCTGACGATACAAGATCAGAAGATTCATTGAATCGAGTCAACCACGGGCTATCAAGTTCAGCGTAGCCTCCGGTACTGAACTCATGTTTTAGCTTGCTAGGGTCGCGAAAGTTAAGTGACACTGCTAATTCCATCTAGAACATAAAGATTGGTCATGGCTGGCCTTTCGACCAGCCAATTCGTTTCTTATCCACCTGACTGAGGGATCTTGGCCACAAGTCGCAAAGATGTAGTCAGTTCTTCCATTTGCAACCAAGGTTTCAGCCATGCTACGGCATTGTAAGAACCAGGTGCGCCAGGAATTTCCTTAACCTGAACACGAGCGTCTGCTAGAGGGTATTTCGCTCTGATCTCTTGACCACCGCCTTCAGAAGCATTGACGTAACCTAGGATCCAGCGGTTCAGCCAAGACTCAACGTCTTCTGCTTCCATAAAGCTACCAATTTTATCTCGAGCCATTACTTTCAAATAATGCGCAAAACGAGATGTTGCCATCATATAAGGTAGGCGGGCAGAAATGGCCGCATTGGCCGTTGCTTCAGGGGATTCATGGTTCGCTGGTTTTTGACAGGTTTGCGCACCAAAGAACACTGCATAGTTGGTGTTTTTGTAGTGACAAAGCGGTAAGAAACCAAGCTTACCAAGCTCCGCCTCACGTCTGTCGGTAATACCAATCTCTGTTGGGCACTTCATATCAGGGTCGCCATCATCACTCATGAAGAAATGCGTTGGCAAGTTATCCACTCGACCGCCGCCTTCTGCACCACGGATGGCAGTACAAAATCCATATTTTGAAAATGCGTCGGTTAACTTAACACCAAGAACATACGAAGAGTTCATCCAACAGTAGTCGTTATGTTCAGCGTTAACAGCAATACCTGAAACAGGATCTACTTCGAACTCTTCAAACCCAAACTCTTCGACTGGAGCGGTAGCTTGTCCGTATGGCAAACGAGCAAGGACTTTTGGCATCGTCAGACTAACGAAGCGCGAATCGGCACTCTCGCGGAAAGAACGCCATTGGGCGTATTCTAGTGATTCAAATACCTTATCTAGGTCGCGTGGTTTTGACAGCTCAGTCCACTCATCAAAGCCGAATAGTGCTGGTGAAGCCGCGGACAAGAATGGAGAGAAGCCAGAAGCCGCTACATTTGACATTAGGCGTAACGACTCAATATCTTCTGGGTGGTTGGTAAACTCATAGTCTCCAATCAATGCACCATACGGTTCACCACCAGCACTACCAAACTCAGACTCGTAAACCTTTTTAAAGATCTGGCTTTGATCAAACTCAACAGCTTTGCTCAAGTCTTTATGTAGCTCTTTCTTGGTCATGCTCATCATGCGAACTTTCAGAGTAGAGCTGGTCTCTGAATTCATCACTAGATAATTTAAGCCGCGCCAAGAACCTTCGAGTTTCTGTAATTCTGGGTGATGCATTACTTCAGACAACTGATCAGAAATCTGCCTATCGAGCAAATTAATCGCTTCACGAAAAGTTACTGTTAGGTTTTTGTTCCAAGTAACTGTCCCTTTCATTGCTTCTTCAGCGAGCGTTTTAATCAGCTCCTCAGCACGAGAAGCTTCGGTCTGCTTAGTCGCACCAATAGCTTGATCTAAGAATGAAGTTGTCTGTTCATTAACAGTTGGATCTAACTGTTTTTCAGCTTCAGTCGTCATTATTCCGCTCCTTCAGTACTGTCTGACTTCGCTTTCTTGCCAAGATCTAACTCGCCTGCAAGTCTTGCCAGATTGTCTGTATTGTTCAAAACATCCTCTAGGATATTTTCAAGCTCTTCTGAGCGGTCAACTTTTGTCATCAAATCACGCAGTTTATTACGCGTTTCCATCAATTGGCGTAGTGGATCAACTTGATTTACGATCGCAGCAGGCTCAAAGTCTTGCATTGATTTAAAGTTTAAATCGACCTCAAACTGTGAATCGTCATTCGCAAGCTTATTCGCAACTTTAAACTTCACCGATGGATTCATTTTTTTGAGTACATCGTCAAAGTTATCTCGATCGATCTGAATAAAACGGCGGTCTTTTAATGGCTTCAACGCTTCTGTGTTTTGACCAGCGAAATCACCCATTACACCTACAACAAAAGGCAGTTCTTTCTTAAGAGTTGTACCTTCAGTTTCAACATCATAGGTAATGTGGACACGAGGCTTCCGTACTCGTGATAGTTTCGAGTGGATACTCGTCATACCATTCTCCCTTTATTAATTTTCATTTTGTTCTGCTATGCCAACCAAACGGAAGTAGCTTTTCTTTGCATCCCCGTCGGAGATAAGTTCCGCCAGTAACTCCGGCAGAGGCATCCCACACCAACGAATGATCTGTTCGATGGAGTAAGAAACTGGTGAGTGAGGTTCACTCTCTCGGAAGAAATCAGCTACTTGCTGCAATTGTCTAATTGCCTGCTCTCGTGATTTCATGTTTGTCGCTAATAATGCATCACAACTTTGTGCACTTAACGGTTGTTCAGAAGAAGATTCATCAAGATCCTCTAGCTCTTCAATCACTGCTTGTGGTTGATTAAAACGATCTCCTAGAAGGCGCTTTAATGCCGCGTGTATTGATTCAAGTCTTTTTGATATATAAGAGCTAGGAGTCACATCACCGACCGCTTCATCTAATCGCTGACTGAATTCATTAAATGATTCTGTAGCGAACTCCAAATCCGTGATTAATTCTTGATAAAACGTATCAGAAGTCGACTTAACCGTAGTTATAATTTCAGATAACTCAACAGCCCCAAGCTCGACTCGATTTCGGCGCTTATCTTCGTCTAAGCGCTCAAGCTCTATAGCTTGCTGATATTCCCAATAGGCATAAGCTTGCTCCACGCCTAAGTCAGTCAATGGTATACAAGCAATTGGAAAAATAAGTGTTCCTTCACTATCGATACCATTGAGGCCAATAATCGCCGATATTCTTGTCTCAATACCATCTTCATCAGGCATTGGGTACAGATCATCCCAAAAGTTCTCAATTAAACTGGTTGCGAGTTTGTAGCCAACGCCCATACCACGAAAACCATACAATCGAGTTAGGGCTTCTATAAGCCAGGCAACAAATTCCAAATCTTTAGACTGATTCGTGAGTATTTCTGGGACATCTTCAATAAATACTCGCCATAAATTACTGTGGGTATAGATACTTTCTTCTTCTATAAGAGCATTACGTTCAGCGTTGCGGGCGGCCATACGCTGATCTTTCAACCGATAGTAAGCAGACTGTGGTGATACATCCTCTCTAGGATCAATACCTGTAGGATTTTCTTGAGATATAGGAGCCAACGCTTGTTCATACCAATCAAACATTTCATTACTCATAAGCTCTCCCTCTTAGAAAGACAGGTATCGTCGCGTCTTCTCTAGTTACTGTTTCGCACTCCGTTTGCGCTTGGCGAACTTTGATCAAAGCACAAGTTACGTTATCACTTGCGCCCCGAACCAAAGCCGAATGCATGAGCGCTAATCCAGCTTGGTTGACTGAGTCTGCATACAATGTCCGATGAATTTCATCACTCGTAAGTTCCTTAGAGAGTCCATCGCTACAGAGTAGAAACTGATCGCCGTCAGCCAACTGCCCTGAAACTTGATCAATAGTGACACTTTCGTCGACCCCAACAGCTCTGGTAATAACATTTGCAAGAGGGTGCGATTCGGCATCTTCAAATGCCAATAAGCCCTGATCCACTAAGTCCATGACTTGACTATGATCACGTGTTTTTTGGACAAAATTACCACTTCTAAGCTGGTAAATTCGGCTATCACCCACCCAAAGACAGTGGTAATACCCATCCTGAATAAACAACAAAACAAGTGTTGTTCCCATCGTTTTACCGTCTAAGTGATTTTGTGCGTATTGGTAAATTTCTAAGTTCGCTTCTTGAACCACTCTTCGGATATCATCGATATTAGTATTGGAGACATCCTGCATGTGGCGCGCGACTCTATCCACTAGCATCTGGCTTGCTATATCGCCAGCACTGTGTCCACCCATTCCATCGGCAACCACCCAAATATGCTGTTCTGTCATATCCAACAGAGCATCCTCGTTATAAGGGCGTACTTTTCCTGCGTGCGATTTAGCAAAGGTAAAATAGTTCCAATTCATTCTTCTATCCTACCAATTCCACTTTTTCCAGCCGCCATCAAGCATGGCTGAAAACTGACCAATTGAAGGAAATCCACTAGTAATGAACATGCATGGTTCAACCTTCGTTGAACCTTCAGTCCACCAAAAACATGGTTTACTCAATTTTTCTTTAATGAGGTAATTCAAAAGCGTGTTTTGATCAGTATTGCCGTGATCATGAAAAACTGTAGATATTTGGCTTTGATAAAGAAACTCTAGAGGCTTCACTTCACTTGTTACATTCGCAACGAGGTCATTTTTTTCTTGAGTACTCTTATGCCAAACATCAAAGACAAAGTCGTCCTCAAGTACTGAAAGAGCAAGAGCGGCACTGTCCTCGGTCCAAGCTCTGTCACCCCAATATTGCGCAGCTTCACCTTTTACGGCACGAGCTATAGTAAAGAAAAAGTATCTACCGCATGCATCAACACTAGGAATCATGCTACCAATGTAGGTTGAGTCTTCTAAATAGCTAATATCCAAAGCAAAGTGCCACACAGGAGCCGTTAAAAAGTGCTCATTCCAGCTTTCACCCAGTTGTTCCCTGCTGACTGCAATAACCGCCTGTTGCCAATCATGCCAACGCTCCGAGAAATCTTGTGATAAACCATCTTTCACAAAGTCCCCTTTTGCAGGCATTTTACCGATATAGCCCCAGCCTGATGTTATAAGGTTCGTGGACATCTGAACCTCTCCATTTCATTTGACCAAAACGGATTAATGGCACTAGAAGGAATAAGCTCTAGCTGCACCTTATTTCCCTTTAAATCAATCATAACTATATTGTCTTTACGCGATTCTGGCCTTGCTTTAAGTGATTGATCCAAAAGCTTGAATATGCCCCACTCACCTTCATAGGTATGCGCAATTTCGCGTTTAGATTCAGGTGGTGTGAACACAATTCGAGTCTGATCTTGACCGGCAGGCCAACTCAACGATTTAGCTCTTGCTGGTCCATGCTTATAAACCAAATCTTGTCCACCCAACTCTAAGACAAATCGAGTAATGTGCTGGTCTAGATAAACAGGCTTCATCCCAAACTCTACGCGTAATGAATTATCAGATTCAAAGAAAGACTGCCTGATACGTTGCGCTCTTTGAAAGACCATTAGTGTTTCTGGACGAACTCCAATTTCCTTTTCTAATCGCCAACGACTTTTCGAAGTATCCACAAACGGTTCGAGGTATTCTTGGAAGAATGCGTCAAGCGTACCTCCATAACCAAAGAATCGCTTAAAGTCTTTCAATCTAACTTCTCTGCTCGCGTTGGACTCGAATGGATATCTGCCAGCAATAGTCCGCTGATAAGGGCGGACCACCTGTGTTACCCAAAGTTGATTTAGATGATCCTTCGAACCGCTCTCCGCAAACTTAACCGACTCTTGAGAAAGCTCACCTAGCCATTGATTAAATGGTCTCGGCAAAAGTTCTTTAGCACGAGCGAAGGAAGCTGCGACATCTTGTGTAACGGTTCCATCTAAAATACTTTTGTAGGCAATTTTCTGATTGTTACCAGAGCTTGATAAGTCACTTAAATACGAACGCAAGTTAACCATTGCTTGTTGAATATCATCAAAGTCTTGCTCACCAAGGCGTAAGATCTCTGAAAAATGCGATTCGACTTCTTTACCTGGCAGAGCAACATTGAAGCCGTTTTCTTCAGGTAAATACATGTCTAGTCTATCTGCCGTATTTGAAAACTTAACTTTGGCAACTTTACCAGCAACTTCAGAAGCGGCTTTTTGATTTTCTGACAATGATACTTTTGATAGAGCAACCTCTTTTTGGATTGCTCTCAACAAAGATTCGATTGGTCTTTCAACTCCAGATAAAACCCTCGCTTGCTCTGTCGCAAGTTCTAGGCTCGGAGCCTGCTTCAATTTAATATCTTCGATCAACGTTTTCCATTCATTAACATAATCTTGATAGTATCGAGACTGAACGCCTTGGATGGCACTATCTTGATCAATTTCATGAGCCTTAAGATCGTCACCATAAACCCAGTTCTCTTCCATTAGGCTTTTTACTGTACGGTTGATCTGAATCTGAAAAATGCTATGAAAACCATTGTACGTGTAGAAACCCGAAATGCCTTGTGATAGCGGTTTTCCACTAGCTCGCTCGAACTGCTCAAGCCCTTTAGGTCCCAATACATCAGTCAAGCGAAATGAAGGTACATGACTCTTAGAAAATTGTATTTTCATTCGCTGATAAGCACGTTCAGGTAGAGACATTTGAGTCAACACTTCTCGAGCACTCGTCACGGCAGCAGTGTTGTAAGTAAAGCCTTGTCCATCGTTGCCTAATAAATATTGAGTGTGCTGTAGCAAACGTCTTCTTAAGTCTGCGTTTAGCTCACCCGGATATTGACGTTCGAAATAAAAGTTAAACCAAGCCAACACTTCATCTTGTTGATATTTGTCTGGATTGAATAACATCAAATACGTTTTTAACGTTTCGTACAAATACTCACGATGCTGTTGATTGCTCTCCATTTCTGACACCAAGCTATCAAGAAGCAGAGGGGCGTAATATTGGGTCAAAGCATCAGAATATGCATTGTTTGCCGCCTGAGACACTTTGTCTCCTTGATAGAGACCAAACCTCTTTACAGAGTCGGCATCACCGTAGTCGCTTTGCTTTCCGAGAGGAAGCGTCATCAACCTATCTAATGTTTCTACAGCTGAAACAATATCCGCTTCAAAATCTAAACTTTGAGCGCCAATCATTGCATCAATATGGCTCGCTTGTTCATTGGTATCGACAATTAACTGTGAGTTCCACTTATAACTCATAAACCAAAGCGCAGAAGCTCCTAGCAGTAGCGTTGTACATCCAATGTAAACACCTCGACGCATCCAACCTGACTGCTTTTGATAGTGACGATTAACTGTTCCTAACAGTTGCTCTTTGAAAATAACCTTGTCAAAAAGATTCTTTACGAAATAACTATGAGAGCCAGTCTGACTCTTTGCTAGAGCTAAACGATTTAACCCAAGTCCATTGGTTGATTCATTCATCAGCTTATCGACTGGTAAGCCTTCTTGAACCGAACTCAACATAAACACACCACGAATCAAGGCAGGCTCTTCAAAACTGTTTTGTGCAAAAATTTCAGCTAAAAACTCGTCAAGATTAGCTTGTAGCACTCTTAATTGCTTTGGAAATTCAAAGATAAGCGCGCGTTTATCTAAATCGTCCTCTGTTTCAAGTATTCTAAGCATACGGGCATCAAGGCGCTCCAACATGCCATGAAATTCTTTGTTGAATAGAGAAATAACGCCTCTTTCATCATCCACTTCACGAGGGAACATGAAACCAAATAATTCCTCTCGCTCTTCCTTACTTAAATCGGCAAAAAACTCATTGAAACCGGCAACTAAATCCATTTTGGTGAGCAATACGTAAATCGGAAACTGCATGCCTAACTGGTTTTTCAGTTCTTGAAGTCTCGACTTAATTGCTCGAGCATGAAGATTTCGCTCGGTTCGAGTCTGAGACATCACGCTGGCTAAACTTATCGTAACAATCGCACCATTAATTGGTCTTTGCGTTCTATACTTTTTCAACAATCCTAAGAAACCATGCCACGCTTTAGAGTCGACCTTTTCTTGACTGTCTTGTGTCGTATACCGGCCAGCCGTATCTATAAGAACTGCTTTATTTGCAAACCACCAATCACAGTGGCGAGTGCCACCTACACCGGCAATAGAGTCAGAGCCAAGGTTGTCTCCTAATGGAAACTCTAACCCCGACTGCTTTAATACGGTTGTTTTCCCCGTTCCAGGAGGGCCAATCAACACATACCACGGTAAGTCATACAAGCTTCTCTTGCCTTTGTGTGTTTTCGTCACTACTTTGACAGCTTGCTCAATACGCTCGCGCATTAAGTCAATTTCACTTGCCGCTTCTTTATCTGATAGGCTATCAACCTCAAGCAACGTTTGAATACTTTCGTCTTCTTTCACCTTTTGCTTATGCTGCTTGGTAACGTTAAATATCGCCCAAAGCAACACCAACACTAGAATAGTGACTAGCCGTTGAAAGTCACTCTTTAGGGGCTCATATCCCGCTATCGCAATAAGTGGACCAACAACCCAAATGAAAATAGAACAAGCAGCGACACCTATAAGACCGAGAAACCATCTTTGAGTAAATATTCTGCCAATTTCTTTAATACGCATCTCTATCTACCTATTATTAATTCGCGACAAGAAGGTCGATTTCAATCCGGCGGTTAATAGCTCGGTTTTCATCACTACTGTTTTCAACTAATGGTCTTGCATCCCCCAATCCCTCGGGTATCACTCGCCCTTCTAATGCACTATTCGAGATCAGTTGTTCAGACATAGCAGTGGCTCGAGCTAATGATAGGTGCCAGTTCGAGGGATATTTACTCGTGAAAATAGGCCTATCGTCGGTGTGACCAGTAACAATGATCTTGCCTTGGGTCGACTCCAATGTTCTCGCAAGCTTAGAAATAACGGGTTGGATGTAAGCGACAACATCAGCACTACCTGATTCAAATAGATCTTGAGACTTTAACGAAATTCTTACCCTGTCTTGCAGCGGCTCAACATTGATTAGCCCCTTACCGATCTCAGTTGCTAGATACATTGAAATCTTTTCTGCAATTGGCGCTGATTTTGATTCTGACGTTGCATCTTGGTTAAGTTGTTGCGGTTGAATCAAATTGACTAATTGAGAAAAGGTGCGATTGGATGCCTTATTTAGCTCATAACTAAAATACATATATATGCAGACCAATAGTGCCGCCGTTACAGAACATACAACCCAAAGAGGAGCTCTATCAGAAGCCTTTGAGCCATTCAAAATGTGTTGGTCGATACTATTGCTTAGTTCCTGAGGGACTCCTCTCCCATAAGTCTTAAGAGTAGCAATAACCTGTCTTCTCAATTTCCGGTGCGATTCCAGTCCATTTTTTTCTAAACGGTATTGACCCAGAAACCCGAGAGATAAGCACACATACATTAGTTCAAGCAAATCTAAGTTCACATCTGGTTTCGCCATGCACTTATCAAGATGCTTAAAGAACGCTTCCCCACCTTGACTGCTAGCATAGAAGGAGCTAAGTAATGAATCGTGACTCCAGAATGAATTCCCACCCCAATTGGTGTTAAGGACAACTTCATCTAGTGAACAGCATAAACAATAACGAGCTGTATCAATGGTATCCAAATCAACGTCATGCTGACGTAATCGGTTCTCATAATCTCTAAGCTTTTGTGCCAATGTCTCTTTTAGAAACAACGGATCGGAATGAGTCGCTGTCGAGCGAATTTGACCGATAATAGATAACAGGCCATTCGCCTCTGCTAGTAGAGAGTTATTCCCATAAGCGACCACTGAATCATTGTTCACCAATTCAGGACTTTTTGAGATAACTACGGTATTATCCACAGACTCTTCTGATTGTGGTTTCGATGCGGGTGCTCTTCCACCCGGTGTTGGTTTTACTATCGTTTGTTCCATACAGAGCGCGCCTATTGATTAATACTCCAAAGCTCAAGTTCAGCATTCGGAAAATGCCCTGATAGGTGAAGCGCAATACCGCCACTATCTTTTAGCCTCATCCAAAATGGCCCTTTCTTGACAACTTCGAAATAGACATAGCCCGTTTGGTAAGGAATCTGTCTCGGGACGACACTCAACGGCACTACGTTTATACCGTTGATCTGATTATTAATTAGATCGCGAATCTGTTCTGCCGGGCCAAACTTGAGTTGCGCTGGGACCAGGCGTCTTATTTCATCTGTTGTGGTATCTGCTTTAATTGCTAGCACAAATTGGCATGACTCAAGCAAGCGTTTATCTGGAAGCGGCGTCACTTGAATACCGTATTGGCGAGGCTCCAACGGAAGTTTGGTCGCAGTTTGGTCAAGAACAACACTGAGGTACTGACTGAGTATCTGATTCAACTCGCTATAAACACTTGATACATCTAAGTGATCATACGCAAGCAAACTTGGGACTCTTTTAGTTTTATTAGAAAAAGTGGCTAACTCACCAATGTAACCTTTAAGTGTCGTCGCTAATTCCAGTGGATGTAACCTATCTAACTCACTGAAATGCTTTAACTTCGCCTCATATCGGTTCAACATTTGGAGCATGATGAAATCAACAGCAGATGCCGATGCAGATTTGCCCTTAATCAAGCGCTGCGCAATAACGTCAGCACGCATCTTTGTCATCGCGATAACGTTACGTAGATAAGCTGACATAACTTTATCGCTCAGGAGATTGATAAGCGGAGGAACGTACTCATCGTCTAGTATAATTTCCCCTTCAGGAGTTACCTCTTTGATCCTTAAGATAGGTAACTCCACATAACCCGCTAATTTGTCATTACCCGCTTTCAACTCAAGGTTGAGGGCTGCAACTTGGATGGTTTCTTCATCTTGTCCTGTAAGGTTATCTATCACGTCGATATCTTGAAGTACATAACGAGAGACGATCGATTCGCTTACATCCGAAACGTTTTTACCTGTAACACTTGAAAGAGGGAGAGTTATTTTTACTAACGTATTTTCAGTGTTTTTATCAATAAGTAGAGGCGAAACTGAATCGTTGGATATTAACGTATTAACCAACGTCATATCTGGCAAAACAGCTTCAAGATGCTCAAGTTCAATAAGACCATCTTTTAGCGCGTGTTTTTTTACTCGACATTTCCAAACTCCCCAATTGTAAGCCCCACCTAACTGATGTAAGCCCTTGAATTCTTGAGAGGTTGCGCGTTCTTGTTGTTGGAAGTGCTGGGGACGTAAAAACATTCCTTCGCACCAAGCCGTCTTGGAGTATTGCGTCATTTATAATTAGCCAACTAAACGTTATTTAACGACCAAAGACAGATCTTCTAACAATACTTGATATGTGTTGTAACCGGTCTTATCCACTTTAATGACTTGTCGCCAATTTGAGTTTTCAATATCTCGAAACGCGACGACAATGCCTAAATATTCTGTCTTTGGAGACATACTTGCTTGATATGTTTCTTTCTGACCTGGAGTTAATGAAACTTCATATTTATTCACTAAATCAGGTCCTAAGACTTTTTCACTTTCTTCATAAATAGAAAAAAAGTCCTGGCTTTCGAAAATGGTATTTGACGTTAATTCAAATACATACACCACTACAGGAGAAGGCCTGCCGTTTGAATCAGGATTAATGTTATGACTTGCTGCTATTTCTAAATCTGAGTATGGATCAACAACTAGGTTCGCTGCTGAGCACCCAAATAAAGCCATTGAAATTAATAACAAAATATATTGGTAAAACTTTTTCATCACCCTAATTCCTAGCCTTTGTTTTTTAATGCTAATTCATAGTGCTTAGCGAAGTCTTCTAAATAGAACGGAGACTCTTTATTGATAATATCATCGGATAACTTTTCATGAATATCCTCAAACCTCTTCCAACTTTGAGCATATTTTCTAGCTGGAATAACCTTATTGATAACCGTGTCTTTCGCTAAAGCATCTGAGTATATAGAAGTAGGTTCAACAAGTGACATAACACTCGAAACCGTACCTTCAACACCTTTCATTAAGGCTTGCTCATGACTTTCGATGTCATTAAATGCTTCTTTAATGGCTGCATTTGGCTTTAAGAAGCTAGCAGTTTGACGGTTATATAAGTTATGAATCGCATCTTCTAAGTTTGCAGAAAACTTTAAAGGGTTATTTTCTGACTTACGAAATGCGGTATGACTAAGTCGATTTGTTTGCTTAAACACCGCTCTGTTATGCAGTGTTTCCATTAAACCAACTAGCATCAAAGAAAATGACTCCCCCAGTTGTTCAAACCATTCCTCTCGGTTATCGCTGGGAATCATCATTGGATCTATACCCACCCCTCTAACAAAAGCCGCAAGTTCACCCCCATTGGTATCAAAGTTGGGAGTCGATAGGTGTTCTGATTGTCGGTTAACTTTCGGTAAAGTTTCAGATACGGTGCTCTGTTTTTCGGGCTTTGGGATATCAATAAAATCATCGACTAAACCAATATCTAGCTGAAAGTCAGAAGGAACACTTTCGTTTAAGAGTTCACTAGCACTAAGGCCTAGGTCAACAAATTCCTCTTCCGATGGACTTGAGACTACTTCAGGGGGGGCGCTAGAAAGACTTTTACTTGTCTCAAGGCTGAATACATCTGTATCTGTTTGAACAGAAACTGAAATTTGATAATCCCCTAAGCTAACCATATCGTCATTGCTTAGTGCTATTTCATTTCCTTGACCCACAGGAGTTACAGCATTATTTACAAAAGTACCATTAGTTGAGAGGTCTTTTATCAAGTATTTGTCACCAAACTTAATCAGTTCTCCGTGGGTTCCGGATACCACTCTTTCAGGATCTGGTAGTGTCCAATCACATTGTTCAGACCTACCAAATGTAACCTTGGCATGTTCATCACTTGATTCAAACACGAACTCACTCTCAATCTCTGGAGTAAATTTGTGAAAACTTGTTATGGTTAAAACCAACTTCATGTAAACCTCGCCAAAGACCTGCTAGATATTATTTTTAATTTTATTATTAACTGCTTTCTTATTAACAGTAAGATTAATAAAAACCTTAATACTGCCATTGAAAATCATGCACGGAATAATGAATCATTTTTTTATCAAAGCAATCACGTATTGTTCAACAATTTTAATTATCCAACCAAGTTCAAATTTTTGACACTTAGACTTTCATCAATAAAAAAACGAATGTTAGTTTGGCCGAGAAATTCTAACATAATGACTTTTCATTGAGCAGAAAGGTATATATTCCCCCATCATTTATACGGAGTTCTTGTGATGGAAGACAGTAATAAAAACAATTCTATAAATAACGAAGAAAGCGGAGATAAAACTAAAATTGTAAAGACTCAAAAACGAGACAATGCAATTAAAACAACTAAACTCACTAATAATGAAACCTCCGTTAAAAATAAAAATGAAACAAATACAAAACTGTCTCAAAAAGAAAACACTCCGTTAGTTAATAAGAAAAAAAACAATAAAGATGACTCATTAAATAATAACAAAGATGTTATTAACAAAAGCTTAATAGGAACGACCGTTAAAAATCGGTATGAAATTGAGTCGGTTATTGGGCATGGTGGGCTTTGCGATGTTTACTTAGCTAAAGATAAGATTCTTGAATCTTCAGGTTCAGAAACACCCTACGTTGCGTTAAAAATATTACAGAAAGAGTTTGCTTCTCAACCAGAGACTGCACGCATGTTAATACGTGAAGCTCAACAAACTCAAAGGTTAAGCCACCCTAATATCATTAGGGTTTTTGATTTTGGTGTTGATGGCGAAATATACTTTTTAGTTATGGAGTATATTAACGGAGAAACATTAGAGAGTTTAATACAGCGTTCTAGGCCCCATGGGCTGAAGTTTAATGCAACTTTATCAATCCTAAATCAGGTACTCGATGCACTCTCATATGCTCACTCTCTTGGTGTAGTGCACGCCGACCTAAAGCCCGCTAATGTGATTTTAACGTCTGAGGGTAACGTTAAGCTGCTTGATTTTGGTGTATCTAAAACACATCAATTAAAGCAGGATCAATATGCGGCTAAACGTAAATCCGAAAATGTTGAAACGCTTGGTTATACTCCCAACTATGCATCACTCAACCTGTTATCCGGTAAGGAACCGAACTTAAGCGACGATATGTTTGCTCTATTTTGTATTGCTTATGAGTTATTGAGTTGCAAACACCCTTACGCAAGAACTCCAGTTAATGAAGCTCTCAAAAAGAAGATCAAGGTCTCTAAACCAACTAACATGCCTGCATCTAAGTGGCCAATATTTTCAAGCGTATTTTCAACTGGCATCATTCCGAACGAGCTGACCCCTGAGCAGTTGAAACGCAAATTGAATATGCGCTATTGGCCTATCGCTAGCGGCGCGGCAGCGAGTATATTATTAGTTAGCGGCATTGTATTTGGTTATCAGCAGCAACAAGAAACCATCGCCAATTTGGAAACCGTTATTAGCAAGCAAAATGATCAAATTGCCGGACAAGAGTGGCAGCTTGATACGCCAGAAGAAAAAAGTTTGGCACTGATTGATAGTGAAAAAAGCTTACATCCAGTCGTTAAGGCTGGCTTATTACGATTACACAAGACCTATATTCTCAGCGAGTTTGAATCTGAAATTGATCAGGTTTTGAATTCTGATGCCAACAACTACCCGAATTATGATGAAATTGAGTCCATACTTGATAAAGCAAAAACCTACTACCCTGACTCACATAAAATAGAAGTTCTTGCCTTAGATATTCAGTCAAGCAAGCACTCCACGTTACTTTCGATAGCAAGGCAAATCAACAGTCAACTTGAAAAGTCTCGGTACAGTAAAGAAGACGGCAGTAAATCCATCTATGAGCTCAAGGATGAGTTAAATCAGATTCATCAAGGTTATCCTTTCACGCCAAGTTCGTTATCTAGCGATGTTTTCGGTCAGCACCTCACTGAAGCACTCAAAAAGAAAGACGCAGCTGCACTTGTTGCTCTTATTAAGGTTGGGAACACCTTCTTTTCAAACGTAAAAGAGCATCAAGAGAACTTACAGATAAGTAATGCGATGAAAGATGCAGTGCTGGAAATGAAATTATATGAGACAGCGCTAGATTCCAACAGCCCTCTACCGTTTCCAGAAGATGCCGCTAGAATCCTGTTCCAAGAAGAGTTTGAAAACTTTTATTCTCGCCTAGAAAAGGCAAGGACGACAACTCATCTCGATAACTTGGTGAAGGATGTGGATCTGTTCTCGAAAAACTTTCCTATTGGTTTTCAGGATGTTAACGATTTAAGATTCAAAACTGCTGATAAATACTTACGCTTCTCCGATATATTGCTTAATAAGCGAAGGACTTCAAGCGCAAGACGCGCTATGAAGAAAGCCAACGAGCTTATGAAGCAAATAGAACAGGACTCTAAGCAAAGCTAGTAATACAAAAGGGACGCGAGTCCCTTTTTTGCCGTAGATTACTTGCCAATATGCAACTAGATTGCTAATTTATACTTGTACTTAATGAGGAGAGTTAGCCTTGACTGAAGGAATAGTCAAAGTTGGCGAACGTCTGGCGTCCGTATGTAACGATAGCCTTAAACTAGGACTGCAAGACACTTACCGACTCGGCGTTTTACTTGGAAACATCCCCTTTGCTACTTGTGTTAAAAACACGCGAGTTGAAGTTTTTTCATCCCTACATTTCGACCATTGCCGTTTGGATATAAGTCAAAATATCTTTAACAATGACTTTCTTTTTGTAAGTTTATCTCAAGCGACAAGCAAACTATTTCTGCTCAAATACTGGTTATGCCATTCATACCTTCGGCTAAGCCTTCATTATCCGAAACATTCCTCTACCTCAACGTTTAATAGGGGTATACATGATTAATTTTGATGTTCTCAATACATACATGGATAACGACGTAGATCTGATCGTCACTGTTTTTTCTACATACCTTGAAGATCACACGAATGATATAGAGCGTATAGATGAGCTATATGCAAGCAGATGTTGGTCAGAACTCTATCTATTAGCTCATAGTTTAAAAGGCATTCTAGAGAGTTTCGGAGAAGACACCGCGGTCATTGCGTTTCAAAGAATAGAAGAAAAAACCAGAAACGATACAGCGCCAGATAGCTCAGATATAGCTATAGTTACTAAAGAGCTAGCTGCAATTAATCAACAAATCTTCGCTTACTTGAAGAATATGCAATAAAGAAATTCAAGGCTTAACTGGGGGAAATATGGCAATGAATAATAGCAATTTCAGGGAGTTGATTGAGTCTCTCAAAGACCTAACACCAACTCAAAAAAGGTACTTACTTAGCCGTACAAAGATGGCGCTAGATGATGAAAGTAATATGTTAAACATCAGTGATATCCTAACACCAGAAGAGTTGGAGGCGTTACTATCACCAGCACCAACAACGAATACAAAATAACAATGATATACAACGCCACCGTCAGATTAACGCTAGGGACCAAGTGAAGCAAATCGACTTTGCTTGGTTGTTAGTTTCTCTCCCAATTCCTTTTCACTACAACAAACGTATTGTTTTCGAAACCTTTTTCCAATTTAAACAGGTCAGATAATTGAGCGACTAACATCAGTCCGCGACCAGAGGAGGACCAACTATCGTCATCCATTAAGTTAGGTGCCTCAATCTGTTTATTTTTATGTTGGATGAACGTCTTTTCATTGATCGGCGCTCCGCAATCAGAGACTCTAAGTTCCACGAAACCGGACACTTGGTCATCCCCAACCCTACACTCCACTTCAATTGGCTGGCCTTCTATTTCACTGTAAGAATGAATATAAGCGTTATTCATGAGCTCAACGACACAAAGCTCCAATGATTGAATTGCATTTAAGGGGATTTGATGACCCATCAAAAACCGAACAACGTCTTTGCTCGCACTTCGTGAGTGAGTAAGGGAGCTCCCGTAAGTTCGTTTAAATTCGCTCTTTGACATTCTTTTCCTTAAAATCGAGCCTCTCACCATGCCATTTTACCTGTAAAAGGCTGGCATCATCATCAAACTCATCTTCGTTGTGCCAAGATTGTACTTTTTTAAAGACGTCTCCCACTTGATCTTCAACTGGCAGCGTGCAAACAGCTTTTATACTCGATGCCAATCGTTGTAGTGAAAACATCTCCTCACCCTGCCTCGCTTCAATCAAACCATCCGAATAAAGCCACAATGCATCGCCCTCATCTAGACTAATTTGGTTACCGCTATATTCCATCGGCTGCATTGCACCAACGATAAAGTTATCGTCACCTATCTGTTCCATCGTTTTCGTACTCGCTCGCCAAACTAAGATCCTGGGGTGGCCAGCCGTGCAATAGCTAAGTCGCCCTGATTTTGTGTTAAGAATGGCGTAAGCCATAGTAAAGTAAAGTTGACTGTTTCTAGTTTGCTGATAACGCCGATTTAGCCGTTCAATCACAGATGCTGGCTCACTTACGCAATAGCCGTCATCTCTCAACTCCATCGTGATCGAATCAGGCCCCTGACTTTGAGATAGTGTCTGTTGAATAGAAAAAGCCATCAAAGCTGAAGAAATACCATGACCAGAAACATCACATACATAAAACGCAACATGGTGTTCATCGAGCTCCAAATACCCCAACATATCACCACCAATCTGGGAGCATGGTTTGTAGACATAGCTAAAATTTACATTCTGAATAGTTGATTCAGCAGGGAGTAGTTGCTCCATCAGTTGACTCGCAGACTGCAGGTCTTGGTGAATTGTTTGGTAGGCCGCATCTAGCTCTTTATTTCTCTCAACGAGTTTGTTGTGCAGTTCTAAAGTACGAAACCCCGCACGGATTCTGGCCTGAAGTTCCTCTACAGACGTCTTCTTATCTACGAAATCATCTGCGCCAGCATCAATGCCTTTCACGATCGAACTTTGGTCATTTCTAGAAGACAGTAGAACAAAAAAAATGTAACGTTCGCTAACTTTAGATTTTAATTGGCGACACAATTCAATACCATTAATTCCAGGCATCATTAAATCACTCAGCACAAACTGAATATCAGGGCGGTGGGTTAGCACTTCGAGCGCCGCTCGTCCGTCTTCAACAGCAAGCACTTCATAGCCTTGCTTTTCCAATGCACTGCTGATGTAAAGCAGTACTGTTTTACTGTCATCGACCAAAAGAATGGGTTTCATCTGCCTCCTTAAAGTGGTTGCTATACTGGCTAACGCAAAACACTAGTCACTGACTGCTCATTTCTAAAACGGCTGTAGTCTTCGGCTAATAATTGGTGTTGATATCGAGTGTAAGACAACGCTTCATTAGAAATTAGTATCTGATGCTCTTTTTCGATTAACTGACTTTGCAGCCTTTCAATCTGTTCATTCTGCTGTGTGTAATTGAGGTACAGTGCGAATAGACCAAAAACCGAAACCATTAACAGGGCGATTAGAATATTATTGATAGTTTTCACTTGAATATTCATGACCTCTCCTTGTCTATTATTAGACTTTCCATGGTGAAAGAGAGCGTCTACGGACCAAGAGCTCAAGGCTCTAAAACGCAACGAAGCAAATTGAGGTTGTTTTTCCAATTATAGGCGATAGGAGAAAAAATAAGAAAAATCTGAAAAAATTTGAATATCCTGCTGAGTTAAGAATCGGTAAGGTGGTAGCAGCGAGCTATCATCCACTCGCTGCAATACATTAACTCTGAAATGCAGGTCTAGCTAAAATTTGGTTATACCATCGAGCAATGTTTGGCGACGTCGATAGCACATCAATTTCTAGGCCTTTAATTGCGAAACTGATCAAAATAAAGCCTGTTATATCGACGATAGTAAAATGGTCTACGGCGATAAAATCATTATGTTCAAGACGCTTGTCTAAGACAGGCAGAAATTCGTAGACGCGTTGTTTTGATTCTTCGCCCCATGCTTCAACACAACGTTCTCTGTCTCCATAAACTCCGGTCATGTTTCGAAACGCCTGAAATGCCGCATTTAGTCCTTGGAACTCCACCACACGATGCCACATTTCCACCTGAGCACGTTCGAGCTGGTTTGCACCAAACAGCGCCAGATCATTTTCAAACGCTTCATCTAGGTAGCGACAAATCGCCACGCTTTCACAGATCGTCGTGCCGTCATCCAGTTCCAGTAAAGGCACTTTGCCGTTCACGCTTTTCGATTTAAACGGTTCAGATAGGTTATCGCCCTCACGAACGTTCAGCGCAATTCGCTCAACCTCGCCACCGATTTCCTTTAGAAAAATGCTAACTCGCTTACAACTTGGAGTCATTGCGGTTTCATAGAGCTTCATTTCACATCCTTTTATCTTTTTCTAACCGATTGGTTAGGATATACTGTAGCCAGTTTATAAACGATCAGTCAAGAACTTCACTATCAAAAATTTTCAAACAGTTGTGGGTCTGTTTGCTGAGCGAGATTTTTGATGCCGTTTGTGAGTTCACATGAATTTGGAGGCTGATACCCAAGCATAGATGGGTATTCATCATATTGGTTCAGTTCGAACGCTAGAGGTTCTCTGTACCATCCCTCCAAAGCAATTTAATTACCCGATAAGCAGACCCAGGCAGGTAATTTATGGCAAGAAAAGCCAACTTCGACCGAGATGAAAAGCTTCTCGTGGCTATGGATGTGTTTTGGCGCAAGGGCTTTGCGAACACGTCCATCTCGGATCTCACCGACGAGTTGAACATCAACCGCTTCAGTCTTTACAACACCTATGGTGACAAGCAACAGCTCTACTACGAAGCGCTCGATACCTACTTGAAAAAGGTCTCGCTACCGTCACTGAATGATTTGGAAAAAGACGACGCGTCTTTACCTGAGTTGGAATCGTTCCTTAAATCTTTTGCTGAGCTGCAACGTAAACGCAACTGTGGGTGCTTTATTCAAAATGCGTTGATTGAGCACGCTGGCGAAGACGACGACGTACTGCGCAAAGGGCATTTTTTGTTTGACCATCTTATCGACATCATTGTAGATGCGCTGACTAATGCGCAAAAAGAAACCTTAGTGCCGAAAACGTTGAAACCAGAAGAGCTTGCTCGTTTTGTTCTCAACAACATGCAAGGTATGCGCGTACTTGGCAAAGCCAAACGTTATGCCGATTTGGATACCGCGCTTTCCTGCTTGCTGGTTTTGATTAGGAAGTGACATGTCGATTGAAGTGATAGCAGTACGTCTTACCAAAGGTATGGACTTAAAGCTGAGCCTTGCGAAATTGGTCGAGCAGCATGGTATCAAAGCAGGCTCGATTGCCTCATGCGTTGGCTGTGTCTCTCACCTCAACCTTCGTTTGGCAGGTGCAGAGAGTACGTTAACCAAACAAGAGCCATTTGAAATCGTCTCTGTGATGGGAACACTAACACCTGAGCATCAGCACGTTCATATCTCAGTGTCTGATCGTGAAGGACAAGTCTGGGGTGGGCATTTGCTGGAAGGCACAGTGATTGATACTACCGCAGAGTTGATCATCCATTCGTGCTCAGAACTTGAGTTCACTAGAGCGATGGACGACTCGACTGGCTATACCGAACTCCAAGTGAATCCTTCCAAATAGCAAAAAGCTCCAGAGCCATACTGTGCTGTCTCTGGAGCTTTATTCGCTTGTCTCTTACGCTAAGAATTTACTCATATCGAGCAAACTAAAGAACTTCGAAGATCATTCTTCGACTAAGTAACAAACCTGATTATCGTCGGCCGTTACTTGCCACGTTTTTAGACTGTGCGCTTCGTCTTCCAAACACTGCCCACTCTTTAAACTGAAATGCTGTTTGTACAGTGGCGATGCAACACACATCTCACCATCAATATCACCGACAATCCCTCGACTCATCACATAAGCCTTGCCAATTGGGTCCCAATCTTGAACGGCGTAAACACCGTTATCAGGAATGTAGAATAACGCGACATGCTCGCCTTCAATCAATACAGTGGCACCGATGAACGGCATTAGGTCATCAAGCTGACACAATTTCACTTTGGTTAAAGCAGCCATTTACACCTCCTGTTTCACTGGAATACGCTGACCGCGTACACGTTGGTACGGCAAGACTTTGCTGCCCGACGTGCTGTTCAAGAAAGGACGGAAGCGTTGCAATTTTTGAGGATTATCCAACGTGCTCTTCCACTCACACTGATAGGTATCTACGACTCGTGCCATTTGTTCATCCAAAGAGTCACATAGGTTGAGAGAGTCATCCAAAATCACTTGTTTAAGGTAATCTAAGCCCCCTTCCATGTTCTCCATCCACACCGACGTACGCTGCAAGCGATCTGCGGTGCTGACGTAGAACATCAATACTCGGTCGATCATGGTGATCAACTCTGATTTGGATAGGTCGGATGCAAACAAATCAGCGTGTCGTGGTCTCATGCCGCCATTACCACAAACGTATAGATTCCAGCCGTTTTCGGTGGCGATCACCCCAATGTCTTTACTTTGCGCTTCTGCACACTCGCGAGTACAGCCCGATACGGCAAACTTAAGCTTATGGGGCGCTCGCAATCCTTTGTAGCGGCTCTCTAACTCAATAGCTAATCCGACCGAGTCATCAACACCATAGCGACACCAAGTAGAGCCGACGCAAGATTTCACGGTGCGCACCGATTTACCGTAGGCATGCCCTGTTTCAAAACCAGCATCAATTAAGGTTTGCCAGATTTCAGGAAGCTGTTCTAACTGCGCGCCAAATAAATCCACGCGCTGACCGCCAGTGATTTTGGTGTACAGATCGTATTGCTGAGCAACTTCGCCTAGCACGATGAGTTTGTCTGGTGTAATTTCGCCGCCCGGAACACGAGGTACAATTGAGTAAGAGCCATCTTTTTGCAGGTTTGCCATAAAGGCATCGTTAGAATCTTGCAGAGATTGATGTTGAGGCTCCATGATGTGTTCATTCCACAAAGAAGCAAACACAGATGCCGCTGTTGGCTTACAAATATCACACCCATGCCCTTTGCCATGCAGTGCAATTAAGGTATCGAAGTCTTTGATCTGTTCCACTTGGCAAATATGAAACATCTCTTGGCGACTTAACTCAAAGTGCTCACAAAGGTGGTTGTTAACCTCTACCCCCATAGCTGCCAATTGAGTATCCAATACCGACTTCACCATATTGCTACAGCCACCACAGCCAGTACCGGCTTTGGTGTTCGCTTTAAGGTCCGTCAGGTTGGTGGTGCCAGCTTGAATCTCGGCAACTAAGTCGCCTTTTGTGACGTTGTGACAAGAACAGATGATGGCGCTGTCTGGCATCTCTCCGTCCAGCATTCCGGTATCAAACAGCAGGTTCGCCGCGTGGTCTGGCAGGACTGTTTTGTTCAAATAACACTGTAAGAGCGCATCGTAGTCGCTGTTGTCACCAACGAGAATCGCACCAAGCAATTGAGTGCCACTCGCATCAACTACCAGCTTTTTGTAGATGCCTGCGACCGCATCTTGCAAGACCATTTCTTGAGCACCTTCGGTTTGCATTTGTGCATCGCCGATAGACGCCACATCCACCCCAAGTAGCTTGAGCTTGGTGCTCATGTCTGCGCCTTTAAAACCTTCGCTTGGCATACCAGTCAAGACATCGGCAGTGGTTCTCGCCATGGTGTAACCGGGTGCGACCAAACCAAAGATCTTCTGCTCCCAAAGGGCACATTCGCCAATCGCGTATATGTTCTCATCGCTGGTTTGGCATTGGTTATTAATCACAATGCCGCCTCGCTCGCCTATTTCTAGCTCAGCCAGCCTTGCCAACTCATCTTGAGGGCGAATACCTGCGGAAAAGACAATCACATCCACTTCGAGAGGATCTTTGTCTTTAAACACCATGCGATGCTTAGCCGTTTCACCATCGCAGATTCGTTCCGTACCCGTTGAGGTGTGAACGGTTAGCCCTAGCGCTTCAATCTTCTCTTTTAGCACTAAGCCAGCACCATCATCTAACTGTACGGGCATCAGGCGAGGTGCAAACTCAATGACGTGAGTTTCTAGCCCCAATAGTTTGAGTGCATTTGCCGCTTCTAAACCCAACAAGCCGCCACCAATCACTGCGCCTGTTCTTGCGCCTTCACATGCCTTTTTGATTTGTGAAAGGTCATCAAGCGTGCGGTAGACAAACACATTGTCTCGGTCTTTACCTTCAATTGGAGGCACAAACGGGTAAGAACCGGTCGCGAGCACGAGTTGGTCGTAACCCAGCACATCTTCACCATCAAGCAGAATACGCTTTTGCTCTCTGTCGATGCCTGTTACTTGGCTGCCAAGTACGAGTTGGATGCCATGCATGTCGTACCATTCTTGGTTACTCAGCATCAAATCATCATGAGACTTACCCGCAAATAAAGAAGAAAGTTGTACACGGTCATACGCGATAAAGCGCTCTGCACCAATCACGGTAATTCGGTGCTCCAAATGTGCATTTTTCTGCACCAATTGCTCGACAAGGTGTTGCCCGACCATACCGTTACCTACCACAACAATGTGGCTTAATGCGTTCTTTACTGGAATCGTTAAAGGACTATTCATCACTGCCTCCTTATGCCGTTTGCGCTGCGGTTTTGGGCTTGCCTTCTTTCGAAGCAGGAATCTCGACTTTGGATTGCTTCTCGTAAAGGAACTTCAGCACCGCTTGTCGACACTTCTGATACTGCGCATCATCTGCCAGTGCGACACGCTCGCGAGGACGCGGTAGATTCACTTCCAACACTTCACCAATGGTCGCTGCCGGACCGTTAGTCATCATCACGATTTTGTCGGATAGCAGCACCGCTTCATCCACGTCGTGGGTAATCATGATGACGGTATTGTTTAACTCGGCTTGAATCTTCATCAGTGCATCCTGTAAATGCGCACGAGTTAACGCATCCAACGCGCCAAATGGTTCATCCATCAATAAAACCTTTGGTTGAAGTGCCAGTGCTCTCGCAATGCCGACTCGCTGCTTCATACCACCCGAGATTTCATCCGGCTTTTTGTGCGCGGCATGCTGCATTTGAATCAGCTCCAAGTAGTGATTCACTTGTTCCTGAATCCACGCTTTGCCCTTTTTGCCTTCAATTTGTTTTACAGCTAGCTCAACGTTTTGATATACGGTGAGCCAAGGCAATAATGAATGGTTTTGGAACACCACTGCGCGGTCTGGTCCCGGTCCAGCTACTTCTCGTCCATCGACGATCACGCCGCCGTCTGTTGGCATGTGTAGCCCTGCGACTAAGTTCAATACCGTTGATTTACCACAGCCAGAGTGACCAATTAGGGATACAAACTCGCCTTTATTGATTTGTAAATCGACGTTGTTAAGCGCGATGAACTCGCCATCTGGCGTTGGGAATCGCATCCCTAAACGCGTTAGATCTAATAATGCTTTTTCCATGATCTTTTCCCTTATCTCAACGCTTGTTGTTTATTCCAAGACAGCCACTTTTGAAGTTGCAACATGCCTCTATCGAGCATCAATCCAATAAAGCCGATTGTGATGACTGCGACCATAATACGACCCAATGATGCCGAGCTGCCGTTCTGGAATTCATCCCAAACGAACTTGCCTAACCCAGGGTTCTGCGCGAGCATCTCTGCTGCAATCAATACCATCCAAGCGATACCTAAAGAGAGACGTAAACCGGTGAAGATCATTGGAATGGCAGAAGGTAAAACGATGGTACGAATGTGCTGCCACCACGAAAGTTGGAGCACTTTGCTCACGTTGATTAAGTCTTTATCAACGCTCGTTACACCCACAGCGGTATTAATCAGCGTCGGCCATAAGCTACACAGCGCCACAGTGATCAGAGAGTTAATGAACGACTTAGCAAACATCGGGTCATCACTCACGTAAGTGGCACTCACCACCATGGTAACGATAGGCAGCCAAGCTAAAGGTGATACGGGCTTGAGCAGTTGAATGATTGGGTTGAACGCTTGATACAGCCCTTGATTCAGACCAAGCACGATGCCAAGTGGAATCGCAATGACAGTCGCCAACAGAAAGCCGGCAGTTACAGTCACTAGGCTTGTTATGATTTGGTCGAAGAACGTCGGCTTACCTGTGTAAGGACGAATCTTCACTTCCGCATCTGGATTTTTGGCTAATTTTGCAGCATTGCGTTTTTCCTGACGTTCGATAAACGCTTGTTCCTTTTCTCGCTCTTGCCAATGGTCATCGACAAGGTTGTTGAACTGCTGAAAAGTTTGCACAGGCCCCGGTAGCGTACCTAATGAGGTTTGCACTTCTCTCGCTGCTAAGTGCCACATTGCCAAAAAGATCAGCAAACCAATGACGGGCAAAAGTACCAACCGACTTCGGTTCACTACCTGCTTAGCAGGAAAAAGGGAAATGACATTACTAGACATACTCACTCCTAAGAAATTTACATCCTTGTTGCCACAAGCGAATCCCCTCGCCTGTGGCGTTTATCGTTATGGTTAAACCTTGTCTTTTCCTTTAAGCCCGATAGAGAACTTCTCTAGATATTTATTTGGCTCGCGACCGTCATAAACGATGTTGTCAATAAAGTGTGTTTGTGGCGCACGGAAACCATCTTCAGCACTAAAATCTGGGAAGTCTTTTTTGCTCAACACACCATCTTCAACCAGTGCTTGAGCCGCTTGTTGGTAAATGTCCGGTCGGTAAACCTCTTTTGCCACATCCATGTACCAATCATCGGATTTCTCGCTTGAGATCTGTCCCCAGCGACGCATTTGGGTCAGGTACCAAATCGCATCGCTGTAATACGGATAAGTGGCGTTATGACGGAAGAACACGTTGAAGTCTGGCACGTCTCGTTTGTCGCCTTTCTCGTATTCAAATGTGCCCGTCATCGAGTTAGCAATAACTTCGGCATCGGCTCCAACGTATTCGCTTTTTGATAGCATCTTCACTGCTTCTTGGCGGTTGGCATTGTCGTTTTCATCCAACCAATGTGCCGCTCGAATCAAGGCTTTCACTACGCGAATGTGCGTGTTTGGATACTTCTCAGCCCAAGCTTTGGAAACACCAAACACTTTCTCTGGGTTGTTCTTCCAGATCTCGTAATCGGTCACGACTGGCGTACCAATACCTTTGAATACGGCTTGTTGGTTCCATGGTTCGCCTACGCAGTACCCTTTGATCGTGCCCGCTTCCATTGTTGCTGGCATTTGTGGTGGCGGTGTAACACTCAAAAGAACGTCAGCATCCAACTGGCCACTGTTATCGCCTGAGTCTGGTGCGTAAAAACCTGGATGAATCCCACCTGCCGCTAACCAGTATCGCAACTCATAGTTGTGCGTCGATACAGGGAACACCATCCCCATGTTGAACGATTTGCCTTTATCCAGATAGCTGTCGACCACAGGCTTCAGTGCATCCGCTTTGATTGGGTGAACTGGCTTGCCATCTGGTTGCTTTGGAATGTATTGCTTCATCTGCTCCCAAGTATCATTGGAAACCGTGATTGCGTTGCCGTTCAAATCCATACTGAACGCGGTAATCACTTCTGCTTTTGTGCCGACACCAATCGTTGCGCCCAATGGCTGACCAGCAAGCATGTGCGCGCCAGCAAGCTCACCGTCGATGACTCGGTCTAATAGCACCTTCCAGTTTGCTTGTGCTTCTAAAGTGACGTACAAGCCTTCGTCTTCAAAAAAGCCTTTCTCATAAGCAACCGCCAGCGGTGCCATATCGGTTAACTTAATAAAACCAAACTTCAGGTCTTCAATTTCTGGCTCACCCAACTCTGCCTTTACGCTGACCGTGGTGAATACCGATAACGAAATTGCTGACACTTTCAGCATCGAACTCCATTTCATTGGTTTGCTCCCATAAAAAAAGCGCCACTACTCCGAAGAGCAGTAGCGCCGTTGCTAAGTCTACAATTACCGCCGTTGATAATTGAGATAAGCGATTCAACAATAAACCCAATTCTACTAATCCAATTACTGTGCCAACTTATTTTTCACTTTAAATACAATAAATTAGCGTATCTTGCTGTTTGTTATTCCCCGTTATTGCTTGCTGATAGTGCAACACGCACCACGTTAGAAAACGCACCCTAACCCCAAAGTGGTAGAACAACTAATCCAACACTTCCAAAGTTGTTATCAAATTCTTGGCAACTTGTGCGAGCGTTTGGCTGGATTGCATAGCTGAATTTCTAAGCGCTTTGTAAGCCTGTTCTTCATCAACGCTGTGCATCTTCATCAGCAGACCTTTGGCTTTTTCCACCAGCTTGCGCTCTTCAATCTTGTGGGTCAGCGATGCAATTTCCGATTGCATACTTTCGAATTTCGCTCTCACTAATGTCGCATGTTCAATCCAAGGCTGAAGCTCAAACTCACTATCGTGCGGCATGAGCACATAGTCCATTTTTTCTGATAAACGATTGATATCATTGGATGATAATTGCTTTAAGACAATAAGAAGTGGTGCCGATTTTCTGCGGCAGAAATCGACGATCAAACGCAGTTCCGCGGTTGGTTGCTGCCATCCAACCACAACGCTTGCCGACGGTTCTCGTTGCATTAACGTTTCTAGTTGTGCCAATTGGCAGCCGATGATGTTGTCGTAATCTTTGCTCAATAAGCCGGACAATCGAGCCTGCTCTTGGAGGCTATCACAGCATACTATGATGGGTGTTTTTGACGTTGATTGAGTCATGCACATTCCTTGTTTATATCTCACTCACTAAGAGAGACATAACAAGGAATGTGCCAATTAAAGTTGAAGCGTTTTAACTAGAGGCGAGATGTTCTTTGAAGAAACCTAGTGTGCGTTCCCACGCGAGCGCCGCTTCTTCTGGTGCGTAGCGAGCCGTTGAGTCGTTATGGAAGCCATGGTTGACGTTTTCATACATTAACGCCTGATATTGCGCATCGTTCGCGATCAATTGCTGCTCATAGGCAGGCCATGTGTCGTTGACGCGCTTATCGAGCCCTGCGAAGTGAATCATCAACGGCCCTTTGACCTGCTTTTGAATCTCTTGCGCCGCCGGTGTTCCGTAGAAAGGCACACCTGCATCCAGCTCTTCTGGCATTACCGCTGCAAGCATATTAACGATGTATCCACCGAAACAGAACCCAACAGCGCCTAATTTACCGTTCCCACCCTCGTAGTGTTTAATGAAATTAGCAGCAGCAATAAAATCTTGTTCGATCTTGGCTCTGTCCATCTCTTTCTGCATGGCGCGACCTTCATCATCGTTCCCCGGATAGCCACCGAGTGGATAAAGCGCGTCAGGAGCGAAAGCAATAAAGCCGTCTTTCGCGAGTCGTCTGGCGACATCTTTGATGTATGGGTTTAGACCCCGATTTTCATGAATCACCAACACTGTCGGCGATTTTAAGGTCTTCTTTTGTGGCACAACCAAATAGCCGCGACCTTCTCCATGTCCATTGGGCGAAGCAAAGGTTTCATAGGTTGCTTTGATCTCAGGATCATTAAAGGAAACTTGCTCTGCGAGTGCATAATTTGGAGTCAGAGCATCAACCAGGGCCGTCATACTAAAACCTAAAACAGCGAGGCCACCAAGACGGTTGAGAAACTCTCGACGAGAGATTTTGCCATGTGCGTATTCGTCATACCAATCGAAAGCTTCTTGTGGAATGGGATGTGACGCCTTGTTGTTAGAATTTGAGTGCTTTAGAACCATTATCCTTGTCCTCATTTCTTATCGAAAAGTAAACTCATCAGGCCTCACTGATGTTTGCCCCAATCAGCTGTGAGACACTTCAAGTGATAAATACATCACTGACAAGCTTACACAAACAATAGATAAAGGATTCCGATCCAACAACGTTTCGCGGTTAGCTCGTCACAGGATTAACTGCCACAACAATAGTTTTCCCAATAAGTAAACGCATGTTCAAAGGCGTGTTCCCTATCGTGCACTTGAGCAAAGAGTACAACTGTCATCGTTGCCAAAACCGTATTCGCCATTTGATTCATGTCGTCTTCTGACGTCCCAAATGGGCAATTCGCAGGCATTGGCACCTCAGACAGCATTTGCTCCGTCCAGTAGTGCGATGTCACGCCGCTTGTTTGGCTTAACCATACGGTTTGGCTTACTTTCGGGTTGTATTCTGACTCACCCGATTGTCCTTTGAAGGACACAACAGCATGAGCGGTTTGACCAATCTCGTATTCGACTTCAGCATGAAGTTGTTGGAATCCAGGATGGAAGCTACCACGAATACCAACCGTCGCCTGCCCCGGATTCAATGCTCGAACCACAGTATTAATCGGCGTTCTAAGCCCATAACGATTCTTCCAACCGATCATGGTTTCTGCTTGAGGAGCGAACGCACTGAGCGGCAGATACACGATGTTTTGTGTGTCTAAGACACGTTTTGCGTCTTCGGCTGATTCCGCTTTCTTGATAGCAAACTTGTCGAGGTAATCTTCAGCATGCAAACGACCAGATTGACGGTCGTGATAACCATGCATCAGCACTTTATGGCCATTATCGGCGAGGATCTTCGCTGCCAACAGGTGCCAAGGTTGACCTGCCGCTTCACGTTTACCTGCATAACATGGCCAGTCGATGTCTGCACCAATAGCAGGCATGCGGGATTGGAATGCTTTCACAAAGCCGGCGATTTCTTGTTGAGTCTCGTTCTGTACACGAATCAGCATCAATAACATTGCCATCTGATCGTCATCGCACTCACCGTTTAGGTATTCATCCATAACTCGAAACGCTTGGTCAAAGTTCAGTGGTTTTCTACCACGTTCGCCACGACCGACTGTTCTAATACATTCCAAAATGCTGCTCATATTCCCTCGTATTTCGTCACTGACTGTACTGTTTCTATTAGTTGTTCGCGCAGTTTGACAACTTCTCCCATCACAATCAATGCTGGACTCACGCCTTTAAGTGTAATCGATAAATCATTGAGCTGATTGAGTTGTGTAACGTGCACTCGTTGTTGAGGGCTGCAACCATGAGTGATGATCGCGACAGGGAAATCTTCTCTCAAACCGGAGCCTAATAAACCCGTTTGTATTTGCGATGACTTTTCTAGCCCCATATAGAAGACTAACGTTTGTCCGCTTTGCATCAGTTGGCTCCAAGCCTCAAATGCGCCTGTTACCACTTGCCCTGTCACAAAGGTAACGCTGCGAGCAACGCCACGATGAGTCAGCGGAATCAAGCTGTTTGCGGAACACCCAATCGCAGCAGTAATACCGGGGATGACTTCGTAAGCGATTGAGTGTTTGACGAGTGCTAACGCCTCTTCGCCTCCACGGCCAAATACAAAAGGATCTCCCCCTTTTAAGCGTACAACTCGCTTTCCTTGTTGAGCGAGCGACACCATCAAATCACAGATTTCTTCCTGACCAATACTGGGTTGTCCGCATCGTTTGCCCACGTAAATCCAATCGGCTTGTGGCGAAGCCAACTCCAAAATATCTTTGTTAACCAAACGGTCGTACAACAGAACCTCTGCCGACATAATCGCTTTCACTGCCTTTACGGTTAACAAGTCTGGATCGTGCGGCCCAGCTCCGACAATCGAGACAAAACCTTCCTGGTTCGCGTCTAGGTTTACTGAATGGTCTTCTAAAAGTTGGTTCAGTTTGCTTGCTTGGTCATGCTTAGAAAAGCGAGACGAGCGTTCTTGATTCTGACTCGCTTGTCCTTTCTTAAACCAAGACTTTTGATAAGGCGCTTCCATGTGCTTATCCTCTTTATGACTTACTTTATTTGAATCGCCAGACTTTGCTGGTTCGCTTGCTGTTTGCCCTTTTGATGCTGATGGCTGTCGACCATTTGTTTGATTTGAGAAACGCACGAGCCACAGTTAGTGCCGCATTTGAGTTTGTTTTGAAGTTGAGTCAGTGAAGTGCAGTCTTGCTTCTCCATCGCGTCATGTATTTGTTTATCAGTAACACGGAAACAACTACAAACCAGTTTGGCACTGCTTTGCGATTGAGTGATGGTAAGCAGTTGCGATAGCTCCATTGGCTTGCCAATCAAGCCGGTAACGTTGGTGTAGTCGGTTTGAATCGGTTCATTAGACACCACTAAAACAGAGCGAATGATACGAACGTCTCCAACAAGGTCGTAATCCACCGCTAGCCAACCTTGGGCAATATCTATCGTAATCCTGCGGCTCTTTTCCGTTCGACAAAAACTCTGCTTCTTTGGTCGCTTATCGTGTGCAAAGCGCCAAATGCCCAAATTGCTTTCTGCTTGAAATGCGCTGTAGAGAATCTTGCCGGAATCAAACTGTGTACCGATGAACATACCGTAGGTTTTGACCGCTGCGTCTTGCACTTCAACATAAGATGACTTAAACGCAGGCTGCCCAGAAATAGGGTCTTTTGCGCTGTTTACTATCGCGTTAACACTGCTTTCGCCGCCATATCGACCTGCCCAGTGCATTGACATAAACAGCTCCTGAAAACCCAAACCTTCATCAATGGCAACTTTGGCATAAATACCGGTGTTTGAAGTAGGCTGAAACAGCTTGGCGAGTTGTCCTGCTTTTAAGCGATTTTGAGTGGCAGAGAGTGTGTTCATGTACACGGTTGGCTCTAACTCAGAGGCGGCAAGGTGTGCGATATGCCCTGTGCGCGTCATGGTATGCCATTGGTCGCGTTGCCTGCCCGTATTGAGCCACCAGCCTTTTGTTCTTTCTAAACGCGTTGGAGATTCACTGGTCACGACAAAACGCGCTTTACCATCTGGGTGCGAATAGACGCCATCAGCAAAAGGGCGCTCTCCTCCCCATTGTGTCGGCACCCACTCTTCGTATTCTTGCTCGGCTAAGTTGGCGTATTGAGAAAGATCTAGCTTCAATGGCGAATTGGCATTCATGCCTGTCATCGCAGCATATTCCATGAATACCGCCCGCTCACAAGTAAATGCAAAACCATTTTGTGATTTTTCCAATGCACACAGAGCTTGTCCAACTTGGCTTATCGCCCACCAATCTGATTTTGCTTCACCCGGAGGCGCTTGAAACTGGCGCTGCCTTGAAAGTCGACGCTCAGAGTTGGTGACCATGCCTTGCTTCTCACCCCAACCAGCGGCGGGCAGCAACAGATCCGCGTAATGCGCTACATCCGAATCCGCTGTGATATCGGAAACAATCACAAACGGACAGATCTCTAGTGCACGTTTTATCAATTGGTTATCTGGCAAAGAGACAACAGGATTGGTTGCCATGATCCACAGAACTTTAATCTCACCACGTTCTACCGCCTCAAACAGTTCAACGGCTTTTAAACCGGGCTGAGTGGCAATCTCTGGTGAATCCCAAAACGTCTGCACTTGCTTGATAGACTCTGCGTCAAAAGCGCGATGAATCGCTAATTGGTTAGCCAATCCACCGACTTCTCGCCCACCCATTGCATTCGGTTGACCTGTAATAGAAAACGGCCCGCAACCTGACTTGGCAATTTTGCCTGACGCCAAATGTGCATTAATAATGGCATTGCCTTTATCGACACCATTTTCGGCTTGGTTAACTCCTTGGCAAAACAGAGTGATTGCGGTTGGGCTTTGCGCAAACCAATGGAAGAATGTCGTGAGTTTTTCTTCTGAAATACCGATGGAAGACGTTAGATTAGTGACATCGTAACGCAAGTCAGAGACTTCTTCTTTAAGTGTATCAAACCCGTCGGTATAGGAATTTATGTATTCAGAATCAATGCATTGCTGCTCAATAAGAAACTTAAGCAGCCCATTAAAAAGTGATACATCTCCATCGTTTTTAATCGGTAGATGCAAATCCGCTTGCTGCGCGGTGACCGTTTCCCGAGGGTCAATGACCACCAGCTTGAGATTAGGATTCTTCTCTCTCGCTTGTTGAATACGTCGGAATAAAACAGGATGCGTCCAAGCGGTATTAGCACCGCAAATGATCAATAGCTCAGTCTTATCAATATCGTCGTAATTGACGGGAACGACATCTTCACCAAATGCTCGTACATGAGCCGCAACCGCCGAAGACATACACAAACGGGAGTTCGTATCGATGTTTGCGCTGCCAACATAGCCTTTCATGAGTTTGTTGGCGACGTAATAGTCTTCCGTCAACAACTGACCAGAAACATACATAGCGACGGAATCCGGTCCAAACTCCGCTTTCGCTTGATGAATCTTCTCTGCAATCAGATCCGTGGCTTGTTGCCATTGCACTTCTTGCCCTTGAGGTCGCTGCTTGGTGACAAGCTTTGGATACAGCAAGCGCGAAGGCATATTCAAACTCTCTGCCAACGCGACGCCCTTTACGCACAGTGAGCCCGCATTTGCAGGATGACACGCATCCCCAACGATTCCTTTCGCATTGACCTCGACACCACATCCAACACCACAATAGGGACAAGTGGTTTTTTTGCATCCTTGCGACATAACACCTCCAGTGTGATTCAGCCCAACTTACTAGCAAAAAAAAGCCTCTCCCGAATCGAGAGAGGCAGCAATGCCTTTAACGCTGTTAGTACATTTTCAAAAAGTAATACCCTATACCGCTCTCGCCTGCTATTAAGAGCGGCGCATCGAGTTATCGATGAACGTTTATGTAAAGCAAGTGAGGTGCCAAGATTAAAAACCCTTACCATACAAATGGTTAGCTTAAAACCAATTATAGCAACGTAATGCTACGCACTGATTGTGTGCAAATTTCGGTCATTATCGTGCAGTATTACTTTACTAATTCCATAACTAACCTGGATTCTTCGTCACCAAAATAATGCGCTTCTTCTTCTAACGTTTTAAAGCCAAGGGAGAGGTATAAAGACAATGCAGGTTGGTTCTTAGGATCGACAGTCAATTTCACGCTTGAGCCTAACGTCAACGGCGCAATAACGTTTTCTAGGAGGGAACGCGCAATACCTTTACCTCTATGTTGAATATCGACGGCCAATGACATGATCCAATATTGATGTGCATTTGTGCTAGTCGTTAGCAATATATACCCTGCGACCTGCTCTCCCTCTTTTGCTACCAGTAAACTCTCTCCCCAACAATCAAAAGCTTGCCGAAAGAAAAATTGAGGATAGGCGTGTTCTCCAAATAAAGTATTTTCGATCTTATATATGGCAAATAAGTCCTCTTTTTGCGCAGACAAGATGTCCATTCAATGACTCCTTCTTTAACATGAATGGCAGCAGTATACCTAAATCTCATCTAAATGACGGGACACAAACATCTCAATTAAGTGCTTAAGAAATGTAATATTCTTCCTGAAAATTAGGCCTAACTCACTTAGAACATACATCCGTGATTAAGTTTTAACCGCAAAATCAAAAACCACACAAGATGAAAATTTCAACACATACAACCATTAAACGCATTAAATTTAAGAACTTTATTCTGGTTTATTGAAAAATTCATAGTTGGATAATTTACAACCACCCCAAATTCACAGCATTATTCACCAAGCTTCTCGTGTGATAATAAACACTAAAACCTTTACCATTTTCAGCATTATTATTTTTATAAAAGCGAGTTTTAAAGTGAAAGAATCTCGAAATGCCTTAAATCCTAGTGAAATAAACACAACCACAGCTTGGTCAAAACATGATACACATTGGGTTCTTAGCCTATTTGGAACAGCCGTTGGCGCAGGCATCCTGTTTCTGCCAATTAACCTTGGGATTGGTGGTTTTTGGCCTTTAGTCGCGATGGCAGTACTTGCTTTTCCAATGACCTATCTTGCGCACCGTGGCTTAGCTCGTTTTGTACTATCTTCTAAGATCAAAAACGCAGACTTCACTGATGTAGTGGAAGAGCACTTCGGCGCAAAAGCAGGCCGTTCTATTTCACTGCTGTATTTTCTTTCGATCTTCCCGATCCTGTTGATATATGGTGTTGGAATAACAAACACAGTAGATAGCTTCATGGTAAATCAGGCTGATATGGCTTCTTTACCTAGACCTTTGCTTTCTGGCGTACTAGTGTTTGCACTAATTGCTATTATGATGGCGGGTGAAAAAGTAATGCTACGGGCCTTTGCCATTATGGTGTTCCCACTTGTTGCCATTCTTGCCTTTCTATCATTTTACTTAATACCGAACTGGACCATGCCTGTCATGGATGTGCCAGAAGCGTCAGCTTTTGCTAGCACTATGTGGTTAGCAGTTCCTGTAGTGATTTTCTCGTTTAGTCACGCAGCTGCAATTTCAAGCTTTGCAAATGTACAACGTCGCCATTACGGTAAGCAGGCAGATGCCAAATCCGAAGTTATTCTTCGTCGCACTAGCATCATGCTGATTGCCTTTGTTCTTATTTTTGTATTTTCCTGTGTGCTAACACTGTCACCTGAACAATTGGCTCAAGCAAAAGAACAAAACGTATCCGTATTGTCTTACTTAGCGAACGCAACCGATAATCCATTTATTGCAACACTTGGTCCTTTAGTAGCGTTTGTCGCTATCACTTCATCTTTCCTTGGGCATTTTTTAGGTGCGCGTGAAAGCTTAAATGGTTTAATTAACAAGCATTTTAACCTACCTGAGAAGCGTGTTGATCGTATCAGCGTGGCAGCACTGTTCTTCTCAATCTGGGCGGCCGCGATCATGAACCCAAGTATTCTTGGTATGATGGAAGCATTGTCAGGGCCTGTTATTGCAATGATCTTATTTATTATGCCAATGTTAGCGGTGTATAAAATCGAGGCGATGAAACAATATCGAGGAAATGTCTCTACTTACTTTGTTCTAGCAGCAGGCATTGTGGCGGTAAGTGCATTGATTTTTAGCTTCTTCAGCTAATAACTAAAGACTAGCTTGGATTTTCAGGGGAATACCTTACACAAGGTTAAGGTGATTCCCTGAATTTTCTTACTCTTTAAAAGGTAATCATCGTTACCCTTGACTCTTAAATAAGAGCGAAAACACCCGCAATCATAAGTACTGAAGCGATGCAGGTACGGCCGATAATGCCGAAGTGCGAAGGTTGAATCATTTCATTATGCATAGTTAATCTCCTATTTATTATAAAAGCCATTTTTTATTGGCTTAATAACACTATGTCTAATATCCAGTTTTTTAACAACCCATACAAACATTAAATATTTATGACAGAAACGTAATTTTTTACACTTCGCCCTGATTTTGAGCGATGAATCCGCGGCTTAAATCATTAGATTGAGTCCACCGAATATGCTCGCCTACCTGTCATCGTTACCTTATCTATACCATCGCCTAATCATTGCATAAGTTTTCAATAGATTTTGTTTTATAAATCATAATATTATAGAGATCCTTCTCGTATCTCACTCCCAAAACACTTTGCCACTGGGAATCCATCCGCACTTAACCAACAAGAAATGGTAGACTTAACTGGTATTCGGTTAAGAGATCACATTTTATTAATACGCTCATGCACTTCTCAATTAAAAAACTGGCTTGCGCACTTTGTACTGCACTTGGACTTTTCTTGCATCCCACCAACGTACTGGCGAGTACCGAAAAGCAAGCTTATCTGGAAGAACACATTTCAGCAGAAAGCAAGCCCATGTTAAAACTCTACTTTCGCTCGATGGGTAAGCCGCGATCAATTCAAAAAGATGAGTTAAATGCGCCACAGAATGCATCAGCGGAGTCTCTTGCTCTGTATTACTTTGCACGAAAGTACCTTAAGCGTTACGAAGGCGTTCCATTACCGAAAGATATGCCCGATTTAATCGAATTCGGTAAAAAGCACCATTTGGAATGGGTCGTCGCTGAAGCACAGCTCAATAAGGCTGTAACAATGATTGAGCAAGACGATAACTGGAACGCAGAATTGTTACTCCATGACGTTGTTTCTACAGCCCGTGATCTTGGTTATCTAGCATTAGAAGGCCGTGCTTACCGCTGGTTAGGCAATCTAGAAGTATCTCGAAATCAACTACGCAGTGGCCTAAAATATTATCGCAATGCCTATGAGTTATTAGAAAAAACAGTATTTGAAATACAAGTCGCGATGACACTGAACAACATTGGGACGGTCTACATCGACGCATCAGATTGGGCTCGGGCCAACAGTTACCTAACGCAAGCTCTCGACACTTACCTAGAGAGCGAATATCAATACGATAATAGCTTTTTTATGGGGGTTATCTACGCAAACCTTAGCATCGTTCACTCGAGCCTCGGAGATAACAAAAAAGCGGAATATTATTTCAATGAAGCCATTCGACTTTCAATGCAAACGGGGTCTGACACAGTCAAGCACCACTCTTTATCCAGCTTTTCACAAATGTTGAGCTCGGTAGGAAAAATTGATGATGCATTAATGGTCGCACAACGTTGCGTAGACCTGCCCATTCCAAAAAATCTAGAAATGCTAAAAACGTCTTGTTACGAGGCATTTGCAGAGGCTTACCTCGCAAACAAACAATACGATAAAGCTATTACAACAGCGCTTAACGTTCTAGAACAAACCAAGTCAACCAGTGAATTAGAGCTGCGGCAGCGTATTGATATGCTTTCGGTACTGGTAAACGCTCATCAAATTCTTAATGACTATGAAGCCGCTTTTCATTATTTAACCCAATTAAGAGAGCTGGAGGCTGAGTTTTCTCATCATATTCATGGTGAAGAGATGATTAACATTAAGTTTGATCTCGAAGCTAAGTTAGCCCAGAAAGAACTCAAATTGCTAGAAACAAAAAATGCGCTACAAGCGTCTGAACTGCGTTCGCAGCGCTATCGAGAAATGTTCTACTTTATCGCTATTACGGCAATTGGTGTCGTTGGTTTTCGTTACGTACTGCGCGTTAGACGTATTAATAAAGCACTCACTCAAGAAAATACTACCGATCCGTTAACTCAACTGCATAACCGTCGCTATCTTCACATTTGGCTGGACAAAATGGCTCGTAGAAGCCCAGATAGAACATTTGCCTTAGCAGTTTTAGATGTTGATCATTTTAAAACCTTTAATGATCAATATGGACACGATATTGGCGATAAAATGCTGACTCATATTGCCACGCTATTTAATGAATCCACTCGCTCTGGTGACCTACTCATTCGTTGGGGTGGAGAAGAGTTTGTCCTATTATTCGAAGTACAGCGAGCTGAAGATTGCGCTAAGTTTTTGGAGCGATTGAGATATACTGTTGAAAACACGCCATTGGTGGTTGACTCTAAACCATTAAACGCGACAATTTCCCTTGGAGCAGTGGACAAACTGTCGGCACAAATAATTAAACAAGAATGGGATCAATGGTTTTTCTTGGCAGACCAAGCTTTGTATGATGCGAAGCAAGCTGGTAGAAACCAGTTCGTCATTCATCCTACATCATAAAAAAGCACACATGAAAAAAAATCTAATCATTATTACTTTTGCGCCTCTATTTCTTATGGCGTGTAGTAATCAGCAAGCATCTCAACTGGGAATGCGCAGCAGCAGTGTCAACGTATATGCCCAGCAAATGAGTAACACTCAACTATGTGAAACTCTCTACTACAACCGTGCAACTAACCAAACCAAAGTGGCGATTGGTGCTGAGTTCAATCGACGTGGATTAAACAAAAAGTGGTGTGATAAAGAATTCGATAAGTTGTACATTAAAAAGTGGATTGATAACGTGCTGCCTAAGAAAAAAGCCGAACCCAAGAAACCAATCGCAACTATTCAACCCGCTTCAACTAAATAACCCACCATCTTGAAGCAGACGGTACACTCGTATTTTCTGCTTTTCATTTTTCATGCATGTTCGATGCGACATATAAAAACCTCATGGTTTCAGTAAATTAACAAAGACTTATGTTGTCCATCGAACTTTTAATGTAAACAAGTTGTAAATGGTTTTCGTCCTTATTCTTTGTCGTTAGCTTTGTTTGTTCCTGTTAGCGGAATATGAAACAGGAACTAAAAAATTCCAAACAAAGACATGAGGTCAAAAATGGAAATACGCATTAATCGCCTATTTGCTGCTATGTTGGCAGTAGGCATTGCACCTGCCGTCTCGGCGTTTGATCCACTCTATTCTGAACAATGGCACTTAGACAACACGGGGCAAACTGCGTTTGCGGCTAATCCTGCTGTTGCTGGGAACGACTTAAACACTAGGCTCACTCAGGCAATGGGGATTGCAGGTGTTGGTGTGAAAGTTGCCGTCATTGATTCTGGAGTTCAGATCGATCACCCCGACCTTGCAGGTAATATAGTTACAGGTAGCAGAAACTTCGTCGAAGACTCTTCATTCCCACCAAGTTATCCGGTTGATACTAATGGTCATGGCACTGCTGTAGCCGGTTTGATTAGCGCCGTCGGCAACAACGGTGAAGGCGGACGCGGTGTCGCTTCTCACTCTTCCCTCATCGGTTTTAACTGGTTAGCCAACCAGACATTAGAAGGCTGGTTAATCTCCCATGGCATGGACCCAGCAACACGCGATGTTCGCGTATTTAACCAAAGTTACGGTTTCAGCCCTATAAACCCGATTACTTTTGATGAAAGCGACCCTCAACTAAAACTTGAAATGGACGTGATGAAAAACGTCAGCGAGAGTAACGCCTGGGGTCGAGGTGCTGTATTTGTAAAGTCAGCAGGTAATGGTTACCGCTATTTCAATACAGGGCGATTCTTCGTATTGCCAAGTAACTTCTTTGCTGGTGGAGACAATCAAGGCTTACCGATGCACAACTCTGCTCAGTCTTATGATAACGCCAATTACTTCAATTTAGTCACTAGTGCACTACGAGCGGATGGTACGCGAGCGAGTTACTCATCGGTGGGGTCGAACGTGTGGGTTGCAGCACCAGCAGGTGAATATGGGCAAGATTTCCCTGCTATGGTCACCACTGATTTAATGGGTTGTGAAGAAGGGCAAAATACCAGTGATGGCCTTGGCATTAATGGGTTACACGGCGGAACGGAGCTCGATCCGAACTGCAACTATACCAGTACGATGAATGGAACCTCATCGGCTGCGCCGAACACATCGGGTGCCATCGCGGCAATCATGTCAACCAACCACGCACTTTCTGCTCGTGATGTACGTGCTTTACTAGCGGAGACAGCAAAAGTAACGGATAAAGCGCATCCAGGCGTACAGCTTGAATTTACTAACCATAATGGTGAACAGGTTAGCTACGAGGCAATTGCCCCTTGGCAGAAAAACGCAGCAGGCGTAGATTTCCATACTTTTTATGGCTTCGGCGCTGTAGATTTAGATGAAGCGATGCAACGTGCTCGCATGACGAATCGTGTTTTGCCAACTCAAGTCATTACGCCATGGGTTAATAACGCTACAGAAGTAAGTGTACCCGATGCAAGTCTAGTTGGTGGTTCTTCAAGTATCGCCATTGCCGATGAGCTGACAGTAGAATCCGTTCAAGTGACATTGACACTGGACCACGCTCGTCTGCCCGACTTAGCTATCGAGCTCATTTCGCCATCAGGGACTCGTTCCGTTTTGCAAACACCGCGCAATGGTCTTGTTGGTCAATCTCTTGATTCATCGATTACTGGCTACAAAGATCAATTAATGTTGTCTAACCAATTTTATGGCGAAGATGCAAAAGGCGAATGGACGTTGCGAGCAATAGATACGAACGGCGATGAAGTCTATTCTTACATTGCATATTTCAACTCTTCCACCATCTATGACGTTCCAATGGCAAACAACGCTCAGCCCGGTGTTATTAAGAACTGGTCGATGCGCATATTTGGACACTAAGGAGTCAATAACATGAAATACAAATCATTTTCTATGCTGGCTCTCGTTATCATGACGTCGAGTGTATACGCTGAGCAACAGCTCTCTCAACAGCCTGCACCAGAACTGTTTGTGCCATCAGAAGCGGTTGAGATTAATGGCCAAGATTATCGAAAAGTGCAAACTGGCACTATTAGAACCCTATCTGAAGACGTAAAACTTCAAGCGGGTGATGAGGTGTTTAAGAATGCGTTTAGTAACGTATCCAAAGCCACTGGACTGGTTTATATCACCGTAAACAATCCTAACGAAGCGAAAGCAGTCGCCAAAGAGTTAAAATTAGAAGTTATCTTCGCAGAGGGGGAATCAGCGGTGTTAAAAGCATCTCAAGATCAAGATCTGCTAAGTATTAGCGACTACCTAAACGCAGACAGCCGGGTAAAAGCGTCTAAAATTGAACTAAACAGCGGTAAATACCGTGCACAATAATTCTCTAACAAGAGAAGTTGGCCTGTAAAACCATGCCTCAGCGATTGCTGAGGCATTTTTATGGGTAGGAACAGATAGGCTATTATTCTTTAATAACATTTCGCATAACCAGTATGATACCTAAACACCCTACTCGCCTGCGCCTGTCATTTCTTAAACAAAATAATTTCCGTTCTTAGCTCTTCTTCCGTGGTTTCCTTCGGGCTATTCAGATAGCGTTCGATTCCTAAAGGACTGGTTTTGACTTTCATATCACTCTGACGAACCAAGTTCATCGCTAAAGCCCATGCATTTCCCAAAAACTGATATTCACCTCGGTGTTCAACGACAAATGTTTCACTCTCAGGAATGGTACCGGTAACCGCCCCTTGAGGCGCTGGTACTGAGTTATGAAGAGGAAAGCAAGTGATAAACTCGAATGTACCTTTCTGCATATCCATCGACTGGTAATAACAAAACAATTCACCATTCACGGATAGGGTTTCGTCACTAATTAACTGTTCTAGTTGCTGAACATGCTTCTCAATTACCGAACCTAATTCCTGCAAGCTAGCCACACCCTTGATCCCAATGTAATGAATTTGAGGCAACGTTCGGTTACCTATTTCGACTAAGTCTGAATGCACTCTTCCGGTTTCAAGCTTACTTTTGAGCATGCGTAACCCACGTTGATAATCCATCTCTATCATCGACTTAAACATACTTTTCAGAAAGAACAGATACCAAGGGACGCGAGATTGCATTTGCCATTCGACTAAACAGCCATTTTGTGACGGCGTCACGATTAGAGTCACCTTTCCATGGCTCTTGATTGGGCGAAAGAAATGTAGCTCCATATCTAATCGATGCTCTTGAGTACTTTCCAGTACAATCGCGCCAGTCCCAATACGCTGACCATTCCATTGATAACCAGCTCCAACGTGGCCCTGATTATCACTGAATGTCAGCTCGCAGCTTGGTTCAAGAATGATCCATGGTGACCAGCTGGGCCAGTTATTGAAGTTCTTGAGATAGCCAATAATTTCACTTTGATTCTTATTAATTTCAATACTTCGGCTGACCTGATAAGAGAGCATAACGGTTCCTCGAGTTTCCGCTTCACTAACTTCAGTCTAATTCAAATTCCAGTTTTTTCTTGTTTGACTACGGGTTAGATGCGTACGACAAGAAAAATCCAGAGCGTTAATTCTCACTTGAATCAATACGCGCAAAGCTAAGAGCAGAACTCCACTTTTGCACTAAATCGAACACCATCATCGTCCAGTACTAACGCCCACCCCATCCGTTCACATATTCGTTGTACGATAACAAGCCCACAACCATAACCAGCGTTGTACGTCTCGTTGCCATCGTGACGGTTTAGGATCTTAAGCGCATGACCTTTCAACTCAATTTCAATATCTCCCACACTATAGCTAAAGGCGTTTTTAATCAGATTGTTGATAACAATGGTCACAAAACTCTCTGGTGCCTTCACTACACCACTATGTTGTTCGTGCAAAGCGTAGTTCGAATCTTGCTTGGCAAATAAAGGAGCCAGCTCTTCCAGTTGTTTTTGTAAACAAGTAAGAAGCTGATGCTCTCCGTAATGTTGAGGCTCTATTTTCTCTTTACCAAGTAAGAGAAACGCTTCTGTCAGTACACGCATCTCGTCACAAGCTGACTGCATCCTCGTGATGGCTTTTTGCGCAACTCGAGGTTGATCAGGAAGACGCGTCAGAATGTCTGTTGAGCCTTTAATCACCATGATTGGCGTTCTCAACTCATGCGATGCAAAACGGCTAAATTCTTGCTCTCGTTTGAAATAGCCCGCGATATCGTTCTTATTATCCAGCAAAGTCTGCTCTATCTGGCGTGTTTCGCTGAACTTAGTTTCAACTTGGAAAGCGGGTTGATCCGGTGACATTTGGCTAATTTTGTCTTCAATTTGCGCTAATGGCCGAGACAATATTCGCACCATGTAAATGCCATACCCAACCATGACAAATGAAAACAAACCACCGAGCAGCAGCGTAAACTGATGCAGCGAGCTTTCGTATTCGTCCAAGTAATCATCTGAGTCATCTTGAAATACAATGTACATAAGCCCCTTCCCTGAGGGGTGGTTCAATACAACAAAGTGTTTGTCTTCTTCACCAAGCAGGTATTCGTAAAAACCAGGTGAAGTAAAAGAGAGCAACCAATCGGGTGTCGGTGCTTCACTCCAATATGAGTTGAATTCCAATACGTTTGGCAATGGCGCATCCCAGCCCTGTTTCTCGAAATTCTCACTATAAAGCGCAGCTTCAGTATCTAGCCAGTGATGTAAACTCAGCACTTCCAGTTTGTTTTCTGCCACATAAATCAGCGACCAAAAAAGAGTAAACATCACAAACGTCATGACCCCAAAACCCCAACGGATCTTGCGATAAATGCTTGGATATTCGTTATGCTTTAAGTCGGTAACCTTGTCCATGAATAGTCTCTAATCGTGATTCTTCAAAACCTTTGTCTAGCGCGGTTCTTAAACCGTAAATATGGCTACGAAGTGCATCACTTCCGGGTGGTTCGTCTCCCCACACACTATCGATCACTTCTGTGCGCGTGACCGCTGCTGGAGCACGTTGGAGGAGCAATTTTAAAATTTTAGTTTGAATTCGACTCAGCTTAATTTCTTTGTCTTTTCTCGTTACTTTTCCTGTCCGCGCATCTAAACAAATATCTGCAAATTTGAGCGTTCCGATATCTTGTCTTGGACCACGATTAGCCAAAGCATGAACACGCAAACTGAGCTCTTCCATCGCAAATGGCTTCATTAAATAATCATCTCCCCCCGCTTTAAAAGCCGCGATTTTGTCCTCTAGCGTATCTTTTGCCGTTAGGAAGAGAATTGGCGTTCCACATAACTTATCTTGTCGAAGCTTCTGTACCGTACTGATGCCATCGAGCTTCGGCATCATGATATCCATGATGATTACATCGTAATGATTTTCCTCGATTAACTTAATCGCAGCCTCTCCATGAAACGCACAATCGATAATCATGCCTTCTAGCTCAAGATAGTCTGCAATCGTCTCCGAGACGTTATGGTTGTCATCTACAATTAAAATTTTCATAAAATCACATTTCTTCACGATCTCTTCACGATATGCCCAATAAGATACAGGCAATTTCCTAAACTCGCTCGTAAATTGAGGTTAATACAATGAAAAAACTCGCTCTTATTTCTGTAGTAGGTTTGGCATTGTCTGGTTGTGGTGGTTCAGGTGGTGGCAGCAATAGCGATAGCACATCAACTCAACCAGCAGTGAAACCAAGTGTAGCGATTGGCTCTGTTGAAGCGGTCAACGCTGAAGAAAGCACGTTAACCGTCAATGGACATACGTATCGTGTGTCTGAGGTGGTTTATGACGACACACAAGTGCAACTGGCCGATGTAAAACCAAAAATGGTGGTTCGCGTGGGGTCAGATATTCGGCAAGCTTCGAATAATGGCGTCCGAGTCACACTTGAACCAACCATTACAGGACGTGTCACAGCGATTGATCATGTGAAGAAAACATTTACGGTAAACGGCGTAGATCTGCAGTTTGACGGTTTAAGTGATGATATAGAGGTCAACGACTGGGTGATGGTGTCATCATTGCCAACTGCTGATGCGGGTTATCGAGTGCTGTCTGTGGTCGAAATCGACGTAGATAACGATTACCCAGCCCTTGGAAGCTACTACGAACTGGAAGGTCGCATTACTAGTACCGATGAAAATGCTGGCACGTTTGAGCTTGGTACAAATATAACCGTATCTTACGACAACATTAGCCAACTTAGCATCGGCCAATGGGTGGAAGTAGAAGGTGAAATGCAAAACGGTATCTTCATGGCACATGAGGTACAAGTTGAAGACTACGACGATCTAAAAAATGACAGCGATGTGGAAGGTATCGTGACTTGGGTTGCCAAGGATTATAGTGAGTTCTCTCTAAACTACCGAGGAGCATTCTTCATCGATAACGCAACACGATTTGAAGACGGCAGCAAAGCGAACCTAAAACAAGGCCAAGAAGTGGAAGTAACGTCTATCATGAAAAATGGCAAACGCATCGCTACCGTTATTGAGTTTGAGCAACCAGACTTTGACGATAACAACCAATGGCAAGGTAAAGAATTTGAATGTGAAGGATACGTATCAAACTACGATGCTGAAGCAAGAACATTTGAAATCGAGCGTTGCGAAAACGACGCAGATCAATTGCTAAACAACACGACCGTTGTGATTGATGCACAAACACGCTTCCAAGGCATCGAAGAACTTAACCTAAATGGTGCTCGTGTCGAAGTCGAAGGTGTGATCATTAACGACCAAAATATTGCCCGTGAAGTGGAGTTAGACGTTTACGACAACTAATCCCTTCTACGCTTAAGAAAAAGTGTCACTTCGATGGCACTTTTTCTTTTTACCTTACTTTGCTTCCCAAGCTCAAACCAACAAATTCTCAGCCAAAACCTTTTCTCTCCGTTACACTTTACCTATGTTTCACAACATTGGTGACAACTATGAAAAAACGCAACCTCATTTTGTTAATCTTGTTTTTTGGTTCAGCCACGAGCTTAGCTAGCGTGATGGATCCTGACTGCGATGCAGAAAAGGCAGCTAAAGCCGCTGCGACAAAAGCCGTGGTTGGTGTTGGGGGGCGCTGTACGCCTAAAGAGGCACTGAAAGATACCGCAGTTGATGCAGGAAAAGACAAATTGCCAGATGAAGGGATGGCGGGTAAAGCTGTTGATGCAATGACACCGGAAAAAGAGAAGAAAACGGTGAAAGACGTAACCAAAAAGCTCAATAAAGATTGATACGCTTTCTTGTAGTTAACTTTAATAGCGAAACTCCCCCCTCCCCAAAAAAAAGAGCGCCGATTGACGCTCTTTCCGAACTTTAATAGATAACCAATTATGCGGTCTCTGCTTCACCTATCCAATGATAATGGTGGTTGGCTTTTTTCCCCACTAAACCGAGCTCTGCCAATTCTTCAAATACCTTGTCTACCTCTTCCGCAGACAGCCTAAACTGTTTAGCAACGGCTTTTTTGGTGCACGTAATTTGATGCGTTTTAAGTGCATCGCTAACTTGCTCTAACAAGGTTTTCGGTTCCTTTGGTTCTTCTGGCTCCGGCGCAGCTGGTATTTCTTGCTCTTCTTCCTCTTTTATATGAGGAAGATAACCCGCAGGCGCTGGGTCTATATCGCGAACTGTTTTCAATATCATGCCCTCATTTCTGCGATAGAAATATCGGAACCGTTGCTCTTCACCAATCAAGCCAACAAAAAATGCAGCAAAGAAGTCCAAAAGAATCGAAAGAAATACAACCAAGCCAAGCTGAGCTTGCTGAGAGGTAGTACCAAATGCGTTGGCTAGGCTATCAATCAAACCAATCACTGAGCCTTGCGTAACCGGCGGTAAACTATCACGCTCCATAGCCAAGCGTTGCTGCTCTTCACGTAAGGTTTTGTTTTGATCCTGAATGCGAGTTACACCAGTCGCGATACGCTCCATCTCGATGTATTTCTGCGCTGCCATATTGTTGAGCTCAATCTGCTTATCGATTGCCGCAATCTGACGATTAAACGCTTCCACTTTCGCCTGCTCTACCGAAATATGACTTTGTGCACTATTGGTTGCACTATTAATGCCACCAATACTACCGCCAATGGAAATCGCAGCTAAGACTAAATAAAACACGAGAGCGGTTGCTGCTCCTGTGTAGTTGCGATGGGCTCGGCGCTCACCGTATTCATACCAAGCGTAAAATTTACCCGCTTCAAAAATGATCGCTAAACCACCAAATAAGGTTTGCATCATCGGATTTTCGTCGATAGACAAAAACAGCAATAGAGAAAAAATAGTCGATGCTAAAATCGCAGCACCGGTGAATGCATATACACTCACCATGGCAAATCGACCTTTAGGGTATCGATATCCAATCTGTTGTTCGTATTTCATTTGAGAAATTTCTTAAGATTAATCGCCCCTCCGACTAAGTAGGACGGACGTTTCTGGCATGTACAAAGGAGCGCAGAATACCGTATCCTTTATTAAATTACTGTCATAATTCCGTTAATGGAAAACAAGTGAAGATTCGGTGTGCATTTTGAATCGATATCAGCCAAATCTAGCACGTAAAAACACCACCACGACACCCACTAACCGAAGCTTCAGTGGCATATAAGAGAGATTAATTCGGTATCTTCAAAAGCGACTAGGCAAGACTGACAAGTTGAATTGGAGGTTGTGAATGTCAGCCGAATCAAGACATTAAAGCGTTAAAAATAGACAATAAAACAAATAATGCACACTTGCATCACCTTTTAGTAAACTGATAATTACATTGTTTGGTTAATTTGTTAGTATCCCGCGCCGAAGAAGATAAGCACTTAATTGTATGGAAAACACTCTAATACAGCACAAACACCATCGCTTGCACGCTATTGCGGTTATTATCGCGGTGTTGTTTCAGTTGTATTTAGCGTCCACAGCCGCTCTTAACCCTACACAAGTTCACAGCACAACTTGGCTCAACAAAGTCCAAAGTGAAAAGGTTTTACTGTGTACCGCAGATGGTTTCAAATGGGTGGATATCAATACGTTGATTGAGGCTAACGCTCAATCTTCTTCTAAGCTCATCCAAGATCTTAACTTACACGACGGCTTCCAGTTTGAATGCCCGCTTCTTCAAGCTGTTCAATTCTTTCTTTTAGTTGCGATTGGGCTTTACCTGACAACCATCCATTGGCTGCGCCGAGTAAAGTATGCACTGACGACTTATCACTTTTCAAAATGCGATAAGCTCGTTTACAAACACATCGCGCCTAAGCACTCTCCGCCGAGTGTTTTTCCTGCCTAACAGGCATCTAATCATTGACAACTTTATTCAAAAATAACGATGACTCTGTTTGTTGTCCATTCAGAGAAGCTATTAATTCAAAAGGAAAAACACATGCTTAAATCATTAAAAACCGCCGCTATCGCGCTTATTGCTGTCATCGCTAGCCCACTGAGTTTAGCGCACGATTATGAAGCAGGAAAAATTCATATCGACCATCCATGGAGCCGCGAAGCGCCACCAAACGCACCTGTTATCGGTGGTTTTTTTCAATTAACCAACCACGGTGACAGTGAAGATGCATTGATCGCAGCAGAAAGCCCAATCGCAGGGCATGTCGAAATTCACACGCATAAGAAAGAAGATGGTGTGATGAAAATGATTAAGATTGACGAAGTGCGCGTTCCAGCCAATGACTCAGTGTTGTTTAAGCCAGGCAGCTTCCATTTAATGATTTTTAACCCAACACAAACTCTTAAAGAAGGCGACCGCTTCCCTATGACGTTAACATTCAAAAACGCGGGTAAAGTGGAAGTAGAAATGGCGGTTGAAAAACAAGGTCACATGGAAAAACACATGCACCATTAATGACGTAAACAAAAGTGCCCGCTGATTTAGCGGGCATTTTTATCTCAGCTTAGTCAAAATCATTATTCCGGTAGATCCTAACTCGACTCTTCAGAATAATGGTGATGAATAACGCTCGGCGAAACGGGGTCACATATCATAACAGCGTGCTCGGGCAAGAGATTCTAAATCACGCTCGTCCCTCACTATTCAGAATGACCTTGAAAGACTTAAGATCCTAAAAAGGTTCCCTACCCGCTTAAAACTCAACCTCTCGACAAAGTTCTCCAACCATCACTTGGCAAGCCTAAATGAAATCATAAGTTTGGCAACAAAGACCCACTGTTAATCGGCTTTCTTTCTACTTGAAACAAACCTCAGCCCAACGAGCTAAGCCGGCAGTTACTGAGCCAAAATAGTTTCCACTGACAACCGGAATACTTGGCAGTACGGTTTGCACCGCATCGCGCAAGATTGGCGAGCGTGCCGAACCTCCAGTCATAAAGATAGCATCGGGTTTAACTCCAGCTTGCTCTACCGCTTCTGTCACCAACGCCGTCATTTTATTCTTTGGCGACTGGATCGCTTCGATCATTTCGTCACGTTGTACATCAACTTCAATCGTTTCTGATAGTAAGTTGATGCCAGTTCGGTAAGAAGCTTGTTCTGAAAGTGCCACTTTTGCCTCTTCGGCACGGCGAACAATGTTGTAGCCTAAAGACTCATGATACACCTCTAGCAAACGAGCAAGTTTTTCTGGCTCTTGAGCCTGCTTTTGAAGCAACTTTAACGCTGATAGGTTCTCTCGCGAATAGAAGTCACTCTGCGCTTCTACATTATTGATTGCTATCGGGTTCCAGAATTGGGTAGTCGGCATCACAATGCCTGACTCCATTTTACTTCCCATGCCAAAAGGGAACATGAGCTGCTTAAATGCTAGCGCGATATCAAGATCATTCCCGCCGACACGCTGGCCACTGTGAGCTAACAAGCTTGCGGTCCTATCTGCTTTGCCGCGCCAAGACGGTCCCATTTGGATCAACGAACAGTCCGTTGTACCACCGCCAATATCGACTACTAGAATGATTTTATCTTCGCTGAGTGTCGCTTCATACTCTAGGCCCGCCGCGACAGGCTCAAACTGAAACTCCACATTTTGGAAGCCCGCACGTTTCGCTGCCCGCAACAAAATGCGTTCAGCCTGAATGTTAGCCGTTTCACCGCCACGCCCATGAAAGTTAATTGGTCTGCCGATCACAGCATCGGTAATACTTTGCTGCGCATCGCTTTCGGCTTGCGACTTAATATTGTCCATCATCGCGCAGACAAGGTCTTCGAAAAAAGCCAATTGCACATCACGCAAGCCAGATGCACCAAGAAAAGACTTCGGCGATTTCACATAATAGATATCGCGAGGATCTTCCAAATAGAGATTAAGTGCATCCTGACCAAACGCAATGTCGTCGGATTCTAAGTCAATACTTTCTTCTCGGTTTAAATTGATTGCCCGGCGTAAAACCTGCTCACCAACTTGATCTAATGGTTTAATATCTCGATGGCGAAATAAATGCTCGGATACCGATTCACGACTCGGTGCAGCAAGGGTGGAAGGAATAAAAGGGCTGTTTCCTTCTAGATTAAGCAGTACTGGCTCACCCGGTTCCATTTTAGCCACTGAACAGTTTGCAGTACCATAGTCAAAGCCGATAAACATTGTTTCTCCCACTGTCCCACTGATTAGTGGCCTTTTGACCGTTAAAAAGCTGGCAATGCTAACTTAATGGCATAAGAATTACTATCCTAAAATCGAATGTAATTTAACGTGGAAAACCTATCTAAGGTACACTATTTTCTCTTTTTGCAGATGGCACAACAACCGCTACCAATAAAGCTAACAGCAGGAACACAGGGCTAAGCATTAATCCATGCCAGATTGAATACCCATCATGGAACAGCCAGAATATACCAAGCGTCAGTAGGTACGAAAAGTAGCTGCAAAACACCAAGCTAATCGCGACAAAGCGCTTTTGATTAATAATAAGAATCCGCACTAGATACTGGCTAAGAATACCGGAGCAGCGCATGGCAAGTTGCCAATTAATGATAAAGAAAGCAAGCGCAATAAACCCAGCTACGACCAGTGCATCATGCGTGCTTAAAATGAAGTAGCTACCAAATCGGCTTATGATGACCGGATAATCGCCTTCGTATATCGTTGACCAAGATATTGCGTTCGCTGCTGCTACGTAATTGGCAAAATAAGCAATAGCGTAGAAAGTCGTTTGAGAACTGAACGGCTGAAATACATCCCTACAAAATCCTCGCCATTCTTCTTTGTTGGCGGTAGGCCCTACCCAGTCACGTTTTTTTTGGGCGGTACGCTCGGCAAACTCAGGCCCGTTGCGAAACAACAGCCAAAATATATAGAGTGCAAGTATAACCAAGAGTATTGAAAACATACCCTTCCCCCTCAGAAATTATCGGCGCCACTGCCAATGGCGTTGGGGTCGTAAACTGCACTTCCCTGCTATACCTATTTGATTTATCAAAGACTTATTATTTTATTACCACCAAAACTCATTTAATGGCATGCTAAACAGCGATATTTTCACGCTTTGTGCGTGAAGTTCGAAAGCCTACTTTTAGGTTTAGCACAAAAATGGCTACAGCAAAGCGTAAGAGAGGGATTCCGCACCCATCAATGAAGATGAGGCGTTAAGCAGAAGCTGCGACCGCAATGAGAAGAGAAGGATTCAAAGCGGTCATGCATGGGCGAGAAGGCAACTATTTCTCTAACTTTTCTTCAAATACACCAATCTCTCTGCCCAACCAAATCGCGCGTTCTGTGTGATCGAGCAACTCTTCTTCGCTTACTGGGTGAATAAGCACAGAAAAATCGCCTCGAATCGTATCAAGCCACGCCAAGAACTCTTCACTCAATGATTCTAGGTGAATTTCAAACATCGGCATTTTGTGTGGGCCAACTAACCTTCCAACTAATGGAAACACACGCAGCACATCTTGACGCTCTTGACGGATGATCTCGTTCAAGGCTTGCGCTTTATCTTGTTCTCTTAGGGGAAAATAAACATGAGCGTGGTACATAACTTCTCCATAATCACTTCCGCTTGAGCACCACCTACTTTGGATAAGCTCAAGGACTGCCGAGGGTATACATTTGTAATGCCGTCACCCTACCTTGATTCCACTCAGTTGGGAAGAAGTTATGCATTCTCATAAGGTCGAGGCTTCGAGCACAACAAAAATTTGCAATTCATCATATAGCAACTGTTTGAGTTGATTCATTAATAATGACTCACTTTGTCAAATTTTACAGCCAAATTTTGTTGCAAATATGTTTCATTAACCAGTAATTAAATTCGAGTTTAAAAATACCACCAACAAAATATCAGCATATTACTCTGCAAAATCAGGGTGTAAGCAAAACTTTACTACTGATCGAAAGTCAAAATGAAGCATAATTTAACAATTTGTTTACACTTATTGTATCTGGCTATACCACGATTTAGTTAGAGGGTTAGATACAGAAAAGCCTTTCTCTGTATCTTGCGGTGAAATGGTCGCAGCGATGTTATCGACAAATAGTTTAAGGGACGAACAGATGCCTACCGCTATCGAAAGCACACGCAACCTTAGGTATGGCCTTTGCGCTGATATCAGAGTTTGAGTACCCATACAAACTCTGGTTTTGTATGAACAGCTGCAGTCCAAAAGACCCGCAGCGTCAAAAGGAGCTTGAGATGAACGTTCAGGCATTACCCATGCATCGGTTTATCGACCATCGTGGGGACCTCGTCGGCCAACTACCCAACTGGGCTGACACTGAAACATTGGTCGGGTTTTACCGAGACATGGTATTAACTCGCACTTACGACAACAAAGCAGTTGCCTTGCAACGCACCGGTAAGCTAGGGACCTATCCCTCACACTTAGGCGCGGAAGCCATAGGCATTGCGGTCGGCAGAGCACTTAAAGCCGATGATGTGTTTGTCCCTTACTACCGCGATATGCCTGCGATGTGGTGTCGTGGCATTGGCATGGAAAAGAACCTTCAATACTGGGGTGGCGATGAGCGCGGGAGTGATTTTGCTCCTGAGGGCAGTCCGGTTCCTAGCCGAGACCTTCCCTACTGTGTACCCATAGCGACGCAATGTACGCATGCTGTCGGGGTGGCTTCCGCGCTAAAAATTCAAGGTAACCATGAAGCTGCGCTAGTCATGTGCGGCGATGGTGGTACATCCAAAGGGGACTTTCTTGAGTCAATAAACTGCGCAGGTACTTGGAATATTCCACTTGTTTTCGTCGTAAACAATAACCAGTGGGCAATTTCAGTGCCGCGTAGTCTCCAATGTGCCGCCGATTTCTTATCAGAAAAAGCGCAAGGTGCAGGTATACCGGGTATTACTGTCGATGGTAACGATGTCGTCGCCGTTTATGATGCAACTAAAACCGCCCTTGAGAGAGCAAGAAAAGGGAAAGGAGCAACACTCATCGAATCGGTGAGTTACCGACTGAGTGACCACACTACGGCCGATGATGCGACTCGTTATCGTAAAGAAGATGATGTTCAAACCGCATGGCAATACGAACCTATCGCACGTCTTAAAACGTATCTCCTAAATCAAGGCGCTTGGAGCAACGAACAAGAACAGCAATGGCTAGATTACTGTAAAGAGCAAGTAGAGTTAGCTGTTGAACGCTATCTGAGCTTACCGCCACAAGCACCAGAAACCGGTTTCGATTATTTGTATGAATCGCTACCTCAAGAGCTTCATGCACAAAGAGATGAACTCATCAACAAGGCAATGAGAATGCAGGGAGGCAGACATGGCTGAGCTAACGTTGGTTGAAGCAGTAAACCTTGCCCTGCACCACGAAATGCAACAAGACCCCAATGTTGTCGTATTAGGTGAAGACGTGGGCGATAATGGTGGTGTATTTCGTGCCACTGTTGGACTCAAGCAAGAGTTTGGTCTTAAACGAGTCATCGATACGCCACTCGCTGAAGCCTTAATCGGCGGGGTTGCGGTCGGTATGGCAACGCAAGGATTACGACCTGTCGCCGAATTTCAGTTTCAAGGTTTCGTTTTTCCTGCGATGGAGCACTTAATGTGCCACGCGGCTCGAATGCGTAACAGAACTCGCGGTCGGCTCACTTGTCCCGCGGTTTTCCGTGCGCCATTTGGCGGCGGTATCCACGCTCCGGAACACCACTCAGAAAGCGTGGAAGCGTTATTTGCTCACACTGCTGGATTTAAAGTGGTGATTCCTTCTTCTCCACAACGCGCATACGGCTTACTTCTCGCCGCAATTAGAAGCAATGATCCCATCATGTTCTTCGAACCGAAGCGCATATATCGCACCGTTAAATCTGAAGTCGTCGATAACGGCGAAGCACTCCCACTCGACACCTGCTTCACCTTACGTAAGGGGCGAGATATCACGCTCGTTACTTGGGGCGCATGCGTCGTAGAGTCACTTCAGGCCGCACAAACCTTGTCTAGTCAGGGAATTGAAGTCGAGGTGATTGATTTGGCGAGTATTAAGCCAATTGATACCGCGACGATTTTCAGCTCACTAGAAAAAACTGGACGTTTACTCGTTGTTCATGAAGCGAGTAAAACTTGTGGTGTGGGATCTGAGCTATTAGCTCGAACCGCTGAACATGCCATGTGCTTACTTAAAGCCCCACCTAAACGAGTAACTGGAATGGACACCATTATGCCTTATTACCGTAACGAAGATTATTTCATGGTTCAGGAAGAAGACATTGTGACCGCGGCGCGCGAACTCGTGGAGGATTGGAAATGAAGACGTTTAATTTACCCGATCTCGGTGAAGGTCTCGCTGAGTCAGAAATTGTCAAATGGCACGTTAATGTCGGAGACATGGTTAAGTTAGATCAAGTGATCTTAACCGTAGAGACAGCAAAAGCGACGGTAGACGTCCCGGCCCCCTACTCTGGCCGTGTGGTCAGCCGTCATGGTGATGAAGGTGAAATCGTCAATATTGGTGCATTACTGCTAGAGATTGATGAAACAGGTGCCGAGAGAGAAGTAACGGCAGAGAAAAAAGCCACTGCTGACGCAGCAACCGTCGTCGGTAGCGTTTCTCACCAAGCGCATCATGTTAACGTTGATGATTTCTGGATTGGTGGCAACCACAACACGACAGAAAGTAACCTCGTTACCGCCCTGCCTTCGGCTCGCTTGTTGGCACAAAAACTTGGAGTAGATCTTAACCTCGTGTCAGGTAGTGGCCCGAACGGACTTATCGTAGATGCCGATATTTACGACGAAGCCGGAAAACAGCGTCCAGGCACCGAAGTTTTGAAAGGCGCTCGACGTACCATGGTATCGTCTATGACCGAATCGCACGAACATGTTGCTGCCGTAACCATTACGGAAGAAGCATTGTTGGAAGATTGGCTACCAAACGAAGATATCAGTATCCGCCTTGTTCAAGCGATTGTTCATGCGTGTCAAGAAGAGCCCGCTTTAAACGCTTGGTTTGATGCCGAAACCATGACACGCTGTGTACACACAACGGTCAATGTAGGAATTGCAGTAGATAGCCGTCATGGATTGTACGTGCCAGTCTTGCGCCACGCAGATGAATACGAGCCACAAGATGTTCGTCGTTGGCTCGATCAAACCGTTGAAGGGATCAGAGAGAGAAAAATCGGCCGTGAGCAATTGCAGCACGCGACGATTACGCTTTCCAACTTCGGCGCGATTGCCGGTATTTACGCAACACCTGTCGTCACACCGCCACAAGTCGCTATTGTCGGTGCGGGCCGAATACTCGACCGAGTTGTGATAAGAAATGGTCAAGCAATTTCGGTGAAAGCAATGCCGCTATCCGTAACGTTTGATCATCGCGCTTGTACTGGTGGTGAAGCTGCAAGGTTTACGAAAGTACTTGCAGAGCACCTGCAACGTCCGAGCGAAAAGTAACTTATAAAAATCAAATGATAAAGGCTTCCAGTCCGGAAGCCTTTTGTTTTAGGAAGCAAGACTATATCTACAGCTTCTCTAACAGCTCTGGCATTACCACAAACAAATCGCCGACCAATCCATAATCAGCAATGTCAAAAATAGGCGCATCAGGATCGCTATTAATTGCAACAATCACCTTGGAATCTTTCATTCCCGCCAAATGCTGGATCGCGCCAGAAATTCCGACGGCAATGTATAACTCCGGTGCAACAATTTTGCCGGTTTGCCCGACTTGATGGTCATTAGACACATAGCCCGCATCGACCGCCGCTCGTGACGCCCCTACCGCTCCACCTAGCTTGTCAGCCAATTGTTCTACTAAAACAAACTTCTCTTTACTCCCGAATGCACGACCACCCGACACTACTACTCTAGCCGCTGGCAATTCTGGTCGCTCACTTTCTGGCGTTTGTTGCGAAACAAACTCACTAAGTTTATTGATAATCACCGTGTCGACTTGAGTAAGCTTAGGGACAACTGGCGTGTCAGATAGCTCTGCGGCATCAAAAGCCGTACTTCTTATGGTCATCACTTTATAGGGATCATTCGACGTGACTCTCGCCAATGCATTTCCAGCATAAATTGGACGAATCACCGTATCGATAGACTCGATTGTCATCACGTCAGAAAGTTGACCAACATTAAGCAACGCCGCCACACGAGGCATCACATTCTTACCAAATGTACTGGCAGGAGAAAGAATGTGTGAGTAGTTTTTGGCTACTTGTGAGATCAAAGGTGCGATATTTTCCGCTAATCCATGTTCATATCCCTTCGCATCAACCCAGATAATTTCTGCAACACCCTGAACGCAATTCAACTCATCCAAAACTGATTGGCACTGATATCCAATAAGCAACACAGAAACAGGAAGCGATTTATCATCATCCTTAATCTCAAATGCCGCTTTAATTGCACACAGCGTCCCTACAGCCAACGATTGGTTGTCATGCTCTGCGAGCACAAGTGTTGCTAATGGTCGGTCTTCCATGGTCATGCCTCATATAACACGTCAGATCCATTACTTGAGCTTAGTCCACTTCACGTTAACGTCAACTGAGCTATAGTTTTCTGTATAGAAACCAAAAACCTGTCACGCAGATGACGATAATAGAAAGGAAGCATAAAGATGGAACGAGAATGCATGGAGTTTGATGTCGTGATCGTGGGGGCCGGACCTGCGGGCTTAAGTGCAGCTTGTCGACTAGCTCAACTCAACCAAGACAGTGAAGATGACGCACTTTCAATTTGCGTTGTAGAAAAAGGCTCAGAAGTGGGCGCGCATATTTTATCTGGCGCTGTTTTTGAAACTAGTGCCTTAGATGAGCTTTTCCCCGATTGGAAAGAAATGGAGGCCCCGCTAGCAGCCTCGGTTCAACGAGATAATTTCCTTTATCTTACTACTGAACAAAACCATATTCGAGTTCCTCACATCCTTACACCGCGTCCAATGATAAATGGCGAGAATAATTACGTAATTAGCCTTGCCAACCTTTGCCGTTGGCTCGCTAACCAAGCAGAAAATCTTGGGGTGGAAGTTTTTCCGGGCTTTGCCGCTGCAAGCATCAATTATGATCAGACTGGCGCAGTGACAGGCATTAACACGAGCGATATGGGACTAGATAAGAACGGCCAGGCCAAACCTAACTTTGAACCAGGTATCGAGCTAAGGGCAAAATACACCCTTTTTGCTGAAGGTTGTCGCGGACATCTGGGTAAAGAACTTATTCAAAGGTTCGACCTAGACGCAGGAAAGCAACCACAGCACTACGCGCTTGGCCTAAAAGAGATATGGGAGTTACCCACTGACAGTAACGATGTATCTGGCAGTGTTATCCACTCCGCTGGCTGGCCCTTGAGTGAAACAAATACCACAGGCGGCGGTTTTCTCTATCACATGGAGAACAACCAAATCGCCGTGGGGCTTATTGTCGACTTGAATTACAGCAATCCTTACTTGAGTCCGTTTGACGAATTTCAACGCTTTAAACACCATCCTGCTATTGAACCACATTTGAAAGGTGCTCAGCGCATCGCTTACGGCGCAAGAGCCATTGCGAAAGGTGGGCTTTCCTCTCTGCCGAGGCAACAATTCCCTGGCGGTTTATTGATTGGTTGTGATGCGGGGACTTTGAACGTTGCTAAAATTAAAGGCAGCCACACAGCAATGAAATCCGGAATCATTGCAGCAGAAGCGGTACATACGGCCCGACAAACTGGAGCTTCTGAGCCAGACTACCAGTCATTGTTTGAATCATCATGGTTGTATGACGAACTCGCTGAAACGCGTAACTTTGGTGCGAACATTCATAAGTTTGGCAGCATACTGGGCGGTGCTCTTTCGACTTTTGAACACAACCTGTGGCAACCACTGGTTAAGAAACCGTTACCTTGGTCTATCAAGGACTATTCGCACGATCATGAGCAGTTAAAACCTAAACAAGAGTGCCACCCAATTGCATACCCAAAACCAGATGGTGAAATCAGTTTTGATAAGCCTTCGTCGGTATTTTTGTCGGGAACACAGCACGAAGAGAATCAACCTTGTCACCTTGTTCTGACTTACCCTCACATTCCAATTGATGTGAATTTAGGTATGTATGACGAACCGAGTCAGCGCTATTGCCCCGCTGGGGTTTACGAAGTGGTGGAAGTGGACAATAAGTTGAAGTTTCAGATAAATGCCGCCAACTGCGTGCATTGCAAAACCTGTGACATCAAAGATCCTTCTCAAAACATCACATGGAAAGCACCAGAAGGTGGCGGTGGACCGAGCTATCAAAACATGTAGATACGTTAGTATGTTGACGATCTAACAAATGGATAAACAAACCGATTGGCAGAGCCTCATTACTCCTGCCAATCGACAAAATGATCAAGCAAGAAGTCGATAGCCAATCGCGCTCGTAGTGGTAGAAAGTGACGATTCTGATAAACAATCCAGCTGCTGTTGCCACTTCCCCAATAGGGCTCTAGGATTGGCACCAAACGACCAGACGAAATAGCATCGTTGAAACTGCTCTTCGGTAAGTACGCCACACCTAATCCTTCTGCACAGGCTTGCAAGACCGTGTGTGCGTTATTGCTCTTCCATCTGCCCTGCACTTTTACGCCATCTAAAGGCTTGCCGTCTTTTTCAAACAACCAAACGTCTTTGTTGGCAATAATGCAGCTATGACGCTTGAGTTGCTCGGGGTGCGTTGGCAAACCATGTTCATCGAGATAACGCTGACTGGCTGCCGCTGCCATGGGACGATCCACCAGCTTTCTCGCAACCAAACCTGAATCACTCAACCTACCGTAACGAATGGCAAAATCGAAACCATCTTCAATAAAGTTGACCATGCTGGTATTGAAGTTGATCTCTACCGTGAGATTAGGATGTTGCTTGGCAAATGCCATCAAGGCAGGCGCTACATGGTTCTCAGAAAACGCACCAGCGGCGCTCACGCGTAACGTACCACTCAGTTGAGTTTGCTGCGTGGTGAGCTGTTCATTGGCTTGCTGAAGGCCAATCACCAACTCTTTACACTGCTGATAATACGCTTGCCCTGCTTCCGTTAGACTCACCATTCTTGTCGAACGTGCTAACAAGGCGACACCTAATCGCTCTTCTAATCTTGTGACTTGACGACTGACATGACTGGTACTGCAACCTAACTGTTTTGCCGCTGCAGAAAAACCTAAGCTCTCAGCAACCGTAACAAACTCATTGATACCTTCAAAACTGTCCATACTTACCTTTGCTATATAGCAATAATGTTTTGCCAATTAATCGTATTATCACTTATTTGTTTAGCAATTAGTATGAAGGTGTTCAACAAATACACGTAAGCCAAAAAGGAAACCATCATGAAGAAAGTACTCATCATTGTGACGAACCATGCGACCCTAGGTGAAACTGACCAAGCAAACGGAACTTACGCGCCAGAGCTCACTCATGCGCTTAGCGAACTACTAGATGCAGGCTTCGATTACGACATTGCCTCTATCAAAGGCGGGCAAGCACCACTGTACGGAACCGACATCGAAGGTGACGCAATAAACGAGAAAATCTTGGCGGATGATGATTTCCAGAACCGCATCAATAACACGATTCCAGTGTCACAAATCAACGGTGACAACTATGATGCGATCTTCTATCCGGGTGGTTTTGGTCTTCTTTCAGACCTAGCGAGCAACGAAGATTTTGCCAAGATTTCTGCAAAACACTATGAAGATGGCGGTATTGTTGCAGCAGTTTGTCATGGTCCGGGCGCTCTTCTTCCTATCACGCTTAGCAATGGCGAAAAGCTGCTTGCGTCTAAATCAGTAACAGGTTTCACTCGCGAAGAAGAGATCGACTTCGGCACCATCAACGATATCCCATTCCTATTGGAAGAATCTCTTGCACGCAGCGCAGCGCGCTACTCTAAAGTGCAACCATGGCAAGAGTTTGTAATTGTGGATGATCGTGTCATCACAGGTCAAAACCCAACGAGCGCACACGGCGTAGGCAGAGCGATTGTTGAACACCTAGCTTAAACGCGCCGGAAACTACAACCATCCTAGAAGAGGAAAGCGTGCTTTGTCATGCTTTCCCTTGCTACAGGCGATCGCAAGATGCGCTTATACTTCTACCCCTGCTTCATCTTCTTCTACGATATCCGTTTCTTGGTTCGCCTCTTCCAACCATTGCTGTAAAGATTCACTTGCTAGCACCTTTTGTTGGTAAGCTTTGGCACCTTCCGATAACTCGATACCGTAAGTTTGGAAACGCAATGCCACAGGTGCATACATAGCATCAGCTATCGACCATTCTCCAAATAGCCAACCGTTGGGATACAGTTTGGCTTGCTCAGCCCAAATGGCATCAATACGCGCAATATCCTTACGCGCACCTTCCGTTAAATCGACTTTTCTGCGTGCGCGGATGTTCATTGGGAGTTCGCTTCTTAAGTTAAAGAAACCCGAATGCATTTCTGATGCGATGGCGCGTGCTTTAGCCCGTTCTGCAGACTTACTTGGCCATGCTTTGCCTTGTAAGTATTGCTCGTTAACGTATTCCAAAATCGCTAATGAATCCCACACTGTTGCGTCACCATCCACTAAGGTAGGGACTTTCGCGGTTGGTGTAATATCTTCCAAGGTCTTATAAAAATCTTCTGTGAATAATTTGAGCTTGGTGACTTTCACATCCAGTTTGAATTGAGAAAAGATCAGCCATGCGCGAAGTGACCAGCTTGAGTAGTTTTGATTAGCAATAAACAGTTTCATGACGCCTCCATACGGTTCGTGTTTTGAGTACCCATTCACAATATCTGATTGTATTTAAGGGGACTAACGGATAGTTTTGATGGAACACTTCAACAAAAACGATGGATGAGTTTTAGATATGGATATCGATGCGTTACGCAGCTTTCTGGCTTTTGTAGAAACGGGCAGTTTCACTCGTGCAGCCAAGCAGATCAATCGCACCCAATCAGCGTTCAGTGCACAAATGCGTAAGCTAGAAGACGAACTCAGCGTCAACTTGTTTGAAAAAGAAGGCCGTAACCTCGTATTGAGTGAAGCGGGACTGGCACTGCGCTCTCACGCAGAACAATTGGTCAGCTTGCACAATCAAGCGCTGAAACAAGTGAAACGTTATGAAAACAAGCGCCCTCTTCGCTTAGGTTGCCCAGAAGATTATAACGACAATATCCTGCCTAAAGTCATCCGCGTATTGCAGCAATCTGAGCCCACATGTTCGATTCAAGTCTTTAGTGAACCGAGCATCACCTTGAGAGAAAAACTTGATGAAGGAAAGCTAGACGCCGCTATTGTGACAAGAGCACCGGACAGTGAGGAAGGTTACTGGCTAGCAAGCGACAAAGGCGTGTGGATTGCTCATCCTGATTTTGACATCGAGCAAGCCCAACCTCTCCTTCTCGCCCTATTCCAAACCGACTGCAAATACCATGCGGCAGCAGTAGACGGATTAACCAAACGTGGTACTCCTTATCAACTACTGGCATGTTGCAATACGGCCTCTGCACAACGAGCGATTGTACGTTCAGGCATGGCTATCGGTGCCATGGGCAGTATTAGCGTTAGCGAAGACCTTAAGATCTTGGACGATATGCCATCGCTACCTTCCGTGGATATCGTTTTGGTCACGGGCGTCGAGCCTCATCCGATACTGGATAAAGAATGCTTGGCGCAATTGGTTGAGTTAATGGCTTAACCGGATTAGCTAGCCAATCACAAAGTTAAATTGGCCAGTTAATCGCCCGTCGGTTCGTATGGTTTCAAACTGTAGATAATCTCGGGCTTTGCCACCCCACCATTCATCACCAGTATTGCCTTTTAAGTACAACTGAGTGGTCAGAAGCTCTTGGTTATCCCGCCACAACTTAACGTGAATGTGCGGCGGACGAGAGGCGTAAGGCACAGGATACAAAGTCTGGAATAAGTAGCGACCATCCAATTGAGTTTCGACTGCGCCAAAGCCTGCAAAATGAGCATCAAACTTATCATTATTTGGCTGCTTAGGATGATCGTAAATCCCCTGCCCATCGCATTGCCAGATTTCTACTTTGATGCCTGAAACTGGGTTTCCTGTTGTATCTACGACTTTGCCTTGCAGCACAATAGGTTCACCAAGCAAGCCCTCCGATTGCAGAATCAAGTTTTGACGAAGAGGAATGTCCACCACTGGATAAAATGGCCCTTCTGTTTGTGCTGGCGTTGGCCGCATTGGTGTTTTCGCTTTTAAAGAGGGTGCGAACAACAATGTCCACAGCGCTAAAAAGTGTCTTCTTTCCATGGTGCCACCAATACAATTACGTTGAATTAAGTTTGGGGGAACTTGAGGAATTTGCCATGACGAATATAAAAAATGCCCCTGCAAGAGAGTCATTTGCAGAGGCACTGTGGAACTAAATTGAGTGTTGATTGAAGGTTTATGCGGCTTCGAACGCCAATGCTTTCTTCTCTACCTGACGGAAAATGAGAGTTAGCACACCATTTACCGTTAAATAAAATGCGCCCGCAATACCAAATACCGTCAACGTATCGTAAGTTTGTGCATTAATGCGCTGCGCGTAACCCATCAGATCCATGATCGTAATCGTGCTTGCTAGTGACGTGCCTTTGAAGACCAAAATCACCTCGTTCGAGTAAGCCGGAACAGCACGGCGAATGGCGTATGGCAGCAGCACTTTCAGCGTTGCGGTTTTGTTCATGCCTAATGCACGACACGCTTGCCATTGACCGGAAGGAATCGCGTTAAACGCTCCTTTGAACAACTGAGTGCTGTATGCCGCGGTATTCAGTGCTAGCGCTAACATCGCACAGAACCACGGTTGGCTTAACCATGTCCAAAATACGCTTTCTCTTACTGCATCAAACTGACCCGGACCGTAGTACACCAAGAAGATCTGCACCAACAAAGGCGTACCAGTGAACAAGGTGATGATGCCACGGCTTACCCAATGCAAACCCGGAGTACGTAAGATCAGAGTCAGCGTCATCATCAGAGCTAAGAGACAGCCCACTACCAAAGAAGCGGCGGTCAATTGCAGGCTAGTGCCTAAGCCATCCAGCATTTGCCAAACGTGTTGTTCGTTCATGCGGTTGCCTCCTGTCCCATGCTCATGCCTTGAATTGAGAATTTCTTATCAATCAGTTTTACGGCACGTTGCGTAATCAAAGTAATGCCTAAGTAAATCGCAGCAGCAGTTGCGTACCATGTAAACGCTTCATGAGTCGCTGCAGACGTTAGCTGCGCTTGCTTCAATAAATCCGTCACGCCAATCAATGATACAAGCGCGGTGTCTTTCAGCAGAACCAACCATTGGTTAGTTAAACCTGGTAGTGCGTGTCTTACTGCTTGTGGCAAAACAATGCGAACAAAAGCGTGTGCTTGACTGATGCCGAGTGCACTTGCTGCCTCTCTTTGCCCTCTTCCAACGGCTTTCAATGCGCCACGTAGAGTTTGAGAAGCATAAGAGGCGAAGATTAACGACAACGCCACCACGCCAGACAAGAACGGGCTAACTTCAATAAAGTCGCCGGTGATTAAAAACAGAACCTGCGTCGAACCAAAATAGATGAACAACACGACAAGGATTTCTGGCAAGCCACGTACAATCGTCACAAACGCCGTCATTGGCCATTTAACGAAAACGCGGCGAGACATTTCACCACTGGCGAATACCACTGCCAGAATCAAACCGACTAATAGGCTTGTGAAGGCTAGCTGGACAGTCATCCAACTAGCTTGAACAAGCGATAAAGAGTAACCCGTTAGTGCCATATTACTTACCGAAGTACTTGTTGTAGATTACGTCGTATTCGCCGTTCGCTTTCACTGTTTTCAGTGCCGTATTCAGCTTGTTCACTAGCTCATCGTTACCTTTGTTTACTGCGATACCGAAACCGTTACCGAAGTATTTAGGGTTAGTGACGTGCTCACCTACGTACGCTAGGTTGTCTTCTTTCTTGAACCATTCTGCTACGACAGCTGTGTCACCGAATACAGAATCAATACGGCCATTCTTCATATCGATGAATGCGTCTTGGTAACTTGAGTAAGGAACCGCTGTTACGCCCGGCATTTGTTCAATCAGGTAGCTTTGGTGTGTTGAACCGTTTTGAACACCAACACGCTTACCTTCTAGTGCTTTTTGATCAGCCACTTTTTCTTTGATAGAAACAAACGCTGCTGAGTTGTCGTAGTAAGGGTCAGAAAAGTTCACTTGCTCCAAACGCGCGTCAGTAATATCCATTGCAGAGATAGCCGCATCGTAACGCTTGAATTTTAATGCAGGGATCAGGCTGTCAAAAGATTGGTTGTGGAAGGTACATTTTGCTTCCATTTCTTTACATAGTGCGTTCGCCAGATCCACATCAAAACCTTGGATTTGGTTGTTTTCATCCATGTATTCGAATGGGGCGTACGTCGCTTCCATCGCAAATTTGATCTCTTCTTGTGCTGCTGCGTTCGCTGAGACAAGTCCGATTAGTGAAGCTAGTAGAATCTTTTTCATTGCAATACTCCGTGTGTACTTAGTGGGCTGACACTCGCAATGACAGCCGAGCTTATCTGTTAAATAGACTGAACTTTAAAAACGTGATTTAGTGATTTAAGTAGTCAGCAAACTGGGCGGTTTGCGGGTTAGAAAACGAATCATTTGTGCCGTGCTCAACGATGTGTCCTTTTTCTAAATACAGTACGTGACTAGCGATTTTCTTGGCGAAATCCACTTCGTGCGTCACAACTACTTGTGTAATTCCGGTTTCGCTTAAATCATTAATGATTTTGACCACTTGGTTCGTGATTTCAGGGTCAAGCGCCGCGGTAGGCTCATCAAAAAGCAAGACTTCTGGTTTCATCATCAGAGCGCGGGCAATCGCCACACGTTGTTGCTGACCACCAGAAAGTTGCATAGGCCATGCATCCGCTTTGTCTGCCAAATGCAGCGTCGCAAGAATTTGCATTGCCTGCTTCTTCGCTTCTTCTTTATCCATGCCAGCGACTTTTACCGGAGCCTCAATCAGGTTCTCCATCACTGTCATATGCGGCCATAGGTTGTACTGTTGGAACACCATGCCCACTTTACGACGAAGCGCTAAACCTTGCTTCTCTTTGATTTCAGTTGAAAAGTCGAATGCGTCATTAGCGATGTTTAACTGGCCGTTATCCGCTCCTTCAAGAAGGTTAAGAACACGTAGTAGAGAGCTCTTCCCTGCACCACTCGGACCGAGTAACACCAGTGTTTCGCCGCTTTCACACTTAAAGCTGACATCGTGAAGCACTTGTGTCTCACCGTAGGATTTATTGATTCCGCTCACCTGAATAGTCATGCTGACATACCGCATTAATTGTCACTTGGCATTTATATTACTCAAAAGGATTTTTTATGCAATAAAAATGTATAAAAATTAATTTTGTTAAATTTTTGTATGATAAGCAATCAATACAACAGAGAATATGACTGGTTTAATCAGTTGGTTTTAACTGAAATTGTTGATGAAAATCCAACAATATGATGGCAATCGAAACAAGGTTAAAATTCTGGTTACTTTTGTGCTTGTGTAGACGGAATTTTGAGTCTTTGAACGTACTACACCCGACGCAGACCTTCTCATTTTTGCCGGGCTTCCCCCCTCGATTTCCGGTAAAGCCTTCTATCGGCGAGTTCCTGATTAGGACTTTGTGAATGGACTATAATTTCTTTTTGTATCTGACTCTTAATTTGAGTCATCTAAGTATTAATGGGATAACTCCATGTTGAAGTCGCATTGTTTTTCTCTCATTGCACTTGCTTCTCTGAGCTTACTTTCTATACCCAGCGTTTGGAGTAGAACAGCAATCGTGTTACCTGGATTGCATGAACAGGGTATTGATCTTCAAGATAAGCCTATCTCTGCTGCGGCTACACGTGAATGGGAACTGGATTATGCTGATATCGTATTCGGCGCTTACGAAAGTAAAAGTCATAATGAGCGTGTACAAGCACTTGGTTACATGTACAACCAAAAGCTGGAACTTAACTCAGGTTGGCTGGAAAACGATATACGTAACCAAGCAGAACTGAATGGAATTGACTACGAAGATTTCTTTCTCCACTTTTCTGAAGACACTATCCTAGCTGAAGTCGACTCAAGCCATGGCGAGAATACTCTGCTCAATCGAAAACCGATGATCGTTGGCTATACCGCCAGCGCTGACCACGCCGGCTTTTGGCTATATCAAACACCGCCATGGGATGCTGACGTATTTGGTCAGGCGAATAATGATGGTGCGCTCTATGTTTATCACTCAGAGAAGTTCGACCGCTTAACCTTTACGTTTTCTCAGTTTGCTCAAGGCGGCAGCTTCACGATTGAATACCCTTCTGCTATCGACTCGTTTGGTCGGGTAACTGAATGGAAAATCTTCGCGATTAAAAAAGACAAAACTGAGAACATGACTAAAAACCAAACAGTAAGCTGGTCTGTTCCTTTGGATTGGGTTCGCGCTACAACGCATGATGGTAGCGGAAAAACTTATGGTGGCGGTCAGTACTTTGGCTCCACCTTTTTACGCGACGGCGGCCGCCTTTACGTTGCGAAAATTACTTGGCATGACGACAACATAGAAAACCGCCCACGTCTCGAAAACATTCAACTCAAAGATAGCTTCCCTGCCGTCAATGTCTCAGGAGCACCAACGGAGACACCTGAAGGTCAAACCATTCAACGCTGGCGTAAAATTCGTGGCTTTGACAAATCTGCAGATCGAAACCAAGACAATTATCTTTCTTGGAATGAATACAAAAACCGTTCGAATAAGAATGCAACGGCACGATTTCGTTGGGAGTCACGGGTTATTCCATTTGGTCGTATGTGGAATCAAACTTCTTCATGGGCATTGACCAATCTCGGTAATCCCGTTTTTACCAATACAATGCGCCACTATTACCAAGCTGAATGGGCGAAAGAAGGTTTAAATGGTGCGTACAACGACGACACGAATAAGTTACTCGGAGAAAATCAGTTCTACGTTTATTCCGGTGGTACGGTGGATGAGCTTGGTTTGGTGGCGGGTAGCCAAGCTGCTGACGATGCGTACAAAGCGCAATTCTCGGCGTTCTTGAATAAACTGGCAACGCTGGATGAAGATGCGTTAATTGGCCTCAACATAGGTACGGCAAACTTATTCGGTCGTAATGGGCAAAACCACTTGGTTAACGCTGGCTCCTTGTACTTGCGCGAGCACTACCTTTTCCCTTCTACCGGCTTTAGTGGCTATGCTGGGTTAGCTAAGTTTTGGGATAACTCTGCACTCGCCAAAGCTGGCCAGAAAGTGATTTATCAAGCGACAACGCGTTATGGTCGCGTTCAATACTTTGGCAACACAGAAGACAATTGGAAACAGGACCAATACTCTGCACTAGCGGTGTTCTACTTAAACTATCACCCTGAGCGCAGTTACTTTAATCAGTGGAACAATGGCTATTTATATGGAAGTAATAACACAACAGGTGACAATTTCTGGAAGGCAGGCGTACCAAAGAATATTGCTTATCAACCTAGCACCTTGCTTGCCGTTGATTTGGGAGAGCCTGCCAATCAAATACCAGAGGGGTATCAGGCGACTCCGGTAATGATGTCCACCAGCACGCCCTATCCTGCCGATTACACGGTGATTGGAGATGCTTCTATGAGCAAAGTGGCTCACCCTGACTTGCCTAATGGCGCTATCGATTTGTTACCAACCCATACGTACTTTGCGTATCACTCAGACGATACGGTAGTGATGCATGGCCCTACAGAGATGGTGTTAGCCCGCGAATTCACCAAAGGCCGAGTGCTGTATCGGACTGATTTCTTTGGCAAAAATATCGATTACTTCTCCTCACCGAAGATAACTATCGCACTTCCAGAGCCTATGCGACCTGTAGATCAAGACGGTAACATCGGCGACTATGTTTCTCATATTGAGATTGGCGGCTACGAAGGAGTGTTCTTGCTGTATTAACTCCCTTTCAACACGCCTCACCAAACGCTTCATAAATCGCCGTTTTTATGCTTAACGTCACTGAAAAAAACTTGTTCACTGAATCTTTATAAACCGATGTATATACTGAAGTAAATGACAACGACAAGGAAATTCAGTCACATGAAGACGACACCTTCAATGCTCTCTGTTCTGCTGCTATCAGCATTATCTACTCATGCAAATGCGGACGAATGCGGAAAAATAACCATCGCAGACATGAATTGGAATTCGGCCAGCTTAATGGCGCACATCGACCAATTTGTCTTAAATGAAGGTTACCAGTGCGATGCGGAATTGATCCCTGGTGATAGCGTTCCTACAGGCACCTCTATGATTGAAAAGGGACAGCCTGACGTTGCGCCAGAGTTATGGACAAACGGTATTAAAGAAGCACTTGATAAAGGGATTGCGGATAAACGCTTGCGCATCGCTAGTGAATCGCTTGTCAATGGTGGTGAAGAAGGGTTTTGGGTTCCCGCCTATCTGGTAAAACAGTATCCAGAACTCGCGACGATAGAAGGCGTCATCAAGCACGCCAAACTATTTGAACACCCAGAGGATGATGACAAGTTCGCGTTTTATAGCTGCCCTGCTGGTTGGACATGCCAAATCACCTCCGGTCACTTGTTTAATGCATTAGGGTTAAGTGAGCACGGCTTTGAGATGGTTGACCCAGGATCTGGCGCAGCATTAGCTGGCACCATCGCCAAAGCCTATGATCGCAAAATGCCTTGGTTTGGTTACTACTGGTCACCGACCCCCGTATTGGGCAAGTATGATATGGTCAAAGTGGATTTTGGTAGCGGAACAGATTTAGAAGAGTATCGCAACTGTACCACTCAGCCTGATTGCGCTTCACCAAAAGTAACAATGTACCCACCTTCTCCAGTTCGCACAGTAACAACTGAGGCGTTTGCGAGCAAAGAACCCCAAGCATTCGCGTACTTGCAGAAACGCGGATTTACCAACGAGCAAATGAGTGAAATGCTGGCCTGGATGGAAGATAACTACGCGGACGGTGAAGAAGCGATGTTTTACTTCTTTAATACCTACCCTGACTTGTGGAAAGGCTGGGTATCTGAAGACGTCGCGGTGAGAATCGAAAAAGCGCTTTGATGATTAATACTTAAAGTGCCACAAATCATTTAACCTCCCATACCGTTTGAATAAACGGCATGGGAGACTCGTCAACGACTCGTTAATACATGGTGTGACCATTCAATGTTTCTTTAGGAATCTCTTGCAGAGCGTCCCAATGTTCGACGATCTTCCCATTGTGATCAAAACGAAAGAAATCCATTGTCACGTATTCAATATCATTAGGCCATGTTTGGTGAGTGTGTAGTGCCACCAAGTTCCCTTCAGCAATGGCTCGCACAAACGTAATGTCTTTATTGGGATACTCATTTTGCATCCGCTCAAAATACTCGATAAAAGCCTCGGGGCCATTTCCAACTAATGGATTGTGCTGAATGTACTCATCGCCAACATAGTCTTCAACCGCTTTTCTTGGATTACCTCGATAGGCGGTTTCGTAAAACGCAATGGCATTTCTTTTATTCTCTTGCAGATCCATTTTTCTTACCTGTGTTGCTCCATCTTGCGGATAACGGTAATCATAGTCTTTGAACTTCAGAAGTGACTGAACATCGCGCACAAAAAGGCCGCTAAACAGCAGCCTTCATCACTTCTACTTGGAATCATCGCCTTTCATCGCTTAAACCACACCACCAGCACCGAGCATAGAACGCTCACTGTTCTCCACCAGCAACGCGGTTGCGGTTTGTTTCAGTGTTTCCCATTCTTGGTCCTCGACAAAGATACCATTTTGCCAAGAAGCTTGTTGCGTGCGGCTTAACTCATCACCTTCAATGTGGGTGGTATACCCTTGTGCACTTTTCTCGATATCGAAATCGTTCACGGAGAGCTCGATAACCATACTATGCAAATCCGTATCATGCCCATCAAACTGATCCGAGAAAAAGACTTCTGGTGCGATTCGTCCACGGTTTAACACATAAAGCGTTCGCTTGGGACTTGAGCCATTGACCCATTGTGCACGGCACGCAATGCCTTTTGCAGAGAGCTTCAACAACTCACTAAAACCTAGCCAACGGTTATGGCACTGCGTCAACGTGATAGTAATCGACTTACGGTTAATCATTTTCTCAAGTGCGAAATCCAACACAGCGGGTAAATGACACGCTACACTCCCGTTGTGCAGTTCTACCTCTATGTTTGACGGCGTACTGTTGGTCACCGATACGGCGCAGTCTGAATCTAACCCAAGAAACAGACTGGCGTTATTAAAATGGCGAACTCCATGTAAGCCAACCATTTGCAAGTCCGCCACCATGTTCGCAATGACATCCGCCTCACCACAGTGACGGCGCATGCCAAGAAATGCCTTATTAACCGCGGCCACCAATTCGTTGTGAGAGACGATCATAATGCAAATCCTCCGTTGATTTTTTGATTGTCACTTTGCGCAATTTCGTCACGCGGCGGCATGCTAGGGAAAATCCATGTGTCTGCCAGTTTAGGGTCGTGAATTTCATCTAACAACGGCGCACCTTGGAAGAAAGTTACTCGAACCCAACGATCCGAGCGCGGATCAAACTTAGTCGCACCAAAGATCGCCAATTTACAGCGCAGTAAGTGTATTGGTAACGCATCTTTACGCAGCACATTCATTTGAATATCCCCCATCGCACGGTTGCCTAACGTCCATACGCGACGTGTGATCGAACGATAAGCCGGTTTTTGCAATAGAAACTCCGCTACGGACATTTCTACATCACAGTCAAGCAAGGCCTGGTACAAGCGATTCACTTGTCTGCCGATATCAAGCGGCAGTTCTTTTTCTTCTCCAGCCTCTTCCCCGCGAACACCAAGCCTTGGCTCTTCTTTATCTTTTGAGCGATACCAGAACCAGTAGTTGTTCTCGGCTAGTGAGTAATCCGCATCAATCGCCCAGCGGTACTTGCTTTGCAACACTTCCAGTAAATCTTGGATCTTTTTCCCGCCCGGAATAGATAACGTTTCATCCGTATTCATTTGGCTAGCAAATTCATCCACTAAAGATGGGTAGAGTTCGATCAAGCAAGAGGTGAGGATTTCTTGGGCTTCCACACTCATTGTTTTCTTATGCTCGACCAAACTCGCCCAGTTCGGATGTAATGCCATTAACGTTGTTAGCTCCGATAGCAGTTGTTTGATGTCTGCTATCGCTTGATGATTGAGCCTGTCTTGATGTTCATTGATGGTGATGACTTGCTCTAAATGACGCTGTGCTTTTTGCAGCAATCCTTGCAAAGGAGCATGGAACGACGCTTCACATGGCATCGCAAAGACTCGCGCTACCGCACGTTCGCGAGAGGTCATCCATTGGTCAACGATGCACGGGTGATTAATCAAGTATGGAGCCATGCCTAAGCCAGTCGCATTGCCGACACCAAGGTAGCGCTGCAAGCCACGATGCAAAGCCACCGCGTTGTCGCCACCTTGCTGAAGTGCCAGATAGTGCACCCAATCTAGGCTGAATTCACGCAACATATATACGGCACACATTTGCGCACTAAAAGACTGGCTGAAATCTGAGTTGTTCTCTAACAGTTTGAAATCGGCGATACCAAACTTTCCGTTACCATAAACAGCTGTGGTACGCAGGATATAACCCACTTCAGCTAACTCTTTCGGCTCAGGCTGCTCGCCTTGAGAAAGCGCGCTAACAATGTGCTCAAACACGCGCACACTTTTGTTTGCGCGAGCAAGAACAAGTACGTTGTTTGGATTACGTCCCGCTTCTTGCAGCGGTACATTTTCTCGCAATCTTTCCAACAAAGTAACATCAACATCGCCTTGAACCAGTGCAAATGTGACGTCCCACTTTTCAGCAATTACGCGATCATTACGCTCGTCGTCGGCAATTTCATCACAGAATACCACCAAATGATAAACGTGCTCTGGCGTGGTCAATTTGTAAATCACATGACCATAACCACGAGGACAAAGCTGCCACTCATGCTTGGTTACTTGCCAGTTTTGGCTTGCCATATTACGAATCAGACTGCGTACAAAGCTGATTCGGTTTTGGTGCATTGCGCCAAGCCTTTCGGCTGCCATGACAATCGCTGCATCGCGCATAGTTGCTTCCGTATAAGTAGAACGATGTGCATCCATTTTGCTCACCACCTATTTGTTATTGTAAGAATACTAGGGTTTGTGCGGATGCAGGAGGAAAACACCCGCACAAGCTCCACGTTGTTTGAATTAGATAATTGTTATAGCCCTTGCTCTTTCGCCATTTTGATTGCGATTTGCGGCGCATTCCAAAGTGACGGTAACAGAATCAACGAAACCGGAACCGCGGTAATCACAATGAAAGATTGCAGAGCAGAGATGCCGCCAGAGCCAAGGGAAATTAGGATCAATGCCGTCACACCCATCATTACTCCCCAGAAGGTACGGATGATCGCATTCGGCTCCGTTTCACCACTGATCACGACACTGATTGTGTAGGTCATTGAGTCGCCCGTCGTGACGATGAAGATCGTGGTTAAAATCAGAAATAGAATTGAAGTCAGCATTGGCATTGGTAGTTGCTGAGTCACTGCAAGCAAAGCACCTGGCAAGTTAAAGCCCTCAAACGCCGCACTCACGCTACCCGGTTCAGCAATTTCAAACGCAAGGCCTGAGCCGCCCACAATCGTGAACCAAAAACAGGTGGTTAACGGAGCCACAATACTGATGGTGGAAATAACTTGGCGAATAGTTCGACCACGGGAAATACGCGCAATAAAGATTGCCATCATCGGACCATAACCCAGGAACCAGCCCCAGAAAAATACTGTCCACCAACTTAGCCAACCTTCGTCACCGCGATAGGTCGCCATTGGGATAAAGTTATCCAACATGCTTCCTACACCTTGAATGTATCCGTTAAAGATAAAATTTGTCGGACCAAAAAACAGGATGTAAACCATCAATGCCATTGCCAGAATCACGTTGTAACGACTAAGCAGTTGCATGCCTCGGCTTAATCCACTGAGTGCTGACAAGGTGTAAAGCGCAATCGCAAACAAGATGATGATAAGCTGAGTGGTAAAGCCATCAGGAATATCAAACAGCGCATTTAACGCGTAGCTAACCTGCAAGCCTAAAAACCCAATTGGTCCGATGGTGCCCGCGGCTACCGCGATAATGCAGCACGCGTCAATCAATGCACCGAGTTGGCCTTTAAGTGCTCGTTCGCCCAAAACTGGGTAAAGCAAAATACGGGGTTTTAGTGGTAAACCTTTGTCGTAATGCAGGTGCATCACCACGATGGAAGTTAAGCTACCTACAATCGCCCAAGCCAGAAAGCCCCAGTGCATAAAGGATTGCGACAACGCATTCACCGCACCTTGCTGCGGGTTATCTTGCGCGCCGTACAAAGGGGGTGGGCTAACGTAATGCGCGATAGGCTCAGCCGCGGCCCAGAAAACACCACCACCAGCCAATAAGGTACAGAAAATAATCGCCATCCAGCGGAAAGAATCCATTTCTGGTTTTGCAATCCCGCCCAACATCACCTTGCCTGTTCGCCCTGCAGCCAAGCCAAGACCAATAAGAAAAGTGAGAAGCAGCAGTAACTGCCAGTATGGACCAAACACCTGAACTGCCCAGCTAAAACCGGCGTTAACGATCGTAGATAACAGCTCGCCGTCATAAAGTGCAATAGCAACGAACAACGCGATGAAACCACCGCTATACCAAAAGGCCGGGTTATTCAGTCCTAATTTGTCCATCGTGTTTTCTGTTGTTGATGTGTTGTGTTTTACTTTTGACTTGCCCGATGACACGCTCATCGTGGAAGCTTTCATGCTATTGGTTAAATCAGACATACTCTGGCTCCAGAGGTTCTTTGCAGCAGCCAAAGACTGGCTACAAATGTGAGTTTTACGCCTGCCGTATTGTTATTATGTGGGCAGGCGGTTCCTACTTTGGGGAATGCTATGAAATAGGCTCTAATCCTTCTTTAAGGAAGTTGAACCAGTTTTCACCCAATATTTTTCCAGCCTCAGATTCACTGAATCCGTGACCCATTAATCCGTTGTAGATGTTCTCCATCCCTGCGCTGCCGCAGAACCATGGCAGCGCATCTGGCCATCCCGAGTTACTTGCTGAACCTTCGCCGTAATCCATCGCTTTTGACCAACGCCCGTTGCGCATCCATTCCAATACTTGTTGCGGTTGGTTTAAGCACAGATCACTACCGATGCCTAAATGGTCGACGCCAAACATGTCTGCGGTTTTCGCAACCATCTGGCAGAAATCATCCAGCGTGCACTGGCTGCCATTTGGTAAATGGAACGGATATAAACTGAATCCAATCAAACCACCGCGCTCCGTCAGTGCTTTGATCACGGTGTTGGACTTGTTGCGCAGTGCGTCATGCGCAAACGTCGGGTTAGCATGGCTGATACAAATTGGACGCGAGGAGAGCTCGATAGCTTCCAACGTTGAACGCTCTGCGCTGTGGGACATATCAATGATCATCCCGACTCGGTTCATCTCTTCAATCGCTTGCTTACCAAAGCGAGTTACGCCGGAATCATTTTGTTCGTAACAACCTGTCGCCAGTAAGCTTTGGTTGTTGTAGGTCAGTTGCATGATCAGCAGACCTTGACGGCGCATCACTTCAATCAGGCCAATTTCATCATCGATTGGTGAGCAATTTTGAGCGCCGAAGAAGATGCCGACTTTGCCTTCTGCTTTGGCTTTTTCTACATCTGCCATTGAATAAATAGGCATGATGAGGTCTGCATTTTGCTCGAAGCGCAAGTTCCACTCAGCAAAACGCGTCAAGGTTTCGCGCGCAGTTTCGTGGTAGACGATGGTGGCATGAACGGCGGTAATGCCACTCGCCTTAAGCGTTTGGAAATACTCTCGATCCCAATTGCAGTACTGCAATCCGTCAATCACAATCCGTTGTTGGTACATAACCACTCCTTAAACAATTTCTTAGCCTTTTCGTGCGGGTAACTGACACCATCAGTTACCCTGCCGATCTTAGTAAGGACGCTGATAAGCGGTTTTCACTACGGTGTAGAACTCTTTGGCGTACTGACCTTGCTCACGAGGACCAAAGCTAGACTCTTTACGGCCACCAAATGGAACGTGATAATCTGTACCCGCAGTTGGCAAGTTAACCATGACGCAGCCCGTTTGGACTTGCTGTTTGAAGATCGCGCTATTACGCAAGCTTTGCGTGATAATGCCGCCTGTCAGGCCAAAGCGCGTATCGTTCGCGACTGCAATTGCCTCATCCAGATCAGAAACGCGAATCACGCTCGCCATTGGCGCAAAGACTTCTTCTTGGTTCACTTCCCAGCCATTCTGTGTATTTAAAAACAGAGTTGGTGACATGTAGTAACCGTCATGCTCTAGGCTCAGACGCTCACCACCGAAAGCCAGCTCCGCGCCTGCTTGGCGTGCGTTTTCGATCCACTCAAAGTTCGCATTCAGCTGGTTACCATCAACAACAGGGCCCATGAACACGCCCTCTTCTAGAGCGTGACCCACTTTAAGTTCGCTCATGCGTTTGATTAGCGCTTCAACATACGCGTCGTGAATTCCGTCCATAACGACAAGACGAGAAGACGCGGTGCACTTTTGACCTGCACCCGAGAATGAGCCTGCGATTGTTGCTTCGACAGCAATCTGAATGTCTGCATCATCTGCGACTACGAGCGCATTTTTGCTACCCATCTCTAGCTGACAACGCACAAAATTTGGTGCCGTTGCCGCTGCAACTTTACGGCCTGTGTCCACAGAACCAGTGAAGCTCACGCCGTTCACATCCTTCGAATTGATAAGGGTATTACCTACTTGCGAACCGCTACCCAAAACGAGGTTAAACGTGCCAGCAGGTAAACCTTGGCGATGGATAATCTCTGTCAGCGCAACGGCACTTGCTGGGGTTAGGTTGGCAGGCTTCCAGACGACGCTGTTGCCAAACGCAAGTGCTGGCGCGATTTTCCAAGCCGCTGTTGCTGTTGGGAAGTTCCAAGGAGAGATAATGGCGATAACGCCGACGGCTTCGCGAGTAACTTCAACGGAGACACCTGGACGGACGGAAGCAGCGCTATCGCCAATTTGACGCAGAACCTCAGCAGCAAAGTATTGGAAGAATTGGCCAGCACGGTAAATCTCACCTCGACCTTCAGCAAATGGCTTACCTTCTTCACGCGAAAGCAAGGTGCCCAATTCGTCACATCGTGCAATGAGCTCATCACCAATCGCTTGTAGCACTGCTTGCTTGCGCTCGATTGGTGTTTTTTCCCACTCTGGCTGCGCTGATTTAGCCGCTTGAATCGCTTGCTCTACTTGCGACACACTCGCTTGTGCGAAATCGCCAATGTTTTCGCTGATATCAGAAGGGTTAATATTGGCGATGGTGTCCATGCCCGATTGCCATTCACCTGCTATATAGAGGGATTTTTCTGCTTGAACATTGTTAATAAAAGTCATGGTTCTTTCCTTGTTCTTCCGATTTGTGATGGCAAGCCACTCACTCACTGATCTCTAATTATTCTCGTTGGATTTATTCTGGTTGGCTTGCCGACGCGTAGACAACAAACTCCACCAACATCTCTTCTCGCGCTAACCCTGCAACCACCATGGCGGCGCGATTTGGGTACGGCGCTTCAAAATATTCCGCGTACACTTGGTTAACGGTCTTTAAGTATTCTCTGTCAGTCACATAAATCAGGACCTGCAACACCGAGTCCAAAGACTCCCCTGCACACTCCAGGGTGTGAATGAGATTGTTAAAGGTTTGACGTGTTTGTGCTTCGATACCGCCTTCCACAACCGCGCCTGTGTCATCAATAGGAATTTGAGCCGTATACAGGGTTCCGTTGTTGACTATCGCCCATTCAAGCGGCGCTTTAGAAGCAAATAGACTGGTTTTAACTGGGTGTTTTTTAGTAGGAGTATTCACGTGCCTTTCAACCTTTGTAACGGCTTTGTTTCAATATGGTTAAATGATGCACATTGACAGGCGATAAATCTAACGGTAAATTTTTGACATTTGATAAATTAAACTTATCACTCTGTTTAAAATAACGTAAATAAAGGGATTAAGAGGCATTAGGGATGAGTATTAAGCTTCAACAATTAATGCATTTTGTGATGGTAGTCGAGGAAGGAGGCTTTCGAGCCGCTTCACATCGTGCAAATCGTTCTCAGGCGGCACTGTCAACATCGATAAAAGAGCTTGAAAAAATTCTAGGGCAAACGCTGTTTGAACCCGGAAACAAAACCAAATTGACCCCGTTTGGTGAAATTTGTCTGCCCAAGGTGGTTCAGTTTCTCAATATCTACAGTGCGCTGGACAACGATCTCAAAGCTGCCGCGGCCGGACAGCAAGGGAGAGTGCGAATTGCGAGCGTTCCTTCTGTTGCAGCGAAACTCATCCCTAGCGTGTTGGGTGCCTTTTGCGAGCAGTATCCAAATGTAGAAGTAAGCTTGATCGATGATAACGCGGCGGGCGTCGAGGCTCGCTTACTCTCCGGTGAAGTCGACTTGGCGCTCGGTAACCCCTCTCACCTCGATGAGGGCGGCATTGACTTTACGCCGCTGTTAGCCGATCCAATAGGCGTGGTGTGTTTAAAGGACAACCCTATTGCAAGTCATCCAGAAGGAATCGAGTGGCAAACTTTGTTGGAACAACCCTTTATCCGTAACGGCACTTGTACACTTCTCGATCCAACCCCAGCAAGAGCTCTGAGTCAGCAAGCGCTCTATTCGGTCGAAAATATTACTTCACTGTTTTCTGTCTTAGAACTTGGGATTGGTGTCACGACCCTACCGAAGCTTGCTTTCCCAACCAATGAAACACGCTTGGTTTGGATTCCGCTTATCGATCCACCACTTGAAAGGCAAATTGGTATATTTACGTTAACCGATCGCACGATCTCGCCTCAAGCTAAAGCATTTCACGATCTTTGTGTGCATTATTTAAACTATCAAAAAGAAGATAAATAATGGTTCGATTAACATGCGGATAATTAAAAGCCTCCATATTCAGAGTGGAGGCTAATTTGTATTTGTGTATTCGCTTCGTTCTATTTTTTGCGACGATTTCGGTTCTTATACACCACGCAAAAGTTACCACGCTTGGTACGACACTTTGAGCAACGTTCACAATCTACTGGTGCGCGATTGCCTTCTTTCCAACGTTTGATCAACTGTGGCTCAGCCAATAAAGGGCGTGACACAGCAAAAAATTGGATACCTGTGTTTTCTGCAATTTTCTCAATCGCATCAATGTCGCTCAGCCCGCCGACAGTAATCACCGGTATGCTAACGTCCTGACTGATCACGTGACCATATTCGTGAAAGTAACCTTCTTCTTGTAGTGTGTAACCATCGAACGTTTGACCAACAAGTTCGTTTGCTTTGCCGTGAACATTGCCAGATACGATGATCGCATCAACGCCTATTTCTTCAAGTTTCTTGCAGACGACGCGAGTTTCGTTGAACGTTAAACCGCCGTCAAAGAACTCTGTTGCCGTCAGTTTAACGAGGATGGGAAATTCGCTTCCAACCAGCTTTCTGGTTTCAGAATAAATTTCTAAAAGAAAGCGCATGCGATTTTCTAAGTCACCACCATATTCGTCTTCGCGACGATTATAGTACGGGCTTAAAAACTGGTTAATTAAATAAGTGTGCGCCGCATGAATCTCTACGCCGTCAAAACCAGCGTCTTGAGCACGTTTACTCGCCAATGCGAATGCCTTTACGATGTAGTCTATTTCGTCCTTTGTCATCGCTTTGCCTTGCGTATTTGTACCACGCTCAGGCACGTCACTCGGAGCGAAGATGACACGCTCACCGACGTTATGGGTGGTTTTGGTGCCACCGTAAGCAATTTGCATCACGATTTTAGAATCTTGTTGATGTACTAGCTCTGTTAGCTTTTTGTATTCTTCAATAAAAGAGTCGTTGTAGATCCCCATCATACCTGCGTTGGGTTTCTCTTCTTCAACGATATTGGCATAACCCGTAACAATAAGCCCAACTTCCCCTTTCGCAAGCGTTTCGTAAATATCGTAAAGCTTTACCGTCATGTGACCATCTTCGGTCGCCATGTTCTCCCACGTTGCGCTTCTCACAAAACGGTTCTTTAGGGTCATGTTGCCAATTCGGGCTTCGGAAAACAAAATGCTCAAAACCAGTCCTCTTAAAGTTGTCTTTATGTTTTATCTTTTCGCAAGTAAACAAGAACGAAAAAGGAACAGCGATACACGATGTATGGCTGTTCCTTCTCTGAATCCTTGAGACCTGCAAACTACAGGCGCACCTTAATGCCTCGGAGACGACAAAACTTTAATCTGGGTTAAGGTTTGGTGAGTTTTTAGATTATGTAAAAGGATGATTCTTAATCGTGTTCATTTCACTGGAGCTAAGGTGCTTCCTCACCCACTTTCAGTCGTAAAACTTTTGTATTTCGCTAGCTGGTGATTCAACTCAAACATTCACATTGTTAGTTTGTATGCTGCTATGGGAACTAGCACTCTCCCCAAATGTTTACATTACAAACTATCGATATTGAATTTTCATATGGCAAATAGAGTTATTGCGCTGTTTATACTTTTTAGCTTAATAGTCACTATCTCTTGGCATTATTACGCGTCAGCGAAAACGTGCTTCACTATGTTTTACACACTGGTTGTTTTTGCTTTTAGATATGAATACGTGATAGTGAAGCTAGAGGAGGAGCAGGAAAAACAGGGAAAATAAAGAACAATAGAAAGTTAAATGACCTTACTTCTAGGTAAGGCCATTCATGCATTCAGCAGCAAAAGATATTGGCGCTTAGCAAACGCTTAGGTTTGGTTGTTACAGAGCTAGAGGAATCAACTCGACACCAAGCACACCACTGATCCCCATCACCACTAGCAGTGAGACTTTAAACACCGACTTTGACCAAGCGATATAGTTGTTGTCATCAATGCTGCGAAAGGTCACTTTCGTCCACATAAAGCAAACAACCGCTGCAACCGCTAAGTATTCATACCCGGCTTCACCTAGTAAAAATAACCCCAATGATGCTGCTCCAAACGCCACGACATACGCTTTCATGTGTCGATGAGCTTTATGAATGCCCTCTTTAACTGGCAATACGGGAATCCCGGCTTCTCGGTAGTCTTGCATGCGGAACATGGCAATGGCATATGAGTGCGGCATTTGCCAGAGACAGAACATGGTAAAGAGTAAAATCGCTTCCAAGCTAATGAAGTTTGTTACCGCTAAGTAACCCACCAATGGCGGAACTGCGCCTGAGATACTTCCCACTAAGGTTCCATACACCGAGTTACGTTTGTACCACATCGTGTAAAAGAACACGTAATACACGTAGCCAAGCAACACGACGACAGCGGATAGTGGGTTCACTCGGATAAATAACAGTGCGGTTCCTACCAGCAATAAAGCAAGTGCATAAACAAACGCAATATCGATATTGATGTTGCCTTTCACTGTTTCACGATTTCGTGTACGTGCCATCTTTTGGTCGATATCACGATCGAAAATATTATTCACCACACAACCTGAAGCGATGACTAACCCAACACCAACTAACGTCGTAACGAACAGCATTAGACTGGCTGGTTCTGTTTTTGCGGCGAGGAAGAACCCCGCCGCAACAGAAATCAGGTTGCCGAAAATAATGCCCGGTTTAGTGATAGACAAATAACTTTTCAGCATACCTTGACCTACAACTTCATGTTGACGTTCATGTTGTAGATGATCCATACCGAGCCAGCGATAAGGATAAGTACAACAATGGCGGTAAACATCAGTGATACAAGGTTCCAACGTCCGTCGGATGTTTTTGTTTCCATGTGCAAGAAGTATTTAAAGTGAACAAATATCTGCACTAATGCACATCCAAATAGAATCGCATAGGTCGTTGTATCTGGTAATGATTTCGTCCAAACAAAGTAGAACGGAATTACCGTCAGAATCAGTGAGGCAATAAAGCCTTTCACGTAATCTGACGAACTGGTTTCTACATGTTGATCCATTACATTACCCCCAGTAAGTAAACGATGGTAAAGACACAAATCCAAACGATATCTAGAAAGTGCCAGAATAGGCTTAAGCAGTTAAAGCGCATTGCCATATTGTCGTTCAGACCTTTCGTCGACAGTTGATGATACGCTACCGCTAACCAAATCAGACCAAAGGTTACGTGCAGGCCGTGCGTACCAACCAACGTAAAGAATGCCGATAGGAATGCACTTGTTTGTGGCCCATAGCCTTCTTCAATCAGGTGATGGAACTCATAGACCTCCATACAGATAAAGCCAAGACCAAGCGCGAACGTGACTAACATCCAACGTTTGAGACCAGCAACGTTGTTGCGCTTCATCGCGATAATGCCAAAACCAAATGTGATACTGCTAAACAGAAGCAGCATGGTTTCGACAAACACGAATGGGAGTTCAAAAATGTCTTTACCTGTTGGGCCCGCAATTGAATTGCTCGACAGCACAGCGTATGTCGCGAACAAGGTCGCAAACAGTACACAGTCACTCATCAGGTAAACCCAGAAGCCAAATAGCTTGTTGCCATTCGTGTCATGGTGGTGATCATGGTCGTGATGTGCTGCGATATTAGTTTGCATACGTCACCTCCAGATCATCTTTACTTTCGCTGTCTTTCACTGAGTTTTTCTTCGCTTCTTCAAGCTGAGCTCGACGTTCGGCCTCAATTGCTTTGATCTCTTCAACTTCCACGTAGTAATCCACATCATCGTTATAGCTATGCTGAATACACGTCACGATAATACCGACCAAACTTGCCGCCGCTAGCCACCAAATGTACCAAATCATGCCGAAGCCAAATAGGAGCGACCAAGCCGACACGTAGATGCCTGTTGCCGTGTTTTTTGGCATATGAATACGTTCGTATTCCACTTCTTTAGTTGGATCGAACTCGCCACTTTGTTTCTGGTACCAGAAGGCATCCAGCACATCACCTTTTGGTAGGTGCGCAAAGTTGTAGAACGGCGGTGGAGACGATGTTGCCCACTCAAGAGTACGTCCACCCCACGGGTCACCAGTTAAATCACGATTTTGCTCGCGGTCACGGATACTCACGTAAATTTGGATGAACTGAGACAATACGCCCAGCGCAATCACAACCGTACCTGCTGCGGCAATCGACAACAGTGGGAAGTATTCTGGGTTGATGTCTTGGCTTAAACGACGAGTCATCCCCATAAAGCCCAGCGCATAAAGCGGTAGGAACGCCATTAAGAAACCAATAATCCAAAGATAGAACGCACGTTTGCCCCAAGTTTCATTCATGGTGAAACCGGTCGCTTTCGGGAACCAGTAAGTGATCGCAGCGAAACATCCAAACACCACACCACCGATGATAACGTTGTGGAAGTGAGCGATAAGGAATACTGAGTTATGCAGAACGAAATCTGCACCCGGAACAGCCATTAGTACGCCCGTCATACCACCAACAGTAAAGGTGATCAGGAAACCCACCGTCCACATCATTGGCGTCGTAAAGCGGATGCGGCCTTTGTACATGGTGAATAGCCAGTTGAAGATCTTCACCCCTGTTGGGATAGAAATGATCATCGTGGCAATACCGAAGAAGGCATTTACGTTCGCGCCAGACCCCATCGTAAAGAAGTGGTGTAGCCAAACAACAAAGGCAAGAATCGTGATAACTACGGTAGCCCAAACTAGCGATGTGTAACCGAACAACTTTTTACGTGAGAAGGTTGCGGTGACTTCTGAGAACACACCAAAAATTGGCAAGATCAAAATGTACACTTCTGGGTGACCCCAAGCCCAAATCAGGTTGACGTACATCATTACGTTGCCGCCAAGATCATTGGTAAAGAAGTGCATGCCTAGGTATCTATCCAGCGTAAGCAGAGCGATAGTCACCGTTAGGATTGGGAATGAAATGATGATCAAAATGTTTGCACACAGAGACGCCCAAGTGAAAACTGGCATCTTCATCATTGGCATAGACGGTGTACGCATACGCAAAATGGTCGCGAAGAAGTTCACGCCTGTTAACGTCGTACCAACACCTGATATCTGCAGCGCCCAAATCCAATAGTCGACCCCGACTCCTGGGCTTGCCTCAATACCTGAAAGCGGCGGATACGCTAGCCAACCTGTACGACCAAATTCACCTAAGCCGAGAGACATGTTTGTTAGGATGACACCTACAACAAACAGCCAGAAGCTCAAGTTATTCAGATACGGGAAAGCTACGTCACGCGCACCAATCTGCAATGGCACGATGATGTTCATCAGACCAATGACCAATGGCATCGCTACGAAGAAGATCATGATCACGCCATGGGCAGTAAAAATTTGATCGTAGTGATGCGGTGGTAAGTAACCTGCTTCACCCGCAGAAGAAAGGAGTTGCTGACTACGCATCATGACTGCGTCAGCAAAACCACGAACAAGCATCACCATCGCTACTGCGATGTACATGAAGCCAAGTTTTTTATGGTCTACTGAAGTAAACCATTCATTCCACAAATATTGCCACTTTCCGGCTTTGGTCACCGCGTAAACTACGGCTAAACCAACCAGCGCCACAACCGCTAGGGTGATGACAATAATAGGTTCGTGGAATGGAACTGAATCAAGAGTTAATCTTCCAAACATTACGATTATCCTTGGTTTTCAGGCAAACAGTTCATTGAACCAGGATGCTGAGTCACAACGTCGGTGAACAAGAACGGAGGAACGCTAGAGAACAAAGTGACTGGCTCTGCGATACTTGGCGCTGCCAGTGAGCTGTATTGCTCCCAATCTTCAATACGATCAGGGCTCGCCTTCACTTTCTGCACCCAATTTAGGAACGCAGCACGATCAGACATTGCTGAAGCTGTGAACTTCATTTGCGAAAAGCCTTCGCCGCTGTAGTTCGATGCAAAACCCTTGTAGTCACCTTCGTGGTTCGCTATGAGGTTGAGCTTGGTTACCATGCCTGGCATCGCGTAGATCTGTGTACCTAAGCGAGGGATGAAAAACGCGTTCATGATGTTGTCCGAAGTCAGTTTGAACTGCACTGGCACGTCTTTCGGGAACGCCACATAGTTCACCGTCGCAATGTTTTCTTCTGGATAGATGAACAACCATTTCCAATCGAGTGACACCACTTCGATGGTCATTGGTTTAACATCACTTTCCAAAGGTTTGGATGGCTCTAGTTCATGAGTCGAACGCCATGTGATCGTCGCAAGAATCGCAATGATGATGATTGGAATTGTCCATACCACCACTTCGATTTTGGTCGAGTGTGACCACTCGGGTGCGTACTCTTCTTCAGTGTTAGAGGCGCGGTATCGGTAAGCGAAGTAAATCGTCATTAAAATCACAGGGATTACAACGATCAACATCAGCAAAAGAGCAGTAATAATTAACTCTTTTTCTTGCACACCAATGGCACCTTTGGGGTCAAGTAAAGCTGAATTACATCCTGAGAGCATAAGTATGACGGACGCCAAACTTCCCCTCGACAAGATGCGTTTATATCTTGAGGCTTCCATTAACTTTCTCGATGGTTGTCTGGTTTCAAAGCAGATGCCAATCAAAGTAAATAAGAGCTCACAAATAGCGCAGAGGTAATGTATGAGAACAAGAAAAAACCTCGATAAGTAGTTATTCTACTTACAATTTTTTCAACTTCGTCATCAAGCATTTTACCAGCTAGGATGAACCGTTATTTGCTACGATACGATTGGTATCAAGCCAAGAACCAGTTGTTATAGTCATTAGAATGTTTATGTGTTGAGCATGAGTAACGTCGGGCTCAGAGCGAAACAAAACGGAATTGAGTGGAGATCAAAACCATACTCTTAGTGTGAGTTTATTGTTACACTTTGAAACACTATGTTACATTTGGCGCATTATGAGGAGTAAAAAGTTAAAGCTCATTAGCCACAACTGGAAACTAACCTTCCATTAATGGAAGTTACACACTTTAAATAGAATATTAACCTCAACACGAATTTCTCGTGCTTCAACAATTAATTATTTAAAAACAAACAGTTGAAACTAAAAATTGATGAGACTGACTATCAACTTCATTTACGCAGATAGCCTTAATGAGAAGCGGAAGCTAAAAAATCAAAAGTGTGATCAACATCAAATTAATGATTTCACTTAATATTTGAGTGGTATTTACATCTCTTTATTGGATTGTGAGAAATCATTCTCAAGGTAAATCCAAACATAAGTTGTAAATACATTTGGGTTGCGCAGAATTAGCACTCCACAACATAGAAAATGTTGAAATGGAAAGAGACTTATTATTCAGGTCTATCAGAGCCTTATTTCAGTGGTCACTTACATACGAATGCCGCCATCCACTTCTAAAACCCTGCCAGTAAAGTAATCACTCTCAATAATGTATTTTACTGCATGCGCGATTTCGCTTGTTTCGCCCATCCTGCCAACTGGGATCATCTTTTCTAGTCGCTCTATGGCTTCGGGTCTCATTTGCTCTGCCATCGCGGTATGAACTACACCTGGTGCAACCGCCGCCGCGCGAATACCGTATCTTGCGAGCTCACGAGCCCATGTTGTCGCCATGGTCGCGACCGCCGCTTTAGATGCAGAATAATTGGTTTGTCCGATATTCCCTGCTCTCGTAACACTAGAAATATTGATGATAACGCCTCGGGAGCCACTCTCAATCATCTTGACGGCAGCTTCACGCCCACACAAAAATGTTCCTGTCACGTTAACGTTCATGACCAAATTGAATTGATCCAAAGACATCTTACTGATCACGCCATCTTTTGCTTTTACAAGTAACCCATCTCTTAACACGCCAGCGTTATTGACTAACCCATTGAGTTGACCAAAATCTTGGATAATCGCTTCAAACGTGGTTTCAACATCGATTTCGTTGGTGACATCCACTTGATATGTCAACGCTTTCGCACTCAGCATTCGACACTGCTCTTGTGTTTCCATTAAGCCACTGGCGTTTACATCCAACAACGCTAAATCAGCGCCAGCTTGAGCAAGGGTAATGGCCATCATTTGCCCAAGCCCCTGCCCTGCTCCTGTAATGGCAATAACACTACTTTTTATGTCCATATTGGTGCACTCCATAGCTCGTAATGTTCTCTATCTCAACTAGTCTAAGTTGGCCGAAATGATGCGCGTTTTAGGTCACCATCTCGGGCTGGTTTGTCACAAAACTCGGTCTAGCCTTTCTTACTCTTGTATAACTCAAATAAGCTTGAGAAATCGAGCTCGCCGTGGCCGCTCGCGTTGTGGAAAGAATATAAGTTGCGCGCTAACGACCCCATCGGAACCGAAGAATGTGTTTGTAACGCCGCATCTAACCCCAAGCCGAGATCTTTTAGCATGAGTTTGCTCATAAAGCCCGGCTGGTAATCGTGACTGGCTGGCGCACTGTCCATCACGCCTGGGCAAGGATTGTAAAGCTCCAATGCCCAATTTCGGCCAGAGCTTTGCAGCATGATGTTTGATAGCACTTTTGGATCGAGTCCATGATCGATACCTAGGTTTAATGCCTCGCACGTACCAGACATTAAAATGCCGAGCATAAGGTTGTTACAGATTTTCGCCATTTGACCATCGCCTGCTTTGCCAGCATGGAAAACATTTTTTCCCATATACTGCAAAATCGCATTGGCTTTAGAAAACGCTTGATCCGAACCACCAACAATAAAGGTTAATGTCGCCGCTTTAGCGCCAGCAACGCCCCCCGAAACGGGCGCGTCGACAAACAACACGCGTTTATTTGCCGCTTCATTGGCGACTAATCGCGCAGAGTCCGGATCAATGGTTGAACAATCAATCATCAAGGTACTTGGCGAGACAAGATTGAGGACACCTACGCCGCCGTGTAAGTCGCCAAGATACACGGAACGAACGTGAGATCCTGCTGGTAGCATCGTGATGACCGTGCTTGCACCATCCACGACTTCCTCGATAGAGCTCGCCACCACCGCACCAAAAGGTGCAAGTTGCTTTGCCGCTTCGCTATCGACATCAAATACTTGCACGTTAAATCCAGACGCTAATAAGTTTTGCGCCATCGGATGCCCCATTCTTCCTAAACCGATAAATGCGATGGTACTCATGATCATTCTCCTTATTGACCTAGTGTTTGTTCACCCAAATCAGCAAGCGGATGTTCGTCATCCGGCCAAAGTGAGGTAAACAAGGTATCGATGATATCTTCATCGACTTCACTGACATTGTTAAACATCCAGTTAGGTTCGCCATCCCGGTCAATAAGCCGAGAACGGACGCCCTCTTTAAACTCACCTAATAAGGCACTGCGAACCGATAAACTCAGCTCCAAGCGGAAGCAACCTGCAAGTGGTAAGCTGTGGTATTCTTTCACTTGTCTGAAGCAAATATGCGCGGTGATCGGACTGCCTGCGGCGAACGTTTGTTTCGCGTTTTCTATCCACTGACTGTTCCCGTCGATAGCCATGATTCGCTGTGCTATCGTATTAAGATCAAAGCCTTTGCACGCTTCCTCTATCTGATCTAAGTATGGACAAATTTGCGTGGTTGGTTTGCTATCAATAACTTGTTCTTCCATTAACTGTAGTAGTGCAGTTACCAACTCTTTCGCATCTTCTTTGCCCCACTGGAGCCGCTTTAGCTCATCCAGTAAGGTGGGATACTGCTCTTCCAACAGTAACCAATCGGCCAAACCAATAGTGACAGCGTCACTTGAATTTACCATTGAACCTGTCAATCCGAGGAATAAGCCCACTTGCGGATCTATCTGGCTTAAAAACCACGTACCTCCCACATCAGGATACAGTCCGATATTGATTTCTGGCATAGCAAGGCGTGATGTTGTTGTCACAACTTTATGGCTGGTTCCCATAAAAAGCCCCATCCCACCGCCCATGACAATACCTTCTCCCCAACCGATAATGGGTTTGTTGTAAGTGTGGATGAGATAGTCACACTCATACTCCAACGAGAAATAGTTCGTACAGAACTCTACGATTTTTTCTTTACTCTCGTTATGCATGACGTGATACATAGCTCGAACATCACCACCAGCACAGAATGCTTTTTCTCCAGCGCCAGTCAGTACCACACAAGCCATATGTGGATCATCTTGCCACTTGATAAGCTGATCGTTAAGTTGGACTAACATGTCATACGTCAATGCATTCAATGAAGCGGTGTTGTCTAACGTTGCGATACCAATGCGGTGCACGCCATCTAAGCACTCTATTTCACTAATGGTTACCATCCCTGCCATGTGGCCTCCTATCGGTTTTTCCATTGCGGTGGGCGTTTTTCTAAAAAGGCGCGAACACCCTCAACTTGATCTTCCGTATCAAAAAGATTCAGAAACAACTCTCGCTCTTTCATTAAGCCGTGCTTAAGTGGCGCAGAGCGCATATTTTGAATGAGCGCCTTACATGCGGCGACAGAAGATGGTGACTGGTTCGCAACAGATTCAGCAAGTTCCAGCGCTTTACTTAAAGCTTCACCTTTGGGAACCAACTCCTCAACTAGGCCTAGTTCTTTTGCTTTGTCAGCGCTGACTTGCTCTCCACATAAAATGATACGCTTTGCCCAGCCTTCCCCTACTAACGCTGTGAGGTTTTGGGTACCGCCAGCGCAGGGCAAAAGTCCGACTTTGGCTTCAGGTAAAGCAAGTACCGCTTGCTCTTCAACGACTCGAATATCACAAGCTAATGCCACTTCTAAACCTCCACCCATGGCGTAACCATTAATAGCGGCAATGGAAACACCACGGAATTCCGAGAGCATTTCAAAGGCTTCACCAAAGCATCGCGCCATGTCTAACGCAACCGCTTTGTCACCGTCAGAAAATAGCTTGAGATCTGCACCAGCAGAGAAAAACTTTTCTCCACTGCCGGTTAAAACCAATGAATAGACCTGCTTATCATCGTTAAGTGTGAGTATCAGCGATTTCAGTGCCTTGAGACTCTCTGCTGTCCACGTATTGGCTGGCGGGTTGTTCATCGTCACCACCGCAACGTGATTAGTGATCGTATGTTGAATGGCTTCTTGGGTTAATGGCATATCTGAATCCTTTCTCAATGAGCAAATCCAATACTTCGCTACAGCAAGGCCGACTCCTCTGAGAGTAAACGGCGCGCGATGATCAAGCGCATGATTTCGTTTGTCCCCTCCAGAATTTGATGCACACGCACATCTCTGAAATGACGCTCCATTGGATACTCTTTGATGTAACCATAGCCGCCATAAAGCTGTAGCGCGTGGTCGCAAACCTGAAAGCCCACATCAGTCGCGAACCGTTTTGCCATAGCGCAATAAGCCGTCGCATCGGGGTCATTTCGGTCGAGCTTGCTGGCGGCATAGCGCACTAACTGCCGTGCAGCCACGAGCTCTGTCGCCATGTCTGCTAATTTGAATTGTAAGGCTTGAAACTGCGCAAGCGGTTTGCCGAACTGCTTACGCTCCTGAATATACTGTGTCGCCTGTTCAAGGGCCTGTTGAGCCGTACCGACGGAACAGGTCGCAATATTTATACGCCCTCCATCAAGCCCTTTCATCGCAAAGACAAAACCTTGCCCTTCTTCGCCCAGTAAATGGCTAGCTGGAATAACGACATTTTCAAAAGTAACCGCTCGTGTTGGTTGGCTGTTCCAGCCCATTTTGGGTTCTTTGCGCCCATAGCTGATACCATCTGCGTGAGCAGGAACAACAAATGCAGACACGCCTTTGGCACCCGCTTCTCCGGTTCTCGCCATCACGACCAAAACATCTGTCTCTCCCGCGCCAGAGATAAAGGTTTTGCCGCCGTTGATGACATACTTATCTCCCTTTTTTGTAGCGGAAGTGGTCAGTGCAGCGGCGTCTGATCCTGCGTTGGGTTCGGTTAAGCAATAGGAGCCTAACCACTCCCCCGTAACTAATTTCGGACAGAACTGCGTTTTGGCTTCATCGGTAGCAAAACTGGCTATCATCCAACTCACCATATTGTGGATAGTCATGAAAGCGGTCGTCGACGTACAGCCCATTGAGAGTTGTTCAAAGATAATTGAAGCATCCAAGCGACTCAGCCCTAGGCCACCTTGCGCTTCTGGAGTGTAGAGACTGAGAAACCCCAGTTCCCCCGCCTCTCTCAATACGTCTTTGGGGAAGATCTGCTTTTCATCCCACTCCGCCGCCATCGGTGCTAAACACTCATCGGCAAATTGCTGAGCGGTATCGGCAAATGCACGTTGATCTTCATTAAGTTCAAAGTCCATAAAGCTCCTTCTATTCACTCAGCGCAGTTGGATGGTCAAATTAGGCCCCGTTGGAATATCGTCATCAAACCAACGTGTCGTCACCGTTTTGGTCTCGGTATAAAAACGTACCGCTTGTTTACCATACGCATGTAAATCACCATAGAAACTGCCTCTCCAACCAGTAAAGGAGAAAAATGGTAAAGGGACTGGAATAGGCACATTGATCCCAACCTGACCGACTTGAATGTCATGTTGATATTTTCTCGCAGCAGCGCCATTAGCGGTAAATATAGAAGTTCCGTTGCCGTAAGGGTTGCGATTCACTAACTCAATAGCTTCTTGCAACGTTTCGACTTCCATACAAACTAAGACAGGGCCAAATATCTCTTGCGTGTAAATCGACATGTTCGCTGTTACACCGCTAAACAAGGTTGGGCCAATCCAGTTTCCATCGGGAAAGCCGTCCACTTCACACTGACTACCATCGAGTTCACACACTGCGCCTTGTTGTTTGCCATCTTCGATTAGGTCCAATACGCGTTGCTTGGCTTGCTCACTGATCAGTGGGCCATAAGCAGCCTGTTCATCATCCCAAGGCCCTGGGTGTACTTTCGCCATTGCCTGTTTGAGGTCTGTAATCCATTGTTTTGAATCGCCGACAAATACCGCAACAGAAATTGCCATACAACGCTGCCCCGCCGCCCCAACGGAGGCTCCGATTAGGTTATTCACCACTTGTTCCTTGTTCGCATCAGGCATGATCACCATGTGATTTTTTGCACCTGCAAAAGCTTGAACACGTTTAAAATGTTTAGTCCCTGTGGTGTAGATATAACGGGCAACGGGAACCGAGCCAACAAATGACACCGCTCGAATATCAGGATGAGCCAGAAGAAAGTCGACTTGCTCTTTGCGGCCATGAACGATCTGCAACACTCCTTTCGGCGCACCAGCTTGCTCAAATAGTTCAGCTAAACGAATAGAGGTCAATGGCACTTGTTCGGAGGGTTTGAGCACAAACGTATTGCCCGCAGCGATAGCGATTGGGAACATCCACAACGGAATCATGGCTGGAAAGTTAAACGGCGTAATGCCGCAACACACACCTAGGGGCTGAATCATTGAGTAACTATCAATATCCGTGGCAACGTTTTCGACGGTTTCTCCCATCATATTGCTGGCAATGTTTGCAGCCTGCTCAACCACCTCGATACCACGCCACACATCGCCTTTGGCATCCGCTAAAATCTTACCCGTTTCATGAGAAAGCAGTGTGGCAAGCTCATCATGATGCTCTTTGAGCAAGTGCTGATAACGCAGCATGACTCGGGCACGCTCGGATATTGCCACTTCCTTCCAAGATTGGAATGTCTCTTTCGCATTATCAATGGCGGCTTCCATCTCGTGCTCTGTGGAACATGGAACGTACGCAATGACATCATTAGTGGCGGGATTGGTTACCTCAACCCAATCCGATGTTTGAGATTCACGAAACTCGCCACCAATAAACAAGGGAACCAAACGAGTCATCATTTACTCCTTTCTAATTTCAATTAAAGCGGTATTTCAATGCCTATCGCCGTGGCTTCTCCACCACCGATACAAAGTGACGCAACACCCCGCATCACTTTTTTGGCTTCGAGATCACCATTGGTGCCTAGCGCTTGTAGCTGACGCAAACTGTGAATCAATGTCACCAGAATTCGTGCGCCACTAGCCCCTATCGGATGCCCAAGCGCACAAGCTCCACCTTTAATATTTACTTTGCTCGTATCTAGTCCAAGTTCCGCCACCGCTATTTGTGTCACAACGGCAAAGGCTTCATTGATTTCCCACAGGTCCACTTCATAAATTGACCAATCTAGCTGGAACAGCAGTTGCTCAATTGCGTAGACGGGTGCCAAAGTAAATTCTGCAGGTTTTCTGGCATGTGTAGAGTGCGCCTTGATGATCGCAAGTGGTTTAAGCCCCTGATGACGCGCAGTGTCTTCATCCATAAGCACAAGAGCCGCCGCGCCATCTGAAATGGCACTCGAATTAGCAGCGGTCACCGTACCTTTTTCATCGAATGCAGGTTTGAGTTGAGGAATTTTACCAAGGTCAATCGAGCGTGGGTGCTCATCGTAGTCCAGCACCGCTTGTTCTGACTTGGTATTGAGTGAAACCGGCGAAAGTTCATCGGCAAACAAGCCTCGCTCTTGAGCTTCCAACGCACGTTTTGCCGACATCACGGCCCATTCATCCATTTGCTCTCTGGTGAACTTAAGCCTGTCAGCGACTTGCTGAGCATAAACACCCATTAAGTGCCCTTCGTAAGCATCTTGTAGCCCATCGAGAAACATGTGGTCATACGTAGACTGGTGCCCCATGCGCATTCCCTTTCTCGCCTCCCTCAGCAAATACGGCGCATTGGTCATACTTTCCATACCACCAGCAATGGCTGAGCGAATCGTTCCAGCTTTAATGAGATCGTGCGCTAACATGACGCTCTTCATGCCAGAGCCACACACTTTGTTAATGGTGGTGCACCCTACACCCAAAGGAAGATCTGCCCCCATAGATGCTTGCCTCGCAGGAGCTTGTCCACACCCTGCTGGAAGCACACATCCCATGAACACTTCATCCACCGAAGTCACATTCACTTCGTGCATTGCCGCCTTGATCGCCAGTGCGCCTAATTGAGGAGCAGAGTAAGTTTGCAACTTGCCTTGAAAGCGCCCAATTGGCGTTCTTTTCGCGCTGACAATCCAGATGTCTTTTCCCATGATTCGCATTCCCTTAAGGTATATGTGAACACTTGGCAGACTGATGACACCCTACATAGAATTACTCACCAAGCGCCACACCAGCCTTTATCGCCTTTTTCACTAACAAACTTTCATTCCGCGATTTCTTGACGTTTACGTAAGCATAGCACTAGCCTTTACAATGAGATGAAAAAACACACCAAGCAGACGTTTATATTTCAAAGTTGATGTTCGGCCTTCCCATTTAAGGTTCGATTTCCAGAAACTGGATTTTTATTCGAGGTAAGTATGTTATGGAAAAATACAAGATCAGTGACCTCGCCAAGGAGTTTGATATTACTACTCGCAGTATCCGGTTTTATGAAGACGTGGGTCTGATTGAACCAGAGCGAAAAGGCAATATGCGCGTTTATCAACGCAGGGATAGAATTCGCCTCAAACTGATTTTAAGAGGGAAACGACTCGGTTTTTCGTTGGCAGAAATTCGTGAACTTTTCGAGCTCTACGACATGCAACAAACCGAAGGACAGTTATTGAAAATGCTCAATATCATTGAAGAGAAACAAGCCGTCCTACAGCAACAACTCAACGACATCAGCGTCGTTATGGCAGAGTTGAATGCCGCTAAGGAGCGTTGTATTCAAACACTCAAAAGCAAGCAGACATAAACGCTATACTCAATTAGCAACACCGCTACAGGCTTTTCCACCTTACCTCTGATACCGGGAGACGTTATGAAAAGCACCTATACCCCACTCAATTTCGGACTTGGTGATACCATCGATATGCTCCGAGAACACGTTAATGCCTTTGCTACGGAACATATTGCGCCCATCGCCGCTGAGATAGACCGCGATAACCAGTTCCCGAATCATTTATGGCCTTTGTTGGGAGAAATGGGGTTGCTTGGTGTGACCGTCGATGAAGAGCTTGGTGGTGCAGGCATGGGATACCTCGCTCATGTTGTTGCCATGGAAGAAATCAGCCGTGCCTCTGCGTCTGTCGCTTTAAGCTACGGCGCTCATTCTAACCTGTGCGTCAACCAAATCTTTCGTAACGGCACGCCTTCTCAACGCGAAAAATACCTTCCAAAACTCATTGATGGTACGCACGTTGGCGCCCTAGCGATGAGTGAGCCCAATGCCGGTTCAGACGTGATAAGCATGCAACTGAAAGCGGAGAACAAGGGCGACCATTTTGTACTGAATGGCAACAAAATGTGGATAACAAACGGGCCCGATGCTGACGTAGTGGTGCTTTACGCTAAAACGGATGTCAGCGCAGGTTCACGTGGCATTACCGCATTCATTATTGAACGTAACTTCGCAGGTTTCACTCATGCTCAAAAGCTGGACAAACTAGGCATGAGAGGCTCGAATACTTGCGAACTTGTATTTAACCATTGCGTAGTGCCAAAAGAGAATATTCTTGGCGAGTTGAATCAAGGCGTCGAGGTGTTAATGAGTGGGCTGGATTACGAGCGCGTCGTCCTCGCTGCCGGACCACTCGGGATAATGCAAGCTTGCATGGACATTGTGGTCCCGTACGTACATGAACGAGAGCAGTTTGGAAAATCCATTGGCGAGTTTCAGTTAGTTCAGGGCAAGATCGCCGATATGTATTCTCGAATGAGTGCAGCAAAAGCGTATGTATATACCGTCGCAGCGGCTTGTGATCGAGGTAACGCAACACGCAAAGACGCCGCTGGCGCGATTTTGTACAGTGCAGAACTCGCCACACAAATGGCACTCGATGCAATACAACTGCTCGGTGGGAATGGCTACATCAATGAATACCCTGCTGGTCGTTTGCTACGTGATGCAAAGCTTTATGAAATCGGCGCGGGTACCTCAGAGATTCGCCGCATGTTAATAGGCCGAGAACTGTTCGAAGAATCTCGCTAACGGAACATACGACAAGGAAGTCATTATGGCCATTATCAAAAGTAAAACTAAGCCAACTGACGAGTTATTTCTTTCCAATAAAGCTGCGATGGAAACGTTGGTCACTCAACTGAATCAACACATCGATACCATCAAACAGGGAGGCGGTGAAAAAGCCATTCAGCACCAGAGGCAAAAAGGAAAACTCCCAGCCCGAGAACGCATCGCGCGCTTGCTTGATGACAACACTGACTTTCTTGAAATCAGCCAGTTTGCCGCCTGGCAGGTGTATGACGAAGCGATCCCATGCGCTGGCGTTATCGCCGGCATTGGTATCATAGAGGGAATTCAATGCATGGTTATCGCCAACGATGCTTCGGTAAAAGGTGGAACCTACTACCCACTCTCGGTAAAAAAACACCTAAGAGCGCAAGAGATTGCCCAACGTTGCCAACTCCCCTGCGTGTACTTGGTGGACTCCGGTGGCGCAAATCTCCCTCATCAGTCCGACGTCTTCCCCGACAAAGAACACTTTGGTCGCATTTTCTTTAACCAAGCGAGAATGTCAGCGAAAGGCATTCCCCAAGTTGCTGTTGTGATGGGGCTTTGCACTGCTGGGGGCGCGTACGTTCCTGCCATGGCGGATGTCTCCATTATGGTTAAAGAGCAAGGCACCATTTTTTTGGCGGGGCCACCTTTGGTGAAAGCGGCCACTGGCGAAGTCGTGACGGGTGAAGAGCTCGGCGGTGCAGACGTGCATTGTCGGAAATCTGGTGTCGCAGATTATTACGCTGAAAATGATGAACATGCCCTAATGCTTGCGAGAGAAGCCATTGCCAATGCCAATAGAACAAGACCTGTTAAGCCAGAAAACACCGTACTTCCTCCCCGCTACGACGCAGAAGAAATCTACGGAATCGTGAATGCAAACTTACGACTGTCATTCGACGTTCGAGAAATTATTGCCCGCATCGTCGATGATTCTGATTTCGACGAATTCAAATCCTTGTACGGCAGAACGCTAGTGTGTGGCTTCGCTCGTATTCAAGGACACTTGATTGGTATTGTGGCAAACAACGGCATCTTGTTTTCTGAATCGGCACAAAAAGGCGCGCACTTTATTGAGCTGTGCGCCAAACGGAAAATACCGCTTCTCTTTCTCCAAAACATTACCGGCTTTATGGTCGGAAAAAAGGTTGAAGAAGAAGGCATCGCAAAACATGGCGCCAAGTTAGTGATGGCCGTCGCTTGTGCTGACGTGCCGAAGTTTACCGTGATCATCGGTGGATCGTACGGCGCTGGTAATTACGGCATGTGCGGCCGAGCGTATGATCCAACCATGATGTGGATGTGGCCGAACGCGCGTATTTCTGTGATGGGCGGAGAACAAGCAGCAGGCGTTTTAACACAAGTTCGAAAAGACGCGAAGGAACGTCAGGGGGAAGCGTGGTCAGAGCAAGAAGAGCACATTTTTAGAGAATCGATCATAGACTTGTATGAAACACAAGGACATCCCTATTTTGCGAGTGCTCGGCTATGGGATGACGGAATTATTGACCCTAAAAAAACGCGTCAGGTGTTGAGTCAAGCGTTAACGGCAGCATTAAATGCCCCCATTCCTGATAGCGAGTTTGGCGTCTTCAGAATGTAAACATCCAAAGATGAATTAAGGAAGTTAGTATGCAGGAAATGCAACCAAGCATTATTCCCAACGCCCAAAGGCAAGATGATGTTCTTTGGCATGTCGATGATAATGGCGTAGCGACCATTACCCTAAACAGAACAGCCAAACACAATGCTTTTGACGCTTGTACGATCGACTTGCTGATCCACCGCCTAGATTATCTCGCTTTACGAACGGATGTGCGGTGCTTGGTATTAAGAAGTAACGGTAAGCATTTTTCATCCGGGGCCGATTTGAATTGGATGCAGTCGATGGCCGAAAGCACGAGGCAAGATAACTTCGTTGATGCCCAAAACTTGGCAAGACTCATGGAAACATTAGATTCGTTCCCTCAACCCACCATCGCAGTTGTTCAAGGTTCCGCTTATGGTGGTGCTTTAGGGTTGATTTGTTGTAGTGATATCGCCATCGCAAGCCAAAGTGCCAACTTTTGCTTAAGTGAAGTTAGACTTGGTTTAGTTCCAGCAACCATTGCGCCTTACGTCATGCGCGCGATGGGGAATAGACAAGCTAGACGCTATATCTTAAGTGGTGAAGTCATTTCAGCCGAAGATGCCGAACGGTTTGGTATTGTGCACGAAGTGAAAGAAGCCAAACAGCTTGAAAATGCGGTCGATAGCGTAATCAAGACGTTGCTACTTAATAGCCCAGATGCGATGCGTAAAGCGAAAACGCTCTGCCATCAATGTCATCAAAACCCCATCGAACAACAACTGATTCACTATACTAGCAAGCTCATTGCGGACATTAGAGTATCACCCCAAGGTCAAGATGGGCTGCAAGCGTTTCTTGAAAAACGTAGCCCAAGTTGGGTCACCAAGTCACAGGACAAGTAATGCTACCTTCCAAAGTAAAGATTGTCGAAGTAGGTCCTAGAGATGGGTTGCAAAATGAACCTCCTGTTGCGACCCAGACTAAAATCCGGCTGATCAACTTACTCTCTGATACTGGGTTAACGCATATTGAGGCGGGCTCTTTTGTTTCGCCCAAATGGGTGCCACAAATGGCGGACTCAACAGAGGTCATGAAAGCAATAACAAGGCGAAATCATGTTACTTATTCTGCCCTGACACCAAACCTAAAAGGCTTCGAACAAGCCTTGGAGGCTGGTGCCAATCAGGTCGCGATTTTCACTTCATCATCAGAAGGATTCTGCCAACACAATATCAATTGCTCGATTGCAGAAAGCCTAACTCGCTTCGAACCTGTAATGCGATTAGCCACCAAACACGGCATCCCTGTTCGTGGCTATCTATCCTGCGTTGCCGACTGCCCTTACGATGGCCCGACAGCCCCTAAACAAGTGGCGAGCGTGGTCAAATCACTCATCGATTTAGGGTGTTATGAGGTGTCTCTAGGCGACACAATCGGTACAGGCACGCCAAACCGTATCGCTGCTATGCTGGAAGCCGTCATGTTGGTTGCACCTCTTCCCCAGCTTGCTGTCCATTTCCACGACACATGGGGACAAGCTCTCACCAACATTTATCAGGCATTGAGTATGGGCATCAATACCATCGACAGTAGTGTAGCTGGGCTGGGTGGATGCCCATACGCTCATGGCGCATCAGGAAATGTCGCAACGGAGGATGTACTGTATTTATGCCAAGGGTTAGGAATAGAAACGGGGATCGACTTAGAGCTACTGGCTAAAGCTGGCTGGATGATCAGCGAAGAGCTGGGTCGGCAGCCTACATCAAAAGTGTCATTAGCATTGCGTAACCGCGTATTATCACTTTCGTAGAAGGCCATCCGGCACCTCAAATTCTCCCAACCCAAGTTAATTTGCTCTACTTTCGGGTAGGGAAGCGAAACCGCCCGCCAGTACGATAAATAATTAGAGAAAATAAGATAAGCACACAACCTACTAGTTTATTTGCCGTTAGTACTTCGCCATACCACAGCACGCTCAGAATAACCGTCCAAACTGGTTCTAATATCATAATTAGAGCAGCGTTACCTGCCTGAACAAATTTTTGCCCCATGGTTTGCATTACGTAACGCAAGCTCGTCGCTAATAAGGTACTCAACGCAAACCACCACCAAATAGAGGAGTCCACCTCTACCGGGAAAGATTCCATAAAAAATGAAACCAACAAACCTAAACAACCTGCTGAAAAAAGTTGCACGCAAGTAAGCAGCAGCACAGGTAGTTTTTGAGAGTATTTGCTGTTCACATTAAAATGAAGCGCCAAAACCAGTGCTGCACCAAGAAACCACAATTGACTGGCCGATTGTTTCCAGCCACCAACTAAAGAAAGACAAGCAAGACCTAATACAGCGATAGGCAAAGAAAGCCAGAAAATTCGTTGTGGTCGTTGACGAAACATAACCCATGCAACAATCGGCACAAACAGCATGGAAAGGCTCATGATAAATGCGCCTTCCCCGAGAGTATCACTGATAGAAATAGCGTAAATCCATGTCATAACGGCACTGCCTAACAGGAGCCCGACACCACCAGCAGAAAGCACATCTTTTAAGTTTGCTTTCAGCAAAGGTCGGTAACATAGAGGCAGTAAGCAGAGCGAAGCGATAGTAAATCGCGCCCCAATAAAGCCAAAAGGTGGTAAACCCTGTATTGTTTCCTTAGAGAATATCCAGCCAAGTGCCGCGATCATCGTCGTCGCAACCAGAATAACCGTCGCTTTGCGTTCTGAGTTAAACATAAGTACTCACAAAATATGGAACACACAATAGCGCAGCAAGAGAGTTTTACTGCGCTATTGTGTAAATTTGAAAGGGGTTTGTGTCGAGCGAAAAAGTGAAAGCCCGATCCTCTCCTGTATTGTTGTCACGCAGATTGAAGTTCTGCTGCTAGATACATTAAATGCAGGCAAAGTCTTAAGGCAAGCCTTTTCGCATACTAAATTACTTTAGGCATTCTATACAGCAAGCAAACTGGCTAAAACCTGTACCGGGTGTCGAACTACCTCCCCTTCAAAACGCTTAACTTGACTGCGGCAGGAGTACCCCGTGGCTAACACACGCTCAGTGGGCAGGTTCTTTATATTCGGTTTCCAACTAAGCTGATATATAGCTTCAGACGTACTTTTCTTATCCACTTCATGTCCGAATGTCCCAGCCATGCCACAACATCCCGTAGGTATGACTTGCAGATTTAAGCCAAAGTGCTGAAAAATAGACTGCCAAGATTTCTCAGCCTCCGGTATTTTGGTCTTTTCTGTGCAATGCGCCATCAAATACCAAGGCTCTTCATCCGATACACGTACTGGCGGCCATTCATTAAGTGTATCCACCAACCACTCATGAGCCGTATAAACTGTAAATTCGCCTCGCTTCTCTTTTAGAGCCTGATAGTACTCATCACGATAACAAAGAACTAAGGCCGCATCGACACCGATCATAGGAATTTCAAGTTCAGCAACTTGGTTGAGAAAATCCGAAGTGTTTTGTGCATTTCTGGCGAATTTCTTAAGGAAACCTTTTACATGTTGAGCTTTCCCATTAGGTTTGAAAGGCAGAACAACAGGGTGTTTCCCTAACCGCTGCAATAACTGAATAAAATCCGCAACCAACTCGGCTTCATAAAAGCTGGTAAATGGATCTTGAACAATCAAGACGTAATTTTGCTTCACTTCTGGGGAAAGCGATTCTAGATACGCAAAGTCAAACGGGCTCACGCCAAGTGCCTGACATCGACTTTGCAACGTAGGGATCGATAGCACTGGCGAATCAATAAAACCGATGGATGTCTCTAATACTTGCGTAACAGGCCTACTAGATGCAATTCGATTAACCAGCTTGGGAGCTTTTGCCATAATCGGCAGCAGTTGCTCAATATTCGACACCAGATAGTCGCGCAGAGGTCTGCGATAACGAGAGTGATAGAGGTGTAAAAAACGTGCTCTAAAATCAGGCACATCAACTTTAACAGGACACTGACTCGCACACGCTTTGCACGCTAGACAACCGTTCATCACCTCATAAACTTCATGCGATAAATCATCAGATGCGGGGCGAGATATCAGTTGACTCAGCTTCTGAGCCAAAAGCTTAACCGATAACGTTTGATTGAGAAGTTGCAGTTCGTTGGCGAGCAAATCGAAGTCACTGTCATTAAGGCGACGCAGCCATTCACGCATTATCCCCGCCCTCCCTTTCGGAGAGTGGCGACGATCGGCTTTCACTTTAAATGATGGACACATTGGGCTATCAGCATCGTAATTAAAACACAGCCCATTGCCATTGCAAGACAGTACGGGCTTAAGCGACTCTCGGACTTCTACGGGGATCTGACGATCATAGTAGCCACGCTTGGTCGCTGTGACTTTTACCATTTCAGCGTCGCTATTCAGTGGTGTGCAAATCTTCCCCGGATTCATTTTATTGTCGGGGTCAAACGCCGCTTTAATACGCCTTAATTCAGTAAAGAGCTCATCACCAAAGAAGGCAGGTCCATATTCTGAGCGATATCCTTTACCGTGCTCTCCCCACATTAAGCCATTGTATTTTGCCACCAGCGCGACCACATCATCGGACAGTTGATGCATCAACGCTTCTTGTTCGGGGTCACACATATCGAGCGCTGGACGCACGTGAAGAACGCCTGCATCCACATGCCCAAACATGCCATAATGCAGGTTATTGCTGTCTAGCAACGTACGAAATTCCGCGATAAAGTCCGCCAAATTTTCAGGCGGCACACAGGTATCTTCCGCGAATGCAATCGGCTTTGCCTGACCTTTAGTCGCGCCAAGCAGCCCAACCGCTTTCTTGCGCATTACATAAATAGCTTGGATGTCTTTGGGGTCGCGACAGACTTGATAGCCGATGATACCACTGCGTCGATGAACGATTTCTTTATCAAGAATTAAAAGTAAGCGTTCAACTTTATCCTCAATATCATCGCTTTGACTGCCTGCGAACTCGACAAAGTTAATCCCTTGCATCTCTTTGCCCTGCACGTCTGAGATCGCGTGTTTTACCGAATGCCAGACAATGTCTTCTCTTGCAAGATTGAGTACCTTTGCATCAACTGTCTCAACCGATAGCGCCTCTGCTTCGACCATCAAGGGCGCATTTCGTAGCGCAGAGTCAAAACTATCGTATTTAACGTTCACTATTAGTCGCGTGGTAGGTATTCGCGTAAGATTGAGCTTGGCTTCAGTGATAAAAGCTAACGTACCTTCAGAGCCACATAATATTCTCGTGACGTCAAACTCTTCACTCTTGTCGTTGATGGCGTTTTTTAGGTCATAACCAGTAAGAAATCGATTCAGAGGAGGAAACTTATCCAGAATCTGTTGACGCTTGTCTCGACAAACTTCCTCCGTAATTTTTAACGCTCGCGATACTACATCACTGTTTAACCATTTGTTTTGTTGAATTGCTTCGGTATCGAGAACCGAACCATCCGCCAATACGGCTTTGAGTGCCAACACATGATCCGAGGTTTTACCATATTGCAAAGAGCCTTGGCCTGATGCATCAGTATTAATCATCCCACCTAATGTTGCGCGGTTGCTGGTCGACAGATCTGGCGAGAAGAAATAACCATAAGGGCGAACGATGTCGTTGAGTTGATCTTTGACTATCCCAGTTTCCACTCTCACCCAACCTTCCTGCTCGTTAATCTCTAACACTCGATTCATGTAGCGAGACAGGTCAACCACGATCCCCGAGTTCAATGATTGTCCGTTGGTGCCCGTTCCGCCTCCTCTGGGCGAAAAGGTCAGGTGTTTAAATTCATCACGAGCACTGACCTTGCCAAGTATTACCACATCATGATGGTTGGCAGGAAAGACGACCGACAACGGAAGTTGCTGGTAGACGCTGTTGTCAGTCGCCATACTCAATCGAGTGGTATAGCGAGCATCAGTATCCCCCTTGAAACCAAGCTGTTTAAGGGTGTTAAAGAACTTGATAACCACAGGATCAGAAGAAACCTGTAGCGGAAGTGCAGGAAGCATAATTTGAATCAGTGCCTTACGGTTGTCTTTTTAGGTTCATAACATGAATGTGGAGTTAAAAGCGGTAGAGGCGCTTGGGGTTATCGACCAGAATCTTGCTAAACAGTGTCGTATCTTGCGTCCAGTGCCACAAGGTATCTAACAACTGGCCATCATTTGGCATCTCAGCAGCAAAACATGGGTGAGGCCAATCCGAACCCCAGACACATTGCGCTTCATTCGCTTCTAACAAAGCTTGAGCAAATGGAGAAACGTCATCATAAGGCGGCGATTGAGGCGACAAACGATACGGAGCCGACAGTTTTGTCCACACTTTCCCTTCGGCCTTAAGCTTCAATAAGGTTTGAAAACCAGGATGAGAAATCAGCTTGTTTGTTGGCATATGTCCAAGATGATCAATCACTACGGGCACGGGTAAAGCTCTTAATCGATGATATAAGTCATCAAACTGCGAAACATCAATTAAGCATTGAAGGTGCCAGTGTCGCTCTGCAAGGCGAGCCGCTAAACGCTCAACATCACGCCACTCAATACCACCTTTAAACAGCAAATTCATCCGTACACCACAAAATCCCGCTTCTTGTAGCTCATCAAGCGTTTGCTTAGACACATCCGCATCCACGACCGCGACGCCTTTGTAGTCGTAACCTTGCTGGCGTAAATACCGTAATGTATCAAGATGCAACTGGTTGTCATTGCCATACACACTCGGCTGAACCAGAACGCCATGACGGATGCCTAATTGCTTGTGCAAATGCAGGTACGCGCCGACGCTGGCATCGGGTGGCGTGTAGGTTCGCGTTTCACAGTACGGATAACGTGAAGAAAAAACGTGGGCGTGACAATCAACCGCGCCTTCAGGAATCGCGATTGTTGGTTTATGTACAAATGGGTCCGCCGCTTCACAAAATGGAATTATGCTCATCGAAAATCATCCTGTCAGAAAGGTAGAGGTGCCATAAACGAAAGCACCTCTTGAAGACTTAACTGAAGTTCTCACTCAACCAGTTCGCGATCACGCCAGAGAATTGAATAAACTTAGGATCGTCGTCCAACATCCACTCGGTGTGACCACCTTCAGGCAGTAAGAATAGAGATTTCGGCCCAGGGTATTTCGCGTACAGCGACTTTGCTTCGGTCACTGGGTGAAGGTCGTTTTCTGCACCGTGCGCAATCAAGATTGGCGCGTCTGCAAATCGCTCGTCCAGTAGGGCTTCCGGTTTGAAATTGATGAGAGAATCCGCAAAATCCAGATCAGATGTCACGCCGTAGCCCGGCGCTTTGACCAGTTCAGTAAATACATATTCGCGGCTTACTGGGTCAAGCGGGTAGATTTCAAATGGATCAATCCCCTGCTTTTCTCCACCAAGAGCAAGACGTGTACGCTCTTCTAACATAAATTGACGGAACGCTTTCCAGCCGTGCTCGCCACGTTGAGCAACCTGAACACGTACCGCATCATAAAAGCCGTTCATGGAGATAAGGCCATCAATCCCATCTTGGCAAACTCGGTAAGCATCAAGAATTAATCCACCCGCCATTCCCCAGCCAGCCAGTACGACTTTGCGGCCTTCCTCGTCAGCGCGCTGTTTCACAACCGCAACCGCGTTCGCGATATCGCGTACTTGTTCATCCAAAATAACTCGCTCACGAATGCCCTCAGATTCACCAAAGCCACGGTAGTCAAATCCGAATACCGTAAAACCCTTCGCAGTTAAGGCTCTCGCGTAACGCTCTGGGTGTATATTTTTTTGCCCAGTAAAGCCTGAGCAGACAATAACGATCGGTAAGTCTGGGTTGTTAACGTTCTCGTCAGTAAAGAAAGCGCCATCAAGGCGTAGACCATCACTAATTACTGGGGCTTTTTGTTCAATCATAATTATCTCGTCCAAATGAATGTGTATGCTCGACAAAGAAGTCCTTGTCTTAAGTCACATCATGTTCGAATTTTGATAGCAATAATTTAACAATTGCGACATTCTTATCCAGAAATACGACATAGATGAACTGCCCACTTGGTGACCACAGAGAATGAAAACGACACACACGTATCGCATTGGTTTTTTCCTTATTCCTGATTTTTCGATGCTCTCTTTTTCGGCGGTTATCGAACCTCTTCGAATGGCCAACCGCCTCGCTGGTTGCGATTTGTATCAGTGGGATATTTATGGATTCGAAGATAAAGAAGTGTCGGCCAGTAATGGCGTTTCATTCTCGCCAACACAGTCAGTCAACAACATTGCTCATTTAGACTTGCTGCTGGTTGTGGCAGGTATTGGCGCCCATGTTGCTGCTGCGAGTGGCTCGGTGAATCAGTGGTTAAAGCAAGCGCTTCGTCAAGGCATCGCCGTGGGCTCGACTTCGACAGGCAGCGTATTGTTAGCAAAAGCTGGCCTGTTAAAAAACAAAACGTGTACCGTGCATTGGGAGTCCGCCAACAGCCTGGCAGAGGAGTTTCCAAACATTAACGTGACCAGTGAGTTGTACGAATTCGACCCACGCACACCAACTTGTTCGGGCGGCTTAGCCGGTTTGGATATGATGCTTCATTTAATTACAAACCAACATGGGAGTGACTTGGCGAATCAAGTGGCAGAGCAATGCATTCACCCTGCGATTCGACCCGCGCATGATAAACAGCGGATGTCGTTAATCCGTAAGCACAACATCCGCCACCCGCGCCTGCTCGACGCTGTAGAGATCATGGAAGCCAACATGGAAGAGCCGCTAAAGTGCTATGAAATTGGCGAACAAGTAGGATTATCGGTCAGGCAGATGGAAAGGTTATTTTTGCAATACTTGCAAGACAAACCAGGCAATTACTACCTTCAATTGCGCTTAGAACGCGCTCAACATTTGTTGTTGCAAACCATGCTGTCCATCACTCAAATCAGCACGGCTTGTGGGTTCAGTTCTACATCGTATTTTGCGCGCTGCTACAAAAAACGCTATGAAAAAACGCCGCGTGAAGAGCGACGTTTAGCTTAAGATTGAGTAAGAGAAAGGAGTTCAATCTCTTCGATCTCATCGTGATGTGTCAGACGGCTTATCGGACAACGTGCCTTGGTAAAGCAATGATAGCCAAGCAATTACCTGCTCTTTACTGGCTTTATCAAGTTGCAAACAGCCCTCTTCTATCGCTGACACGTGCGAGGCGGGCAGTTCTTTCTCTGCCAAAGTACGAAACTTACCTCGCATCTCGCCTCGACTGAGCGGATTTTCAGGATTACCTCGCGCAATACAGGGAGGCGAAGTCAGTTTGTCGCCATTTTTCAACGTCACCACGACATGCGCCCAACGTTCGGCTGGAAACTTATCATTGTAAGCGGACTCTTCAATTAACTTCATCCGCTCCGTAAGTGCCAAGCGAGAAGGCTCTTTCAGTCCTTTGGTGACGGCTTCTACCGTGACCGTATTATCCATGACCGCACTCGCGACTGAAAATGGCAAACTGTACTGAGCCTGCTCGGTTGTCTCTGGGCGCTTGGTATGCAGGCACACCGCCTGGTGAAAGCTGTGAACTTCGATAAGTTCAATCTCATCAGGTTCTAGTTTATTTTCTTGTTGCAGCGCTCTCACCGCTTCAACCGCGGGTTGAGCCCAACGACAAACCGGATACGGTTTAAAGTATTGTTCCAGGATATACCAGCGCTGCCCTAAATCTGCCCACAAAGCGTGAGTTTGTTGATCCAGCAGAGTCACGGCTGGCGCGCCAGTAAAGCCCTCTTCTGCCAGTTCTGCACTGGCAAAGCCCGCCATCGCTCCCCAGCCAGAGCCGTCTTTGAGCATGGTTGGATGTTCAATACAACGCATCATTTGGCTGCGTGGACCATAAAACTCAGCAATGCCGAGCGCATGCTCTGTTTGTGCATCCGTTAAGTCTTTTCTTCTTGCAGACACCGCAGCGACGCCCAACGCATTCCAAGCACCAGAAGTATGATAATCACAAGCGGTTTGATGCAGCGCGATTCCGGCGCGAGTTGCTATTTCGTAGCCAATGACGAGGGACGTTAATAACTCTTCTCCCGTAACTGCTGAATCATGCATACTGGCGAGCAGCCCCGGCAAAACAGCAACGCCTACATGGCCTTTTGTCAGGACTTGGCCGTCGTGCGCGTCCATACTGTCAATCAACATGCCGCCATATAGAGTCGCCCCACAACCACTGGCCGTGTGATCAGAAAACAGCATCGGCGTATCACCGGCAAACTGCTTCTGCGCGAGTTTAGCTACCATATTTTGCAGTTGCGTCGCTTTACCTGCTGCGGCGACACCTAACAGATCCAAGACGCAATATTTCGCTTGTTCAATAACGTCAGCTGGAAGCTGTTCAAAGGTTAGTTCGTGAATAAATCGATGAATAGATTGCATCATCTACTGCTCCAGTTTTAGAGTTTTGCCTTCGACAATAGCGTTGTGATCAATGGTGTATTGCTGTCTCGCACGGTAGGCAGCTCGAATCTGGCTTTGTCAATATCGTCCAATGACAAGGTTGCAGTTATCAAGGTTTCACCGTCTTCTGCCTGCGCCAATAGCTCACCCGTTGCAGACAAAATACAGCTTCCTCCCCAAAACCACGCTTCGCCCTCTGGCCCGTAACGATTGGCCATTAAAACTGGGGTTCCGTAGAGCACCGCATAGAATTTAACGTTAACTAACCAGTTGTCTTCATTGGAAAAGTCTTTACTGACAATACTGCTGGCCGAGTTGATCGGCGCGAGCAAGATTTCAGGCTTATCGAGTAGCGCGCAATGAACCAAAGGTGGGTTCCATAAATCGGCACAAATTAAAACCGAGCCTCGCCAATTTTCATCAAGAGAAACGCTGGTGGTAGCCTCTCCCGAATGAAACCACTTACCCTCTTCAAGCCCACCATAGGTTGGTAAATTGACTTTACGATGCACAGCAACCACCGTACCACCGAGCAACCAAGCCATCGCGTTGTAGTATTCTCCCGGAGCGGCCTGTTCAACAAAGCCGACAATCACGGACATCTGCGGTGCAAGTTGCGCAAGCTCTTTAAGCCGAGCATCATCACGCTTCATGGCAACTTCACGCACAGAGGATTGGAGCTGGTATCCGGTCAAGGAGAGTTCAGGAAACAGCAATAGCTGCGACCCTATGGCCGCAGCTTGCTTTATGTAATCCTGATGAGTATTCAGATTGGCATTCACATCGCCTAACTGGGCGTTGATTTGGGCCACACTGACTTGCAGGATAGTCATGGTATTACCCCAAGTTATGCTCAGATAGGAACTGGCTTGCGACTTCTGAGATCGAACGTCGCTCCACATCAACTTGTTGATTCAATGTCGACATCGTATCGCCATCGATCGCCGCAGAAAGCGCGTTCATTTGCTCGGCAAGGTCTGGGTTCGCATCTAGCGTTTCTTGGCGAACCACAGGAGTGATCGCGTAATCAGGGAAGAACTGTTTGTCATCCGTTAAAACGGTAAAACCAAATGCTTTGATACGACCATCTGTTGCAAATACGAGCGCAGCATCGACTTCTTGCCCTTTTAGCGCATCATAAGTTAACCCAGTATCCATGCGTTTCACTTGGTCTCGTGAAGCTTTGAATTTGTAGGTTTTTTGTAAAGGTCGGAAGCCATCTTTTCGTGCATAGAATTCCGCATTCAAAGCAATGGTCATTGGCGGGTCTTGGCGCATTTGCTCGGCAAACTCGGACAAGGTTGAGATGCCACGTTGTTTCGCATCGTCACTGCGCATAGCGAGCGCGTAGGTGTTGTTCGCTTTTGAAGGGTTAAGCCAAACTAGGCCTTTCTTCGCATCGAGTTCCTTAACGCGTTGATACACTTGCTCTGCTGGGAGCTTGTCTTTGACTTTGTTGTAAATGATCAGTGATGTGCCCGTGTATTCCCAATAAAGATCAATCTGGCCGTTTTCTTGCGCTTTACGCAAAACCGCACTGCCCATGCCCGAACGCTTATCAACGTCGTAGCCTTTTTTGGTTAAATATTGAGACGTGATCTCCGTTAAAAGCTGTTGTTCTGTAAAGTTTTTGCCACCTACGACGATTTCCGCGGATGCGTGAAAACTTGAAAGCAGTACACCAACGGCCAGCAAGCGGCGAGTAATTTGCTTTAACATGTTTGACTCCTGTCTGTGTTCAATTTTTAGGATTGTTATTGTCTAGCTCTAATAGGGTTACAGCCTTTAGGTACAGTGACATAGGAAACGGCTCCTACCACACTGTCGATAGCGATAGCCAACATCGCTGTAGGAATAGCGCCTGCCAGCATCATGATGGGTTCATCCAGATCAATACCGGTAAAAATGAGCTCCCCTAACCCACCGCCACCAATTAAGAAGGCCAGTGGCACGGTGCCCACGTTGACAGCTAACGCCGTGCGGATACCGGCAAAAATGACGAACAGCGCATTAGGAATTTCAACCTGAAATAACATTTGTAACTCGGTCATACCAATGCCTGACGCCGCTTCTTTTAAATGAGCGGGCACTTCTTTCAGCCCGATGTAGGTGTTTCTGACAATCGGCAACAACGAGGCAATCGTCAGCCCAAATACCGCAGGCATGGTGCCAATGCCAAGAAAGCTCATTGCCAGCGCAAGAATAGCTAAAGTAGGAATCGTGGTCCCCACATTCAAAACCTGCATCGCCGATTCTGCGACTTTCTGAAAACGAGGACGGCTGAGCAATACGCCGACGGGAATAGCGATTAGGATCGCCAATCCACCAGACAGCAGCACCAGTTCAATGTGCTGAACCGTCAAATAAACAATGTCTTCTTGGTAGTAGAGGAAATCATCGATCGTACCCGCGCCTTGTAAATAAATACCCAACGCAAAGACACACGCCAATAAAACGAAATAGTAGGTTTGTTTTAGCTGATTGGTCACGATGCCTCCTTAGCCTGATGCAATGGCTGTGGCTCACTAAGAGAGGTATCGCGCTGATAAGTTGCGCCTAGATAATGAGTAATGCCGCGCTGTGTGACTTCGCCCACTAAGCGGCCATTCTCGTCAACACACGGCATCCAAACAATGTCGTGCGTGAACATTTTCGACGCGACTTTACGCAGATCATCCGTGGTTCGGGCGATTGTTTTCAGGCCAACATAATGTTCACCGCAGTACCCCTTCATATTGATTGCTGTAGCTTTTGGCACATAACCGATAGGCTGGTGTTGGCCATTTACTAATATCACGGCGTCGCGATACCCATACGCGTCAATTTTGGTTAAAGCGTCGGCAAGCGTCTCGTTAGGTTTCACGTGCGCAAAGGTGGTCTGCATGACGGACTCAGCCGTCACTAAGCGTAGACGTTTAAGTGCGCGATCATCTCCGACAAAGTTTTTCACGAAATCATCTTTCGGGTGTGCGAGCAAATCGTCAGGCGTATCGTACTGAACCAGATGACCATCGCGGAAAATCGCAATTCTATCGGCCATTTTGACCGCTTCATCAATGTCATGACTGACAAACATGATGGTCTTGTTGAGCTCTTGCTGCATTTTAAGGAACTCATCCTGGATTACTTCACGGTTGATCGGGTCAATCGCACCAAAAGGTTCATCCATCAGCATGACGGGAGGATCCGCAGCTAGCGCTCGAGCAACTCCAATTCGTTGCTGCTGTCCGCCAGACAACTCATTTGGATAACGATTAAGAAAGACACTAGGATCAAGAGCAACCATCTCCAATAGCTCTTTTGCACGCGTCATGTACCTTGCCTTATCCCACCCTAATAACTTGGGAACCACCGCGATGTTTTCGCCGATCGTCATGTTGGGAAATAAGCCAATTTGCTGAATAACATAGCCGATGTTGCGGCGCAGAGTGACTGTATCCATCCCAGAAGTATCTTCACCGCCAAGATAGATCTTGCCCGATGTCGCGGGAATAATTCGGTTGACCATTTTCAGCGTGGTGGTTTTGCCACAACCGGACGGGCCAAGTAGCACACATATTTCACCACTGGGAACTTCCATCTCAATGTGATCTGCGGCAGTCACCGGGCCATTAGGCGTTTCAAAAATTTTGGTTAGCTTGTCAATTTTGATCATTTGAATGTCCCTATTATTTGTCCTTTATCGAGCAGCGGTTAGGCCCGGTGGCGTTAATCTTTTTTGTAGTCGAATCAATCCGTAATCCACGATGATAGCCAGAAGGCTGACGGCGATGGCACCAACGATCAGTTGTCGAGGATCACTTTGCGAGATGCCACGGCTGATAAACACGCCCAGCCCACCAGCTCCGATATACGCGGCGATCGCCATAACGCCAATATTCATTACTACTGCCGTTCTCACACCCGCCATAATCACCGGAATCGCCAATGGAATTTCCACCATTTTCAAACGTTGAAAAGGCGTCATCCCGATACCGCGAGCAGCCTCTCTGAGCGATGGTTCTACGTTGTGAATTGCGGTATAAGTGTTGCGAATAATAGGCAGCTGAGAATAAAGCAGTACGGTAATCACGGCGGGCACGTAGCCAATCCCATGACCAATGGTCGATAAGAGAGGAATCATCAAACCAAACAATGCGATTGAAGGAATGGTGATAATGATGGACGCTACGTAAAGCACCACTTTCGCAGCGCGCTCATTTTGTGTGATAAGAATGCCGATAGGTACGCCAGTTAAGATGGCAAGCCCAACAGCCAGAGCAACCAAAGAGATGTGCTCCATGGTAAGCGTACCTAGCAGCGCTAAGTTATCTATGGTGAAATTTAGTAAGTCCAAGTAGGTCTCCCCCAACTGTGATTCGCAACCAAGTTAACAGGAGATTAAATTACGCTACTTTTTATTAACAGTGTTGTAAAATAGCGACACGTAAAGATAGAAATACGAAATATTAAGAAAGGAATGAACTGGCTTTCTCATCACCAAAAACACGCTTGATTGGCGATGAGTAGCACTAGTAAACAATTTGATTATATAGGAACTTAAAAGCCTGTGCTGGCATGAAGAACTGACTACAACGAGCGGTTAAATTGCTCCACGGCCTCTACAACACGGCTAGCACCATCTTGTATTTCATTCATCACATTGCCTGCTTTTTCAGAGAGCTCTAGCGTATCTAGTGCTTCTTTTTGGCATTTAGCGATCAGCTTAACTGCGTTATCTGTTCGCTGTAGGTTTTCACTTACCATTGTGACAATTTCATCGGTGGTTGCATTGGTTCTTGTAGCAAGCTGTCTGACTTCATCAGCAACAACGGCAAAACCTCTACCATGCTCACCCGCACGAGCCGCTTCTATCGCCGCATTTAACGCCAATAAGTTAGTTTGGTCAGCGATACCACTGATGCTATTTACCAACTCACTAATACGCGATGAGTGCGCTTTAAGCTCGTCAATCGCGGTGTTCGCTTGCTGCATTTGCTCGGAAAGTATCTGCATCTTTTCTAACGTTGAGCCTATAACCTCTTGCCCTTGCAGGGTTTGTGTTCCAGTTTCTTGCGAGATTTCATTCGCCAATTGCGCAGCCTGGGCCATTTTCTGTTCCTGCATCACCTGCTGGGTAATATCTGTCGCGAACTTAACGACCTTGTAGAGCTCTCCTCTGTCGTTATGGATAGGGTTATATGAAGCCTCTAGCCACACCTCTTCACCATAACGGTTAACTCGTTTGAATCGCTCTGATGAAAATTGCCCTTTTGCTAAACGTTGCCAAAACTCACGGTAAGCTTGAGAGCTCGACTCTTCCTGATCACAAAACATGCGATGATGCTTCCCTAGAATCTGATCAAGCGTATAACCCATTGTGTTTAGGAAATTATCGTTGGCTTTTAAAACATGGCCATCTAATGTGAACTCAATCACCGCCATAGAACGACTTAATGCATTTAGCATGTCCTCTTGCTCACGAGATGATTTGATCGTTCGCGTAAGTTCAGAAGCAAAAACAAAAAAGCTTTCTACTTCTCTGCGCTCATTTAAAACAGGCTGGATAATCGTTCTTAACCAGGCTTCCTCACCATTACCTTTCTGTACTTGCAATGCCCCATTCCAGAACACTTTATCTTGGACGGCTTTCTTCATTCGATGAAAGTGGTCTGTATTGCGCGAATTTGACGGTACCAATTCAGTAATTGATTTCGTTAAGATCTCATCATCATGTAAGAAAAGTTCTTGCTGTAGTTTGGTATTTGCAGAAGTAATGAGGCCTTTACTATCCAATGTTAAGCGGATCATCTCTTCATCTAAACTGGTTTGGATTTGCTGCAGGATTTGCAACTCCTGCTTTAATCGTTGATTTTCTTGTTGAAGCGACTTATTAAAAAACATGACTTTCTCTCATTTGACCGACCTTCGGATTAGTCAAAGGTTTATTATTTGTATACCGAATAAACTGCAAGCGGCAAAATCGTTTGGTTGCATATTCAAACGCGATTTCTATTTCTTATCAAAGGACCCCGCAGGGAATACGGCGATTTTTTCTCCAGTGTAACCTAAGCGCAGTATACTGAAATTTCTTCAGCACCCAAGTTGTTTATATATTTATCAATATTAAAGCTCTTTATCGCCAATTTGAGGTTTGTATTTGTGGATATACTTATATGGAGAAGTGGTGTGTTCAGATCAATAAGCCTTTTCATTTAAAAAAAGGGCCTTGACTTAGTTCCAATAATTTTCGCCGTTTTACCGCTTTTCCACCCGACTTTTGAGCGATTACCCACTCCTTATTCGCTTGTATTTCTATTAATAGCGCACGGAGGAACCAGCAACAAGCGCATCGATTTGCCCAGTATCAATACGTTGTGGTATCCGCTCATTCAGTTTGCCGTGAAGGTGATGAATCACCACCTCACCAGTCGACTCGTCACGATCAGAAATGAGGCAATGAGGTAATGAGGTAATGAGGTAATGAGGTAATGAGGTAATAACGCATGACACCAGAGATTACATTATGTGTCCAACATTGTGCCCACTCCTAAGTTTCATAACTTCCTTCCCTCGGACGCTTCTATCTCTCACCACAGCAACTATGCTTTAAACGACATGTATTCAATTGTCTAGCTTCAACATATGAAGGTTAAGTGAACATAAACAAGCGAAGGAAACAGGGCCATGGAAGTCGATAAAAATGATAAGTTAACAAAAAAATTACAGATAGTGATTCATTGGTCTGTAAGAGTATTGTCGATAGTTATGTTGTTTGTAATCGTCATGGGTGTGATAGATGTTGCATGGACGATATATCAAAAACTTATCACGCCACCTAAACTCATTCTGACGATTTCAGATATGCTAGCCACTTTTGGTGCTTTTATGGCCGTTTTAATTGCTATTGAAATTTTCATCAATATAACTATTTACCTGAGAGAAAATGTTATTCATGTAAAAATCGTCATGGCCACCGCGCTGATGGCAATCTCCCGAAAGGTCATTATTATAGACTTTGAAACCTTGTCTCCAATGTACCTGATTGGAATTGCGGCTGTAGTTCTTAGTATGAGTCTTGGTTACTGGCTGATCCATAAACTGCCCAATAAGAGCCATACTGAATAAACTTCTCAGCCTCCCGACTTTTCAGATACTCTCACGGCATGAAAAAGTCTTGTCTTGGCACGTTGAAGCTAATAAATTCCTCTATGCTAGGCTCTATATACTGCGAGACTACAAGATTATAGAGTAGTGCCTAGGCGGAGAAATTATCGATATTGTTTTCTAGCAGCTAATCTTTGAGTATTGGCACAGCTCAATGGGGGCAAGTGTTGCTCCAGTTCCCCCATCTGATATATACCCTCAACATCTATGCATTTTACTTTCAACTTTTCCGTGGTCCTCTTAAACAAGGTCGTCACGAGTAGCCTGAAGGATTACATCCGGCTAGAAGTAACAGCCAGAAAAGTGATTGTCAGGTGGTCGGTCATCTCGCCGTAAAATTAGCTCTTAACGTATACCTTCAGCTCAGTTTGCGAAACAGCCTTAAAGGTCAAAGTAACTTTCAATCCCATTCAGAGTGTTGGTCGTGGCCACAGCGGCTAATATCAACCCCATGATCCGACTTACAGCGCTAGCTCCTGTATTCCCAATAATCCTGTGTATGCCGCTGGCCATTAATAGCAAGATATAAACAACCAATAGTACCAGTAGCATCACAGCCACGGTCTGGACTTGCTCCCAAATATTAAACCGCACGTTCTCTGTGAGTAAAACGGCGGCTAATATTGCGCCAGGGCTAGCAATTGATGGAATGGCTAGAGGAAAAACTGCTGTATCATGATGACTATTGAGCGTTCTGATTTCTTCTGCTGGTTTACTCTCACCAAATATCATAGTCAAAGCAAACAAGAACAATACGATACCGCCCGAGATTTGAAACGCAGACAAGGGAATACGCATTGCTGTAAGTATGATTTCACCAGCAACAACAAAAAACAGTAGGATAGCAGCGGAGAATAGAGTCGCAAACAGAGCGACCTTACGCTTTGCCACTTCTTCATAGCTTTTTGTGGCTGCGATAAAAACGGGCACAGTACCTATGGGATCGATGACAGCAAAGAAAAAGATAAAAGTTGCCACAAAGTCAATCATGCTACTTTCTCCAGTACCAATTTAGCTTTAAGGATAGAAGCTCAGCTTGAAGTAGCAGAGAAAATGTTTGACGCTAACATAGCGAGAGCTCATTCAGAAAAACAAAAATGGTGCGTTATTTACAATACAGAACTTACTTCTATCCTATCGATAACTATTAATATCTCAAAGGTAATGACTACCATACCTAACGGTAGTCGCCATCGCTTTAGACTTCTCAGAGAACATCAAAAAAAACAAGTGAACGAGAAGAATATCGACGTCATAAGATAGTGAGGCTTTAGTGTTTATACCAGTGCTCTTTTGACTCCATTTGAGCTTTTACTTCTGCACTATATTCAGCAGTAGGTCGTGCCAATAACCTTGGAATGCCGATAGGTTCTCCGGACTCTAAACAATAGCCATACTCCCCTGTGCGCAAGCGAGCCAACGATTGTTGAATCTTAGGTAACAACTTTTGCTCTCTATCTATGATTCTTAATGCGATTGCAGATTGCTCCTCACTGGACGCCCTATCGCTTTCGTCACTGAATTCCATTGGCGCAATCATCTCTTCTTTCGCGCGTTCAATATGCGCTAACGTCGATTCATAAAGCTCAAATAATCGGTTTTCAAAAAATGCGAGCTGAGCTTCATTCATATAATCCGCCTCGGGCGCTGCAAGAATTTCTTCTTCTGTCATGACATGCTTTTTCTCTTCGTTCATAGAACCTCCACACCGAGATAAGAGTTCGCTCTCTAAATTCCGTACATCTGAATCTGTATAACTTAACGACGAATGAATGCGCCAATAAGGTGCAGTGCTCGACACAGTCACAAACTGCTTGATGCCAGAGTTAAGATCACCGACTATATTAATTGTTATATTATAACATTACACTATAAAGAGCATGAGCATGAACACCCAGAAACTCCCTGTTACGGTTTTGTCCGGCTTTCTAGGCGCAGGAAAAACAACCGTTTTAAGTCATATTCTTAACAATAGACAAGGCAGAAAAGTGGCGGTCATCGTCAACGACATGAGCGAAGTCAACATCGACGCAGCGACCGTTCAGAATGAAGTTTCTCTCAACCACAGTGAAGAAAAGTTGGTTGAAATGAGTAACGGTTGCATCTGTTGTACCCTGCGTGAAGATCTGCTTGAAGAAGTCACTAAACTCGCGCAAGAAGGCAGATTCGATTACTTAGTTATCGAGTCCACTGGCATCGCCGAGCCACTCCCCGTTGCAGAGACTTTTACTTTTGCCGATGAAAACGGGCTCTCACTTTCAGACGTTGCACGTTTAGACACCATGGTTACAGTAGTTGATGCGATTAACTTTCTGCGTGATTACGATGAAGCTAAGTTCTTAACAGAGACAGCTGAATCCTTAGGTGAAGACGATGAACGCAGCGTCGCCGACTTGCTCGTTGATCAAGTAGAGTTCGCTGACGTTATCTTGATAAGTAAAACCGACCTCGCTGAGAAATCAGAAATCGAAAGGCTTCTTGCTATTCTTAAAACTCTCAATACATCGGCCACTATTCTTCCTATCTCGAATGGTGAAGTAGAACTTGATGCGGTACTCGACACACAAAGCTTCAGTTTTGAAAAGGCACAACAAGCCCCACGTTGGTTGAAGGAAATGCGAGGCGAGCACATACCTGAAACCGAAGAATACGGCATTTCCAGCTTTGCCTATCATGCGAGACGCCCTTTCCATCCAGAGAAGTTTTACGACTTCCTCCACAATGCGAAAGATTACGGCAAACTGATTCGTTCCAAAGGTTACTTTTGGCTAGCAACAAGACCAGAGTTTGTCGGTCAATGGAGCCAAGCGGGAGGCATCGCACGTTATGGTGTTGCGGGTATGTTTTGGAAAGCGATTCCGAAGGAGGAATGGCCGACGGATCAAGATTACCTCGATGCTATAAACGACATTTGGCAAGAACCATACGGCGATATGCGACAAGAATTGGTGTTTATTGGTCAGGGATTAGAGCAAGAGAAATTGATTGCTCGTCTCAACGAATGCTTGTTAACAGAAGATGAGATGGAGCAAGGACTCGACTATTGGTTATCTCTGGAAGACCCTTTCCCTGAATGGGAACAGTAAACGACTGAGATACAAAAAAGCCTCTCACCATTCGAGAGGCTTTCTCGTTACACAGAGCCAATTTTGGTATACCGAGCCAATTCAGTAAGTCCGTTCTCGAAACAACCCGAGCAAACATGCAGCGAGGGAATCCTCACCATCGCATTCAAACCGTCTTCTTCTGGCTCAACTTAGCTATTTTCTTTGGCCAAGGATCTTCAAATGTTGCCCCTTGTTGCCATTGCTCCAATTCCACATCCGTTAAAAAGCAGTTTTCCAGCGCATCAATAAACACATCGACTTCGTTTTCTTGCCCAATCACCGTTAAGCGACAACGACGATCACCAAAGCGGCTTTCAACGCTGTCTATCTTATCTTGTAGGATTTGACGATGTTCCTCTGTGAAGTTTTGCGATTCGTCATTGATTACCGAAGCGCGCCAAAAGCCTGTAATTTCAAGCCCCACATTGCCGTTTACTTGGCTCCAAAGTAGTGAAACATCGTCTCGAGTTGGGAACCAAAAGAACCCCTTACTGCGGAACACACCTTTAGTTAAATACTGATGGCAGGTATTCCACAAACGCGCAGGATGAAAAGGTCGATCATCTTTGATCACTTTGGCGACAAGGCTTTGTTCGTCTTTATCAGAGAGATTCAACGGCTCATTCGCCGTCTCACGAAGTTCTGCGGTTAACTGCTCAACGAGGAAGAAATTGTAGTCTTGCTCACCTTTCAACATGCGGATATCCAAGTTTCCCCACGACGTTTTGATTATCTCGGTGTAAACGTTAAGCGGGTGAATCGCCTGCGCGATGTTGCGAACGGTATTGTCGTCCACTTTGTCCGTCTTGGTGAGCATGATACGGTTTGAGAACATGATTTGCTCTACCAACAAGTTTTCAACGCCGCGAACACCCTGCTGCACGTTCTCCTGCCACTTAGGGATTAAGGCAGAACCTTGTCGATAGTCATCTCGCAACCAAGTCGCATCCACCAACGTAATTACGTCTTTGAGTGCGAATTGTGCGTTACTTTTGAAGTACTCGACCAAAGGTAAAGGATGACTACTGCCCGACGTTTCAATCACAACCCATTCTGGCGATTTTTCTGCGCAGAGCTTTTTAAGGGCTTTATCGAGCTGCTTTACACCACTCAGGCTGCTGATGCTGTCTCCACTGATCGTAACAAAGTTGCCCTGCTCTTCACTCACCGCATCGGTATTTAAGATAAGCACGCCATCGACGTCTAACTCACTCATGTCATTAACAATAACGGACAGATCAATACCAGAAGAATCGGCTTGTTGAAGAATGTTGCGTAAAAACGTGGTTTTCCCGGACCCGAGAAACCCATGCAAAATGGTGACTGGAATTGATGGCATACCTTTGACCTACAAACTCTGAATAAACACATGTTATAACATAACAATTTGATGAGTTATAGAAGGAATCCAATTGCTGTCTTAGACCCAAAGCTTAAGAATCGGTAAAGACCACAGAGACTGATTTTTCAGAACTCGCCTTCGTTTCTCAGCACGTTTCATCACCAGCAAAGGTCTGACTATTGATAAAAACAATAAGTGGTTACAAAACGACCATTGCTTTGTTTATAAAATTGGAGAAAGATGACAATACAGCGATTTATAGGAGGTGGTGTTATGACTTTAGTTCTTACCGTTCTTATTTTCCTAAGTTGTATTGCGATGCTCGCGATTGGTGTGATGTTTTCACGTAGGCCGATCAAAGGCGGAGGTTGTTGCAAAGCGTCCGATGTTGCGGATGTGGGCGCACGTAAAAGAAAAAATCGCAGTCATTATTCTTCTAGGAACACATATTGACACTCACCTATTGCTCCAACCTCACAACACAAAATAGCATAACTGAGCCCCAACAAATTGTCGGGACTCAGTTTTTCGTTTCTACTAGATAATCAAACTCTGATACTCGCGCCAAAAATGAAGGTTTCTGGATGTTAGGAAGCGACTTCGCGATAGGTAAGTCGGCTTTCATTGCATCAACCGGACGATTACGAACTAAAACTTCAAAATGTAAATGTGGTCCGGTTGAACGACCAGTATTCCCAGAGAGGGCTATTTTTTGCCCACGCTTTATAACTTGACCTTTTTTAACCAAGATTTTATTCAAGTGTAGGTAACGAGTTTTGTACACACTGTTATGTTCAATCACTAAATAATTACCGGCATAAGGGTGCTTGCGGACCGCAATTACTTTTCCATCCCCAGTAGAATAAACTGGCGCACCGATTGGTGTCGCGAAATCCGTTCCGTTATGCGGGGTGACTCTTCCCGTCACTGGGTGTTTACGCTTAGGGTTAAACCCAGAGGTGATTCGGCGGTATGCCCTATCGACAGGATAACGGTTAAACGCTCGCTCCAAACTGTTACCAGCTCTATCATAGAACCGTCCATCCTCGGCTAGAAATGCAGCGACTTCGCCCCTCGCTAAGTTAAAAGAAATAGCCTTAATCTCACTATTGCCAGTTTTGTGTTCACCTAAATATTGCTGTTTCACTAATATATCGAAACGGTCACCGGCTCTAAGAGATCGCGCAAAATCAATCTTATCTTTCATCACCTGCGTAATATTTGCGACGTGGCCTGATGCCAATCCTACTCGATGTGCCGAGACTGAAAAACTCCCTTTGATTTCTCCCGAAAATAAGGTTTCACGCCATTCCCCTGAAATTTCCTGAAATTCGTAAGAGAAGGAGCCATCGTTTTCTCTAGTGTAGATAGCCCTCTCTACAAGGCTCATATGATAAATTAGTCGACTCAATTGCCCCATGTCATCCATCACTAATTCAAGCTCTTCACCGGGCTGAATCATATCTAGCTGGAGGTGATCAAGATCAACTGAGAGAATTTGCTGCAAAATACCGTAAGGGAGACCCAATTGAGCGAAGATACCACTGAGCGTATCTCCCACTTTAACTATGTAGTGTATTTGTTTAGGTTTAGGTTTAGGCAACGGAGTCAAACTGATATCTGAGGGAACCACTATCTTTGATGATGGAGGTGATGACGAATCACTGCTTTGATTCAGTTGAGTGCTGTGACTATCTTGATTTGGCTCATCCTCTGTAGGTAGAAGCAAAGCGACCGAAAAACAAAACACAGCAACGATTAAAGCAATAAATTTAAACTGACTCATGAGAAACTAAGTATCAATAACAACGATTGTTATGTTATAACATATCTAGGATTATTTTTACTCAGTTTAGTAAACGTTTATTCAGTTCACTGGATTGGCTAAGAGAAGACCAGTCATTCAACCCATTCTCTTTGAGAAGGCTCAATAATGAACACATTCAATTCAGCACTTATCGTTGCAGGAACACACGGAAACGAACTTTCTGGTATTTATTTACATAAACTAATCAAAGAAAAACGTTACTCTGTCAATAGATCAACCTTTTCAGCCTGCTCGATCATCGCAAACTCCGAAGCAGTAAAACACAACGTCCGATACATCGATACAGACTTAAATCGCGAGTTCTCAGCAATGAATAGCAATCATTGTCCTGATTTGCATGAAAGCAAGATTGCACATCAATTTATCGAGAAATATGCAAACCAAGAAAAACTGTTGATTGTTGACCTGCACAATACAACAAGCAATATGGGAGCGACGTTGATTTTGCTTTCTAACGATGTGTTTTATCGGAAACTGGGCGCGTACGTCAAACAACGAATGCCATCAGCACATATCCTTTTCGAAGAGCGAAAAGAATGGCAAGAGCAACCTTACCTTTGTACTGCTGGGCAATATGGAATAATGATTGAGGTCGGGGCGCAAGCACATGGTGCGCTAGAGTACAGTACGTTGGAGTTGATGAAACAGATGCTTACCGCAGTATTGGACTATGTTGAAAAGCACAACCTCAACCAAATAGGCTTACTGAGCGATTATGAGGCGTTTTTTTACACCGAAGAAATCAGGGTTCCACTTGATCAAGAGGGTATGCGGCAAGCACTAGTACACCCTACTATTTGTGGCAGAGATTTTGAGGCGGTCAAACCAGGAGCACCTTTATTAGCGACTTTCGCTGGTTATGATATCCATTGGAATGGCAAAGGGGAAATTTACCCGCACTTTATCAATGAGAGCGCCTACAGTACCGCAAATATAGCAATGGCCCTCGCTAAAAAAAGACGTGTTTCTTCCGTGTAACTTAAAGCAAGTAATTAGGCCACGTGTAACGTGGATACCTCACCCCATGAATAAAACTGTGCCTGAACCGCATAGGCAGAAAATACGGGTACTAACCCCACCCTAATACGGCAGCATAAGTGCCCTAAGCGCAGCTTTAAAAGAAACCCCACTAGAATTTTAAGGAGGTAAGACATTATGGTTAAAAGGAGAGTTTTCTCTTTTCTATCATGATGCCTTCTCCAAACATCGAAATAATCTATCTTCAAATTGGTCATCTAGACCGGAAGAGATCAGTTCTAGGCGGCTTTCTGAACACTCGTCTAGTTCAAACTCTGTGAGTCCATCTGATGTTAGATTGTAACCAAAAATACCGCTTCCCGTGATAAAAACCGCTTTCATTCGTTCGACCTTGAGGTCGAGCAGCAATAATCTCAGCTTTTGATGATCGAACACGTTTTCAGCGGAGATACGCCAACCGATACTGTAGAAACCTTCCCCCTGATTGGTTGCTTTTAGAATGCCACTCTCAGGCATAGGCAACTCAGGAACAAGTGACTTTTTCTCTCTTTCACGATAAAGAACAGAGGGCGTTTTTTGCACGTCAATACGAGTCGCTCCCTCACATTCATGAAAAGGGATAGCGCCATGTTCAGCGAAAATCACTTTTGTTTCCCGCAGACCGAGCTTTGCTATATAAGCCGTCAGCTTTTGCTCATCTTCATCTTGATAGAGATCGCGCTTATTACCTACCACTGTATCTGCGATAGTGATTTGCTGGTTAAACGTTTCATGCTCAGTGTACTTAGGATCCGATAGTTTACGTGCATCGACTAAAGTAATGTTTTTTTGCAAAGCGAGAATTTGACGATAATACTCGGTCGATAGCACTTGCAGTACTTCTTTAGGATGACCAAGGCCTGTAGGCTCAATCAACAATCGATCTGGCCTTGCTTCAGACAATAATTGATTTAAGGCGATTTGCATCGGAAGACCTGCTGCACAGCACATACATCCCCCGGGGACCTCTCGAATAAACACTTGGTCTTGTTTTTTTTGGCCTTGTAACAAGCTGCCATCAATACCAACTTCGCCAAATTCATTGACCAATACAGCCCAACGTTCATGACTCGGTTTATGGGTCAATAAGTGCATTATTGCCGATGTTTTCCCCACCCCGAGAAAGCCAGTGATGATGTTAGTCGGCACTCGCGAAATCAGTGGCTTATTAAAGTTCATTGGCAATTCTCCGGTAGCCTTGGACTAGTTCATGGTTGGCAGAAACGACGGATTCGGAAAAAGCTGAATATTCTGGCGGCACTTTAGAGATACTCTCTAAATCAAAACCGACACCAATATTGGTCATCGGTGGTACATGGAAATAAGCGGGTAAATCGAGGCCATCGACGACACAGTTATGACGAATAACACACCTCTCACCGATGACGCTATTGAACACGACGGAGTTGAAGCCAATGAAAACATCATCACAAACCTGGCAAGGACCATGAATAATCGAACGATGAGCAATGGATGAGCGCTCACCAATGGTCACCGCAGCCCCTGCCTTAGAGTGAATTACGACACCATCTTGGATATTGGTGTCACGTTTGATGACGATAGCTTCCATGTCTCCATGGTTATTAACTTCGTCAGTTCGAATAACAGCATAGGGTCCAATAAAAACGTTATCCTCAATAATGACTTTGCCACAGATAATAGCGGTTGGATCGATAAAGGCTGTTGAGGACACCTGTGGCATATGGCCCGTTGGGTTTCTTCTTAACATAATGCTTCCAGTTTGTTTATGGCTCTTTTTTTACGGTCAGCGACTTAACGATTGAAGGATAAACGCATCGCTCCAGCTGGTTTATCGATGACTTTGTTATTGGCATAAACTAGCGCGCCATTGACCCAAGTCTTTTGAATTTGAGCTGAAAATTCATGTCCAGCAAAAGGCGACCAACCACAGTGATATAAACTGTTTTCGTTGCTAACTCGTGTTGGGGTATGAGCATCAACCAACACCAAATCGGCGTAGTAACCTTCACGAATAAAACCTCGGCCTTGAATGCCATAGCGAATGGCCGGGTTGTGCGCAGTTTTTTCGACTACTTGAGTCAAACTCATATGACCTAAACGGACATGCTCGAAGAGAGTAAGTAACGCATGCTGAACTAACGGCAGTCCGGCTGGAGCCTGCTCGTAAGGCACTTGTTTTTCTTGCCAAGTGTGAGGAGCGTGATCTGTTGCAATGATATCTATTTGCCCCGTATTTAACGCTTTTAACAACGCATCGCGGTCACTAGGAAACTTGATTGAAGGATTACATTTGATCAAATTACCAAGAGCGCCATAATCTTTGTTGCTGAACCAAAGATGGTGAACACAAGCCTCCGCGGTGATTGATTTATCTCGAATGTCTCCCTCGTCAAAAAGTGCTAGCTCCTTCGCCGTTGTGATGTGCAGCACATGCAGTTGGCTGTGATACTTTTTGGCAAGTTCTACCGCATAAGAAGATGAAGCGTAACAGGCCTCTTCGTCACGCAAAATGGGATGGTCTTCGATAGTGAAACCTGGCTTCTTAAGCCTTTGCTTTTGCTGGTTTTGTTTAATAACAGTCCCACTTTCACAATGAGTAACAATGAGTACTGGAGAGTCACGAAAAATTGACTCCAACGCTTGCGGATCTTCGACTAACAAATTTCCTGTTGATGCCCCCATAAATACTTTCACACCACAATGTTGTTTGGGGTTAAGTTGTTTAATCTGTTCAAGATTGTCTTCGGTTGCACCGAGGTAGAAAGAATAATTCGCAAACGAGCTTTCTTTAGCGAGAGCGAACTTGCGCTCTAACGAGTCAATAGTCGTTGTAGCCGGACTAACATTGGACATTTCCATGTAGCTTGTAATACCGCCGGCTACCGCTGCCCGCGACTCGCTTGCAATTGTGCCTTTATGTGTCAGCCCAGGTTCTCGGAAATGCACTTGATCGTCAATCATGCCTGGCAGTAAATAAGCCCCTTTAGCATCAATTACAATATCTCCGTGTTGTACGGATATATTAGTAGCAATCTTGTCAATTCTTTGATCAACAATACGTAAATCTGTTTCGGTAATGGCTCCTTCGTTGACCACCCGAGCGTTTTTAATCAATGTTGCTGACATAATTCATTCTTTTAGATAATTTATAAATGTGGCCAGTACTCGGTCACCTTGTGAAGCTATAAGGGGAGATCGTGTGTCTGCCTCATAGGGGGCGGTTTGCGCATTCATCGCAAACACAGGAAATCTCAAATTGTGGGCTAAGAACGGTGAAGCCTTCTTGTATGGCTTTCGCACATACGCTAGAAATAACATTGGCTTCAACCGCTATTTCACTAACCTTTCCACACTGAGAGCAAATCAAAAACTGTGGAACGCCATGCTTCTGATCGCACGCGATTTGAGAACAAACGACGTATTTACTAGATGTATTGAGCTTATGGACAAAGTGCTCTGCTTCAAGGAAATCGAGTATTCGATAAACCGACATCGCTTGAATGTTTTGAGAAAAGTTGTGATTGCAGTAGTCAACTAGTTCGTAGGCAGAAAGCGGCTTCTCCGCATATAGCAGTGAAGTCAGTATCAATTTCCGTTTAGTAGTGAGTTGTTTACCTCGCAGCAGGCAGATTTTCTCTACCTGCTTCATGACGTCATCTACCGTTTTGAGCTTTCTCATATCTCTAGATGAAATCCAATGTGAGTAGTAAGCGACGTTCATTGTCTGCAACATGTGGAGAGCGATGTATAAGTCCAGTGGCTTCATTGCCTTCCCAACCACTTCCTTTGAGCAGGGCAACATCGCCAGGCTGCATTCGTCGTATTGCACTTTCAGAGTCGTATAAGCCCGATAGGTGATCAGGTTGACCGAGACTACCGGCACCGAGTTTAGTGCGATCAATGGTATCGTTGGTTAACCATTCGGTCGCTCGGCCGGTATAAGTTATGACAAGTCTGCAAGGCACACGATCAAAGTGAAATTTCGGGCACATCGGGCTGTCTAGGCGAGTTAGTCTCAAACCTGCTTCTTTAACCTCAAACAAACAGCAGAACATATCGACGATTAAAGCAACATCTTCACTCAGCGCATCAGCACACGCATAGCCCTCTAACTTGCTTCGTACCCATTGTGCAGCATCATCTGGCGTGACACTTTGTACCAGTGCCAATCTAGGCTCCTGAGCCAGCATCAGATTAATGTCCTTCGTCAACTCTTTCGAGAGCGTTCGCTGCCATATGGCAATATTGTGCTCTGGTTTGTAGATGTCGCTAAGTATGTTCGCTGATGTCGATATCGCCAACGATGATGTTTTTTGGACACGAAGCGGGTTCTCAACTACATCAATGCTCATATATCTTCCTCCCAAGCGTTAAAAAGGTCAGGTAAAGGTTTTAATAACGTTGATTTTCTAGGGCTATGAGACCTAGTAATCGTTACGATTTCGCTCTAGTTCACGGACATATTGACACAGTCCCACCCCATGTAGAGTCAAGTCAGACAACGCTTGTGAAGAAATCAACGTTTACTCTCAATAGGAGACTACTGGTTGTGAGATCAATTCTTTAAACAACAAATTGTAGAGCCCCAAACAAGGCAATGTTATAACATAACAATTAATCTTTTCAATATTTACCTTTTTTGATTAAAGATAATTAGGGGAACATCATGAGCATGCGAGCACGGAAATTATATTCCGCGATTAGAAAAGTAACGCGTAGGTGAATCGCCATAGACCCGACGAAACATCGCGATAAAGTTGCTGGGCGTCGAATAACCTAAAGCATGTGCAATATCTCCCACCGATTCCCCTCGAGCTATCATTTCTAATGAATGTATTAGCAGTACTTGTTGCCGCCATTCACTAAAACTCATGTTTAACTCACTTCGAATCAATCGTCTTAACGTCCGAGATGAGACTGCCCCAATATTGGCCCAATGCTCTACAGAATGCTTGCTGTTTGGGTCTATTAAAATTGCTTGAGTAACTTTTTGCAGTCTCGGATCTCTGGGCAGCGGGATGTGGAGTGACTCATGAGGGCTATTGACGATTTCATCGGATATTACGGCAAGAATACGTAAAGACTGTATGGATAGATCGTCTGTTTTGCTCCATATCGATGCTCTAACCGATAGGGCTTTCAACACATCGCTCATTTGGATAACACAAGGTCTCATTGGAAACCGCTCACAACTCTCTGGAGTAAACAGTAATGAACGACCTTTCAGAGAACCACAAAAATAAACACTGTGCATCGCACCCGGGGGGATCCAACCAGCTCGGTGAGGTGGTAGTATCCACGTTCCTTCATCGGTTTTTACCTGTATTAGCCCTTCATCTATACACAGTAACTGGCCTCGATGATGACTGTGCCAATTATGTGGCCGTTGATCCAAATGGTTGAAGTCGCTCCTTTCATGCTGCCACTCCTTAGCGATCAGTGCGGCGCCATTTTTCCACTCGCTGTAATCAGAGTTTGTCACTTTATTTACTCAATTCCATTTTGGCCATTATTCATTATTTTCTGTCCTCTTAACGTTACCATAGCAAGTTCACGTTCGAGTAACATTTTAGCAACGACCATTTTATCGAAGGCAGAACCATCATGAACGAACCTATCTTTATTATCTATTACATTACAGCAGGCTTGGGCATTGGCTTTCTCGCAGGACTCGTTGGTGTGGGTGGTGGTGGAATGGCCGTCCCTATTTTTGCGTTTCTATTTTCACTACAGGGAATAGCTGATACAGAAGTGGTCCATCTTGCGTTAGGGACATCAATGGCTTCGATGATTGTTACAACATTGGGCAGCATGCGCGCTCACTACAAAAAAGAGAATGTAGACTCGACAATGGTAGTAAAAATGTTGAGCGGAGTTCTAGTCGGAACATTTTGCGCCACATTCGTAGCATCGTATCTACAAGGCGTCTATCTGGCAGGCTTTTTTAGCGTATTCATGTTGTATGTTGCTTATAAGATGTTCCTCAACACTGAAAATGAGTACAACCCGAACCCACATGGAGCTATCGGTAATATCACTGTAGGCTCGGTGATTGGCTCTGTATCAGCACTTGTCTCTATAAGCGGTGCGGGGTTGATCATCCCCTATCTTGTCCAGCAAAATTTTGAGGTAAAACGTGCTATTGGTACCTCTGCTGCGATAGGTTTCCCTATCGCGCTGTCAGGAAGCCTCGGTTACATGTTAAACGGATGGGGAAACACAGATTGGAACAACTTAGTATTAGGATACATATACCTTCCTGCAATGCTCAGCTTCTCCATTAGTAGCTACTTAACTACTAGCCTCGGCGTGCGTTGTGCAGCGTATTTCCCAAATAAAGTTCTTAAGAAAATCGTTGGTATTTTGTGTGTTCTTCTAAGTTTCAAAATGTTGGTACAAGTACTTAGTTAGAGCAAATAACACGGTCACTAGTAGGCCTTGCACTATGGTGGAGGGATAAGCCTACACAAAACTTACTCCTCGCTTTGCTTACTCGAACAGACAATGTGTAAGAAAGTGTCACATTGTTGCTATTCTTGTGGCTTTGTTAGGCTAGTCAGAATTACATCCAAAATTTTCTGGTGATTGTCCTTTCTGGAAACCTCGTCACGCTCCTGGCAAAGTGCTTCCTCCCCTTCTGATGCGAGAATTTTAATGCCACGCTCAGTACATTCTGCGAACGCACTAAACTGACTCGCACTGGGGATCTCTTGAAACGTCACATTGGGAAGAGCAACAAGTGATTCGGCTGGTGTCAGTGCGGGATGTAGCCGATCAGAGAGCGCCACCACGGTGATAGCATTGTTCATCAAGGCCAGAGTTTCAGGGACAAAAGTTTTCGTTAGCTCAGGGTTGATAACGACGACCGATTTCAGTTTGTTTTCAGACTGAAATCGGGGGAATTTTTGATCCGGGATGCTGGTAATATCAACGTTATTTTCACGTAACCAATGACAGTCTACATTGGTGGCGTTGTGACACGATGTTCGATATTTCTCCGGGCTTATTTGAGCTCCGGAGAGCATCAGCATAGATGTGCCGCCCAGAAAAAAGCCGACCCCCTGCACTGCATCAGTATCTACGCCTCCGGACAGTATCCCGACCGAACTTAATTCGTTCAGCCCAAGCACCAAATCACTGGTTCTGAATGTGATTTCATCAACAGCCATTTCTGCATTGATTTCGTTCGGTGCAGGAGGCTTTGGTACCACAACGACATAACCTTGTTGCGCCAGGCTCGAGGCTATCCAACCACTGTGGGAAAACGCTGACCGTGTTCCGCCCTGCGACAAAAGCACAACGGGAAATTTTCCACTTGCTAAAGGGGCATCTAACTGCGTTTCGACTGATTTAAAAATGTTCCCCCTACCAAACGAGAAGTTGTTTTTTTCGTTCGTTGTGGGATACCAATAATAGACTTCCACAGGCTTGTCTCTGTCTTCACTGAATCCCGTTTTGACTGTTAGCGCAGAATGGTATTTCGGCTCATTCGTACTGGCGCTGACACTGACACATAATGTAGCGAGTAGAAAAGACATTATTATTTTGGTTTTCATTTTTCCCTCAGCCGGCAAACACATTCTTCTGCACGGCATCTGAAGATAACGAGCAGAAGAATATCCATATATTTTGCGAAACATAGCAATTAAGCTATTCATAGTCGAGGTAACCCAAAGAAAATGATAGACCGCTCCAGCTAGAGCCTTTCTTTTCAATAATTTTCTGCGGATATCCACCATGCAGAAGTTTGTACTTTACTCATTGTAAACGACTAATCATGGCCTCTTAAGGCAACATTAGAAAACCAACCGTATTCACAATCCATAACTCCATAACTCATAGTTACACCGATGTATATCTAAGTGAGCTGAAGCTTCATTGCCCATCCAGTGCCCTTTGCATTTTTATAGCAAGGTAGCCAAGCACCATTTTATTACGGACCATTGCTGCCCGCACTAACACTTTTGTTTTGTATCGTAACTGATTTGCTTACTGACGTTCTTTAGTTGCACTCCTGCCTTATTAAATGCCTTTTGAATAGTTGTGGAAACATGCTGGCGGCCCTCTCCTTCAAAAAAGTTAGCTCGATCTTGCTTCGTTTCGAATACGCAGACTATTTCTAAACTTTGTGGAAAAGAAGAGAATTTGACGGTATGAGTCACCCAAAGAAAGCCATCGTAGCCTTTTAGCGTATCTTCACAAACTTCGGTCAACACTTCTCTAATTAGATTCTCGACCTTCTTATCTGATTTGCGCATGAATTAAACTGCCTTCCTATCTAACGCCTTTAATTAGGTCTCAGTCTACATTGTCTTAAACAGTATTTGGCAGTGGTATTTAGTCAATAGCCTGTAGATGAGGTTATTCGCACGAAGATTTACCGACCTACTCGCTTCGAACTACATCTTACGCTGTTAAAAATAAGCGCTTTGCAACTCTACAAAACGCTTCTAACTTATTAGATTATTTTAAGTGTGTTTCAAGGAATGCAGAAACCTTGTCCATTGCAATGCCGACTGCTTCTGGATGGTCATACAGTTCATAGTGAGACCAATTTTCCAAATTAACCAGCTGTCGGTCTTTTGATTGAACAGAGCGGCCATAAATTTCCTGCCCATCACGATAAGCACCAAACGCCCCGACTTTTTGCCCTACCACGGCCATAACAGGCTGAGTCAATAACGTTTCGGCAAATGCAAAGGCATCCCAGCTCAGTGTTTTCTGTGCATGTGAAAACAGCATACGAGTTGCACCACCTTCGGTTTGTCCACGTGATGTTTTGTAGTATTCAGTAGCTTCGAACACGTCTCGTTCTGTTAATCCATTTTCTTTTGCAAATTCAATATTTGGAGGAAGAAGTTCATCGATTTTCAGCTCTGAGCCGCGAGCTTCGGCTGTTCTCTGTGCAGCCATAGCTTCAAGATTGGCGATAGGGTCGTACATACTAAAGCCTTCACGGAACAAGCGGCCTAAGTTAACAGGCGTAATACCTACGACAGCTTTCAAGCGCTTTTCGGTTAGGGCTGAATTGATCATGTAACCACCACCGCCGCAGATACCGAGTCCACCAATTCTATTCTCATCGACATATGGTAAAGTTACTGCATAGTCGATAACGCGACTGATATCTTCAACACGTTGACTTGGGTCTTCTACGTAGCGAGGCAATCCTCCCGATTCTCCTTGGAAGCTCGCGTCAAATGCGATCACGACGTAACCTAACTCAGCAAGGGCTTTACCATAGACAGCGCTGGATGTTTGTTCTTTACAACTACCAAAAGGATGAACACTTATCATTGTTGGGTAGCGTTTCGATTCATTGAAGCCTTCTGGGAATAAAATTAATGCAGACATATCCCAAGACATATCAGCATTTCTAAAAGTGATTTTTTGCATATTCATAATCAATACCTTAAGAGTAAAAAGCCTTGAGAGCAGAAAGGCTCGAAGCAATTGAGCCTTTCATCGGGAATATTAAAGAGTGCGTTGGAAGAAAGATGCGAGTTGGGATACTGCGTCATCGACGTATTCGGCAACATCATAAAGCGACATATGGTTTGCACCATCAATGGCATACAAGGTTTTATCTGAACTCGCAGCACGTTCTATCAGGTCATCACTCATCCATTTGCTGCCTGCGTCACTACCAACGACAGCAAGAATTGGCAGAGTTAGGAATGCTTCCGCTTTGTGGTACGCATCGTAAGTAATGATCTGATTTAAGTTACGAGTTAGAGCAAAACCCGGCGCATTTGGATGTTCACAACGTGGTGTGTGGTAATACTCCCAAGCTTCGCGTAGTTCTGCATTTGAGGCATCTTCTTCACGCATCGGAGCTAGAGGAATAGTCGCGAATTCTGTACCATTCGTGTCGGTTGTGCGAGCATTCGAACCAAATTCTAAGTAACCAACAGCGTCAGCATCGTTAACCGAATTATCCCAACCATTACGGAACATTTGGCCAATGTTTACGGCACTAACCATACCCAGTGCTTTGATTCGACGATCATTGATCGCTGCATTTGCACTATAGCCCGCACCAGCACAAATCCCCATTGCGCCAATTTTATCGTTATCGACGTACTCTAACGTTGTCAGATAGTCGACGACTGCGCTCACGTCTTCAGTACTCGTGTAAGGGTTTTCCATTTGGCGAGGCTCACCTGTACTTTCACCTTGATACGAACGGTCAAACGCAATGGCAATTATGCCGCTTTTTGCAAGTTTACTCGCATATAGGCCTGCGGTTTGCTCTTTTACGCCACCACCTGGGTGTGAAACAACAACCGCCGCATATTGTTTACTTGCATCAAAATCTGTAGGGAAGTTGATAACCGCTGAAATCTCAATACCTTGACCATTGAGATTTTTGAAAGTGACTTTAGACATAGCGACATTCTCCATTAGAGGTTAACTGTTCATCTCAGGCTGACCTAAGCTTCGAGGTAATATTAGTCAACACACTGTTTCGGATAAATATCGTTTTATCTACATGACTGTTTAGTTATACTTAACAAATGAGAATAGAACCTTCTTTAATTTCATCACTGACGTGGTTTGCACATATTGCTCGCCATCGCAGTTTCACTAAAGCAGCCTTAGAAATGGGGATAACCCGTGCTGCCTTATCACAACACCTGAAAGCGTTAGAGCAACAGCTACAAGTTCGGTTAATTAATCGAACCACCAGAAGTATGTCGCTGACGGAAGAAGGCCAACGTCTGCTTGATATTTTGCAACCTTCATTGATGAACATTGAGCAGGTCGTTAACGAATTGAACGACTCTCATCTTGAGCCTTCGGGATTAATCCGTATCAGTGTATCAAGAACCGCTGCTCGGCTGCTTATTGAGCCCTATCTAGGTGAGTTCCTCTCTCGTTATCCTAAAATACGCCTAGAGCTAATCATGGATGATGGGTTTTCTAACATCGTCGCAGAAGGCGTTGACGCTGGCATTCGCTTAGGATTAAGCTTAGATGAACATATGGTTGCGGTCCCTATTACTCCGCCGTTAACAACGGCAATAGTGGGCTCTCCTGAATACTTTAGGCAAAATGGACTACCTCAAACTCCTGAGGATTTAGAAGGTCACAATTGCCTTGCTTATCGTTTTACCTCTAGCGGAACAATTGATCATTGGTCGCTAACCTCTCCAGATGTTGCAAAGCGCACCCTCGTTTTCGAGCCTAAAGGCAATGCTATTTTTAATGATGACTATAGTATGTTACAAGCTGCAATACAGGGTGTGGGTTTAGTAAAGCATATTGATTTATGGGTGGAAAAGCACATAGATGAGGGAAGATTGACCCGAGTTCTGACACCTTGGTGCAAAGAGTTTCCAGGGTTTTATTTATATATACCTTCACGAGAGCATATGCCGAAAAAAATCCGCGTCTTGATGGATTTTTTAATCGAAAAGCGCGAAGCTCTGAAACCCAAAGAGTAATTGCCAAATTGCTTTAAATAAAAAAGCGAGCACGAGGCTCGCTTTTAACTTTCTGTTTTCGTTATATATTACAATAGTTCAACCGATTGTTTAGCTATCACAAATTCCTCGTTAGTAGGAATAACAAGAGCTTTGGCACCTAACAACTCAGATGTTGCAATAACACCTGCGTTACCAAATCTTGCATCTTCGTTACCTTTCTCATCTTCAACAAAACCTAGAAGTTTTAGGTTTTTCAAGATTTCACGACGAATTGGTAGTGAGTTTTCACCAATACCACCAGTGAAGATGATGCCGTCTAATGAATCCAGAGCAGCTAGGTAAGAAGTAATGTATTTCGCAACACGGTAAGTGAAGATTTCAAATGCCAACTTCGCACGTGAATTCCCCGCTTCCATTGCTTCTAGTACGCCACGAGCATCACTTGTCACACCAGATACACCTAAGAAACCTGACTTCTTGTTCATCATCTCGAACACTTCGTCTTTTTCCCAGCCTTTACGGAAAAGGAACTCGATAACACTTGGATCAAGGTCACCACAGCGAGTGCCCATCATTAGGCCAGCTAACGGCGTCAAACCCATACTTGTATCAACACATTCGCCATTTTTAACCGCACTCACTGATGCACCGTTACCTAAGTGCACAGTGATAAAGCTGCTTTCTTCAACCGGCTTATCTAGCATTTTCGCTGCTTCACGGCTTACGTAGTAGTGGCTTGTACCGTGAGCACCGTAACGACGCACTTTATGCTCTTCGTAAAGCTCGTAAGGAAGTGCGTACATAAAGGCTTTGGCTGGCATTGTTTGGTGGAAAGCAGTGTCAAATACAGCAAATTGAGGCAGTGAAGGGAACGCCGCCATTGCCGCTCTCATGCCTTCAGCGTTCGCTTTGTTATGAAGTGGTGCAAGTTCAGCAAGGCGCTCTACTTCTTGAATAACTGTTTCATCAACTTTCACAGTTCCTTTAAAGGTTTCACCGCCTGCGACAATGCGATGGCCTACAGCGACAAATTTTGAGCTCAAACCTAGAGTATCGAGTAGTTTTACCACTCGCTCAACGGCGTACTGATGATGGTTGCCGCCAGCTGGAATTGCTTCAACGGTTTTTTCTCCCTGATATTTCCAACTGATTTCAGCTTCAGGTAGGCCAAAACACTCACCAATACCTGATACCAAAGCTTCACCGGTTTCAGAATCAATAACAGCAAATTTTAATGAAGAGCTACCAGAGTTGATGACCAGTACAAACGAATTAGACATGAAATAGTTATCCTGTTGTAGAGCAGAGGTTGTAATAGCGCTTGTGCGCTGCGTACTTCTTGTTTGCCCCTCTATTATTCAATAATTTTTTAATCTTTCAACAATCTTTTAGTAAAACCGATTTGATTGAACAAATTTTGTTGATCTGTAGCAAGTTTTGATTTTATTTGAAGACTAAAAAATATCACTTGTTAAACATAGTTTATGAACAGGTCAATTTGTACAAAGTCAGGCATATAAAACACGTTGTTTATTGGGTTAACAAAAATAACAAACCAATCAATAAATCGGGGTAATAATGTGCTCACTATTGCGTTTCTACTAGTGATCTTAGGTTTGATTTTGCTCTGCTGGGGATGGCAGATGACAAAAAACATCTGCTCAAAAACTGACGTAACCGGGTGGACTTACCTATTATTGTTAATCAGCTGTTTCATTTTTGCTTATGCCGTTTTTTTGCACGCCATCATGCAAAAACCTATTGCTTCTCTCTTAGAAACGGGCGTTTCTCTTATAATTTTTGGCGGCATACCTTTGTCGTGCTGGTGATTAAGTGGAGCAACGATTCGATATTAGAGCTTCATACCGTTGCTGAAAGAGAGAAGCGCAATGCTGTCCATGACGCTCTTACTGGGCTCCCTAATCGTAAATACTGCTTTGAGTCTATCGAAGACATGACACAACCTGAAGGCCAATGACTGATTCAAATTATGAGATAACCTCAAAAACGTCGAAAGATTGATAATACGTTTCAAGGTAAGCTGGTTAATTTCTTTTCACAGCAAGCCGCACTGAAGGCTCACGCTCTATCGTTGAGAACACGATTGCGCTAGCACATGGATTAGGGTATTCGGTCGTAGCAGAAGGCGTTCAAGACATGGACACACTGCATTTTTTGAGAAGTCGAGGCTGTGACATCATTCAGGGTTACTTGTTCTGTCCTGCCCTGCCCTTAGACGAAGTAATAAGTTGGGTAAACAAACACGATGAAAAGCAAAACCGTATTAGACGCGCATAAAAAAGCCGAGCGCTTTGCTCGGCTTTCAATTCTTTTTGTGTGCCGTCCTAAATAAGGTTGACACTTTCCCCCCAAAAAAATTGGAGAGTGTTATGAAATCAACAACTAAAAGAACTCAGCGCGATTACTCCCTCGCTTTTAAACTCACTGTAG